>DASZGF010000088.1:0-38116 GCA_035939115.1 Binataceae bacterium (SeqCode)
CCTGTTTTCGGCATCCGGGGAGCCACCTGGTTCCTGGGGGTTTCGGAATGGTTGTTCGGCGCACTCCTATTCTGGGGATTCTGGAACAAAAAGGCGGGAGTTCTTGGCGCCCTCGGTGGATGTGCTTCATTCGTATCCACAACAACAATTATTCCGTTCTTTCCGGATGGCTGGGCAGCATCTGCCGGCGGCTTTCCCGCAATGACGGAGAACGTCGCCTTCTTGATGAAGGACTTCGTCCTGCTTGCCGTGTCTTTCTATTTGCTGAAGCAGGATTTACTGAGACTCTCACTGGACCAATACCAGGAAACGACTCCATCCGCTGCTGCCCCAATTGAAATCTCTTCAGGGGCAGACAGAAAGCTCGCGTAGGGGCCCGAGTGTGATACTAATCCGATTTCGAACGAAGAGGGACATTGATATGAAAAAATTAGTTGGCAGGGTGGCAATCGTAACCGGAGCATCCAAAGGAATTGGAGCTGCTGTGGCCAAGGCGCTCGCGACTGAAGGAGCCGCAGTCGCGGTCATCTACTCCTCAGGAAAAGAAGGCGCCGAGCGCCTGGTGTCGCAGATAACACGCGAAGGCGGCAAAGCGAGCGCGATTCAGGCTGACGTTTCCAAAGCGGCCGACGTAAAGCGCATGTTCGAGAAGACAAAGGAAGTCCTCGGGTCGGTCAATGTGCTGGTGAACAATGCCGGCGTCTTTCAATTTGATGCCTTCGAAGCGATCACGGAAAGAGAGTTCCATCGCGAATTCGACATCAATGTGCTCGGGACGATTCTCGCGACGCAGGAAGCGCTGAGATATTTCCCCTCCAGCGGCGGCAGCATTATCAATATCAGTTCCATCGCCAGCGAGAATCCGGTGCCGAATTCATGTCTCTACTCCGCAACCAAGGGCGCCATTGATACGATTACAAAAGCACTGGCGAAAGAGCTCGGACCCCGGAACATTCGAGTAAATACCGTCGCCCCAGGGCTCGTTGATACGGAAGGCAATCGCAGCAGCGGCTTTGTCGGCAGTGCGGCGGGAGACGAGGGCGCAGTGGCTACCCCGCTGGCCGCGAGATTTGGCAAGCCGGAGGAAATCGCGCCAGTCATTGTTTTTCTCGCCTCAGACGATGCCGCCTGGCTGACAGGGGAACGAATCAGCGCTTCCGGCGGCTTACACTAAGGTTTCGCCAGGTGTCATCGGGCGTCCCCGGAAGCGGAAGGTTATAAGGAGCTTAAGCCATGAATAAGGACGGTCGCAAAATACGTTTCGGTCTTTGGTATGACTTCCGAAATCCGCCTCAGTGGCGGCAGCGGATCGCCTTTACAGCGAGATTCTCGATCAGATCGCGTGGGGCGAAAGCCATGGGTTTGACGACGTTTGGTTGTCCGAGCACCATTTCATCGAAGATGGCTACCTCCCTTCGATTTTACCGGTAGCCGCGGCGATTGCCGCACGCACCAAACGGATCCGCATCGCATCGGGCGTGCTCCTGATGCCTTTTCACAATCCCGTACGCCTGGCCGAGGATATAGCAGTGGTCGATATCATCTCTGGCGGGCGTTTCGAGCTGGGCGTTGGAGTGGGCTTCAAGCACGAAGAGTTCGAAAGTTTCGGTGTGCCCTTCAAGGAACGCGGAGCGCGAACCAACCAATCGCTGGAAATCATTCGGCGTCTTCTCAGTGGCGAAACGGTTACCTACAAGAGCGATTTCTTTGATTTTAAGAATATCAAAGTTACTCCGGAACCGATTCAGAAACCGCATCCACCCATCTGGCTGGGCGGCTTCACCTCGGCCGCCCTGCGCCGCGCCGCCCGCTACGGCGATGGCTTCACGGTGCCCGGCGCGACCCGCGACGTATACGACAATTATGTGGCTGAGTTGAAGAAGCAGAATCGGCCCATCGATAACATACGATTCGCGGGCGCCGTTTGGTGTCTGCTCGTATCCAACGATCCCGAGAAGACCTTCGCCGAAGCCGCCGATCATATCATCAATCAAGCCAACGATTACTCGAAATGGCTATCTGCGGCTAGCCCCAATCCCCTTTCCGAGCATCTGCAGGATCATGAACAGCTGCGCAAAAGCGGGCTGCTCCAGGTCGTCGCTCCCGACGCCGCCATAGAAATGATTCGGACCTTGGCCGACGCCGTTCCCATAACCCACTTCTATTCGTGGACGCTGCCGCCCGGACTACCGCCACGCTGGGCGCAGACCCATCTCGAACTGTTCGCGTCCAAGGTGATCCCGGCGTTTCGCTGAGTCAGGTATCTCGGCCGAGAACCGTAGACCGAAGCTCATAAAAAAGAACGAAAAGGGCGATATGGAGGGCCTCGCCGCGGGCCATGATCTACGGTCCGCGGCGGGCCTCCCTCTGGCGGCGGCGTAATTCAGGGACCTTTGTCTCCAAATCCTCCCAATAGTCGAGTACCATTCTGATGCCGGGGAGCATCGCCGCTTTGCCCCGGTAGATCGCATTGGAACGGGCTTAAGTCTCTGGTTGGCGCCGCTCCGAAGAAGGCAGTAACGCATGAAGTTCGGTCTTCACTATCAATTGCCGTGTTTCGGTTCGCAGTCCCCGGTTCAGCGCTACCGGGATACACTGGAGCAATCGGTCCACGCCGAGGCGCTTGGATTCGAGTCGGTATGGCCGGTCGAACAGCACTTCAACGCTGACCTTTCGATTACGCCGGCGCCGCTGCTATTGCTCGCCGCGCTGGCCGAAAGAACGCGCACGCTGCGGCTGGGAATCGCGATCGTTCTACTGCCGCTTTCGCATCCAATCCGCATCGCTGAGGAGATCGCGACTTTGGACGTACTTAGCAATGGCCGGGTGGAATTCGGGGTCGGCCGGGGATCGATTCCAACCCATTTTGCCGGCTTTGGAGTTCCGCTGGCCGAGAACCGGGAGCGGTTTGCCGAAGCACTCGAAGTGATCGTCCAGGCCTGGACCACAGAGCGCGTTTCACATGCCGGCCGCTTCTTCAAACTGGACAATCTCTGCGTGGTGCCCAAGCCGGTGCAGCAACCTCATCCTCCTATTCGTGCCGCCGCGAGCAGCGTCGAAACACTCGAATACATGGGCCGCATGGGCTATCCGATCTTTGTCGCCACTCCAACCAATCCCTTTCCGAAGCTCAGGCAGAATCTGCCAATTTACCGGGAAGCTCGTAAGAGCAGTGGACATCCCGACCACGGCGGCGAGGATGTCACCCTCGCCCTGCCGATTTATGTGGACGAGAGCCGCGTCCGGATCAGGGAGCTGATGGAGCCGAGCATCAATCATTACCTGCAGACCGTGGCCGGCATCTATCGGTCGGCGGTTGAGCGGTCCGAAATCGCGCCGGCACATGTGCCTGAGCGAGTCGAGCGGATCGGCCGCACGACGTGGGAGAAAGCCTGCGAAACGATGGCGATCTTCGATACGCCGGATGCATGCGTGGAGCGGCTGCAGCGCGTGCGCGATGAGTTCAACGTCGGGCGCATAATCTGCTGGTTCAACACTGGCGGAATGGTCCCGCATGTGGACGTGATGCGCAGCATGGAACTGTTCGCCACCCGGGTGATGCCTCATCTCTGACATCGTTATCAATCTCCTTGTGAAAACCGTCTGACGGGCTTAGATGTTGGCTTATGGCGGCTTCAAATAACGGGGCAATCGACGAGTTCAAAGTTATCGGCACGCGTCCGGTGCGGCATGATGGTATCGACAAGGTTACGGGGCGCGCAAAGTATGGCGCTGACTATGCCTTGCCCGGAATGCTGTACGGCAAGGTTTTGCGCAGCCCGCACGCGCACGCCCGGGTCAAGTCGATCAATTACGAGAACGCGCTCAAGGTCCCGGGTGTTTTCGCGGTCATCACCGGTGCGGACTTTCCCGAGGTCGCGACCGAGATGGTTGCGGTCGTGGGTGAGTACAAGGTCAACGCGCGCCATCTTTCGCACAACGTCATGGCGCGCGACCGGGTTCTGTACGATGGCCATGCGCTGGCGGCCGTGGCCGCGAGCAGTCCGCATATTGCGGAGGAAGCCGTCCGGCTAATCGAGGTCGAGTACGAGGTTTTGCCCGCGGTGATGACACTCGACGATGCAATGAAGCCTGATGCGCAGGTTCTCTTTCCGGAGATGCGCGAACAGCGTCTCGCCAGCCGCTTTGAGCCCGGCAGCGTCACCCATCCGGAACGTCCGACCAATGTGGCGGCGCATATTACGCTGGGCCGCGGAGATATCGAGACCGGATTCGGTGATGCCGACTTTATCGTTGAGCGTGAGTTCAGGACTTCGGCCGTGCATCAGGGTTACATCGAACCGCACAACGCGCTCGCGATTTACAATGAGGACGGGCACATTACGATCTATTGCTCCACTCAGGCCCAGTTCCGCGTGCGCCGGCTTACCGCGGTCCTGCTCGCGATGGAAGAGGGGCGCATCAGGGTCGTTCCGGCGGAGATCGGCGGCGGCTTCGGCGGCAAAACCACCGTCTACCTCGAGCCACTGGCGGTGCTGCTTTCAAAAAAGACCGGCCGCCCGGTCAAGATGGTGATGACGCGGGCTGAAGTTCTGCGGGCGAGCGGTCCAACTTCAGGCACCAGGATCAGGACCAAAATCGGCGCGACGCGCGAGGGCCGGATCACCGCCGCCGAAGTCTGGATGGCATTCGAAGCCGGTGCGTTTCCTGGCTCGCCTTTCGCTGGCGCCGCCATGACCACGCTGGCCTCATACAACTTCGAGAATTTGAAAATCGATTCGTTCGACGTGGTGCTGAACCGGCCCAAGGTCGCCGCCTATCGCGCACCGGGCGCGCCCAGTTCAGCCTTCGCCTGCGAAAGCGTGATCGATGAGCTGGCGGAGAAATGCGGAATCGATCCGCTTGATTTTCGCATCATGAATGGCGCGCACGAGGGCACACCGCAACCCGCCGGGCCGCGCTACAAGCGCATCGGGTTTCTCGAAACCTGCCAGGCGCTGAAAAACAGCGACCATTATCGGTCAACCCTCGATCGGAAATATTGCGGACGCGGCGTAGCAGCGGGTTTCTGGTTCAACGCGGGCAACCAGTCGTCGGCAACCGTCAATATCCATGATGACGGCAGCGTCAGCGTCGTGACCGGTTCGGTCGATATCGGCGGCTCGCGCGCCGTGATGGCGATGGTGGCGGCCGAAGTGCTCGGCTGTGACATCGGGGATGTTCGTCCGCTGGTTGGCGATACGGATTCTATCGGCTTTACCGACGGCACGGGCGGGAGCCGCGTGGCGGTGGCAACCGGACTGGCCGTCTACGAAGCGGCGCACGACGCGCTGGCCCAGTTGAAGCAACGCGCGGCCAAGGTCCTGGAGGTGAAGCCTGAGGAGATCGACTTCAACGGCGGAATCTTCAGCGCCAAGGCTGGTACGGCGCAATTAACGCTAAAGCAACTCGCGAGCCGGCTGGGCCGCACCGGCGGTCCGGTTGTGGGCCGCGCGTCGCTCGACGCCAGCGCCGCGGTGGGCAACGCGTTTGCGGCGGTGTGCGTCGACGTAGAGGTCGACCTCGATACCGGCAAGGTGCAGGTATTGCGCTGCACTATCGCTCAAGATGTCGGCCGGGCCCTTCATCCGAGCTATGCCGAGGGACAGGCGCAGGGCGGAGTCGCCCAGGGAATCGGATGGGCTCTGAACGAAGAATACGTGTATGACGAAAAGGGCGTCTTACGCAACGCCGCGCTGCTTGATTACCGGATGCCGACCTGTCTGGATCTGCCACCGATAGAAGCCATCATGGTCGAGGTACCCAATCCCAACCATCCGCTGGGAGCGCGCGGAGCCGGCGAAATAGCTATCGTGCCGCCGATGGCTGCGGTGGCCAACGCGATTTACCATGCGACCGGAGTACGCATGACCGAGTTGCCGATGTCGCCGCCGCGCTTGCTCAAGGCGATCCTCACAGCCGCTCAAACAAGAGACCGCCACGCTCCGGCGGAGCACAAAGCCACTCAACCATCCACCCACGCCCGGTAGCCGGGAGGTTACGGCGCGCCGGTCTCATACTTCTCGGCGACGGCTGTACCACATTAAGTTGCAGTAATCGGCATTGGGGCATCGGCACGCGCAGACAATGAATTCCAGCCATCGGATAGAAACTGGACTGGTAAGCCGGCTGTGTTAATTGGCGATGGGCCGGTGGTTTGCGGCGCAACTATGCGGCTCATGCCAAAGCCGGATCGATCTCATGAGGCGATGCTGTGAACTGATGTGCCAGGAGGGCGCTCGATGGATTTTTCTCTTTCGCCGGAGCAGGAAGCGTTTGTGAAAGAGATCGGGCGTTTTTCGTCGGCGAACATCTGACCCCGGAACTGCGCGCCGAAGTTGAACGCGAGCAATACTCCATAGGTCCGCTGGGCAAGCATATGGTTCGCCCTGATACGGTGCTCCGAGCCTAATTCAGACCTGCCTTACTCAGATCGGCTGCGCGCTCTCTTTGCGCAGGGAACTCACCCGCGACCGCCGTTTCAAGAGACAATCGAGGATTAAGCCTTAGAATTTCCCCCACCTCTGCCCGTGCGGCATTGTCGTGACCGAGCTTGGCATAGTCCACCGCCAGATCGACATGGGGCCAAACCTCATCGGGATGAGCGGCCAAATAACGCTTCAGAGCAAAGATCGCCTCTTGCCAGCGG
Source organism: Binataceae bacterium (SeqCode) (assembly GCA_035939115.1). Taxonomy (GTDB): domain Bacteria; phylum Desulfobacterota; class Binatia; order Binatales; family Binataceae; genus JAJPJA01. The sequence continues at coordinate 6,650 of DASZGF010000088.1, forward strand.
CCCAACTGAGTATAAGCCCGGCCCTGCTGGTACAGATACGCAAGCTTGACCCGATCGGGCCGATTCGATTTGTCAGCCGCCGCGAGTGCTTCCATTGGCCTGCCAGTGTCATTCATTACTTCTGCCAAAGCGTCATAGCTGCGGGGCGCTTCGCTGGCGAAGTTAGCATCGAGCATGAGCCCGCGTTCGACTTCCGCCGCTTCTGACCGCGCGGTATCCAAGTCGCCTAGTGCGCTGTAGTCGCTAGCCAGGTAGGCGTGTGCCGCAATATCCCCGGGATAGAGAGCAACGTAATTCTTCAGAGCACCAATGGAATCCTCCCATCGTCCAAGCGAAGTGAAGGCGGACGCCCGCTGGAATAAAATCCCGCGTTTCTTCGGATAGGCGCGCATCCCCTTCTCCGCCGCGGCCAGGCCTTCGGCCAGTTTTCCCTGAGCGTTAAATGCGTAAGCTACCGCCGAATAGCCATCGGCCGAGGGGGTCCCGGCATTGCGCCGTTGCGCCTTCGCCGTCTCCGTGCGCGCCGTATCTCGGTCGCCCAGGCTGTAATAATCAACCGCCAGCCACGCATGAGGCCAGGGCGAGGGCGAATCAGGAAACCGACCCAAATAGGTTTTGAGAGCGACAATCGCCTTATCCCATCTGCCCAGGAAAGTGTAGGCCCAGCCTTCTACCCAGAGGTAATCGACGGCGTTTCGAGGATTCAGGCGCTGCGCTTTTTCTATCGCCGCGATGGCTTCGGACGGCGAACCCTGAATGGCGAGTACAGCGCCCAGTACGGCATAGCCAAAAGCAGCGTTGGGATCGAGGCGAATACATCCTTGAACCTCGGCTAGCGCCTGCTCATATTGCTCCTTCGCCATATAGGTTTGAGCCATCACGCTGTGCGCGATCGCAAGCGAGTCATCCAGAGCGAGCGCTTGCCGGGCCAGGTGTAAAGCTCGCTCAAGAGCGTCCGGATCCCGATTGAACGAAAGGGCGGAGCCCAGATAATAGTCCAAACCCAAAAGCGCGTATGCGAGGGAGTACCTCGGGTCCAGTTCGATCGCTTTTTCGAGCATTTGGCGCGCCTTCGCGCCACCGTCCGCGGTAAAGCTGAGGAGGTACTCGGCCTCATGCAGCAAATCGTCGTATGCCTCGAGGTTCTCTGTGCTGCGGGGGATTACCACTCCTTGCTGGGACAGGGCGATCTGGAGGTTTAGAGTCGTCACGATTCGGCGGACGATCTCGTCTTGCAGAGCGAATACATCTCGCAGCGGCCGGTCATAGCGCTCAGCCCACAGTTCGGCACCGGTGGTGGCGTCCGCCAATTGAACCGTGACCCGTACCTGCTCGGCGGCCCTGCGCACACTGCCCTCCAGGACATACCTCGCCCTCAATTCCCTGCCCACTTGCTGCAGCTTCGCCGCCTTGCCCTTGTAGGTGAAGGTCGAAGCCCGGGCGATGACGAGCAAAGCCGGAAGCCGGGAGAGACCGGTGATCAGGTCATCGGTGATGCCATCGCCGAAATATTCCTGCTCGCGGTCGCCGCTCATGTTGGTGAACGGAAGCACCGCTATCGAGGGTTTATCAGGCAGCGGGGGTGCCTGAAGCTGCGCCGAAACCTTAGATGCCGATGGTGAAGGGCCAGGCTGTGAGAAGTGCAGCACCGCCAACATGACGCTCGCGATGAGTGCCATGCCGGCAGCGGAGAGCAGGCCGGCGAGTCCGTACCTGGCCCAGCGCGGCTTCTTCTCCTCGCGCGCGGCCGGCAGAGGAAAATCCACCGTGTTGGCATCGATCGGTTGCTGGCCATCCTCGTGGTTCTTCAGCTCGCCATTCTGAACGCCAACGCGCTCGAATCCCCCATTCTGGACCCCAACGGCTTTGAGATCTCCATTCGCGACGGCAATGGGCTTGAGATCCCCATTCGGGACGGCAATCGGGGCGATGAAACGGTAACCCCTGGCGGGGATCGTCACGATGAAACGTGGCGCATCAGCATCATCCTTTAAAGCTCGGCGAATCTTGCGGACCGCCGTATTAATCGCGTTCTCACTATCGATAAAAACGCCCTTGCCCCAGATGCGCTCGAGAATCTCGGCGCGAGTGACGACTAGACCGCGCCGCTCAACCAGCAAACACAGCAATTCCATGGGGATCCGCTCAAGGCGTACGACCTCGCCGGTGCGGGAAAGGCGGTAGGCGCCCCGGTCGAGTTCGAAATCCTCGAAGTGGCAAACTTCGGACACTTTCTTTTCCCCCAGCCCGGCCGCAGGAAACAGACCGATTTTATTCACAAAAAGGGTCTTCTACACAAGTCTACAGAAGTCTACACGCGTACTCCATTGTTCATTTCCGCATTCTCGCGATGATGGCGCCATCGTTCAACGGAGGTAAAACCATGAACGCAGAGAATTGGATTTTGAAGAGCGGGGCGCTGGCTGCGGTGACAGCGGTGGTCCTGGCGGCGACGCTTGGATTTGGAGCGTCAAGGGCATTCGCCGACGAACCCATCGTCGGCCTGTGGCTGGCCACCTGGACCGACCACAGCGGCGGACCGGGCGAGGGCACGGTAGTGTTAACAGCCTGGGACGTCTGGCACGCCGACCGTACTGAGGCGCAGAACGACAGCGGGCCGGTGATCATCGGATTCGTCTGCCAGGGAGTCTGGAAGCCGCTGGGCAACCGCACTTATTTTCTCTCTCACCCGTCCTTCAACTACCTGGGCGCGGACGGTCACCTGGACACGACCAGCAGCGGGGTGATCTACGAAAAGGTGACGGTCAGCAAGGATGGCAAGTCCTTTGAAGGAACGGGCTTGATCAAATCGTTCACCGGCACCGACCCGTTTGACCCCGCAGCAAAGGTGATTGGTTACCTTCCAATCAAGATCAAGGGAAAACGGGTAGTGGCGGACCCCAGCCAGCTTCCATGAGGGAGAACTGAGCGCCCGTGCTCGCGCGGGGCGGTTCCAGCCGCCCCGCGCACGACAGGCGGGGACGCCTGTCCCACTGATTTTTGGCAACCGCACCCAAACCGCCACCAGATCAGTCCCATACGGCAGCTCCAATCACAGGCTGGAAGCCAGCGCAACGCTCGCGGCCCATAAGCCGCCGGGGCTTAACCGTTATTGTCTGCGAATAAATTTCGCAGTTCTGTTTGTTTTACGGGAGCAGTACCCTGGCGTTGCGCACAACCCTCTTGTCCTCTTCGAACCAAAATCACCCCATGGGAGAATATGCCGCTCTACTGGGTCGAGGCCGTCATGACTGATTACCGACTCCGCGGTGGCGGCCAATACCGCTCATCGAATGAGCCGTTAGATATCCGCGGTACGTCAGGCGGGTGGACGCTGCACGATCTCAACGAAGTTGCCGTCCGGATCACGCACGAAGCTGACTCGTAGTACGTTGCCGACGGTCACCGGCTTGAGCGCCTCCGACGCGCCGCCCTCTCTCATCGCGCTGAACACGGCGTCGCAATTACGCACCTGGAGCGTAACGTAGCGGATTCCCAGCGCCGCCATCGCGTTGACGGTTTCCAGCGTGTTGGCGAACGATGCCGCAGTCGCCGGCTGGGCCGCCGGATCCTTCGAAACGCTGAAGATCGTCTCACCGACCTTGTAGCGCCCAGGTCCCAGACGCTGCGCCCCGGCGGCCTTCTCATAGAACGTGTCGTACATTGCGGGATTACTTACGCCGATGACGACTTCCAATTGTGTGACCCCGTTATGGCCCGGCGGCACCAGCTCGACGTTATTGCCGTCCTGATCCAAAAGCGTTTGCGGCGCAGTCACATTCGGCGACGCGATAACCAGCCGGAGGTAGCCGCTGGGACGGCGAGCCGGCAGCGGCTTTTGCGAATGCATCACTTTGATAACGCCGCCGTTGGAGAGATAGCGATGCTGGTTGAAGCCGCCGCCGACCGGCAGGATCGACTCGAACCGAAGGCCGAGCTTTTCGCCGTAAAATGCCCGCGCTTCTTCGAGCTTGTTGGTAAAGAGCCCGACGTCCAGTTGTGGTCTCGCCAGTTCCATTCCAGTTTCCTCCCACCTTGCGCGCTTGAAACTTCCCTGGAGTCTTCACCTATCAGACCCGCTCCGAAAGTGTAAATGGTCCGCTCGCCCTACTCGCTGGAAGGGCGATGCACTTATAGAGTGACTCGAAGGCAATCGCGAGCGCGTGAAGACGTTCCCGTTACCCGAAGCCGGCGGAGGGATCTTAATCGAGGAGAGAGAGCATCATGGATGATAAGAAAACCGCGGCGCCAGACAGCACGGCGGTGCGAGTCGCCTTGTGGCGGGCCATGCACGTCCAGGTCGACCCGCCTCCGCACGTGCTCGAAGACGAAATTGGCCTCAAGCTGGTGGCGCCGGACGATGGCTGGCGCCGCCGCCCCGACATGGACCCACACGCCACGAGCCTCTTCCGCGCCTCTATCGTGGCCCGTGCGCGCTTCATCGAGGATCTGGTTGTGGAACAGGCTGGCCGCGGCGTCAGCCAATACGTTATCCTCGGGGCCGGCCTCGACACTTTCGCGCAGCGCCGGCCAGAGATTGCCTCGGGCCTGAAGGTGTTCGAGGTCGACCAGCCCGGTCCCCAGGCTTGGAAGCGACAGCGCCTGATCGAGCTCGGCTTCAGCATCCCGCAGTGGCTGCGGCTCGTGCCGGTCGATTTCGAGGCGGGCGGTTCCTGGTTGGAGCGGCTCAAGGCCGCCGGCTTTGACACCAGCCAGCCGGCGGTGGTGGCCTCCACCGGCGTCAGCATGTACCTCACGAAGGACGCGATCGCGGCCACGTTGCGCCAGATCGCGGTGCTAGCCCCAGGCTCAACGCTGGCCATGACGTTCATCCTGCCGCTTGAATTCGCGCAACCGGAGGAGCGTGCTGGGCTTGAGGCAGCGGAGAGAGGGGCACGAGCGAGCGGGACGCCGTTCATCAGTTTCTTTACTCCAGCGGAGATGCTGGCGCTGGCCCGCGAGGCTGGTTTTAGAGAATTCCAGCACGTGTCCACTCTTACCCAGCGCTACTTCGCCGGCAGGGCAGACGGCCTTTCGCCGGGAAGCTCGGAGGCGCTGCTTGTAGCGACTACCTAAGCTCGCCCCGCGGACGCCCACAGACGGGCTGCCAGAGAGCCAGCCGATTGAAGTTTCGGGACACCGTCCAATCGGTGAACTACGGCTCCCTGGCCCACTAAATTACGCCTCGACCCGCGGTCATGGACGAACAGCGGTGAGACGCTCGCGGCCCTCAGGCCGCGAGGCTGGAGTTTGTACATTTTCTGTGGGGGTGTCACCCATTTTGCCGGCATATTCCGTTACCTACTTTAGCGGTTTATCCGCTAATTCTCTCCCCCTTTCAGGGGGAGATGGGCGCCGCTGCGGCGCCCAGAGAGAGTCCTTTGTCAGCGCGCATTCTTCTGCGCGCGATTCAAGAAATGAATGAGAGTCTGCATGAAGCGCATGCGGCCGCATTTTCGAGTTCCGCTATCTCTATCATCAATGCATTTCGGTTATGGAGTAGCCTTTTTGCGCGTCTGCCGTCTTGCCCGGAACTTATGAATCGCGCGCAGGAGAATGCGCGCTGAAAAAGGACCTTCTCTCGGCGCCCAGAAAAATGGGCACCGTTCTCCCCCTGTCCGGGGGAGAGAGAATTACAGACAATTGTAGAAAGTCCAGGCTTGCGGCCCCCAGGGCGCGAGGGCGCAACCGTTATTGTTTGTGGACAAATTTCGAAGTGGTAATAATGCGATTTTTGCGCTTCAATACTTTTCAGGAATCAGAAAGGAAAGAAGGAGGACGCGATGGCAAGCGCTGTTGGTAGGCTCTCGGGCAAGGTGGCGATTATCACCGGGGCCAGCACGGGCACCGGCCCGGTCATGGCCAGGCTTTTCGTGCAAGAGGGCGCGCGTGTGCTCCTCGCCGCTCGGCGTGAGGAGTTGGTCCTGCAAGCAGCCCGCGACGCCGGCAAAGGCGCCGTAGGCATGCGGGCCGACGTCACAAATGAGGAGGACGTCCGCGCCATGGTCGATCGCGCGATGAAGGAGTTCGGCCAAGTCGATATCCTGCTGAACAACGCCGCCGCGCCCGGAGTGGACAAGTACATCTGGGATCAGACGCTGGAGAACTGGAACGCGACCATCGCCATCGACCTCACCGCGGCGATGCTCTGCACCAGGGAGGTGCTGAAGCGCTCGATGCTGGAGCGCAAGTCCGGCTCGATCGTGAACTTCTCGTCCACGGCAGGCTGGAGCGGGATACCGCGCAAGACCCACTACTGTTCGGCCAAGGCTGCTCTGAGGGCGTTGACCAAGACCGTGGCGCTCGAGGTCGGGCCCCATGGCATCCGCTGCAACTGCCTGGTGCCGGGCGGGATCGACACCGAGCTGTGGCGAAATTACGGCAAGCGCATGGCCGGCGAGCAGGGGATCGATTACGAGACCTGGCGGGCCAAAAGCCTGCAGGCGGTGGCGCTTCGCACGATCTCCCAGCCCGAGGATATCGGCAACCTCGCCCTGTTCCTGGCCAGCGATGAGAGCCGGACCATCACCGGCCAGTCCATCAACTGCGATGCCGGCGCGGTCATGGTCGGCTGAGCCCAAGTAAGGAGGAGAGGAAATGGACGCGAACGACGGAGAAGCAGAGTGATCGCTAGCTTGATAAAGTTCTCGCTCGGCATCCCGCTGGGAGTTATCGAGCCCGCCGGCGAGTTCCAAAGCCAGGAGGCCGCGGCCCATATGGGGCGGACCCTTGAGTCCGCTGGCGTCGCGGCCTGCTACGTCACCGACCACCCGGCGCCCGTCGCCACCTGGCTACACGCGCATGGTCACGACGCGACCGATCCGTTCACCAGCCTCGCGTTTGTAGCAGCGGCAACCAGGAGTCTGCGCCTTCACACCAACGTGGTGGTGCTGCCCTATCGTAATCCGTTCATCACGGCGAAGGCCGCCGCGATTTTGCAGGTCTTTTCGGGCGGTCGGCTTATCCTCGGCGTCGGGGCCGGGTATCAGCAGGGCGAGTTCGCGGCCCTGGGCGTGGATTTCACCAAGCGTGATGTCCTGACGGACGAAGCGCTCGAGACTATCAGGCTTGCCTGGAGTGGGGGTCCCGTGGTAAACAGGGCCGCAACTTCAACGCCTCAGGCAACGAGCCTCGCCCCGTTCCGAAGCCGCCCCCTACTCTATGGATCGGTGGAGGGAGCGACCGGGCGGTTCAACGTGCCGCCAAGTGGGGCGATGGCTGGTCACCGTTCTTCACTGCGCCGACGCTGAGCCCTAACAACCGGGCGTTGGCCATACAATCGATCGAACAGCTGGCCGAAAAGATCCGCGTCCTAACCGACCTTCGAGCGAAAATTGGAAAATCTGGCCCGTTCGACGTCTGCATCGGTCCGCGAGTCCCCATCAAGGCGATGGACCGGCTCGAAGCCGAGCGTTACATCGAAGCGGTAGGACGGCTCACGGAAATAGGCGTGAACTGGATTAACACTGATCTGCCCCATCCCAATCGCACGGCGTACCTGCAGGCCGTGCATTGGTTCGCAGAAGAGGTCGTGAAACGGTTCTGACGCCGGCCGAACAGTTTACGCTGCGAACGATCAAGCACTTGGACGATCGTCGCTACAGAATCTGGCGGAGCCCGGTGTCCGACGCCTTCTGAATCGCATCAAGCAGCTGGTGGCGTTTGACGGCCACATCGAAGTCGGGACTGACGGACTTTCCTTCGCGAATGCCTTGAGCCATCCGTATGAAGAGCTGCGCAACGTTGAAGGGAAGCCCCACAGGCACCGTGGGTGGAACCCAGCGATAACTCTCCGGTATTGCGAGCTCCGCCAGCGGTTTGCCCCTTTGCGCGCCGCGCACGGTGAACTCGGAGACCTGTACGTTAATCTCCTGACGAGGGTCGGCCGGCGTAATGGCCAGGTCACCCTCGGTGCCGTGGATCTCGAATAGGAACCCCGTTCCGTTGGCGGTGCCGCCTTTAACGTGGACCGATGCGACCGCACCGCTTTGGAGGACGCCGCTGAGGAGCACCTGGTCAGGCGAGGTCATCTGGATGGTCTCGCCCGTTTCAACGATCTTAACTCGTTGCCGCGGAGTCGCCACGACGCTGGATATCTCTTTGAACTCACCAAGGCAGAAGCACAAAGCATCAATTGAGTGTCCCCCGCGGATGGTCATTAAAGTGGCGCCGGTGGAGCGATCGGCCAAATAGGCCCTGGCAAGCGTGAAGGCGGCGCCCCAGCTTGGCGTCGCTACGATCATGGTGCACGAAAGCACCTTGCCAACGTAGCCATCGGCCACCAGGTCCCTGACGCGATTGATCGCGCGGGCTCCGCGGGCCTGTAGTCCCACCATATGGCGGACCCCTTTGCGGACCGCCAAATCACGCATCTGCTGAGCCTGCTCGGTAGTGGCCGCAAGCGGCCATTCGCAGAAGAGATGCTTGCCGGCATTCAAAGCGGCCATCCCCATCTGATGGTGAAAAGGCACGCGTACCCAGATAGAGACGAGGTCCACGTCGGGATGCTGGACCATTTTGTAAGGGTCGGCAAAAGCGTGGGAAATCCCGAAATGCCTGGCCGTTGCTTCGGCGGTTTCCTGCCGGCTCGTGCAGACCGCCGTGATCTCGAACTCAGGAAGCGCACTCAAGGCCGGAATGTGGGCGCTGCTCCCCCAGCCGTAGCGCACATTTGCTCCAATGATGCCAACACGGATTTTTTCTGTCGCCATGATGATTTTTCCTTGAACTGGCTCCCTACTCCTTCGTTCTGGAGTCTACCAGGACGCGCCGCAATTACTCTCACCCTTTCCTGACAATATGCGATCAGCCAACCCGAAGTAGGACCTTCCCGCCATAACTAATGATGGCGCGCTCGATCGTGTTGACTAGTTGACTAAACGTTAGTTGACGGGATCGGTGCGGTGGTGTTACTGGGTACTCGGTGTAAGTGGCGTGCGGCGCATCTGGCGGTAACGGGCGAGGGCGTTGTCATGGAGCGCGGCGGCACGATCTTGCAAGGGTTTCGGAAGGTGATCGAGGAAAGATCCGAGGGGCGCTCCCCGGAGATCTTCCTTTTGTGCCCATGCCGACGGGAGGTGGCGAGCAAAAGCCTGCGCCTCGGTGATCAAGCTCGACAGAAGCCGACAACCGCTATCCTTGGCGGGGGATCTGCTCGGTGAGCAACGCGCAGCGCGGCACGGACGTGGGCTCCCCCACCGCCGAGACTTGGGGCGCCATTGACCGTAAGGCAGGAACATGACGATCTTCCAATGAAATGAGAGGGGCGCTCAACACGCAGAGCTACAAGGAGGGAGTATGAAGTACCGAGTCATCTCGACGGATGATCATCTGCAGGAAGCGCCGGATACCTGGACTTCCCGGATGTCGGCGGCGAAATGGGGCGACAAGATCCCCCAACTCAAGCCGCTCGATAAGGAACGCGAAGCTTGGTTCGTCTACGGTGAACCGAACAAGCGGCTTGGGATCGCGATCGTTCACGGCGCGCTTCCCGACCGTGCAAAGTCGGTCAATCGCTGGGAGGACGTGCCTCGGATCGCGTACGTGCCTGCTGAACGCGTCAAGGCGATGGACCAGGATGGAGTCGACACCCACACGCTGTTCGGGAACATCGCCGGGGTCGCGGGCGGCACGTTCAGCAATCCGAAGTTTGAGGAAGAGTTCCGGCTGGAGGCGATCCGCGCGTTCAACGACCTCCAGATAGAGGCCTACGGCCGCCCCTTCCCGGGTCGCTTCATCACGCTCGCGATTGTGCCGCTGTGGGACGCGGGCGCAGCAGTGGCCGAGGTAGAGCGAACCCGCGCACTGGGGATCCACGGCATCAGCTTCGCCTTCCCCCAGCAGTTCGGCTACCCGCACATCGCCGATCCGCACTGGGACCCGCTGTGGCGGATCTGCCAGGAGACCGGGCTGTCGGTGAACCTGCACATCGGCTCCGGCGGAAGCATGGGGATCGGCACGAGCAACGATTTCGCCGGCCACAGCGAGATGCGCTGGCTCGCCGAGGTCTCGACCAAATCGATCTCGGCCAATACGCAGGTGATGAGCACGATCCTGTTCTCGGGGATCCTCGAGCGTTTTCCCGCGCTCAAGATCGTCTCGTCGGAGAGCGGGCTGGGCTGGGCGCCATACCTGCTCGAGACCGCTGATCACCAGTGGGAGCGGCAGAAGCTCTGGCGCGAGGGCATGAGCATCAAACCGAGCGAGTACTTCCATCGCCAGTGCTACGTGAACTTCTGGTATGAGAAGGTCGGAATCGAGAACCGCCACCATATCGGCGTGGATAACATCATGTGGGAGTCGGACTTCCCGCATCCGACCTGCAGTTGGCCCAATTCGCAGGATTTCATCGAGCGCTCGCTCGCCGGAGTTCCCCAGGACGAACGGCGCAAGATCCTGGTGGACAATGCGGTCCGAGTCTTCAACTTGACGAGCGAGTAGCTTCGCTGCGAGGCCGGGCCAGCCCAGGCGCCAGCCAGGCACCCGGCACTCGCGGACATTGCGAGTCGCTTCGTAGCAACCAAGGGCTCACATGCAAGAGTTCTGGTTCGAGTCCAGGTGCGTCCACCAAAGAATTTCCTTATTTTATATCAGAGCCTTGACATCAAATAGCTGCGGAGGTGCTCCGTGAACGCCAGCGGTACGAGCGACGTGTACTATGATCCGTACGACGTCGAGATCTACGCGGATCCGTACCCGGCGCTTCGCCGGCTGCGGGAGGAGGCGCCGCTCTACCACAACGAGCAGTACGACTTTTACGCGGTGAGCCGGTACGACGACGTCGAGCGCGGGTTGATCGACTCGGAGGCGTACATCTCCGGGCGAGGCGTTATCCTTGAAGTGATCAAGGCGAACATCGAGATGCCGCCAGGCACGCTCATCATGGAGGACCCGCCCGTGCACAGCGTACGTCGGGCCTTGTTGTCACGGGTGTTCACGCCGAGGAAGATGGCCGCGCTCGAACCCAGGATCCGCGAATTCTGCGCCCGCAGCCTTGACCCGCTGGTTGGAGCCGGGCGGTTCGACTTCGTCGCGGACCTCGGCGCCCAGATGCCGATGCGCACGATCGGAATGCTGCTCGGCATCCCGGAGCAGGACCAGGAAGCCATCCGCGATTTGGACGACGCCGCGCTTCGTACCGAGGCCGGGAAGCCGATGCGGTATTCGCAGTTGCGCCTCAGCGGCGAGATTTTTGCCGACTACATCGACTGGCGCGCCGAGCACCCCTCGGACGACTTGATGACCGAACTGCTGCAGGCCGAGTTCAAGGACGAAACCGGGACGGTCCGGCCGCTGACCCGGAAAGAGGTTCTCACCTACGTCAACGTGATTGCCGGCGCCGGCAACGAGACCACCAACCGCCTGATCGGCTGGATCGGCAAGGTGCTGGCCGACCACCCCGACCAGCGGCGTCAACTGGTCGAGGACCGCTCGCTCATCCCGAATGCCATCGAGGAGATCCTCCGCTACGAGCCGCCCGCGCTCCAGGTAGCCAGATACGTCGCGCGCGACGTCGAGATCCACGGTCGCACAATACCGGCGGGCAGTGCCATGCTCTTCCTGGTTGGTTCCGCCAACCACGACCACCGTCGTTTCCCCGGCGGTGACCAGTTCGACATCCACCGGCAGATCGTTCAGCACCTCACCTTCGGCTACGGCACCCACTTCTGCCTCGGCGCGGCGCTGGCCCGGCTGGAGGGCCGGGTGGCACTAGAAGAGGTTCTGAAGCGCTTCCCTGAGTGGGAGGTCGACCGGGGCGGTGCGAAGCTCGCATCGACCTCCACGGTGCGGGGCTGGGAGATGCTCCCCGTGTTCACCTCCTGAAGCGACTCGACTGCACAACGTTCGGCTGCGACCAGAAATAGGAGGCACGTGATGGGCTTCTTGGACGGCAAGGTGGCGGTCATCACCGGCGCGGGGTCGGGAATGGGGAAGGCATCGGTCAAGGTCTTTGCCCGTGAGGGCGCCAAAATCGTGGCCGGTGACATCAGCGGCGCCGAGCGGGAAACGGCGGCCGAGGTCGGTGAGAGCGTTTTGCCGGTGCACTGCGACGTCACCAGGGAGGCGGATGTCGAGACCATAATCGCCGCCGCCGTCGAGCGGTTCGGCCGGGTGGACGCCGTGCTCAACGTGGCCGGCATCGGTGAGGGCTGCATGCTCGGCGACGTCACAACGAATCTCTACGACAAGGTTATGGACGTCGACCTGCGTGGCGTGCTGTTCGGGATGAAGTACGGCATCCGGGCAATGCTGAAGAACGGCGGCGGCTCGATCGTCAACTGGTCGTCCATCGGCGGGCTCAACGCGTCGCCGGGCACGAGCGTGTACTCCGCGGCCAAGGCCGGCGTCATCGCCGTGACCAAGGCGGGCGCCGTTGAGTACGGCGCTGCGGGCATCCGGGTCAACGCCATCTGCCCCGGCTTCATCCTCACCGAGATCATGGGCGCGGCCGGTGCCAAACGATTCCCTGAGATGAAGGAGAAGGCCGCCTTGGGGCGCGCGGGCTTGCCGCACGAGGTCGCCGAGGTCGGGGCGTTCCTGGCGTCGGACCGGGCGTCATTCGTCACCGGCGCCGTCATCGTCGTCGACGGCGGGTGGGCTGCCAAGCTGGCGTAGCAGGGTGAAAAGTAAGGTTGACGGGGTTTCCATGATAATCGCTCTCAACACCCTGCACAAAAACTGGCTGCCTTCCTTAATCTTCTCTCCCTTTGGGAGAGATAAGAGAGAGGGAGCAGGCTGTGAAAGGGGAGACCGCGCTTATCTTGCGCTATCGTGAAGTGCGCGCTTGAGCGCGCTATCCCGGTCGGCCTTGAATTGCTTTGACACCATCGCGGAGGGGGCGAAGATATCGAACCCATGAAACGCCCCAGGATAAACGTGGAGCTCAGTAGGCACGCCTGCCTGGATGAGACGCTGTGCGTATTCGATATTCTCGTCCACAAAAAGATCGAGGGCGCCAACTGGAATGTAGGCAGGCGGCAGATTGGTCAAATCGGTAGCCCGCGCCGCCGCCGCATAGGGCGATACGTCTGCCCCACCCCCGTCGCGGCCCAGGTAGGCTCTCCAGCCCAGGTGGTTGCTCTGGCGATTCCACATGCGCGGATCAGTGATCGCATAACTGGCGGGGGTAACATTACGATCATCGATCATCGGGTAGATGAGAAGTTGGAAAGCGACCTTCACTTCTCCACGATCACGGGTCATCAACGCCAACCCCGCAGCCAGTCCGCCCCCACCGCTGGCGCCGCCAATGGCGATACGGGATGGCTCAACGCCAAGCTCGTTGGCATGGCCAAACAGCCACTTTAATCCCCCATAACAATCCTCGACTGGTGCGGGAAACGGATGTTCCGGCGCTAACCGGTAGTCAACCGATACCGCCACGCAACCGATTCTCTTGACCATTTGCTTCATGAGCCGGTCGTCTTGCTCGATGTCTCCCATCACGTATCCGCCGCCATGAATCCAGTACAGAGCGGGAAGCTTGCTAGGCTGATCGGTTGGCCGATAAACGCGCACCCGCACAGCAGGATCGCCTTGAGCACCGGGGACAAATTGATCCTGGCTGGTTACACCCTCGACCGCGGGCAAGCTCGCCAGCAGCGCGGTCATCATTTTTTTCATCTTGGCCCGGGCTGCTGGAATCATATTGAGATCCATAGGGCGGTCAGTCGGCAACTTCTCCAGTACGGCTCTCAGCTCAGGGTCTAATTGGTCGACGAAGTTCATAGTTGGATATCCCTCAGCGCTATTTAACTGATGTCACGAAGGTTATCGCACGATTCAGAGAAGATATAAACGGCAATAACGATGCCGGAAAAGTTTGAACCGTCAAGCTAAGCTGGCACCCCGCTGAAGCTTTTTGCACGCGTGCGGGCGGACTCCGCGCTCTGTCATAGCCTTCTCCGGCAGTCGTCGGCGACGATGGTAACGAAGATGGCCAACAAACTGATCGTTCATCGTGTCCGGGCCAGTTTCCGCGGTCAACCGCTTTATCGCCGCTTCAATCGTGACTATCTGGCCTGTCGAACAGCCGGATAGAGACCAGGGAACGAGCGCCGTCGGCATCGCCATGCAGGCGGAATGGGCGCTGGGAACCGCCCGCCTTTGTGCCGACCGTGATCACGACACCAGGATCTGCATTACCGGAGCCGATCCAACTATTGGTCGAATACCACGCGCCGACTGGTTGCTGCTCTTATACACGACGCGACTTGAATTTCGCACTGGCGATGCCGGGTAGCTGTACCTTCGCCCTGCCCACCGTCGAGTTTGCGCAACGCCGGGCGCGCGTGTTCAGAGGATCATGCCGCCGTTGGCGCGGATTACTTCACCATTGAGCGTGGTGTTGGTGGCCGAGGCGACGAATACAATCACTGAGGCGACCTCTTCGGGGGTGGGGACATGGCGTATCGGCGAGACTTTAGTGGTCTGTTCCACCATCTGCGGCATCGAGCTGAGCACCGCTTCAGTCTGCGTCAACCCCGGCATTACCACGTTGGTGAGGATACCCTCGGGCGCGAGTTCCCTCGCGAGGGTTCGGCTCAGGCCATGCAACGCCGCCTTGGCCGCCCCATAGGTCGCGCCGCCTGGATATCCGTCCGCAGCTACTGCCGACGAGACGTTGACAATCCGTCCTCACCGGTTCCGGCGCATATAGGGCAGCACCGCCATGATTGCCATGTGAGCGCCCTCGAAATTGCCGCGCAGCAGATCGCGCCATTGCTCGGAGGGAACGTCCTCGAACGGAACTTGGACGACCACCCGTTCGCTGCCGTGGACCGCGTTGTTGACCAGGATGTCAATCCTGTTCCAGTGCGCGGCGACCGCATCGACAGCGTCACGGATCGACTGATCCGAGCTGATATCCAACGGTATGACTATGGCTTCGCCGCCGCGCTCACGGATTCCCGCCGCCACCGCTTCGGCGCGCTCGCGCAGATTGTGATAGGTGACGGCGACCAACGCCCCCTCGCGCCCGAAAATTTCCGCAGTCGCCCGCCCGATTCCCCGTGAACTGCCAGTGACCAGCGCGACCCGGCCCTTCAGACCAAGATCCATGAGGGTGCTCCTTTCCGATTGCGGAGGCGCGTCAAAGCAGCTCTTGCCAATTGAATTAGGTGGCGCGGGCGGTCCGGGCGTCTTTAATCACATTGCTCGGCGCCCCCTCGATCCTTCGCCAGTTGCTCTTGCACTTCGGCAAGGATCTGAGGTTCCACCAGTATTCCCTGCCGTTCATAACGTTTGCGGGAGCGGCTGAAACGCACGACGACGGCGCCGCGGGCGCTCTTTGCTTTGAGCCTCCGCGTTAAAAGGGCGTCACCCGATTGGACAAACTCGAGGTCATCCATACCGACACATCGCAAGCAGGCAGGACCCGGATCTTCCATGACCAGCAAGGCGCCGGTACCGCCGCAACGATGACATTTCCAGTCCGGCTTCAAGGGCATCACTACTACCAGTTCCGGCGGCCGGTCCGTCTTCTCCGCCAGGCGCGCTCGCTTCTTTTCCGAAAGCGCCGGCGAGATCCAATGGGTGCTGTAGGCCTGTTCGATCGATGGGTCTCCACTGATACTGAAGCGAAGCGTTCGCCGATCGCGCGTCTGCGAGACATAATGCGATTCACGAGGCAGTAATCCCTTCGCGTTTGCCCACCGGCGAAATAGCTTCATCGCGTCCGATATCTTGTTCAGATTGGCCTGTACCGCTCCTTCCAGATAGTCGGTCCGTCCCTGGCGCCATCGCTTCTCCGCTTCCGGAGCAAGCCATCCGAGTCCGACCAATACGTCGATTGGCCTGACGTAGTTTTGTGCCTCGAGAGCAATCTCGGCGGCTCGGACCACCCGAATTTCGAGTTTCTTTTGATTCGCCGGAATCATTGGGCAAAAATTTGAGCACACATTCGCGCAAAGAGTCCATCAGTTGAATGCGCCGTCCGGGCGGCCACTCTGCTGGGTCGAGAGCGTCATGCCTGATGACGGACACTGCGGTAGAGGCCAATACCTCATTCCAACTGTTACACTGAGGTCAGGTCGAGCAGGACCACCCGCACATTAGGAATTTCTCCTAAGTAGCGACGTTGCAACACGTCAAAAGTTGCCCGATCGGTAACGAACAGGAGCTTGTGTGATGCTTGAGCACCATTAAGCTTAGCGAAGTCTTTGCGAAAGGAGCTTTTTTGTTGAGCGCCGAGGTCGTTTAGCGCGCCTGTGTATGGGACGGTAGTTTTTATCTCAGCAATTAGGCGCTCTCCGCGAGGCGTTTCGACATCGATATCCAGGCCCGGTGCCCCCTGTGGTTTTGCGGCGGCGTCAAAGTTGGTCACGCCGAAATGTTCATTCAGGAAGCTCTTCGCCAGCAAACATGCCAGGAAACTCAGGTCATTGCTGATGTTTCCTTGAATGGATCGCATCTTCGCGACGGCTTGGTACCATTCGCTTGTCTGGGAAGCTTCGTTCAAGTTCATTTGGTTGAGATAGGCACGCAGCCTGACCAATCGCGCGCGAATTCGATTCAAATACTCGCTCTCAAGGGCCGTGTACTTCATTCTCCTGTTATTCCCAGAGTACTCCGCTAGCGTATATCGTCACCGATACGTATACCCGCCTTTCTAGCGGTGCGCTGCCTCGATGCGCTAAATTTTCGCAGGGGCAGGTCGAAGTCTAGCGCGGAGAACTTTCATGAGCGAATCGAACTGGCCAGTCGCGCTCCAAAAGGCCGAACAGGCAAGGAAGCTTCTCTCCGACAAACGCACGTTGGGTGAAGGAATGCGACTGTTTGATGAGCTTGCTCGTGAATATCCACGGGATGGTATGGTTTACTTTAAGCGAGCAGAGGCTTGGGAGGCATTGCAAGATCTCGAGAAGGCTTCGCTGAGCTATAAGAGAGCCCAAGAATGCTTTCCAAAGCAGCTCTGGAAAGAACTGGCGCGTACGAGAGCAGATCGTCTCGACAGCGAAATTCAGTCCCTGAAGTTGAAGCAGAGAGTCCGCCAAGCCTTGGGACGAGCTGGTAAGGAACTGAGTCCAATAGAGGAAAGCGCCTGGCTCGCCGGTATGTTCGCCGGGAAAAGTCCGTTTGTTTCAATCGAGTTATCGCGAACCGCTCTCGTACGAGCCATCAAGGAGCTAGAAGACAAGCATCGCGTCAATCGAGTCGACCGCGCCGACGCTAGTTGGTCGCAACGGTTGGACACTCTGAATCGGTTTCTTTCCAACCCACTATTGCAGCAAGCGAAGCGGGTTCTGTCCAAGAGGCGCCGCGCTGTTTACGATAATGAATCTGAGGCCCAGGCGATCGAAGCGTTCGAAACCGTCCTAAGGTTTCTTCGCGAGGCATTTGGTACAGCGGCTGCGTAAACTGCAAACTTCTTGCTAAAGAGGGAGGCGTGGCTGTTGCTCAGCGCGCACCGGTGCGGCCTCCATCGAATTAGGCTTCTCGATGTCAATATCGTTTTTGCAGATCTCGGGTGCCGCTCCTATCGTCTGGGGGGTTCCGATGTCGCGCGCTCCCGACGGGAGCCCACCCTTCGGCGGCCTTGGGTACCCCTGGCCTCACGCGCGCGTCCGTCCGCTCTACTGCGGCGGGAAACGCCCCCGAGTTGGCCCATGCCTTTGGCCCGACATCGTGAGGGCGACCACATGGGGCTCACCGCCGACCGCCGCCGTTGCACTGTGGGCTCGGCGCGCCGCTCTTGCCCATGGGACCAGATATGGTCATGATGTGGTCATGAAGCGGGTACGTATCGCGGAACTAAAGTCTCATCTGAGCGAATATCTTCGGGCGGTGCGGGGCGGCCAGACCATCGCGGTCCTCGATCGCGAGACTGCGGTCGCGCAAATCGTGCCGATCAGGGAACGAACTGTGCTCAAGATTCGCAAGCCGCCGCCGGGAACGCCCCCGCTCAACCGCGTGCCTTTGCCGAAGCCGCTAAAAATCCGGATCGACATCGTGGACCTGTTACTCGAGGAGCGGCAAATCCATCGATGATCGCATACGTGGACGCGTCGGTGCTGCTGCGGGTGGTGCTGCGACAGCCCAACGCCTTTCCGAATGGACCCAAATCGAGCGGGGGGTCTCGAGCGCGTTGGTTGCGACCGAGAGTCTCCGAACGCTGGATCGGCTCCGGCTCCGCGCACGAATGTCTGACGCCGACGTTGCACTACGGCGGCGAGCAATCCTGAACGTAATCGCCGCGCTCGAACTCGTCGAGGTCGACGCTATCGTCCTCGATCGCGCGGCGCAGCCGATGCCGACCGAACTGGGAACGCCGGACGCAATTCACCTTGCCAGCGCGCTGCTCTGGCGAGAGGCAGCGGGTGAAGAGCTGGTAATGGCGACCCACGATCGCGCGCTCGCGCTTGGTGCGCAGGCCCATGGATTACGGGTTGTGGGCGCGGCATCACCGTGACGCTGTCGTTGTCTGGAATCCGGGCCTTTGCGCTCCGCCAGTGACAGCTAGTCAAGCCCACATACTGCCGATACCATCCCCCTACCCCCGGGTCGGGGCGTGGCGCAGCCTGGTAGCGCACACGCTTGGGGTGCGTGTGGTGCCGCTTCAAATCCGGCCGCCCCGACCAACAAGCAGTGCTTGCGCTCCGACAATTAATGCCAAAGCGATGCGTGTCGCGACCTGAAACCCGCCAGCATCCCGCTGGAAGAATTGCGAAGTACGCATGCGCCGCCGTACATCCCTGAACGTTTCAGGTGAGATGGACTACCGGTTGAAGGCGGGGGCTAGTTTGGGGTCGCCGTTCCTCGCCTGCGTCGTATGCTCCAACGCCGAGAGCCGTCTGCTCCAAGGAAGTTCGCCACGGCCGCTGAAATGAACAAAGATTCGGGCTCTGTTTCTCGGGCGGGGACAGACCAGTCGCGCGCACCTCCTGTAAAGTTTCGCGGAAAGAAACGCCAGCCACTTGCCGAGACGCGGTGAAATTTCGGATAAACACACAATCGAGGAAAGATCATGACCAGAACGATGGAGCATCCATACCGGGAACTTCCAATGGAAGGTCCATACGAGGCGCGGCTGGGTCACGCATTGATCACGATGGTCGATCCCCACCCGGGAGAAGAGCGCATCTATAACCGCTGGTACGAAGATGACCACTACATCGCCGGTGCGATGGCGATGCCGTGGATGTTTGCCGGACGAAGATGGGTGGCCACTCGGGACCTTCAGCTGCTGCGTTATCCGCAAGACTCAGCGGTGGCCCAACCGGTCACCAAAGGGTGCTACGTTTCGGTATATTGGATCACGGCGGGACGGCTGCGGGACCATATCGATTGGACGACGGCCACCAATAGGCGTCTGATTGGCGACCAACGTCTGGCCAATCACTTGCAGCTTATCGAACAGGTCTATACCTCGTTCCAGGACCACGCCGGTTCGATTTACCGCGACCATGAAGGGCCTCGCGATATCCACGCACTGTACTATCCGTATCAGGGACTGGTGCTCGAAGTCATCGATGTTCCCAACGCACCGGCCCGCGCCACGCTGGAGCGATGGCTCCTGGAGGAGCATCTTCCCGCCGCCATTGAGAAGACTCCCGCTGCCATTTGCATGGGTTTTCGCCCGCAACCGTTTTCGGACAACGCGCTGGCCTTTATGAGAAAACTCGATCCATCTTTTGGGGGCCGCCGCCTGACCGTGCTCTGGTTTCTTGAGACCGACCCGCGCTCATGCTGGACCGATCTCTTCTCCGGCGAGGGTGAGGCGATTGCGCGCGGCGGTCATGGCCGTGTCGAGTTGGTGGCGCCTTTCATTCCGACGTTGCCCGGTACGGACACCTACGTGGATCAGTTGCGCTGAGAGGCCGGGCCGAGGACAACAATTTAATTAAGATAGAGGAGGATCTTCGAAATGCCCATTAACTTAAAAGAATTCGCTGAACCGGGTATCACCGCACTGGTTATCCATGAGATGCAGGAGGGCGTGGTCGGCAGATCAGTCCCCGGTCCTTTGCGGCAACTCGCTGATGTCGTCGAGCAACGCGGTGTTGCATCGCATCTTTCAAAGCTGCTCAGGGCCGCGCGTAAGGCTGGGGTCAAGGTTTTCCACTGTCCGGCTTTTTCACGGGCAGACGACCTCGGCTCAATGAGCAATACGCC
Source organism: Binataceae bacterium (SeqCode) (assembly GCA_035939115.1). Taxonomy (GTDB): domain Bacteria; phylum Desulfobacterota; class Binatia; order Binatales; family Binataceae; genus JAJPJA01. The sequence goes on from DASZGF010000088.1 coordinate 26,762, forward strand.
GCTGCATAACGCCATAAAGAAGATGGGTCCGCGCAATTTCGGCAGCACTTCCAACGGCGCGGCTAGTATTTCGGGGCTGGAGCCTGAAGAGGGCGAGTGGATCATGTGGCGCAGCCATGCGATGACCGGTTTCCACGATACCAGCACGGACAGCCTGTGCCGGAACATGGGCATCAGAACCATCGTCGTCACCGGCGTTTCACTGAACTGTGGGGTGATCGGGGTTACTATCGAAGCTATCAATCGGGCTTACAGGGTTATCGTGCCGACGGATTGCGTGGCCGGGTTTCCCGCCGAGTACGGCGACATGGTGCTCAAGCATTCGCTCTCGGGGTTGTCTTTTTTGACCACGGCTAAGGAATTGGGGGCTGCCTGGGGCGTGAGCTGGAACGAACTGTAGGAATGGAACGAGCTTTGCACGGAGGGCGTTCAATATGGACAGACTTGACGGAAAAGCTGCGATCGTGACCGGCGCCGGCCAGGGGATCGGACGGGGAATCGCGCTTGTGCTGGCTCGGGAGGGCGCCCGAGTTGCCGTCGTCGACATCAATCCCGATACGGCCGCGTCGGCGGCGAAGGAGATCGAGGCGCGCGGCGGGCGCGCCGTCGCCATCCGCTGCGACGTCGGAGTCCGGGCGGAAGCCGACGCTGCCATCTCCGCCGCCGCGAAGGCATTTGGAACGATAGACATTCTGGTCAACGACGCTCAACGCATCATCGGCGAAATCAACCTCGAGGACATGAGCGATGACGTGGTCCAGCAGAGCATGCAATCCGGTTTCATGGGTACCTTCTACTTCATGCAGGGCTGCTTTCCCTACATGCGCGCCAACGGCGGCAAGATCGTAAACGTCGGTTCGGCAGCCGGTACCGAAGGGATGGCTCGTTGGGGTGCTTACTCGGCAACCAAAGAAGCGATCCGCGCTATCACCCGGGTCGCGGCGAAGGAATGGGGCAGGTACAAGATCAACGTCAACGCGATTTGTCCGGCCTCGATGACACCCGCGATCGAAATCTGGATGAAAACCAGCCCCGACGTTTTCAAGGCGTCGCTGGCGCATATGCCATTGGGCCGCTATGGCGACCCCGAGAGTGATATCGCGCCAGTAGTTCTGGCCCTGGTGAGTTCCGATTTCAACTACGTCACCGGTCAGACCATCATGGTCGACGGCGGTGCCGCGATACTTCGCTAGCGGCTGTGGAGGATGAAAACGAGGGAGTCACCAATTCACAAAAAAACCGGCACGGAGGCCGGCGCTACGGCGGAAGTCATCTTAACGAGGCGATCAGGGAAGCGTTCAAATGCCCGCTAAGATCGCCTTTCAGATCAAGCAGTGAGTAATCCCTGTAGCAGTAACGCCAGGCGCCATCTACCCGTTCGAAAGTGTCATGATAGCGGCCGGCCGCAACTATCTGCAGCGGCAGATCACCCGTTGCCTGCAGCACAGTGTAATATGAGCGACAGGTCGCCTTACCAGCAGCTTCATCAATCTCGATGATTGGGTTGGTGATAACGTGCTTGGTGCGCGGCGTACCGCATGGATAGATTTTGATGTAATTCCGCCAGACGGAAAGCACGGCCTCGTTGTCCTGGGGCTCCTCTGAGCCGTTGAGTTTTATCCTCGCATGCTCGAACAGGGCAGCCGCTCCGGCCAGATCGCCGCCGTCGATGAGTTCTGCATAGCGATAAAGAAGATTAGCGATCTCGACTGCGCTGTTCATAATCCATCCTGCCTTTAGATTTCAGATCCCGGATACAGAATGAGATGGTTTGACATTCGCCAGGTGGCGTCAAGCGAGCGCCCACCCAGCCAACGAGCCGACCGCGTTGAAATGGCATTTCCCGTCAACCCCTGTGCATGCTACCTTCCGAAACGCAGCGGCCGGATTTGAACCGGCGACCACACGCACCCCATCCGACAAGGACGAAGAATCGTAGGAAAATGACGCAAAGCCGTTCACTCGGCGCTAACACCGCTTTCAAGCTCAAAACCCAGGGAGATTCAAATTATGACTACCGCCGCACTGACCCAGGAGGAAGCCTACGAGATCGGCGTCGAGGCCTACAGCTACCTATACCCGCTAATTACGATGGACGTGACGCGGCGACTGTTCACCAACGTGCCACCTGGCGTGAAGCCGGGTTTCGGACCGGCGAACACGATCCACCATCTGCGAGCTTTTCCCACGGCTGACTCCCGCGAGGTGGTGCGTCCGAACTTCGATACGCTTTACTCAACCGCATGGCTCGACTTGACCAACGGGCCGGTGATCGTTTCCACCCCGGATACGTTGGGGCGTTACTACCTGCTGCCGATGTTGGACATGTGGTCAGATGTCTTTGCCGTGCCCGGCAAGCGCACCAGCGGCACGAGCGCCGCCAACTATGCCGTCGCTCCAAAGGGATGGAACGGCCAACTGCCCGACGGCGTGGAGCGCATCGAGTCGCCCACGGCCTACGTGTGGGTTATTGGCCGCACGCAGACCAACGGGACGAAAGACTATGAGGCCGTCCACAAGGTGCAGGATGGTTACAAGATCACGCCGCTCTCAGAGTGGGGTAAAGCGGCGAAGCCGGTTGCGTTCCAGCCCGATTCGACGGTGGACATGAAGACGCCGCCGCTGGTGCAGGTGAACACGATGCGCGCCGCCAGATACTTCAGCTACGGCGCGGAAATCATGAAGCTCAATCCGCCCCACATCACCGACTGGTCCATGACCGCGCGACTCAAACGCCTCGGGCTCGAACCAGGCAAGAGCTTTGACTTCGACCAGGCTTCATCCGCGGTCAAGGCCGCGCTGGAACGTGCCGTTGTCGATGGCCTCAAGGGGATGAACGACAAACTGCCAACGCTGGCGCGAGTCGTCAATGGCTGGCAGATGAATACCGACACCATGGGTGTGTATGGCGACTTCTACCTCAAGCGTGCCATTGTCGCCATGGTCGGTCTCGGCGCCAATCAGCCCGATGACGCGATCTACCCGCTGAACATGGCCGACGCCGACGGGAAGACGACGGATGGAGCGAACAAGTATGTATTGCATTTCAGCAAGGCGGAACTGCCGCCGGTGAATGCTTTCTGGTCAGTCACGATGTATGACGCCGAAGGATTCCAGGTCGCCAACCAACTTGACCGCTTCGCCATTGGCGACCGCGATACGTTGAAATACAACGCCGACGGCTCGCTCGACCTTTACATCCAGCACGACTCGCCCGGCACGGACAAGGTGTCCAACTGGCTGCCTTCGTGCGCCAAGGGAACGTTTGGCGTGACGATGCGTCTGTACGCACCGAAATCACCGGCGATTGATGGGCGATGGGTGCCACCCGCGATCAGGCGAGTGCAGTAATCACCTTCAGGACCCGGCGGCCCAAAGCGGTCTGTTGACGCGCCGGATTTGGAGCCTGGACTAACGGGGTTGACTTGAACTTGCGACCGGGCCGTCGGTCCCGGGCGACCGACGGCCCGAAATCCCGCTCATGCGGTCACCTGCCGGCCGCCGCCGCCAGGGTCTGGTTTTGGTCGCGCACCGCCCGCGTTTGCTCCAGCGCTGAAAGGCGATGCTCGAAAGACGCTCGCTCAGCGTGTTGTTCGGACACCTTCGCGTTCAGCGTTGCAATCAGCTTGGCCTGCTGCTCTATCTTCTCGGCCTGTTTCTGGCTTTCGTTCAGCAGCATCGGGACCAACTCCTGATAGCGCACGGTAATCACCGTGCCGTCCGCGCCGTAACTGACCAGCTCGGGATAGATCCGCGCCACTTCTTCCGCAATCAGGCCAAATTGACGCTGCCCCTGTGGGTCCTGCTTGTAGCGAAAAGTTACCGGACGTAGCTTCAGCAGGTTTTTGCTGGCGGCGTCCATATTCTGGACGTCGCGCTTATAGCGTCCCGAGGACGGCGCAATTCCGAGCTGTCCGGTGCTGCCCACCACAACTGCGTCCCCGCCCCCGGTCACCAGGATGCCACGTATACCGGCGATAAAAGTCTTGGTTTGAATTCCCTGAGTTCCGATGCGAATCGTGTTGGACTCGCCGGCTACGCCTCTGTTCCCTATATCAATGTTGTTGTTCCCGGTGGTCAGATTAAAACCGCTCGCGAATCCAACCCCGATGTTCTTCTGGCCGGTGGTGTTGTTGTTGAGCGCCTGCTCCCCCAGCGCAGTGTTAAAACCGCCGGTGGTGTTTCGGAACAGCGCGTTTACTCCTGCGGCAGCGTTGCTCTGCCCCGTAGTATTGGCGGACAGGGCCTGGGCTCCGATGGCGGTATTAGTGAATCCGGTGGTGTTTTTCTGCAGAGCCCCGAGTCCGGTTGCGGTATTAAAAGCACCGGTGGTGGTTTGTTGGAGGGCATTCGCTCCGTCAGCGGTATTATTGGATGCACTGGCAAACAGGAGCGTATTAATCCCCGTGGCGGTGTTGTTGCTACCCGTAGTGTTGCTCTTAAGCGCGCCCAGCCCATCCGCGGTGTTGAAAGAACCTGTGGAATTACTTTGAAGAGCGCCGACTCCGGTGGCGGTATTCTGGGTGCCCGAGGTGTTGGTGAGCAGGGCGCTGACTCCGGTCGCGGTATTGTTGTCGGCGTTGTTGTTCCTCAGCGCGTTGAGGCCGGTCGCGGTATCGTTGGAGCCGGTGCTGTTGAACACAAGCGCATTGGAACCAGTGGCCGTATCACTGTTGCCGCTGGTGTTCCCTCTAAGCGCATTCTCTCCTGTGCCGGTGTTGCTGATGCCCGTGGTATTGGCCTTAAGCGCCTCAAAGCCGGCGGCGGTATTGTTGAAGCCCGTAGTGTTGGACAGCAAGGCGTTCACGCCGGTCGCGGTATTATCGTTGCCCGTAGTATTGTTTTGGAGAGCATCGGCTCCGACAGCTGTGTCAGAGAAGCCAGTGCTGTTGTGAAACATTGCGCCATCTCCGACCGCGGTGTTGAAACTGGCCGTGCTGTTGCTGAAAAGCGTGGCGTCGCCGACGGCAGTATTGAAGCTGCCGGTCGTGTTGCTAGCAAGCGCATTGATTCCATTGGCAGTATCTTTAAAGCAGCTGGAGCAGTTTTCCAGCGCGTTCTCTCCCGTCGCGGTGTTGCTGCCGCCAGTGGTGTTTCTCAGCAAGGCCTGGAAGCCAACCGCTGTATTGTCTGCCCCACTCGTGTTGGCGTTTAGGGCTCCTGATCCGACGGCGGTGTTGGCCGCGCCCGTGTTGCTTTGGAGAGCCAGGAATCCGAGGCCGGTACAATTGGAGCCCGTGTTGTTTTTCAGGGAGTCACGCCGATGGCCGTATTGTTGTTTCCGGTGCTATTGAGCAGCGAGAACACGCCGACGCCAGTGTTGTCGTTGCCCGTGTTGCCACCGAGCGCGTTGTCTCCCACCGCGGTTTTTTCGACTCCGCCGTTGCCATTGAGCGCTAAATTCCCGTATGCGGTTTGAAGGGCTGAGCAAAAACCGCCGCAGGCCTGCGCGCCTGCCGTACCTGCGCTCAAAAGTGTCAGGCTCAAGATCACTGCAAGGAAGAACCCGGTGGTCCTCGTTAGCTTTGTTATGCTTCTCATCATACTTTCTATCCTCCGTCATGTTCGGGTTAACTGGATTTCAATTTCGAAATCCCAATTTGCATGGTCAAAGTCTCATATGCAAGGAATTGAGAGGCGGTCGCTGAGAGCCAAAGACTACGCTCGCACATGAATTTGACCCAAAATCTTGATCAGGAGTCAGAAGCGTAGCCAGGTTTGAAGTGCTGGACGAGTCGGGAACGACCTGGCCTCGATTCTCAAGTCGGATGGCAAACCTGGCCGCTTTGTGCCGGTTGCGGCCCACCTGTTAACATAGGACCTTGGTTCCACTAACCCACGGGAGGGCTCGCGATGGCGGATTCGTCGCGCGGGGCGGTGCTTACCGTATGCGCGATTTTGTTCGCGCTGCTGGCGCTCTCGAATTTCTCCAAACCCTTTCACATGAGCCCGAACGTGGGCTTTGTGTTTCTCGGCGGAAAGACCCATGGAATTGCAAATGCGATCCTGGGCCCTGCTTTCGGCCTGCTGTTGATCTTCTACGCCGTCGGCATCTGGCGGATGCGCCGCTGGGCACTGCCGATAGGCTTCGCCTATGCCGCCTATGTGATCCTTAACCTCTCGCTCTACAGCATCCGCAATGCCGGATCGCCGGAAATGCCGCCGCCAGTCTCCATGTTCGGGTACATCGTCGTGGCTGTCGGGGTATCCGCGGGCAGTGCGCTATTGCTATACCGCCGCCGGGATTTGCTGGTCTGAGAATGGCGTCCCTCGGGCAACAGGCCGCGCACACCTTTCCCTTCAGCGTATGAAATTGAAAATCAGATGGAACCGGGAATCGGGCGCGGCCGCCGGTAGTTGAGCCCTCAATTGCTGTCAATCGAGGCCCAAGCCACGCCGCGAGTCCTTTCATCATCTTGACGAGCCGGGATCAAAGCTGGCATTTCGCGTCTGCTGAGTACGATCCGCTCGCTGAATCTGCCGCTCGATGGCGTTCAGGCGTTCGGTAAGTGCCTCTATCTTCGCGTCTTTGTCTTTTTCCGCGACTAATCCGTACTGCGTAGTGTCGGTCGAGTCATTGTTGTAGCGGAAAATCACCGGACGCAGCTTCAGCAGTTTGCTGCTCGCTTCGCCCATGTGCTGGATGCCGTGCTTGAATCGCGCCGAGGACATGGCAACACCCAACCGTCCGTTGGACGCAACCAGCACGTCCACGCCGGTAACTGGCACCCCGATGATCCCCGCGATGTAGGTCTGGGTCTGGATACCCTGGGCGCCGATCCGGATGGCGTTGGTTTCACCGGCGACACACTAAAAGTCCAAATCCACGGGGCCGTCCGCTAATTGCAGGCATTCTCTCTAACATTTAAAAGCCTCTCTGCCAGGAGGTCTGTTTCAGTCTTTTACGGCGTTTGTTTTGCCGCGCGGCTGCTTGAGGATCTGCCAGTAATTGAGCGCGCGCTCAATCATCGAGGCGATATAGAGGATCCCGATCAGCGGCGCTGCCCGGCGGATTAGCCGGCCCGGCTGGCGCGGCGGCGGCGCAAACGCGAGCGTGATCACAAGAATATAGTTGAGAGCGCCGGCCCAGTGGCCGAGGCGGCTTGCAATGGGAGCGGATGAGCCGAGGATCAGGACGGAGTCCAACGCGTACTGCGTAAATGAGAGCGAGATCAGAACCGGGATGTAAGCGGGAATCGATCCCGCGCGCGCCTCGCATGACAGAGCCGCGAGAATGAAAGCGATATCGGCAACGGCGTCGAGCCATCGTCCGCATCGATCAGGTGAACCGGCGTGGCGAGCCAGACGCCCGTCGGCAAAGTCCGACGCCGCGGCGGCCAGCGCGATCGGACCCATCAGCCCAGGACGACGATTGCCGGTGGCATACGCGGCCAGCCAGAGGCTGGCCAAGACAAATCGCGACGCGCTCAACAGGTTGGCGGCCGCCTTCCAAATTAGATCGTGCTGCGCGTACATAACCCGTCTAAGCTCGAAGACCAGGACACAAGGAGCAGGTTACTTGATGTACCTGCACTCTCCGGCCTCTCCCAGCTTGCGCGCGCGGACCTGTCCGCGCGCGGGCGAGGCAGGAAATTCGCGCGCCGTTTTTTCTCCCCGGCCCAATGAACTTGGTCCGAGACAAAAAGAACCGGCACGGAGGCCGGCGCTACGGAAAAGAGTTTTCAGCACCCTGCTAGCTAAGCTAGGCTCCCAACTCGGTCAGCTCACGGGCGGCGCGCGGCAGGAAGATTAACCCGATCAGGCCGTTACAGAACATAAAGGTAAAGTGGGCGGCGAGGCTATAGGCCAGGATTCTCGCCGGCGGCGCGTTCATCGAGAAAAAGATTAACCACGCCGCCTGGCTGGTGCCCAGGTGGGCGACCGCTATCGGCAGCGCGGCGGCCAGGAAGACCAGCGGAAGAAACAGTACCAGCTTCACGAACGGGATCGATATGCCGTAAAGCCACAGCGCCCAAAATTGTACGATCAGCGAGGCCAGGAAACTGGGCGCCTTTATCGCGAGGACGATCGCGTAGTCACGCGGCCGCGCCTGGATAAAGGTGCGCGCGAGCCCGCGCATCGGCGAGGCGGCGATCCAGGCGCCCACGCGATCGCTGCGCCGCGCCAGCGCGAAAAACGCTATCAGCATTGCCAATGCAAGCCAGGCGGCCGCGTACACGATGCGCAGCAGGTGAACTATTGTCCGCTGCGAGGGTGAACCCGGGTGATAGAAGATCACGCCCAGTGTGGAGAAGGCAAAGAGCTGATAAACCTCCATCAGGCCGATGAACAAGATCGAGCTAAGCGCTTCGAGCAAGGGAATTCCGGCCCGGCGATGGAGGTACCAGGCGACGCCTCCCTGCCCGAGATTGGTGTTGATCAAGGCGAGCAGATACATGCTGGCGCGGATCGGAGCGATTTCACGCAGGCGCAGCGGCGCATTGAAGCGCCGCACGACCCAGGTCAAACACAGCGAATCGATCATCCAGTAGAAGACAGAGAAAGGCAGGAAGGCGCCAAAAAATTTGAGCACCGGCACATGTTCGAGGGCGGCCCCTACCTTGGCCAGCGGAATCTTCCAGAGGATCAGGGCGAAGATAGCGAGCGTTCCGAGATAGGGAACCGCTGTGCGCCAGCGTGAAACCGGCGGGGCCGGGTGGCTGTTCAGGGCGCTTTACCCGGCGCAGTCGCCGGTGTCGTAAGCGGCGGCGGCGCGGTTCCCGGAGCGGACTGGAAGCCATCTGGCAGATCACGCGCCGGCGTAATCACGATCGCGACCTGGCGGCCGGCGGCGAGGTCGGCACGCGAGGGCCCGACTCCAAGCACGCGGTTAAGCCAATACTTTTCCCGATAATCGTCCAGAATTTTCTTTTGCACCGCCGCGTCGGTGGTAATCTCGGCCTTGCCGATGAAGGCGGGCCCGTTTGCGGCGCCGACCCACACCAGCACCGGGCTGCCGCGCCGGATGCGCTTGGCCTTCCAGGTTTTGGGGCCGGTCTGAATAAGGATAGTGTTGCGGTCGGCGCTGACGGTGAACCACACCGGCGCGGCCTTGCTCTGATGGCCGTCCTTGCGGACTGTGGCGATGAAGATAAGCTGGCTTTTGGAGAGCGCCTGCAAGTCACGCCCGGAGATTTCCGCGTGCGCGGCGCAAGCGGTCAGCACAATCGCCAGCATGGCCGCGACCGCGACGCTCAGACGAGTGCGGATCTCAGACTTTGACCTCATCGGCGCACCCTCGCTACCAGCGGCAATGTTCGCCAAGCATTTAGGTGCTGTCAACACGAGCTTGCGCTACGCGGTCATCGGCGGAAATCCTGAGCGTTCGGGCCGTGCGGTTCGCTGCGCGCGACAAGTCGGAAGCCGGTCTGGCCGCGGCTGGGATCACTTAACAAGAAGCGGCGGAGCGCCTGAGCACTCCGCCGCTTTCATTCAGATCAATTGGTGAGTGTAAAGTGTGAGCCTTACATCATGCCTCCCGGAGGCATGCCGCCAGGCATTCCACCGGCGCCCTTCTCATCGGGCTTCTCCGCAATTATGCACTCCGTGGTCAAAAGCAGGGCCGCCACCGACGCCGCGTTCTGCAGCGCGCTGCGCACTACCTTGGTCGGGTCGATGATGCCCGCCTTCATCAGGTCCTCGTACTCCTCGGTCGCGGCATTGAAGCCGAAGGACCCCTTGCCGCTTCTGATCTTGTCGACGACGATCGATCCTTCCTTGCCGGCATTACTGGCGATCCAACGCGCCGGATCCTCCAGCGTCTTGCGGACTATGCCGATGCCGACCTTCTCGTCGTCACTGGCGCGCAGGTTGTCGAGCACCGACGAGGCCCGGATAAGGGCCACGCCGCCGCCCGGAACGACCCCCTCTTCGACCGCCGCGCGGGTCGCATGGAGCGCATCCTCGACGCGCGCCTTCTTTTCCTTCATCTCCATCTCAGTTGCCGCACCCACGCGGATTACCGCTACGCCGCCGACCAGTTTCGCCAGCCGCTCCTGGAGCTTCTCACGGTCGTAATCCGAAGTGGTCTCCTCAATCTGCGCGCGGATCTGCTTGATGCGGGCCTCGATCTCAGCCTTTTTGCCGGCGCCGTCGATGATCGTGGTATTGTCCTTGTCGACTACGATGCGCTTGGCGCGGCCGAGGTCCTGCAAAGTCACGTTCTCCAGCTTGATCCCCAGTTCCTCAGCGATCACCTTGCCCCCGGTCAGGATCGCGATATCTTCGAGCATCGCCTTGCGCCGGTCGCCAAAGCCAGGCGCCTTGACCGCGCAGCACGACAGCGTGCCGCGGATCTTGTTCACGACCAGCGTCGCCAGCGCCTCGCCCTCGACGTCCTCGGACAGGAGCAGGAAGGGTTTGCCGGTCTTCGCGATGGTCTCGAGAATCGGCAGCAGGTCTTTCATGGACGAAATCTTTTTCTCGTGGTTCAGGATGTAAACGTCCTCGAGCCTGGCCTCCATACGCTCAGGGTCGGTTACGAAGTAGGGCGATAGATAGCCGCGGTCGAACTGCATGCCTTCGACCACTTCGAGGGTGGTCTCCAGCCCCTTGGCCTCCTCGACCGTGATCACGCCTTCCTTGCCGACCTTCTCCATCGCCTCGGCGATGATATCGCCGATGGTCGAGTCGTTATTGGCTGAGATCGTGCCAACCTGGGCGATTTCGCGCCGATCCTTGGTGGGCTTGGACATGTTCTTCAATTCGGCGGTGATGGCCTGGACCGCGCGGTCGATCCCGCGCTTGAGTGACATCGGGTCATGGCCGGCTGCGACCATCTTGATTCCCTCGGTGAAAATCGCGCGCGCCAGCACAGTGGCGGTGGTGGTGCCGTCGCCGGCGACGTCCGAGGTCTTGGAAGCGACCTCCTTCACCATCTGTGCGCCCATGTTCTCGAGCCGGTCTTCGAGTTCAATCTCCTTGGCGACAGTGACCCCGTCCTTGGTCACCAAAGGAGCGCCGAAGCTCTTCTCCAGCACGACATTGCGGCCCTTGGGCCCCAGAGTCACAGTGACCGCGTCGGCTAAAACGTTCACCCCCTTGAGAATTTTCTCGCGCGCGTCCTGGGAAAAACGGACCATCTTGGCAGACATAATTTTTGCCTCTCCTCGGTTCAGTGAAATTTGTTGTAACGGCTTAAGAATTCGGTTCGGCGGGCTACCCTTCGAACACGCCCATCACGTCATCCTCGCGCATGATGAGATGCTCCTCACCGTCGACCATGACCTCGCTGCCGGAATACTTGCCAAACAAGATTGTGTCACCGGCCCTCACTTCGGGTGCCACCAGCTTGCCGGCCTCGGTCGTCTTGCCTTTGCCTACCGCGACAACCTTGCCCTCCTGGGGCTTTTCCTT
>DASZGF010000089.1:0-22291 GCA_035939115.1 Binataceae bacterium (SeqCode)
TCTTTCGCGTAGTGCAGGAGCACGTCCCGATCCAACGGCATCGGCTTGATGAAAAACCAGCTCAATCCTATTTTCATAACGCTTCACCTATCCTTGGGCCGCAAGCCGCGACAGCGTGGCGGAAAACATAGCCTGTTTCAGGTGATTCCCGCCAGTGCCAGAACTTTTCCCAAATCCAAGTGCTCCGCGACCGCGTCCGCCATCAGATCATAGGCGCGCTCGCGGACCGCTTTGAAGTCTGCGCCGGCGCCCTCGGGCAGCGGCTCTATCCCTTTGGCGGCGCGCACCGCGTCCAGAAAGCTGCGCCGGAATTGCGCCAGGTCAAACAGTCCATGCATCGAGGTGCCGGCGACGCGTCCATCTTCCGAGCACGCACCTTCAAGCTCGTCGGCGGCCTCCCCTTCGCGCTCGGTCACACGCAATAACGCAGTGGCGCCATGGCCGCGAGTCACGCGCCCGGCATGAATCTCATAGCCCGAAACCGCCAGACCCGAGGACAGATGCGTCGCATTTACGCGCGCTGTTATCTTTTCGCGCTCGAAGCGCGTTTCCACCTCGAGCAGACCCAAACCGATCGTCACGGGAACTTTGGATTCCACCCCATGCTCATCGATGATGCGCTGTCCGAGCATCTGGTACCCGCCGCATATACCAATGGTCCAGCCGCCGCGTTGGCGATGGTGCACGAGATAATTTTCCCATCCCGCGCGGCGCAGCTATTGCAAATCGGCGGTCGTGTTCTTGGACCCGGGAAGGACGAGCACGTCCAGATGAGGCGCCGACGCCGGGTCGCTCAGATAATGCACCGCGACGTCGGGTTCCTCTTCCAGCGGGGTGAAATCGGTGTAGTTCGAAATGCGGGGGAATCGCAGCACTCCCACCGCTATTTCGGGGTTGGCGGCCAACGGCTTTGCCGGGCCGTCAAGCGTAGCGCTGTCCTCCTGCGGGATTCGGAGATCGGACAGAAAAGGCAGCACGCCCAATACCGGCACGCCCGTTCGTTGCTCGAGGATTTGCAGGCCTTCGGTAAGCAGGCGGCGGTCGCCGCGGAATTTGTTGATGATCAAACCTTGGACGCGGGCGCGCTCCGATGGCTCCAGCAGCTCGATCGTGCCGAACAGGGACGCAAAGACACCGCCCTTATCGATATCGCCCACGATCAGAACCGGCGCGTCAGCCATCTCGGCCACCGCCCAGTTGACCAGATCGCGATGGCGCAGATTGATCTCGGCCGCGCCGCCGGCGCCCTCGATTACGATCAGGTCGAAGTCGCGGGCCAGCCGCGCGTAGCTGTCCACAATCGCCGGCCAAGCCTGCGCGCGATAGCGCTCATGCTCCATCGCGTGCATATGGAAGCGCACGCGGCCACCGATCACTACCTGGCATCCCAGCTCAGTCTCCGGCTTGAGCAGCACCGGATTCATGTCGAGTGCAGGCTCCAGCCCGCACGCCTCAGCCTGCGCCGCCTGCGCGCGGCCGATTTCACCGCCGGCGCAAACGGCGGCGTTGTTCGACATATTCTGCGACTTGAAGGGAGCAACGCGGATTCCGGCGCGGCGCGCCGCCCGGCATAGCGCGGTCACCACCACGCTCTTGCCGACGTCCGACGCGGTTCCCATGATCATCAGGCTTTTGGCGCTCATATTTTTTCAAAGCCGCCCAACCAGAGCGATCGCTCCTGATGTGGACTATGGCCGACAGGGTTCGGTCGAGACCGCGCGTACCGGTGGTGACGGCGGCTCAGTCCCGCGTACGTTGGTTTGGTAACCGGCGGCCACTCCAATGATTTTTCCGATTCGTTTGGATTGAATATGGCGGCGGCTCCTTGCGCTACTGCGAGCCCGGTTGACGAACCGTCGTAGGTTGATGAGCGGTCCGAGTGGGTTATCGCAAGCTTCCCGGCGTTCGCCGCCACCTGCGCGTTGGATGTAAACACACGCAAGAACTGCGGTGATTGCGGTAATCGCTTGCTCACCTTGAAGCACGCGCTGCCGGCCTTCAGAAAAAACGATGAGCGATCCACCTCTTCTTGCGCGGCACCCGGGATGTCCGTGCGGGCCCCGGCTACCAGTTGGGTGCGATCGCCGAGATCGATGGCGCTTTGATCGCTGATGACAAGTGTGAGCGAGGCGCCGGTGTCGGTCGTCAGCACGTCGCCAGCGTCGATCGGCGTTCCTTCATGGACCAGCGTGATGGAGGCGGCTTTGGTTACATGGGTGGTTCCATTTACCTTCAGCACACTGCCGACCCGTTCCCGTACGCGCCGGGGATGAAGCCCGCCAATCGCCCCAAAACTATCGAAAGCCAGCCGCGTGCGCTCCGCCCTCAGGCCCATCGCGGAGGCCTTGAAAGTCGATGCCCCGGTGTGACCCGAGTTCTTGCGCAGGAGTCCGGCCGGGATTGATGTCGCCGGCTCCAGGCTATCGCTGACGTTGACCAGAAACTCCAGCGGCCCCTCCAGCGCTATGTTGCCGCCATTATTGAGCGTGATAGTCAGCGAGGATTGCGCTTCGGCCTTCAATTTATCCCACGGCAATACCGCCGTCCCTTTGCTCACGGTGAGGTTCGCGCCGCCTCGCGCGATGCGGGCCGTTCCCGCAATCTCGGAAACGACACCCACCGCAGATTGAGCCCGCACCTGGTGCGAACCGAGGAGCAGGAAGAACACTGCGCACCACAGCCCTGCGTGTGCGGCGCCGATACACTCACGATTGCGTTCAGATTTCATTTCGGAAGGAGGCCGCGACCAACTTTGACTCAGCAGGGCAGCGGCGGCAAGAGTTCCGGCAGGCGAGCACCAGCAACTGGATCCGTGAGTGAGGAGTCAGCGCGTGACCGCGCGTCCGTGGCTTTAATCAGAGCAGCGGTTCAAAGAGCCATCCGACGGTTTGGTGAAGGCGCTCAAGCAGTCCGCGATTTTTCCAATTATCGGGTTCGATTTGGCTGGAGTTCTCCATGACGTTTCTGAACATCAGGTTCATCTGGTCGCCGAACGTATGGCTGAGGATGACCGCGTTGAGCTCGTTATTGCGCGCTATACTCCACCAATCGAGATTCGAGGTGCCCACCGTTGACCACACGCCATCGATCGTCGCGGTCTTGGCGTGGAGCATCTTGCCCTGCCATTCGTAAACTTTGACGCCGGACTCAAGCAGCGCCTCATAGTCGGAACGCTGAGCCGATACAATCAGGGGTTCGTCGCTCTGACTGGGGAGCAGCAGCCGCACATCGACGCCGCGGCGCGCCGCGTGCTCCAGCGCGCGCAGCACCTGGCGATCCGGCGCGATGTAGGCGTCGGTGATGAATACATTGGTTTCGGCGTTGACGATGGCTGAAATTAACGTCAGGTAAATCAGGTTGAATCGTTCGGGCACGCTGGCGATCACCCGCACGATATCTCTGCCCTGCCATCCCAGTTGCGGAAAATAGTTGCGCGGGCTCAGTGGCGGGCCCTTTTGATAACGCCATTCGCGGAGAAAAAGCTGTTGAAACTGGGCCACGACCGGCCCCTCGACCACGATGTCGGTATCGCGCCAATATTGCGGCGGTTCTCTTTCCTTGCTGCTACTCACACCGCTGGCGTAAACCTCCGAGATATTGATCCCGCCGGTAAACGCGATGCGGCCGTCGACCACCAGCAACTTGCGATGATTGCGGTGAGTCAAGGTCCAGGGAAGTCTTACCTCCAACGGATTTACCGGGCGGTATTGCAGCACCGCAATTCCATTGCGCTGCAGGCGTTCAAAGAAGCTGGCCGGCGTGTGCATCGAGCCGAAGCTGTCATACATGAGGTTGACTTGTACCCCGTGGCGCTGCCGCTCGATGAGAGCGTCGGCAAACATCTGCCCCACCGGCCCGTCGGAGATTATGAACGTCTGCAGGTTAATGCTGTCCTGGGCGCCGCGAATCGCGTCCAACATGGCCCGATAGGTCGCCGTGCCATTTTCCAGCAGGCTCACCTGGTTGCCGAGGACCAGCGGGACCTGGCTGAGCGCCTGCTCGAAAGCCAGATGGCGCTGGAGAATATCGGTCGGCGTTTTCTGGCGTTGCTCCAGACCCGCGATAATCCGCCGCCCTTGCTTCTCCGTTAGCTGCCCGGCGGGTCCGACAAACGCCGGATCCCGCTCGTAGTAAAACTTCGCAGCAAGATACTCTCGCGCGTCCGGGATGGTGCCGCAGCCAGCGAAGAACGCTACCGCAAGCAGCACCAGCATCATGCGGACCGCATTGTGCGTATTCGATTCCGCATGCCTGCGACGCCAAAACGACTTTTTACCCAAATCCACCACAGTGAGTTCCGCCTCTCCGACGGTTCAGACACCCACTCTTTTGATGGTACTGGCTTTTCGGTGAGACTATGAAGAAATTTGTGCCGGAGCGGGGCAGCGACAAACCCTTGCCCGCCAGTGCCGGCCGCACTTTCAGCAACGCTGGCACGCCGAAATCGCTGCGCGGCAATCTCCCGGCGCGCTTAATGGAGAAAAAATCCAAGCCGCGACTGTCAGGGAGCGGTTATGTGGGCCGCACCGATAAATACCGCTCCCTGACGGTCGCGGCTCGGATTGGGATCGCCTTGGAAATTTCTAATATTTTTGGGTCGCGTCACCGGATCGGAGTTGCGTAACGCAGAATTTCCAACTCGGCTCCTGCGTGGAGAGCCGCGTCGGCCTGCGCCAGGAGTTTTTCTGTTACCTCTTCACTCAGATAATACTCCGCGCAATTGTCACAAATGTCGGCCGGAACGCCCTTCACGATTAGTGTGGACTCCCCACGTTGAAGGGTAACCGTGGTGGTCCCCGGCTCGGTCTCGCCGTGTTTGCAAATGACACATTTCACGAAAATCGGGACTCCATCTTTTCGGATCCGGCACATACACCGTAATAACATAACATCGTGTACCACCAGCTTCCACACGGAGCGACACGTGCAGCGGCATATCTCCCAAAAAACCCAGGATCAAATAGCTCGGGAAGGGGCAGGTCATCGGGATCGCTCTCAATAACCTCACCGCTCTCATTCACCCATCGTACTTGTGCGGCTCGTATGCCACGCTCGAACATTCGCCTCAAAGCGTGACCTGTGAAAATCATTTTCCGGCATTCCACAGCAACCCCCGACTCAAGGGAGCCAAGGGAACGACAACAGGAGCTTCTAACGCTTGGCGCCGCCGCTGATTGACTTGAAGATCCGCGTTACCGGGTCGTAGAACTCGTCCACCACGCGCTCTTTGAGCGGGATGATCGCATTGTCAGTGATGTGGATGTCTTCGGGACAGACTTTGGTGCAGCATTTGGTTATGTTGCAGTAACCGATCCCGTCCAGCTTGCGCAGATCCCTGACGCGATTTTCAGTATCCAGCGGATGCATCTCGAGCGCCGCGGTGAAGACAAACAGGCGCGGACCGATGAATTCCTCCTCCAGATGGTGCTCGCGCAGCACGTGACAGACGTCCTGGCACAGGAAGCATTCGATGCATTTGCGGAATTCCTGGATGCGCTCGATGTCCTCCTGAGCGATACGCCAGGTGCCGTCGGCGGCGTCGGGCGGACGCGGGGTGAACGGCTTGAGCTTCTTCTTGGCCCTGAAGTTCCACGAAACATTGGTCACCAGGTCCTTGATGAGCGGAAAGGTATGCATCGGCTCGACCGTGATCGGCTGGTCCAGCGGCAGGTCGCTTAGCCGGGTCATGCACATCAGCTTGGGCATCCCGTTGATCTCGGAGCTGCACGAACCGCATTTGCCCGCCTTGCAATTCCATCGCACGGCCATATCGGGAGCCTGCTCGGCCTGGATCTGATGAACGGCGTCGAGCACCACCATCCCCTCGTCGATGCGGGCCTGGTATTCGCGGAACTCCCCGCCCTGGGCGTCGCCGCGCCAGATTTTGAACGTCGCAGTAGAGCTCACTTTTGATCCTCGATAATCTGTTTGAGTTCGGCAGGCATTTCGCGCAGCGGCTCCATCGAAACGCGCATCTCGTCGGCGGTCTTGCGCACGACGATGTTGAACCCGCCCAGCGTATTGTCCTTGTTGGGAAAATCGTCGCGGAAATGAGCGCCGCGGCTTTCCTTGCGTACCAGCGCCGCGCGGGTGATCGCCTCTGAAACCGTCAGCAGGTTGTGCAGGTCGATCGCGGTATGCCAACCGGCGTTGTACATCCGGTTGCCCTCAACGCGCACGTGTTTGGCCCGCTCCTTTAACTGGGCGATGATCTCCAGGGCGCGGTTCATCTCCTCTTCGCGCCGCACGATTCCCACCAGTTCCTGCATATGCGTCTGCAGTTCTTTCTGGATCTGATAGGGCGACTCGCCCTTGCCCGAATTATCCTCGAAGGGCGCCAATGCCCGCTGCCCCAGCGCTTCGAGCTGTGCCTGGTCGACCGCAGCGGGTCCGTTCTCCTTGGCGAATTTTGCCGCGTATTCGCCGGCGCGCTGACCGAAGACCAGCAGGTCGGAAAGGGAATTGCCGCCCAGGCGGTTGGCGCCATGCAATCCTGCCGCCGCCTCGCCGGCGGCGAACAGTCCCGGCACATTGGACATCTGCGAATCGCCGTCAACCCGTACGCCGCCCATCATGTAGTGAGTGGTCGGACCGACTTCCATCGGCACCTTGGTGATATCGATGTCGGCCAGCTTCATGAACTGATGGTACATGCTGGGCAGCTTGCGCTTGATGTGTTCCTCCGCGTTGGGGAGTCTCTTCTTGATCCAGGCGATATCGAGGAAGACGCCACCGTGCGGACTGCCCCGACCCTCTTTGATCTCGGTCACGATACAGCGCGCGACATGGTCGCGGGTGAGCAACTCGGGCGGGCGGCGCGCGTTCTTGTCGCCCTGGCAGTAGCGCCAGCCCTCCTCCTCATTGTCGGCGGTCTGCGGGCGGTAGTTCTCCGGAATATCATCGAACATGAAGCGGCGGCCTTCCTTGTTGACCAGGATCCCGCCTTCGCCGCGCACCCCTTCGGTCACCAGGATACCGGCCACGCTCAGCGGCCAGACCATGCCGGTGGGATGGAACTGGACGAACTCCATATCCATCAGGTCGGCGCCGGCTTCATAGGCCATCGCATCGCCGTCGCCCGTGTATTCCCAGCTATTGCTGGTGATCTTAAACGCGCGGCCGATACCGCCGGTGGCGATAATCACGGCCTTGGCGCGGAACAGGTGAAACAGACCGCGCTCGCGGTCGTAGGCGAACGCACCGGCCACCCGCGCCCCGTCCTTGATCAGGCCTACGATGGTGAACTCCATGAAGACATCCATCCCCTGATGGATCCCATGGTCCTGGAGGGTCCGGATCATCTCCAGGCCGGTGCGGTCGCCGACATGAGCCAGACGGGGGTAGCGATGGCCGCCGAAGTTGCGCTGGAGGATGCGGCCGTCCTTGGTGCGATCGAAAACCGCGCCCCAGGCTTCCAGTTCGCGCACCCGGTCCGGCGCTTCCTTGGCGTGCAGCTCCGCCATCCGCCAGTTGTTGACGTACTGTCCGCCGCGCATGGTATCGGCGAAATGGACCTTCCAGTTATCGCGGTCGTCCACGTTGGCCAGCGCAGCGGCCACGCCCCCTTCGGCCATCACGGTGTGCGCCTTGCCCAGCAGCGACTTGCATACCAGTCCGACCTTGGCCCCGAGAGCCGAGGCCTCGCTGGCGGCGCGCAAACCCGCGCCACCGGCGCCGATCACCAGCACGTCGTGTTCATGGGTGTCGTATTGGACCATTAGAAAAACCTCCAGTCCGTCCAGATCCCCATCGAACACATCCGCACGTACAGGTCGGTGAAGGCCACAAACACCAGGCTGGGCCAAGCCCACGCCATGTGACGGGAGTTAAACGCACTGACGCATCCATAGAGTCGGCTGCGCATCGGGCACTCGGAAAGCTTGTTGATCCTGCCGCCGCACAGATGGCGCAGGGAGTGGCATCCAAAGGTGTAGCCAGCCAACAGCACCACGTTGAGAGTCAGCACCAGGGTGCCAACGCCCATCCCGAAATGGACCTGCCCGGTGGCATCGGTGAACCACAGTGCATCCCAGGCGTCGTGCCCCAGGATGAGGATGAACACCAGCGCGACGTAGAGAAAATAGCGATGAACATTCTGCAGTATCAGCGGAAAGGAGGATTCGCCGCGATAATGGCTGCGCGGCTCCTTGACCGTGCATGAAGGAGGGTCGGCCCAAAAAGCCTTGTAATAAGCCCCGCGATAGTAATAGCAGGTCACACGGAAGAAAGCCGGGAAGGGCAGAATCAACAGCGCGGGCGAAAACACCAGCCATCCGGGCCACCACGACGGCATGCCCCCGAACAAGGCGGTCTTGGGGTCGCCGAATAATTCAGGCGAATAAAACGGCGACAAATAATCCGCTCCGCCGCCGTGGAAGCGGTAGTATTTGCCCTGAAAGGCCGCCCAGGTCGCGTAAATCACGAACGTGGACAACGCCAGAAATACGACCAGCGGCTGCACCCACCAAACGTCGCGACGGGCCGTGACTCCGACTCCCACCTCGGCGGGACGTACCGCCCCAGCAGCGCCATTTGCCATACCTTAATCCTTCCTCTTAAAAACCGCGGCGTAGCATACCGCCGTTGTCAGTGCTTTCCAAATGGTTCGGCGCATCGGCCAACGCCCCTCTATTAGCTCTACTACTACATCCCCGTCAACAGCCAGTCCATAACCTACGCTTAAAATACCCGGGGCTGCGGATAAATCATGGGGGTGGAGGCGCTACTACTGCAGTAGGGCGGGCGTCCCTGCCCGCCTTGCACGGGCATCGGAAATCACGGGCACGAAGACCCGCGCTACTGAGAAGTGAACGGACTTTCAGGACCCGACGAAAGCTGGCACAATCGCTTCCTCTTGAGGCGTCAAATGAAAGAGCGCGACTTCGCTTACGACCTGACCGATCCGGCTTTTTACGCGACCGGGGATCCTTACGCGATCTGGCGGCGGATGCGAACCGAGGACCCGGTGCGTATGACTAGGGGCCGCATCCACACGCCGTTTTGGTCGGTCACCAAACATGAGGACGCGCTCACTGTGTTTCGCAATCCCACCGTGTTCAGCTCTCAGCGCGTCTCGCCGCTGCTTCCGGTAGACACCTACGCCGAAGCGCATGAGCATGAGCGTGAAGACGGTAAGGGCGCGATCCTGGTGATGACCGACCCGCCCTTCCATACCGCGTTGCGCAAGTCATACAACGCGTCCTTTCTGCCGCGCGCGGTGGCGAAGCTGGAGGATCCGGCCCGCAAGCTGGCCCGGGAGATAATCGCCGAGGTTGCACCGCGTGGGAAATGCGATCTGGTGACGGATGTGGCCGCGAGGTTTCCGCTGACAATTATCTGCCAGATGATGGATGTGCCGCGCGGCGACTGGAACTCGCTGCTCAAATGGAGCCACATGGCGATCGCCAGCGACGAGCCGGAGTTTCAAATCGGCACCAGCGAGGAGACCGGGCGCGAAGGTTTTCTGCGGATCAGCAGCTATTGCCATCAGTTGGCTCTTCAGCGGCGCGGCAAGCCGATTACCGATCTGCTCGGCGCGATGGGCAATGCCGAAGTTCACGGGCGCAAGTGGAACGACCGCGAAATCGCGTTCAACGGCGTCCTGACGGTGCTGGGCGGAATCGACACGACACGCAACACCACCGCCGGCACGATGCTGGAATTTATCCGCCATCCGGAGGAGTTGGCGCGCTTGCGGGACAACCCTTTGCTGATGCGCACGGCGGTCGAGGAAGCTTTGCGCTGGACCAGCCCGATTGCGCACGTCAGGCGCGAGGCTACTTGCGACTTCGAATTACGCGGGCAGAAGATCCGCAAAGGGGATTGGGTGGTGGTATGGATTGCCTCGGCCAATCGCGATGAAGAAGTGTTCCCCGATCCGGATCGGTTCGACGTCGGACGCACTCCCAACGAACATCTCGCCTTCCTATATGGCGAGCACTACTGCCTCGGCGCCCATCTCGCTCGGCTGGAGCTGCGCGTGATCTTTTCAGAACTGATCTCGCAACTGCCCGACATCGAACTCGACGGCGAGGTGGAGTGGACCCAATCAACCCAGGTGCCGGGCATCAAGCACATGCCGGTCAAGTTCACACCGCGCGACCTTCGCGCCGGCGCGCTGAGTTAGCGGAATCTCATCCTACCCCCTCTCCCATTTATCTATGGGAGAGGGTGTCTGAAAAAAGGAAGCTACAAAAATCCACGTTTCGCTACATTTGCTTAAGCGGCATAAAGCGGTCGCGTTGCGCCATCAACGGCGTGTTGAAGAGCATCATGCAAGCGCGCAGGCACCCTCTCCCCAGCCCTCTCCCATAGATAAATGGGAGAGGGAGTAATAAAGAAGTGCGCTGAGGTTACGGGCTAAATCTGCGGATTGGTGGGCAGCGCGCTTTCTCCCATCAGGTACTGATCGACGCCGCGGGCTGCTTCGCGGCCTTCCCAGATGGCCCACACTACCAGCGACTGACCGCGGCGGGCGTCGCCGGCGGCGAACACGCCCGGCACGCTGCTCATGTATTTGGCGTCGCATTCGATATTGCCGCGCTGATCGAGCTTCAGCCCCAGTTGCGCAATCGCGCTGTCGGGTTCGGGACCTAGAAATCCCAAGGCCAGCAGCACCAGATCGCAATCGAGCACGAATTCGCTGCCGGCAATCTCTTCCATCACCATCCGGCCATTATCGGTCTTCCAGTTAAGCCGCACGCCGTGCAGCTTCTCGACGCGCCCGTTGCGGCCCGAAAAGCTCTTGGTATTGATACTCCAGTCGCGGATTACGCCCTCCTCATGCGAGGTGGACGTGCGCAGGATCATCGGCCAGTTGGGCCACGGCATGTCGGCGGTGCGAACGTCCGGTGGCTTGGCCAGCAACTCGTACTGATTCACCGAGACGGCGCCCTGACGATTGGAGGTGCCCAGACAGTCCGACCCCGTGTCGCCGCCTCCCAGGATCACGACGCGTTTGCCCTTGGCGCTGATCATCCGGCCTTCGGGGATAGTATCGCCGGCGTTGATCTTGTTTTGCAGCGGTAGGAACTCCATCGCGTAATGAATCCCGCTCAGCTCGCGTCCCGGCACCGGCAGGTCACGCGGCTTGGTCGAACCGATGGTCAGACAGACGGCGTCGAACTCGGTGCGCAAGCGGTCCGCCGGATAGTCGACGCCGACGTGGCAGTTGGTCTTGAACTCCACACCCTCGGCAGTCATCTGCTCCACGCGGCGGTAAACGTTGGATTTCTCCAGCTTGAAGTCGGGAATCCCATACATCAGCAGGCCGCCGACACGGTCGGAGCGCTCGAACAGCGTGACGCTGTGACCGGCGCGAGCCAGTTGCTGCGCGCACGCCATCCCCGAAGGTCCCGAGCCCACCACCGCGACTTTCTTGCCGGTCCTGACGCTGGACACGACCGGCTTTACCCAACCTTCGGCGAAGGCGCGGTCAATAATGTGTTTTTCGATCAGCTTGATCGTAACCGGCTGGCTGTTGATGTTGAGTACGCAAGCCTCTTCGCACGGCGCCGGACAAACCCTGCCGGTAAATTCGGGAAAATTGTTGGTCCGGTGCAGACGCTCAATCGCATCCTCAAAGCGGCCGCGGTAAACCAGGTCGTTCCAGTCAGGGATGATGTTACCCAGCGGGCAACCCTTGTGGCAGAACGGGATTCCGCAATCCATGCAGCGGGCACCCTGGGCCTTGAGCTTGTCCTCGAGCATCGGAGTGTCGTACTCGCGCCAGTCCCGCAGGCGTTCCTTCACCGGCCGGCGCGACGGCGTCTCCCGCTCAATCTCCAAAAAACCTCCGAGCTTACCCATTCAACCAGTCTCTCTTTCTGAGTCTTGTTCCCGCTACAACGCGCGCCAGGTCAGACCGATGCCAGCTTCATCGATTCCGTGTCGAGATGCTGGCGCTCGAGTATCTTGCGGTACTCAGAGGGCAGGACCTTGACGAACTTGCCCACGTAATCGTCCCAGTTATCGAGTAGCCGCCGCGCGACTTCGCTCTGCGTGTACTGGTAATGACGCGTTATCAGGGTGTGGACCTGGCGCGTTTCCGCCTCGTCCTTGAATCCGACCAGTTCCACCGCGTTGGTGTTGCAGCGGCCCGGGAAAGTGCGGTCCTCATCCAACACGAACGCCACGCCGCCGCTCATCCCGGCGGCGAAATTGCGGCCCGTCTTGCCCAGCACGATTACGATTCCGCGGGTCATGTACTCGCAGCCGTGATCGCCCACACCCTCGACCACCGCGGCCGCGCCGCTGTTGCGCACCGCGAAGCGCTCGCCGGCCATTCCGCGGAAGAACGCCTCGCCGGCGGTCGCGCCGTAGAGCGCGACATTGCCGATGACGATATTCTCCTCGGCCTTGAAGGTGGCCTCGCGCGGCGGATGCACCGCGATCAGACCGCCCGACAGCCCCTTGCCGCAGTAGTCATTGGCGTCGCCTTCGAGGTACAGCGCCACGCCGCGCGCCAGGAATGCGCCGAAGCTCTGGCCGCCCGAGCCCCTAAGATGGATCTGAATCGTGTACGGCGGCAGTCCCTCCTCACCCCATCGGCGCGAGACCTCCGATGACAGTATGGTCCCCGCGGTGCGGTTGATGTTGCGCACTGGCAGATGTATCTCGACCGGCTTTTTGTGCTCCAACGCGTCCTTGCACAGCTCGACGAACTGGCGATCTAGCGCCTTCTCCAACCCGTGATCCTGCGGCTCGACACAATGCAGCGCGACCTCCGGACCGACGTCGGGCTTGTGCAGCAGCGCGCTTAGGTCGATGTGGCGCGCCTTCCAATGCTCGACGGCGCCGTCGGCGTCCAGGCATTCGACGTGCCCAATCATGTCATCGAGCTTGCGGAAACCCAACTGCGCCATGTATTCGCGCAACTCTTGCGCGATGAACATCATGAAATTCACCACGTGCTCGGGCTTGCCTTCGAACTTCGCCCGCAGCACCGGGTCCTGGGTCGCGATACCCACCGGACAGGTATTGAGGTGGCACACCCGCATCATGATGCATCCCGACGCCACCAGCGCCGCAGTGGCGAAGCCGAACTCGTCGGCGCCCAACAGCGCGGCCATCGCCACGTCGCGGCCGGTCTTGAGCTGGCCGTCGGTCTCCACGCGGATTCGCCCGCGCAGGTCGTTGAGTACCAGGGTCTGCTGGGTTTCGGCCAGGCCCAGCTCCCACGGCGCTCCGGCATGCTTGATCGAACTCCACGGCGAGGCGCCGGTGCCGCCGTCATGCCCGCTGATCAAAACCACGTCGGCCTTGGCCTTGGACACACCGGCCGCGATCGTGCCCACGCCCACTTCGGCCACCAGCTTGACGCTGATCCGCGCGCGGTCGTTGGAATTCTTGAGGTCGTGGATCAACTGGGCCAGGTCTTCGATCGAGTAGATGTCATGATGGGGCGGCGGTGAGATCAGACCCACGCCCGGAGTCGAATAACGAATTTTGGCGATAAAGTCATCGACCTTGTGGCCGGGAAGCTGGCCGCCTTCACCGGGCTTGGCTCCCTGCGCCATCTTAATCTGCAACTCGTCGGCGTTGACCAGGTAGTTGCTGGTCACGCCAAACCGGCCCGACGCCACCTGCTTGATCGCGCTGCGGCGCCAGTCGCCGTTGGGATCGCGCGCGAAGCGGGCGGGGTCCTCGCCGCCTTCGCCGGTATTGCTCTTGCCGCCCAGCCGGTTCATCGCGATAGCGAGGTTTTCGTGCGCCTCCTTGCTGATCGATCCGAAGGACATCGCGCCGGTCTTGAAACGCTTGACGATCTCGCTGGCCGGCTCGACCTCTTCGATCGGCACCGGGTCGTGGCGGGGTTTGAACTTGAGCAGGCCTCGCAGCGTCGCGCGCCGGGTGGCGATTTCGTCAACCTCGCGGGTGTAGTCCTTGAACAGGCGGTAACTGCCCGCGCGCACCGAATGCTGGAGCTTTGCGATGGTGTTGGGGTTGTACATATGGAACTCGCCGCTGCGGCGCCATTGGTACTGCCCGCCTAAATCCAGGTTGCCGTCCAGCTCGGGAGAAAACTTGAATGCGTAATCATGCCGCTTGAGCGCTTCGGCATGGATCACATCCAGTCCGATGCCCTCTACGCGCGACGGCGTCCAGGTGAAGTAGCGATCGATAACGTCACGGTTAAGGCCGACCGCCTCGAAGATCTGGGCGCCGCGGTAACTCTGCAGCGTCGAGATCCCCATCTTGGAGGCGGTCTTGATCAGCCCCTTGGTTACCGCCTTGGCGAAGTTGTGGGTTGCCTCCTCTTCGGTGACGCCCTTCAAGATGCCGTCGCGGATCATCCCACCCAGCGTGGCGTAAACCAGGTAGGGGTTGAACGCGCTCGCCCCGTAACCCATCAGCAGGCAGAAATGCATCACCTCGCGCGGCTCGCCCGACTCGACCACCAGCCCCGCCCGCGTCCGCGTGCCTTCGCGGACCAGGTGATGATGCACGGCGCCGGTCGCGAGCAGCGACGGGATCGCCATGTGATCGGCGTCCACCCCGCGGTCCGACAGGATGATGATCGTGTTGCCGTCGGCGATCGCCTTGCACGCGCTCTCGCACAGTTTGTCCAGCGCCGCGCGCAAGCCGGCCGCACCGTCGGTGGGACGGTAGAGCATGGACAGCGTCGTGCTGCGCAGGCCGGGGAGCGCCAGCCGCTTGATTTTCTCCATCTCGGCGTTGCTTAGGATCGGTTCCTTCAGACGCAACTGCCGGCAATGCAGCGGACTTTCCTCGAACAGATTCTGCTCGCCGCCGATGGTGGTCTCGGCCGACATCACCAGTTCTTCGCGAATCGGATCGACCGGCGGATTGGTAACCTGGGCAAAGAGCTGTTTGAAATAGTTAAACAGCAGCGGCGCATGGTCCGAAAGCACGGCCAGCGGCGCATCGTTGCCCATCGATCCCACCGCTTCCTGGCCGTTGAGCGCCATCGGCGCCACCAGCATCTTGAGCTCTTCGATGGTGTAGCCGAAGGCCTGTTGCTCATCGAGCAGGTCCGCGGGCCCATGGCCATTAAGCGACACCCCGGTGGGAAGCTTGGGCAGATCGGCCAACCCGATCAAGTTTTCCTTGAGCCACTGACGGTAGGGCTTGCGGGCGGCCATCCCCTCCTTGATTTCCTCATCGCCCACGATGCGGCCCTCCACCGTATCGACCAGGAACATGCGGCCGGGCTGGAGGCGTCCCTTGAGCGCAACCTCCTGCGGCGGGATGTCCAACACCCCGGTCTCCGACGCCATCACCACCAGGCCGCCTTTGGTGACCAGGTAGCGCGAGGGGCGCAGGCCGTTGCGGTCGAGCACGGCGCCGATTTGCCGGCCGTCGGTAAACGCGATCGAAGCCGGGCCGTCCCACGGCTCCATCATGCAGGAATGGAACTCGTAAAAGGCGCGCTTGGCGTCGCTCATTGATTCGTGGTTTTGCCACGCCTCGGGGATCATCATCATGACCGCGTGCGCCAGCGAACGCCCGGTCCTGACCAGCAACTCCAGCGCGTTGTCGAACATCGCGGAGTCGCTGCCGGTGGGCTGAATGATCGGGACCAGCTTCTTGATGTCGTCACCGAACAGGGGCGAGCTGAACAGCTTTTCGCGCGCGCGCATCCAGTTGATATTGCCGCGCAGCGTGTTGATTTCGCCGTTGTGGCACAAAAAGCGGTAGGGATGGGCGCGGTCCCAGCTCGGGAAGGTGTTGGTGGAGAAGCGCTGATGGACCATCGCCAGCGCGCTGGTCAGTGCCGGATCGAGCAGGTCGGGGTAGAACTGCGGAATCTGGGTGGAAATCAGCTGGCCTTTATAAACGATGGTCAGCGAGGACAGGCTGCAGACGTAAAACAGGTCGCGCTCGGCGAGGTCCAAGGCGCGGATTTCGTTCTCGACCCGGCGCCGGATCACGTAGAGCTTGCGCTCAAAGGCGTCGGTTGCCTCGGCCTCCGTGGCGCTGGCCTCAATCTCGGAACTGCGCCCGATGAAGACCTGGCGCACCGCAGGCATCGCGCGCCGCGCGATGTAACCGCAGGCCGATTCCACTACCGGCACTTCGCGCCAGCCCAGAAAATGCTGCCCCTCCTCGCGTACCACGCGCTCGAAAATCTGCTCGCACACATCGCGTTCGTCGCCGCGCAGCGGCAGGAACACCGAGCCCACCGCGTAACTGCCGGCTGCGGGCAACCCGAAGTCCAGCTTTTCGACTTCGGTGCGAAAGAACGCGTCGGGAATCTGCAGCAGGATGCCGGCGCCGTCGCCGGTCAGCGGATCGCATCCGCAGGCCCCGCGATGGGTCAGGTTGTCGAGCACCTGCAGCCCATTGCGCACGATGTCGTGGGATTTTTCGCCCTTGATATTGACCACGAAGCCGACGCCGCATGCGTCGTGCTCAAAGCCGGGCTGGTAAAGACCTTGTTGGGAGGGGAGCTTTCGCAGTTGATGCATCTTTACGCTCGCTTCGTATGGGATAGTCCGCTCCTGGCGCCGTTATGGCGCAGGCGCCTGCTGTTGGCGGCCTCACCGCCCTCCTCTTCCTCCTCCACCTCGGGTAACGCCACCGTTACGCGTTCGATATGAGTTGACAGCACCACCATCGTTTCGGTGCGCGATACTCCTTCGATAAAGCGAATCGTGCTGATCAGGCTTTCCAGTGAAGCCGTGTTGTTGGTTTTGACCTTGAGCAGCAGGGTGTGCTCGCCGGTCACGTGATGGCATTCAAGCACGTCATCCATGTCGGCGACCGCCCGTTCGAACTCGCCGATGAGCTTTGGATGGCTGATCGACACGCCGATGAAGGCGGTGACGTCCTTGCCCAGACGGCGGGCGTCAACGAGGGCGTGGTAACCAGTGATAATGCCGCTATCTTCGAGCTTTTTGACCCGTTCGACCACCGAGGGGGCGGACAGACCGACTTGCTCGCCGAGTTTGGCCAACGGTGTCTTGCAATGTTCCTGAAGCATGGCCAGGATCTGAAAGTCGATCCCGTCCAGCTCAGGGCTGGTTCCTAATTTCATAAGCCAAAAACCTGTGGTAGCCGTAAAAACAATCAAATTCTCCCTCCGGTGTCAAGGATTGTTAGGCACCTGACGTAAATTTTCGAAGAAACCGGGGTTTTGAGTGCTTCGCGGCCCATCCTATCGCTGAATTGGTGCGCCGATCTGATTCCTGGCTGCGTGGGACCGGCTTTCCAGCCGATCGTCTTTTTTAGCTATTTATGTCGAAGATTAGAAATGACAGGGTTCTGAGAAGCCTGTCTTACGCAGCCAACTACGCGCTCCCCGAAGCCCCCATTCAGCTTTTCGTTGTGAAAGCTCAGGTAGCTCTGATAATTTTCCGTCTAGGCTTAACTTCCACTTGAAGACCTCGTACCTGAACGTCTGCCGGTGGGTTGACCTATCCCGATGACTCCTGTCCCCAATAACGTCCACCTCGGCAGTGCTGCAGACTTTGTCCCGCAGGGTGGCGAGATGGCGGTGCTCATCCGCGAGTTTGACTGGTCCAGAACACCGCTCGGCCCGGTTGAGTCATGGTCCACCGCGCTCGCCACCATGCTGCGGATCTTGCTGGCAAACCGGTTCCCGCACATACTGTGGTGGGGACCGGATTACATCCAGTTCTACAATGACGCGTATCGGCCGATCCCCGGCACCAAGCATCCGGCCAAGGCGCTGGGGCGGCCGGCGAGCGAATGCTGGTCTGAAATCTGGCACGTCATTGGCCCGCTAATCGACAAGCCCTTCAAAGGCGGCCCGGCGACCTGGGACGACGATATTTTCCTTGAGGTAAACCGGCACGGGTTTGTGGAAGAAACCCATTTTACGATCGCCTACAGCCCGGTGCCCGATGAGTCCGCGCCGGGCGGAATCGGTGGAGTGCTGGGCACCGTTCATGAGATCACCGATAAGGTCATCGGCGAGCGCCGGGTGGTGGCTCTACGCGATCTTAGCGCCCGCGTGAGCGAGGCGAAAACCGCTGAGCAGGCATGCGCCATAGCGGCGGAGACTTTGGCCGGACACGATAAGGATGTCCCCTTCGTCGTGCTCTACCTGATCGACGCCGATAGAAGCCGGGCGCGCCTGGCTGGTGCTGCCGGCGTGAAGGCGGGAGAGGACATCAGCCCACTTGGCGTTGATATTGGAGCAGACAAGGAAAGCGGTTGGCCGCTGACCGCAGCGGCGCAAACTGAATCCATGCGAGTCGTCGAGCATCTCGACAAAAAGTTTTTTAAAGTGCCGCAAGGGCCGTGGACCGATCCACCGCACACCGCCGTGGTCGTGCCTATTCCCTCCAACAAACCGCACGAGCCTGCCGGACTGATGATCGCCGGCGTCAGCGCGCGGCTCCAGCTCGATCAGTATTACCGCGATTTTTTCAACCTGGTGAGGACCCAGGTCGCAACCGCGGTCTCCAATGCGCGCGTCTATGAAGAAGAGCGCAAGCGCGCCGAAGCACTGGCCGAACTGGACCGGGCCAAGACCGCCTTCTTCAGCAATATCAGTCACGAGTTCCGCACCCCGCTTACCCTGATGCTCGGACCGATTGAAGACGCGCTGTCCGACGAAGGGGACCTGTCCGCGGAAAACCGGGAGCGGCTGCGGGTGATGCATCGCAACTCCTTGCGCCTGTTAAAGCTGGTCAACACGCTGCTGGACTTCTCGCGTATCGAGGCTGGACGTATCCAGGCGTCCTTCGAGCCGGTTGACCTAGGGGCGCTGACGGCAGAACTGGCCAGCGTCTTCCGCTCCGCGGTCGAACGCGAGGGGTTGCGCCTGGTGGTCAACTGTCCGCCCTTGCCGGAACCGATTTATATCGACCTCGAGATGTGGGAGAAAATTGTCTTCAACCTGCTCTCGAACGCGTTTAAGTTCACCTTCCACGGCGAAATCGAAGTGTCATTGCGGCCCGCCGGAGACCGGGTCGAACTGGTGGTGAGAGACACGGGTACGGGCATCCCGGCGGCTGATATTCCCCATCTGTTCGAGCGGTTCTATCGCGTCAGCAATGCACGTGGCCGCACGTTCGAAGGCAGCGGCATCGGCCTCGCACTGGTCCATGAACTGGTCAAGCTGCACGGCGGCACCGTGAGGGTCGAGAGCGAACTGAACCGGGGCAGCACTTTCACCGTCAGTATTCCGCAAGGCTTGGCGCACCTGCCTGCCGACCGAATTGCGGCGCCACGCACGGTCGCTTCAACCGGCCTGCGTGCCGAGGCTTACATCCAGGAGGTGCTGGGATGGCTCGCCGACGGAGATGTTCCAAGGCCTGAAGTGGACGCGGCGCTTTTCCAGCAACCGGTGGAAAGCGGTGCGCTGAAAACTCGCGCCCGGATACTTCTGGCCGACGACAATGCCGATATGCGGTATTACGTGCAGCGGTTGCTTCGCGCAAATTACGATATTGAATCGGTCGGCGATGGTCTGTCGGCTCTTCGGGCAGCCCGCGAGCGCAGACCCGACCTGATCCTGACGGATGTAATGATGCCTGGTTTGGACGGCTTCGGATTGCTCAATGAACTGCGCAGCGACGAACACCTCAAGACTGTGCCCATAATCATTTTGTCGGCCCGCGCCGGCGAGGAGGCACGGGTGGAGGGAATGAAAGCGGGAGCTGACGATTACCTGGTCAAGCCGTTCAGCGCCAAGGAACTGCTCGCTTGCGTCGGCGCACACCTGGAATTGGCCCGGGTGCGGCGCGAGTCCTCCCGTGTGGAGCACGAACTGCGCACGCAAGCGCAGGCGACGAAGAAGCTGCTGGAAGGGGTCCTCGCGGGCATCACCGATCAGTTTCTTGCCTTTGACCGGGAATGGGACTGCGTCTTCGCCAACGATCGGGTCACGGAGTTTACCGGCCTGACCAAAGAGGAACTGGTTGGCAAAACCCTGTGGGAGGTATTCCCTAACGTCGCCGGAACGCAATTCGAGCTTGAGCTGCGGCAAGCAATGCTGGAACAGAAGCCAGTCCGCTTCGAGTACTTTTATGCGCCCTGGAGCCGATGGTTCGAAAACCACGTTTACCCCTCGCCCTCGGGCCTGAGTCTGTTCATTGCGGATATCACCGACCGAAAGCAGGCCGAACAAAAGCTCCTGGAGGCGGACCGCCAAAAGGACGAATTTCTTGCGATGCTCGCGCATGAGCTGCGCAATCCTTTGGCCGCGCTAGGCAGCGCCAACGAGCTGCTGATGCAAATTGTGCCTCGTGAGCCGCTGGCGCAAACCGCGCTTGCAATGGTCAAACGCCAGGTCGGGCAACTCTCGCGGATTATCGATGACCTGCTCGATGTGTCCAGGATCACACACGGACGCATTGAACTGCGCCAGGTTCCGGTCAGTGCCCACAGCGTAGTCTTACAAGCTATAGAAACCGCGCAGCCCTTCATCCGCGAACGCAAACATCGGCTCGTACTGGAATCTTCCGACGCGGTCGAACTCTCAGTCCGGGCCGATCCGACGCGGCTGGTGCAGTGTGTGACCAACCTGCTGAACAACGCCGCGAAATACACGCCTGAGGGCGGTCAGATCACTGCGCGCGTTGCGCAAGACGGTGACGAGGCAAAGATTGAAATCGAAGACAATGGTATTGGCATCGCGGCCGATTTCCTGCCGCACGTTTTCGACCTGTTTTCGCAAAGCGATCGTTCGCTGGATCGTACCGAAGGCGGACTGGGTATTGGCTTGACCCTGGTCAGGCGCTTGATCGCTCTTCACGGCGGAAGAGTGGAAGCCGCCAGTCCCGGGCTGGGGCGCGGCGCGACTTTTACCGTCCGCCTGCCTAAAATCGAAGAGCAGCATCTACAACCGGGATCCGAACCAGTTCCCGCCCTCAAACACCCCCGCAGACGCGTGCTGATTGTGGATGACAACCATGACGCGGCTGATGCGCTGGCTGAGCTCCTGATTCTGGAAGGACATGAAGTCCACGCGGTTTATGGTGCGCTGGCAGCGATCGATGCGGCGATTGAACTTCATCCAGAGGTGGTACTGCTCGATATCGGGTTACCGCAAATGGACGGCTACGAACTGGCGCGGCGAATCCGTCAGGTGCCCGGGTTGAAGGATACCAGTCTGGTCGCGGTCACGGGCTACGGGCAGGCAAAGGACAAGCAACGCACCGAACAGCTCGGATTCGATCATCACCTCGTAAAGCCGGTAGACCCCGACAGGCTCAAGCAGATCCTCGCCACAACTCCAGCGGACAAGTAGCTCCGATAAATCCGGGTGCCAGACACGGGGTGAATCAAAAAAAAGGCGGAGCATAAGAGCGAAGCGCCGAGCCGGACTGCTGGCCCGCCGTCAACCTGATTCTAAATTTAAAAACCCAACGGTTGGGTTATCGTTCTAGATCTATGCGAAGACCTGCCGCCTGCCAGGACTCTTCGTAAAGAAATGCCCACGCTGGGGTGCTCTACCAGTAGCAAGAAAGCTGCTGCGGCCAGACTTAATGGCCGAAAGGGCGGACGACCGAAAAAGCTGCCGGAAATCGCCTTTTTCGATCATGCCAACTGTCATGAAGGAGAAAGGCCGGCAACAGCGGCGCTATTGGCGCGAGTTGCGAAAGCCGCGAAAACGCCGGGGCCAGGAAAGTGAATCGTCTGAAAACCTGGGAATGGTAATTGTGAATTTAGGCGACGACCCCTATGGCAGGCTCGAAAATCAGTACTGAGCGGCCACCTCTGACGGTCGAGCACGTCAAAGGGCTTTTTCGAGGCCGAGATTATGAAAATTAGAGCGTGAAGAACGCTTCGTGAAGCGCGTTGAGCTTTTCAAGGAGGCGGAGAGCAGGATCGAACTCCGCATCCAGCGCATCCAGCAGCGGCTGCGTTAGCTGCTGGACGATGTGGTTGTAGCGGCTGGTCGGGACGCCCTGAACGCCGTCGTATTCGTCATCAAGCGATTGGAAGATATAAATCAGCGTGCCGTATAGGGCGGGGCGCTGATGAAATAGCTGCCGCGCGAGAGGCAACAGTGCCCGGAGATTGTTCCTATAAAGGCCCGCCTGGATTAGCGTGACGAGCTGCGCCTTGATTGGAGTCATGGGGCAATTCCACCAGTTCCGGCAGCGTGCAGAGGGCTTCGAACCTGACTCCTGCGGCCTCGATGTTGCTTCTTCCGCCAGCCTCTTCGCGGTCGACCAAGACTATCACGTGCTCGACGATCAGGCCGGCCTTGCGCGCCCCTTGGATAGCTTTCAATGTGGAGCCGCCCTCGGTCACCACGTCATCGACCACAACCGCCTTGTCACCCCCGCGGACGTCTCCCGCAATCAGGTCGCGGATGCCGTGGCTTTTCGGCTCCTTTCTCACCACAAAG
>DASZGF010000090.1:0-43663 GCA_035939115.1 Binataceae bacterium (SeqCode)
AGATGATTAAAGATCATATCGCCCGGATGCCGGTTGAGCACTTCTGCTTCATGACCGTGCCGCCGGGCCTGTCGCCGACCGTGATGTACCCCTACCTGGAACTGTTCGCGCAGAAGGTAATGCCGCACTTCCGGTAAAGAGAAATGAGAAAAGTAGAGACAGACAGCGTCACTCGTTTTCTCTTTTCTCGCGAAACGCCCGCGCTTGAATATTTCTCCGGCTAAGCTCAGCCTGTGCCTAGCAGGGTGCGGAAAAAGGCAATTTCATGATTAGAGGCACACTTCACGATTCCGCACCCTGCATAGGCGGCATTCCGTAGCGCCGTTCTCCACGCCGGTTCTTTCCGGAACCCTTTTGTAAGCTTCGTCCTCAGTGCCGGTTCTTTTATCTGGAACTCGAAAGAAAATGATTGTGCATTTCGTCGCGACGGGTGACACTAAATATGTAGGCAACGGGCCGGCCTCCAGTTGGTTCTTTCTCGAAGCCAAAAATTGTTCAGCAGACTGTCAATCAAGGAGTGTTGTTCATGAAACTCGCGCTTAGGTTTTGTCTAGGATTGTTCGCTTCCCTCGCGCTAACTCTGCTGGTAGTCAGTGGCGTCCGCGCTCAGGATACCGCCACTTCCGAAGGAACTACCAACAACCCGGCGGTAACCACGACCGAAGCCGAAACCACCACGCAATCGCCAGCCACAACCGCTGAGCAGAGTCCCGAAGTGAAGGCTCAGAAGGCGGCCGAATGTGGATCGATGGGCATGAAGGGCGGGCACCATCGCTGGATGGAAGGGCGCGAAGGGCGCCAGGGTGGCGAGCCTGGAATGATGGGAATGTCCATGATGGGGGACCACATGGCGATGATGCGGATGATCTCCCGCAATCCAAAAATGGCGGGCCGGATGCTGGAAATGCGCGCTGACATGATGCGCGCGATCGCCGACGTCATGACCAAGTACGGCAAGGAAATGGAGTCCGGAGACTGGCAGGCCTTCCAGTCCAGCACGAGCACCAGCCCATCCAGCGAAGACTAGGCCGATCACTCAGCAGCTCTAACGTCACAACGCTGTTCCCAACAGCGGACCTCGCCGGAACGCCGCTAGGCCCCGGCGAGGTTCCGCTTAAGCTTAAGGTAAACGTACTGGAGGATTTAAGGACTCTTCGAGCGCGGGCGTTTTCCCGTCTGGGGGCTGACTTCCTTGAACAACTCGCGCTCTTTCGGAAGTTCGCTGATGGGAGGGAGTATCTCCAAGGTAAAGCCTTTGCGCTTCACCCTGATCGTATGCCGCTGGAATAGGGCCAGGAGTGCTTCTCCTTTCAGGTAGATAAGGAAAAAAAGCGCTACAGGCCAAACGAGGACCTTGGCTAACGCAACAATGAATGTTGCCTGCGGTCCCACAGGTCTGATCTAACCTATGGAGCGTTGGTCCGGGTTCCTTTTCGAACGCTCAAGAAAATGGAACATAATTTCCCGCTGCCCGTCAGTTTTCTCAACCAAAATCCGGTTCCCGCGATCGGATTCGTCGATAATCCAGCGCAGCACACCGAGTGCATTGCGGATCACCTCCGATTTAGAACTAGCGTCAAGGCGTTCCTGTATGGATTCAAGCTCCTTATATGCCTTGTCGCTGAAATCGATTTGCAGTCTATACTTCTTATCCATTGCACTTCCTGGCCATATCCTAAAGCTTCCGACCACCTAAAAACCAGTACCACAGGCGCATTGATACATCAAGTTTAACTCAGATTGCCATCGGTTTTACGTCGAGGGACGGAGACGGACAGACTTCTTTGCTGGCAGATCCTCCGCGGTGGCGTGCGTCCCAAAAGCCGCCCCCCATGATTTCGAATCAGCGGGCGCGGGGGAGGCCCAGTACGCGCTCGGCTATGATGTTGCGCTGTATCTCGGAGGTTCCCGCTTCGATCGTGTTGGCGCGCGAGCGCAGGTAGCCGTATTGCCAGCGGCCGGACTCGACCGCGTAAGTCTGGCGGCCCATCAGTTGGCTGGCGGGGCCTTCCACGTTCACGACGAATTCATGCATGCGCTGATTGAGTTCGGACCAGGCAATCTTCGACACCGACCCTTCAGGTCCGGGCGTGCCGCCCTTTAGGATCTGCGAGAAGCTGCGGTAAAGCGTGTACTTCAGCCCCTGCAAGTCGATAAAGAATTGGGCCAGTTGCTGGCGCACGCGCGGGTCTTTCAGCACCGGCCGGCCCAGGTTGCGGCACATGTTTACCATCTCGTTGTAGGTCATGAAGAACCGCGCCGCCATCGCCAGCGACATGGTGCCGCGCTCGTTGGCCAGCGTGGTCATCGCCACCTGCCAGCCGTTGTTCAGCCCGCCGAGCAGATTGGTGCGAGGCACATGCACATCTTCGAAGAACATCTCGTTGAACTCGGCGCTGCCGGTCATCTGGCGCAGCGGCTTGACCGTGACGCCCGGCGTTTTCATGTCAACCAGCAGGTAGCTCAGCCCGCGATGCTTGGGCAGACTGGAATCTGTGCGCACCAGCAGCATGCACCAGTCGGCGATATGGGCCAGCGAGGTCCATACCTTCTGGCCGTTGACGATGAATTCGTCGCCGCGCAGTTCGCCCCGAGTGCGCAGCGAGCCCAGGTCAGATCCCGAACCGGGCTCGGAAAATCCCTGGCACCAGATTTCGTCGCAGGAGAGGATTTTGGCCAGGTGGCGGCTTTTCTGCTCGGGTGTGCCGTGGGCGATTATGGTTGGTCCGGCCAGCGACAGCCCCAGGACGTTGAGCGGTGAGGGCGCGCGCAATTTGGCCGCCTCCTCGTTGAAGATCGCCATTTCGATCGCGCTGGCCCCCTGTCCGCCGTACTCCTTGGGCCAGGACATGCCCAAAAAGCCGTTTGCGTACAGCTTGCGCTGCCAGTCGCGCAGAAATTGGACTTCGTCGCGGCCGATCGAGCCGAAATCGCTGGTGCCCCAACCCTTGGGCAGATTGGCTTCCAGAAACGACTTTACCTTGGCTCTAAAACGTTCTTCTTCGGGGCCATAAGTCAGGTCCATGAGATCACCTCGCCCGCAGCCGCGCGTCCCGATTTAGTGGGTGGCGGGGCTGAGCGCCCTCAGGATACTTTCGCCCAGGACTTCCGACAACTCCGCCGCCAGGGCTGATTTGGCGTTTTCGATCACAAAGCCGGAGGCCGCCGCGTGTCCACCGCCGCCCAGCGCGGAGGCGATCTTTGACAGGTCCGCGGTACAATCGGCGCTGCGTCTTAGGCTGACGCCGCCGCTGCGCATATCGAGCAGGGCAACAATTGTATTGGTGCGATTGTTATAGATGTGCGCCGCGACCTCGCTGGAATAGCTGAAGCAGCAGGCCGTTACCAGCTTGAGCCCGTCGCCCAGCGGGCGCTCCTTGGCGGTGCTATCAGCCAGGTCGATGCTCTGGCGCATCGCGCGCTTGCCCGATTCCAGCGCCTGGGTCAGCGCCCGGGTCATCACCGGACCGCCCAGTTGCAGCAGTTCGCGATAAGATTCATAAGAACCCAACGTCTGGACCGCCAGCGCCCAGTCCGAGGACTCGGCCAGCCGATGCACCCAGCGGTCGTGGTCGTCGGCCATATCGATAATCGGAAAAAAGCTCCGCAAGGCGCCGCGGCGGCTGTCGACATCGGGCAGGTCGTCGCGCTCGGCCAGAAAGTTGTAGACCAGGCGCGAGGCGGAGAATTCCTCGGTCAGCAGCTTGCCCGCGAAGGCAACGTCGAACTCGCGCGAGCCGAGCCGGCGCAGCGCCGAGCGATGGTGGTCAATCCAGAACACGCGCGCGCCGGTCTCAATCAGCCGGCGCAAATGCTCCGCGGTCTCGGCGTGATTCCATGACAGGTCGGTGATCCAGATCTCATCGCCGGGGCCCGCCACGTGGAGTTCCTGGATGATTCGGTCAGCGTCCTGGTTGGCGGCGAACAGTGGAACGACGTTGAAACCCTGATAAAAGCGGGCCACTGTGACCGCCGAGACCACACCGTCGAAGCACGACGGTCCATGGCTGACGATCTGAATTTTACCCGCTGCGTGTTTACTCATTATTATCTATTGTAGTTCAATCGTTGCGTTGGCGGAACAACGGTTAAAACCTTGCTCGCGTGCCTTCGTGCGAGGCTGTCTGAACGCGCATAATTTGCTAGCCTTACCTTCAGATTGATTCTTGGGAGGATTGGAAAGTGGCGATCAAGATTGGCATCAACGGCTTTGGCCGAATCGGCCGGATGTTTTACCGCGCAGCGCTGGCGCAGAAGGACTTGGAGGTGGTGGCGGTCAACGATATCACCGACTCTGCCACGCTGGCCCATCTGCTGCGGCACGACTCGATCCATGGCGCGCTCAAGCATCAGGTCAAGGTCGAAGGCGGCCATATCATGGTGGACGCCAACTCCTTCCAGGTGCTCGCCGAACGCGACCCGGGCAAGCTGCCGTGGGGCAAGCTGGGCGTGCAGGTGGTGGTCGAGTCAACCGGATTGTTCACTGCCCGTGACAAGGCCGCCTTGCACCTGAGCGCTGGGGCGAAGAAGGTCGTGATCAGCGCACCGGCGGAAAATGCCGACGCGACCCTATGCATGGGGATCAATAACGCCTCCTACGACCCGGCCAAACATGACGTCGTATCCAACGCCTCATGCACGACCAACTGCCTGGCCCCGGTCGCCAAGGTGCTGGATGAGAACTTCGGCATCGTCAACGGCCTGATGACGACCGTGCACAGCTATACTAACGATCAGATGCTGCTGGACGGGCCGCATAAGGATCTGCGCCGGGCGCGGGCGGCCGCGATGGCGATGATTCCGACCTCGACCGGCGCGGCCAAGGCGATTGGGATGGTCCTGCCGGCGCTTTCCGGCAAGCTCGACGGTATCGCGATGCGCGTGCCCACTTCCAACGTCTCGGTGGTGGATCTGACCGCCAACCTCGAGCGCGACGCGGACGAAAAGGCAGTCAACGCGGCCATGAAGCGCGCCGCCGAAGGCGAGCTTAAAGGCATCCTGCAATACAGCGAGGAGCCCCTGGTATCGAGCGATTTCAACGGCAATCCGCATTCGTCCATCTTCGACGCCCCATTAACCAAGGTGATGAACAAGCGCCTGGTAAAGATCTTCTCCTGGTACGACAACGAGTGGGGGTTCTCCAACCGGCTGGCCGAGATTACGGCCATGATTGCCAGCAAGCTCTAGGCTTTGGGCGTTGAGGGTCGCGCGCGGACCCATTGCAACTATGCTTACTGATTTACGCAGCCTTAATCTTAGGGACAAGAAGGTGCTGGTGCGTTGCGACTTCAACGTGCCGCTGGAGAATGGAGCAATCGCCGATGCCGGCCGGATCGACGCCAGCCTCGAAACCATCCGTTATATCCTTGAAAAGGGCGGCTCCGCGGTGCTCTGCTCCCACCTTGGCCGGCCCAAGGAGCGCGATCTCAGGTACACGCTCAAACCGGTCGCGGAATACCTGACCGGCAAGCTCGGCATGAAGGTCACACTGGCTCCCGACTGTATCGGCGAACATACCGGGCGGCTGGTGAACACGCTGGAACCGGGCCACGCGGTATTATTGGAGAACCTGCGCTTCCATCCGGAAGAGGAAAAAAACGATCCCGATTTCTCCCACGAGCTGGCGCGCGGTAAGGACGTTTACGTCAATGACGCCTTCGGCACCGCCCATCGGGCGCACGCCTCAACCGCGGGGGTGACGCGCTATTTGACCGAGCGCGCGCCCGGCTTCCTGATGATGCGCGAGGTCGAGGCGTTGAGCGCGCTGACCAAAAATCCTGAGCATCCATATGTCGCCATCCTGGGCGGGGCCAAGGTGTCGGACAAAATCGGAGTCATCCGCCACCTGATAACCAAGGTTGACGCGTTCTTAATCGGCGGCGGGATGGCATACACGTTCCTGCGGGCGCTGGGAGAGCCGACCGGCCGCTCCCGGGTCGAGGAGGACAAGATTGACCTGGCGGCGGACCTGCTGGACGCCGCCCGCGCCAAGGGCGTCGCGTTCGAGCTGCCCTCCGACCACGTCGTCGCCAGTGAGCCGTCCGCGGAAGCCGCGGCCGAGGTGGTGACCCGGATTCCAGACGACAAGCTGGGCCTGGATATCGGTCCTGAAACCATCCAGCGGTTCATCGGCAGAATCCAAACCGCCAAAACCGTCGTTTGGAACGGGCCGTTGGGACTGTTCGAGGAAGCGCCCTTTGCCCACGGCACGATGGCTGTTGGACAGGCCTTGGCGGAGAGCTCAGCCAAAAGCGTGCTGGGCGGCGGCGATACGGCGGCGGCGGTGGCGGGGCAACCGTGGGCGGCGAAGTTCTGGCATATCTCCACCGGCGGCGGCGCCAGCCTGGAATTCCTGGAGGGCATTGAACTGCCCGGCATCAAGGCGCTGGAGCGATAGTCCGCCGCGGGGCCTGAACCTTAAATCGAGGCATCATCATGCGCAGGAAATTCTTTGCGGCTAACTGGAAGATGAATCTGGGCCCCGTGCAGGCTCGCGACCTGGTTAAAGCGATCCGTACTCAGCTCGACCCGCTATTCGGCACCCTGGGCAAGGAGCGCGACGTGATGATCGCCCCGCCGGCGATCCTGATCCCCGCCGTAGCTCAGGAATTGGCCGGCGCTGCAATTGCGTTGGGCGCGCAGAACATGCACTTCGAGGACCAGGGCGCGTTCACCGGCGAAATCTCCGCCCCGATGCTCAAGGCGTACGGCGTGACCCATGTGATCCTGGGCCATTCGGAGCGCCGTCATATCTTTGGCGAGACCGATGAGATGATCAACAAAAAGGTCAAGGCGGCGTTGCGCCACGATCTATTGCCGGTGCTGTGCGTGGGCGAGACCCTGACGCAGCGCGAGGCCGGCGACACCACGCAGGTGCTTACCACTCAATTGCTGGCCGGATTGGAAGAGCTGGATTCGGGGCAAATCGCCAAAGTTACGATCGCTTATGAGCCGGTATGGGCGATCGGCACGGGCAAAACCGCCACGCCTGAACAGGCGCAAACTGACCATGGCGCCCTGCGTGGGACCCTGATTGAGCGGGCCGGGCGCGACGTCGCCCACAGCGTCAGGATTCTATATGGCGGCAGCGTGACGGCGGAAAACGTTGACTCGCTGGTCTCCAAGCCCGATATTGACGGGGCTCTGGTCGGGGGTGCAAGCTTAAAGGCTGATTCTTTCGTACGGATCGTGCGGGCGCTCACCGTGTGAACGCCGGTACACTTGAGTAACCGATGTATTCAATAGTTTTGGCGATACACGTAATTATCTGCGCGGTGCTGTGTCTGGTAGTCCTGCTCCAGCAGGGCAAAGGCGCGGATATTGGGGCGGTTTTCGGCGGCTCCAGTCAGACTGTATTTGGCTCGGGCGGGGCCGGCAATTTTCTGACCAAGTTGACCGGCGGGCTGGCCGCGGCTTTTTTCGTTACCTCGCTATACCTGGCGTATAACTCCACGCGGCGCCTTACGTCGAGCGTCTTCACCGGCGCCCCCCCGCCAGTGACGGCCCCGGCAAAACCTCCCAGCAGCCACAAGTAGCTGCGCAAGTTTGAGTGCGAGGGTGGTGGAACTGGCAGACACGCGAGTTTGAGGGGCTCGTGGTAGAAATACCGTGCGGGTTCAAGTCCCGCTCCTCGCACCATCAAGCGAAACGATTCCGAATGGGCGGTGTTAGGTAGATCGCCGCCCCATCCGAAACCTACAGAGGCGTTATAATGCCAACCAACATAAAGAATCGCGCCGGACAACTTGTCGGCTGGACCCGGGACGAAAGCGACAAACAATACGCCTATGATCGCAAGGGCAGGCTGCTGGGCTGGTACAACAAACGTACCGACCACACCCATGATGCCCGCGGCCGCCTGCTCACCACCTCCGGCAACGTCACCAGCGGCCTGATTTTCGACCACGACGAAGACAGTGGCGACTGAGTCCGAAAACCCAGTTCGACGGAAACGCTGAATTTGCAGTTTTCGAGAGAGCGCTCTCTTCCGTAGCGCCGGCCTCCGTGCCGGTTCTTTTTCTCCCGCACTAAACTCAATTCAACCCGAAGGCGAAAGGCTGGGCTCCGAACTGCGGTGAGCACTCTTAAAGTGTCCTGTTTGAAGATATTGTTTTTGGGTAAGAGCCTACAATCGCACCCGAGTAGGTGAACTGCCGCGATTGAAAAAAACCGGCACGGAGGCCCGCGCTACGGAAGATCCGGAAGCAGGCGATACTTGAACATACGCAATAAGCTCAGTGCGTTTCGCTTGCCGGAGCGCCAACCGGGTTCGCACCCCTGCGAACTGAAGGAGCGCCTATTCAGAGCTTGGCGCCACGGACCGGGGATCAGGCGGGTTCTCCTGCCAGGTCAGGGTGAGCTTCCACACCGCGATCTTCCATCCATCGGGAGTTCTCGCCATCTGATTGGTATAGTACCCACCGATCGCCCACACCATTTGTGGATCGGTGCAGTTGGGCGGGAAATGGCGCGCTTGAAGATATGACAGGCATACCGCCCGATCGCCCTCGATCTCGATACGATAGGGCGAGATCATATGCTGCGTGACGGCGAACTTCGAAACGATGCGCCTGATCTGATCAAGCCACTTGTCGCCGCTCATCCGAAGCGGCGGTCCGCCGCGTCCGAAGGGGTTGCCACTGTTGTCGATTTCGATCTCATCGGCGAAGCACGAACGCAGCGCGGTCCAATCCCTGGTGTCGATGCTGATACCGTAGCGCTGCATCAACTCGCTGATCGCGGCGCGATCCATCAAGGTCTGCAATTTTTCGTCAGCCATCGAATACTGCCCAATTCAACGTTAGGTATTGGTTTCCCATGTTCCGACCAGGTTCCACTTGCTGATCTTCCAGCCGTCGGCTGTTCTGACGATGTCGTTACAGTAATATCCGCCAACGCTGTAAATCGACTGCCCGTCCTTGCTGTCGCGGATGAAATGGCGCGCGACCACGTAAGTGGTACATACCGCCTCGTCGCCCGTAAGCTCAATCCGATGGTTGGACATCGAATGCTGCGTGGCCGAGTAGCGCGCTAGTCCGCGGCTGATCACATCAATCCATCGGTCCCCGGTGGTATTGACGGGCAGGCCGAGGTCAGCCTCAAGTCCGACCATCTCAACCCCGATTTCATCGGTAAACACCGAGCGCAGCGTAATCCAGTCCCTGGAATCAACCGCGGCGGCATAGCGATGCATCAGTTCCATTATTTCCGCGCGGTCCCACAGGACCTGGAGTTTTTCTTCGCCCGTCATCGTGGTTTCCTCCCCCGGCCGAGTCCGAGGCGTTCCAATCATGCGATGCTGCAAACGTTTGAACCGTTCACTGAACCCTCTGCCCAGACAGAATGAAATCGGCAATCGCCGCCCGCTTGTCGTCGTCCTGCGTGCCCGCATCCTGCACGACGCTGACCAGCCACGTCAATGCAGCCCGTTTTTGATCTGGGGTCATGATCGCGTCCTGATTGATGGAGATCCTGGCCCGGCTTATCAGTTGGGCGAGGGTGGACGCGCCTGCCATCTGAATCGTTTCGTCGTACCGCGCCGCTTTCGCTATCCGGTTTATGCGCTTGTAGACAAAGTTTTTTACTCCTTCGTAAAAAGCCTCCAATCCGAAAGGAACCTCCTGCCCCTGCAGTGTAAAGGTTGTGAACTTGAGC
The DNA here is from genome assembly GCA_035939115.1 of Binataceae bacterium (SeqCode). GTDB lineage: Bacteria > Desulfobacterota > Binatia > Binatales > Binataceae > JAJPJA01. The sequence goes on from DASZGF010000090.1 coordinate 9,655, forward strand.
CGGATCAAGGCCTGATAAGCGGCTCCGAACATCGCCGCCCGCAGCCGCGGATCTATCGGTTTGAGCGAAGAAGCATCACCAAAAATGGCGTACAACGCCGCGGAGATAAGGCCATTGGCTAGGATGAACCCCCACCACCAGGCATATAGCACGGCTTTTCTTTCCGCATTGGACGGAACATAAAAAGTGCGGTCGAGATCAAAAAGGGTGAGAAGAGCCGAGACGATAAAGGCTATCGAAATCTCAGGAAGTTGGGCCACGGCTTAGCCGCTATTGCTCCAGTTTTTTTACTTCCTCGTCGAGTATCCGATCGATTTCTTCCGTGCTCATTATCTGTTCGGATGATCCCTTATCCGGCAACTTACCAAACCCGACAATTTGGCCAATTAGCGGCCCCTGGCGAATCGTGCGGAGCGCCGCGGCACCCCCCTTCGTGAGTGTGATCTTATCATCACTCCTTACGGCCAAATCATATTCCATCAATCTATCCACCACGGCGGCAACTTTGCTGGGAGCGATTTTGGTTCGCGAAGAGAGCTCGAACAGCGGCGCATCGTGCGCGTCACTCAACGCGCTCAGAACGGCAACTTCATCGGCCGACAACAAAATCAAACTCGGCATAGGTTGTCTCCTACCTAAACTATCCTATCAAATCCGTGAAACTGCCGACATGGGCGGCTCTGGTTCAGCTTGCCCCGTCACGCGCTCGGACGTGAGGATTGCAGGGCGGACTCGAGGCGCGGGAGCGCGTCTTCCAGCGTCATCTTGTCTTCCAGCGCTCCGATAAATGGGTCGCGGCGCAGCCGTTCCATCCGTTTGGGCATGGTCTTGATATTGAACACTGCGGGATCCAGGTCGGGTTTCAGTTCCTTCCAATCCAGCGGCGCGGATACGGGCGCCCCGGTTATCGGCCGCACCGAGAATGTCGCGGCGATAGTCTTGCCGTGGCCCAGTTGCAGGTAGTCGATATAGACCTTGCCCGCGCGCGAGCGCGGATTGCGGTTGATTGTGGCAAGATCGGGAATCCGGCTCACCACGACGCGAGCCACCAGTTCCGAGAACATACGCGCCTGCTCGTAAGTATATTTCGGCTCCAGGCCGACCACGACGTGAAGCCCGGCCTGGCCCGAGGTTTTCAAATAAGGACGCAGCCCTATTTCGCGCAGCGCCGCGGCGGTTTCCTGCGCCACGATCACGGCGTTGCGCGTGGTGCTGCCCTTGGGATCGATGTCGAACAGCAACCAGTCGGGAATCTCCAGGTGCGGCAATCGCGATGACCACATATGGATCGTGATGGCGGCCAGATTGGCCATGTAGGCCAGCGCGTCGGCGCTTTCCAGGACGAAATATGAGATATCGCGTTGCGAGTCGTGCGAATAGATTTTTTCGGTGCGCAGCCACTGCGGTGCGAACCCCGGCGCGTCTTTTTGATAAAAGCTTTTTCCTTCGATTCCGTCTGGCCAACGCGTGAGCATCACCGGCCGATCTTTCAGATATGGCAGCATCCAGCGGGCGATCGATTGGTAATACTCCACCAAATCGCCCTTGGTATAACCTTGCGCCGGCCAAAAAACCTTTTCCGGATTGGTGACCGCGACCCGCTCATGATGGTCGGGTTCTACGCTCGCCGCCGCCTGCGCAATCGCACCGCCGGGTTGCGCAAGGCTTGACGCGTCTGCTGGCGCGGCACCATCGCCGCTCTGCGGTCCTTGGTAGATGCAATCATGATGAGGGTCGGCATCCTCGACCAGCCCCAGAAAGCTTGGATGCCGAATACCGCCCTGGTTGGTGTATTCCCCGAAACGTACTTCGCAAACCAGTTCAGGCTCGCAGAAATGGGGCCGCGCGGGGAGCGCCGGCTCGCCCGCCCTGGGGCGACGGAACGGCGAAGTAGGGCGGTTACAATGGCCCATCAAACCGTGGATGTGCTTTAGCTTGTCATAGTTGAATCCGGTGCCGACCTTGTCGATGAAGCGCAGGCTGCCGTCGCTCTCGTACTGCCCCAGCAACAACGCTCCGAAATGGATTCGGCTCCCGGCCGGATCGGTATAACCGCCGATCACAAAGCGAAGCTCTCTAGGACATTTGATTTTCAGCCAGTCCTCGCCGCGCCGCCCTCGATAGGGCGAGGAACGCAGCTTCGCCATCATCCCTTCCAGGCCTGACTCTCCGACCGCCTTAAAAAAGTCCTTCCCGCGGCCGATGATATGTTCGCAGTAGCGCACCGGCCCCTCGCCCTTGACCAGCCGCTGCAGGGAATCCTTGCGCTGCTCAAGCGGCAGGCCGCGCAGATCGAATTGGTCGAACGCCGGCAGATCAAACACGAAATGGCAGACCGGCACCGCCAGGCTCATCCGCGCGATGTCGCGCGGGTCCTGAAGATGCATCCGGCGCTGCAAAAGCTGAAAGTTCGGATGGCCCTCGTCGTCCAGCGCGACGATCTCCCCATCGATCACGAAGCGCTTGTAGGGCAGCGCCCGCAGCGCCAGGGCGACTTCGGGATACTGTCCGGTTATCTCCGCACCGCTGCGCGCGAACAGGCGCACGACGTCGCCCTCGCGCAGCGCCAGCGCCCGCACGCCGTCATATTTGATCTCGAACAACCATTGATCGCCGTCCACCGGCTCATAGCTGAGCTTGGCGAACATCAAGGGAAAGTCGCGCGGATCCAGCGCGCCGGTGATTTTTGGCGCCTTTGCGCGGGCGAGTTCAGCCGCGACCGCCTCTCCCGCCGCCGACGCTTCGTACATCTCCTCGACGGCGAGTCCCGAGAGCACTGAGCGCGAATGCAACTGGGTCACGTCGTCTTCGCTGGCGTACTGATCGCGCTTCTTGATCAGCAGCCATTGCTGCTTGCCTTCTCCGGAGGACCCCGATCCACGACCGGTGCGCACCAGGGTGAAGGCTCCACGGAGCTTGTAGCCTCGAAACGCCAGATCAAGTTTGCCCGCCCGGATGGCGCCGGCCACGTCGTCTTTGGGGTCGATCGCGGTATAAACCCCGCGGTCCCAGACGATCACGGCGCCAGCACCATAGTTGCCCTCGGGAATCACGCCTTCGAAGTCGCCGTATTCAAGCGGATGGTCCTCGACCGCCACGGCCAGATGCTTGTCGGCCGGGTTGAGCGAGGGACCTTTGGGCACCGCCCAGGAGCGCAGCACACCCTCCATTTCAAGTCGCAGATCGTAATGCAACCGGGTGGCATCATGCTTCTGAATTACAAAAACGCCGCCGTTTTGCCGGCCGCCGGAAGCCGGCTTGCCGCCGAAAGGCTCGGGCGTTCGTTCAGGGTGTCGCTTCTGACGGTAGCGTTCCAGCGGCATCGTTTACCTTGTCTTCCAGTCAAACAACATTATACGATTTTAGCAGGGGAAATAACTGGAGGATCCTCCTATGCCAGCACGACCAGTTTCAGCCGGAATGATCTCTTTTGGATTGGTTTCAATCCCCGTGCGCCTGTTTACGGCGACCAGTCCAAAGTCCGTCAGTTTCAATTTGTTGCATGAAAAGGACAAAAGCCGCATCCAGCAGAAGATCTACTGTCCCGTGGACGACAAGATCGTCGATCGGAGCGAACTGGTGCGCGGATTTGAGATCGAAAAAGGGCGCTACGTCACCTTTACCGACGAGGAACTCAAGAGCCTGGAAGCGCAGGGCGACCACGCCATCGACATCAGCGAGTTCATTCCGCTCTCCGAGGTGGATCCGATCTATTTCGAGAACGGATACTACCTCGGATGCGAACCCGCTTCGGCCAAGGCCTATCGCCTGCTGTCGGAAGCGATGGCGCAAGCTTCCCGGGTGGCCTTGGCGACCTTTACCATGCGCGGCAAGGAACACCTGGTCCTGATCCGTCCCCACGCCAAGGGGCTGATGCTGCATACGATGTATTACGCCGACGAGATCCGATCGGCGGATGATGTGGACCGAGGGCTGAATGCGGAAGCCAAGCCCGCGGAACTCGAATTGGCCAAACGGCTCATCGACGACCTGACGCAAAAGAAATTCGATCCTTCAAAGTATCACGACAACTACCGGGAGCGGGTGATCGAAGCCGCCCAGCGCAAGCTGGACGGTCAGGAAGTCACCGAAGCTCCGACCGAGGAGCGCAAGGGCAAAGTCATCGACCTGATGTCTGCGCTGAAGGCCTCGCTGGAAAAACGCGGCGTTGCGGCGGCCGAAAAGGGCGAACCAGCGGAGCGCCAGCCGGCCGCGGCCGAAGGCAAGGCGGCAAAGGGTCACGCGCGCGCCGCGCGCACCACCGAGCGCAAGCGCGCGGGCGGCAAGAAGTAGGTCTGGGCCCGACGAGATGTGAGGGGTGACGCTTCAAGAACGTCCACGCCTGCTAAGCTAATTCCCGATCAGTTTCGCGCACTCGTCGACCTTCGGCATCACCGTGTCGCGCGGGGCTGGCGGCAGCAGGAAGATCACGCGTTCGGCACCGGCCTTTTCGTACTGTTCGATCGCCGCTTTGTCAGGACGGCCCCAGAAGATGGTGATTGAAATCGACTTCGGATCGCGGCCGGCCTGCTCCGCCTGACGGCGCAGGTCGGAAACCTGCGCAACCAGATTCTCGATCCGCGCCGGGATCGGCATCCATCCGTCGCAATACTCGATCACGCCGCGCAGCGCCTTGCTCCCCTGCCCGCCCATCAGGATCGGCGGATGCGGTTTCTGGACCGGCTTGGGATAGCTCCAGATCTTGTCGAAGTTAACAAAGCGGCCGTGGTACTCGGCCTCGTCCTGAGTCCAGATCGCCTTCATCGCCTCGATTCGTTCCTTCATCAGGGTGCGGCGGGTTTTGGGATCGGTGCCGTGGTCCTCCATCTCCTCGCGATTCCATCCCACGCCCACGCCGAACAGGAACCGGCCATTGGAGAGCAGGTCGAGGCTGGCGACCTCCTTGGCCAGGACAATCGGATCGCGCTCCACGACCAGGCAGATGGCGGTGCCGAGTTTCAGTTTGGTCGTGACCGCCGCGGCCGCCGCCAATCCCACGAACGGGTCGATGGTATGGGAGTATTCCTTGGGCAGTTCGGCGCCGCCGGGAAAAGGCGTGCGGCGCGAGGTGGGAATATGGGTATGCTCGGGCACCCACAATGACTCGAAACCGCGCTCCTCGGCGGCGCGGGCGAGATCGTCGATTCGAATCGCGTATTCCGTGGGGAACATGGAGACGGCGTACTTCATAGGGGTCCTCGACTTTGAATGTACCAATCAGTTGATAGTAGGAACGCGTCCGCCGTCAACTCTAATGTTGGCGCCGTTGACGAAACCGGCCAGCGGGCTGGCAATGAAGGCGGCCATGTTGGCGATGTCCTCGATGCGCCCGACCCGTCCTGAAGGGTTGGGAAACATTTCCGTCACCGCGCGCCGTTCGACTTCTGCCCACTCCTCGCCCCAGTTGCGCGCACGCGCCCAATCGCGAAAAGTCCGTTCCAACGCCGGCGTCAGGATAGTGCCGGGCGTGATCGTGTTGACCGTGACTCCGGTTCCACCCAGGTACTTGGAAAGACCGACGGTGAAATTGATCACTGCGGCCTTGGACGCCTGGTAATCGGGCAGCGAAAAGGGCAGCGGCTGGATCGCCGATGCGCTGGCCAACTGGATGATCCGGCCCCATCCGCGCTGCTTCATCTGCGCGATAAAGAATTGAATCAGGCGCACCGCCGAGATCACGTTGGTCTGGTAGGTTGCGGCCCAGATCTCGGGCGAGGTTCCCAGCCAGTCCTGCTGCTGCTTGCCCGCGGCGCCGCCAGCATTGTTGATCAGGATGTCGATTCCACCAAAGGCCGCATCCGCAGCTTGTGCGACGGCCTGCGCCTGCGCGTCATCGGTCAGATCTCCAGTCGCAACCTGGACCCGGCCGCCATCCCGCCTGATGTCCTCCGCGACCCGCCCGGTCCGCTCGCGATTGCGCCCGTGCACCACGACCATCGCACCTTCACGGGCCAGCACCCTGGCAATCCCAGCTCCGATTCCAGAGCTGCTGCCCGTCACCAATGCCCGCTTACCTTGAAGTTGAAGGTCCATGCCTACCCAATAACGCAAACAGCGCCGGGGATACACTCCTGGGCGGCGGCCACCGCTCGCTCACCTCGCGGCTCAATGTCGGATAGTGCTCCCGTAGGGGCGGTTCGCGAACCGCCCCTTCTGGGCCTCGTAATCCCCCCGCGCCCATCAGGTTTTCGGGATCAGATAGCCATGCCTGCGGATTTTATTTTCTTCTCTCGACCATCAGGGGCGGTTCACGAACCGCCCCTACGAACCGGGCATCAATTAGGATTATCGCGAGTGTGATCCTGGTGGTCCATCATGAAATGACGCTGTGGATACCGGAGCGGGCGGCGGCTTGATATGATTCGCGTCCGGGGATCACGATCCGGGGAAGCCGCGTACTATGCGATGTCCTCGCGGCAGTTATATCCGGCGTCACAGCGTGCATAGCCTTCGACAAATAGTTCGCTCGCCCCAGGCAGCTTCGCGCGTCGCGCACGCGCGGTCCTGGCTTGAGGCGCAAAAGCCCGACACCGAGGTTTTGCTGCTGGCAGCCAACTGGGAAAGTGCCGATGACCTGGTGCGCGCGGTGGCGGCTGGGCGGGGCGCACTGCTGGGTGTCCATCGGCTGACGCTTAACCGACTGATCGGCCTGCTGGCCGCCAACGATCTGGCGGCACGCGGCCTGGTGCCGCTCAGCACTCTGGCAACCGAAGCGGTGGCAGCCCGCGCTATACATGGTCTTTACTCGCGACTTGATTCCTCTCCTTCGCAACCTCACTTCGACGCACCGGATCCAGACACCCTCTCCCTCACCCTCTCCCATAGAAAAATGGGAGAGGGGACAGAGACCGACTTCTTTGCCGCGGTGGCGGCCCGGCCGGGATTCCCCGGCGCGGTTGCCCAGACCGCACAGCAACTGCGGATGGCCGGGATCGATCCGGCCGCGCTCGCCGCGGCGGGCAGGAGTGGATCGGCGCTGGCGGCGATTCTGGAGCGTTTCGAGCATGAACTGGCCTCCGCCTCGCTTATCGATCGCGCGGGGATGATCCAACTCGCGATTGCCGCTGCCGCATCGCGGCCTCGGTTCGTGGGATTGCCGACTCTGCTGCTCGATCTCCCGGTCACCAGCGCGATGGAACGCGACCTGCTTGGGGCCCTGGCGGTCCATTCGCCGGCGATCCTCGCCACGGTTCCCGCGGGCGACCATCGCACGCAACGCTACCTGGCCCAGGCGTTGGCCGTCGAGCCGCAAACGCTGCCGCCGCCCGACGCGACCCGCTCTTCGCTGCACCTGCTGCAGGAGCATCTGTTCGAGACCTCGGCGCCGCCGCGTTGCGCGCTGGATGATAGCGTCGCGATTTTCTCAGCACCCGGCGAATCGCGCGAATGCGTCGAAATCGTGCGCGCGATCCAGGCGCGGGCCGAGCGCGGCGTGCCGTTCGATCAAATCGCCGTACTGTTGCACGCTCCGGGACAATACCTGCCCCATCTGCAGGAAGCGCTGCGGCGCGCCGATATTCCCGCCTACTATTGCGCCGGCACCCGGCGTCCGGAACCGGGCGGCCGCGCCCTGCTCGCGCTGCTGGCCTGTGCCGCGGAGAAGCTATCCGCGCACCGTTTTGGCGAATACCTCTCTCTTGCCCAGGTGCCAAATTGGGACGCCGCAGGCAAGGCCGGCGAGCCGTTCGTCGCACCGGATCCGGAGCTTACGCCGGCGGGGCTTGGAGCCGAACTCGAAGTCCCGCACGCCGCGGACGAACCGCCAACCTACCTGACCGATCCCGCCCCGACTGTCGAGGGCACAGTGCGCGCGCCCTGGCGATGGGAGGATCTGATCGTCGAAGCGTCAGTGATTGGCAGCCGTGACCGATGGCGCCGGCGGTTGGATGGATTGCGCGAGGAACTCGTGCGCAAGCGCGCGGAGGTTACCAGGGAGGACGCAGGCGCCGCGCGGCTCGATCGCCAACTGCTGGACCTCGACCATCTGAGCGAGGTGGCGTTGGCAATCATCGATGTCCTGGCGTCGCTGCCGGGCAAGGCCACCTGGGGTGACTGGCTTGGCCATTTGCGCGCCCTGACCGCGATGGCGGTGCGCGACGCGACCCCGGTTCTGGCCGTGCTGGCGGAACTCGAGCCGATGGCGCCGGTGGGGCCGATTGACCTCGAAGAGGTGCGAATCGTGCTGAGCAATCGGCTCGGCACGCTGACCGAGCGCCCGCCGCGCCGGCGCTATGGGGCCGTTTTCGTCGGCCTCGCCTCTGCCGCGCGCGGGCTTTGCTTCGACGTGGTACTGGTGCCGGCGCTGTCGGAGCGGCTCTTTCCGCGCAAGGTGGTTGAAGATCCGATCCTGCCGGACGAATCGCGCCGGCTCATCTCAGCGGATTTGGAGCTGCAACCCGAGCGCGTGGCGGCCGAACGCCTGACGCTGCGGCTTGCGGTCGGCGCGGCCCGCCACCAGCTTTACCTTTCCTATCCGCGCCTGGATATCGAGCAGGGCCGTCCGCGGGTGCCGTCGTTTTACGCTCTGGAAACCCTGCGCGCCGCCGAAGGCTACCTGCCAGGCTTCCACGAACTGGCGGAGCGCGCCGCGGCGGCGCAGGAATTGCGCCTTGGATGGCCGGCGCCGGACGACGAGCAGGCAGCGATCGATCATGCCGAGTTTGATCTGGGATTGCTGCAACGCCTGCTCGACGCGGACCCGGATACCACGACCGGCGCGGCGCACTATCTGCTCAACGCCAACACGCACCTTGCTCGCGCGTTGCGCGCCAGGGGCCGGCGATGGCTGCGGCGATGGACTCCGGCCGACGGACTGGTCGATCCCGATCCGGCCGCCGTGGCCGCCCTCGCGCGCCATCAGTTGACCGCGCGCTCTTACTCCGCCACCGCGTTGCAGCATTATGCGGAATGCCCCTACCGTTTTTTCCTCCAGGCGATTCATCGGCTGGAGCCGCGTGAAGAGCCCGAAGCGATCGAAGTCATCGATCCGCTCACCCGCGGCTCGCTGTTCCATGAAGTGCAGTTCGACCTGCTAAGCGCCCTGCGCGAGCGCGGGATGCTCCCGGTTACATCTGGCAATCTCGAGGCGGCGCAAAATCTGGTCGATGAGCGGCTTAACGATCGCGCCGACGATTACCACGACCAACTGGCACCAGCGATCGAAAGAGTCTGGGACGACGGTATCGCCGCGATTCGCGCCGACCTCAGAGAATGGCTGCGCCGCATGGCTGAAGACGCCCACGGATGGTGCCCGGAGCGCTTTGAGCTTTCCTTCGGCCTGGCCGATCGGGAGCAAGCCGATCCGGCCAGCAGCGCCGATCCGGTGGCGCTGGAGGCCGGGCTTAAGCTGCGCGGCTCGATCGATCTGGTCGAGCGTCATCGCGACGGCGCGTTGCGGGTGACCGACCATAAGACCGGTAAAGTGCGCGCCCAAAGCGGCGTAGTGGTGGGCGGCGGCAAAATCCTGCAGCCGGTGCTGTATGCGCTGGCGGCGGAAAAACTGCTGCACCAGGAAGTAGCGGCGGGAAGGCTCTACTACTGCACGTCCGCGGGCGGTTACGAGGATCGCGTCGTCGAGCTGAGCCGCAAACTGCAAAATGGAGCTGGGCAGGCCACCAACAAAACGGCGCGCGAAGTTGCGCGCGATGTCGTCGGGGTAATCGGCGCCGCGCTCGCCGAAGGCTTCTTCCCCGCCGCCCCCGCCAGCAGGGAATGCAATTGGTGCGATTACAAGATGGTGTGCGGACCGCACGAGGAGCTGCGGATTAAGCGCAAACCGGCCGCGCGGCTTAAAAGCCTGGGCCAGTTGCGGGAGATGCCGTGAACGAGTCCGTCGCAGCATCGGTTACTCCCGTTTCGACGGCCGATGCCGGTGCCGCGCTGCTCGATAAGCGGGCCCGCGAGCGCATCCTTCACGACCTCGACACCACGCTGCTCATCGAAGCTGCCGCGGGCACCGGCAAGACCACCGAACTAGTTCGCCGAATCGTCGCCGTGATCGCGTCGGGCCGCACCACCCTGGATCGGATCGTCGCGGTGACGTTTACCGAGAAGGCGGCCGGTGAACTCAAGCTGCGCCTGCGCGAGGAGATCGAACGGGGGCGGACCAACGAGCAGGAAACCCCGGATCGGCGTGCGCGCTTGCAGGACTCGTTGCCCCAACTGGAACAAGCGCGGATCGGCACGATTCATTCCTTTTGCACCGATCTGCTGAGCGAACGGCCGGTGGAAGCGGGAATCGATCCGCGCTTTACCGTTGCCCCGACCGACGCCGCACAGGTCGTGCTCAAACGCGCCTTCGATAACTGGTTCGAAAACGAACTGGAGGCGCCCCGTCCCGGCGTGCGCCGTATTCTGCGGCGGCGCAACTTCGACGACGGCGGCCCGCGGCGCAACGATGGACGCGGGCCGCGCCGGCTGTTGTTCGAGGCGGCGCGCAACCTGGTCGAATGGCGCGACTTTGACGCTTCCTGGCGCTATCGCGAGTTCAACCGCGAGGGCGAGATCGACGCCCTGCTAAACGATCTGAAGGAACTGGGCGATTTGGCGGCCTGCGGCAAGCCCGATGACTGGCTGACCCGAGCGATGGCCGAATTCGACCGCTTCATGTACGAGATGAATCGCCTGGAGGCGGTGCGCGGCGGCCGCGACTACGACGCGCTGGAAACCGAGTTGCTGGGCCTGCTGCGGCCCAAACAAAACATCTGGACCTGGAAAGGCTACGGTCCTCTATACGGCGCGCGCGACGGTGAGAAGATTACGCGCCAGGACGTGATGGAACGCCGCGATCGCGTGCGCCAGCGGCTGGAGCGCTTTCGCGACGCCGCGGGAGCACAGCTTGCGCCGCTGCTGCGCGACGAACTGTGGCCCGTGATCGGCCTCTATAACGAGCTCAAGCAGCGGGCGGGTCTGCTGGATTTCATGGACCTGTTGCTGATGGCGCGCGACCTGGTGCGCGACAATCCGGTGGTGCGCGCCGAGCTGCAACGGCGCTTCACCCACATCTTTATCGACGAGTTCCAGGACACCGATCCGCTCCAGGTTGAAATTCTGCTGCTGCTCAGCGCCGACGATCCCGGCCAGGCCGACTGGCGCGCGGTGCGGCCCCTGGCGGGCAAGCTGTTTATCGTAGGCGACCCCAAGCAATCGATCTACCGCTTCCGCCGCGCGGATGTCGCGCTATATCAAGCGGTCAAGAACCAGTTACTGGGTTGCGGTGCGGAACTCGAATATCTGACTGCAAGTTTCCGCCCCAGCTCCGAAATAGCCGAATTTGTCAACGCGGCCTTCGACCCAGTGATGATCGAGTCTTCCACGCAGGCAGCCTACGCGCCGCTTAACGCGCTGCGGCCGCCCGCGCCGCGCCAGCCGTCGATAGTGGCGCTGCCGGTGCCGGCGCCATGGGGCGATTATGGCAAGATCGTCAAGTTCCGCATCGACGAGTCGCTGCCACAGGCGGTCGCGGGCTTCATTTCATGGCTCATCAACGTCAGTGGATGGACGATCACGCAGCGCGACCCGGCGGCGGCGCCGCTGCCAATCCAGGCCCGGCACGTCTGTATCCTGTTCCGCCGCTTCGACGCCTGGGGCGAGGACATATCGCGCGGCTATATGCGGGCGCTGGAGGCGCGCCACGTACCGCATGTCCTGCTCGGGGGCCGCTCTTTCCACGAACGCGAAGAGGTTATGACCCTGCGCAACGCGCTGATGGCAATCGAGCGGCCCGACGACGAGTTGGCGGTCTTCGCCACACTTCATGGGCCGATTTTCGCGCTGTCGGACGCGGCGCTGCTGACCTTCCGCGAAACCGTGGGCTCGCTCCATCCATTCCGCAAAATCGATCAGCCGTTGGGCGGCGAACTGGCCGAGGTCGCAGAGGCGCTGACGCTGCTGCGCGAGCTGCATCGCGGACGCAACCGCCGCCCGATCGCCGACACCGTCCAGCGGTTCCTGTCGCGCACTCGCGCGCACGCCGGATTTGCCGTATGGCCCACCGGCGAGCAGGCCCTGGCCAATATCCTGCGCGTGCTCGACAAGGCGCGCCGCTTCGAGGTGCGCGGCGGGATTTCCTTCCGCGGCTTCGTGGATCAGCTCGAAGCCGAGGCGGAGGCCAACGAGGGCGCTGAAGCCAAGGTGGTGGAAGAAGGTACCGAGGGCGTGCGCATGATGACGGTGCATTCGGCCAAGGGGCTGGAATTTCCGGTCGTCATCCTCGCCGACATCACTTGCAAGGAAACCGGCACGGCGCAGCGCTTCGTCGATCCGCAGCGCCGGCTGTGCGCGACCAGCCTTTGCGGATGCATGCCCGACGAACTGCTGGAGCGCCGCGAGGAGGAGCAACGGCGCGACAGCGAAGAGGCGCTCCGGCTGCTCTACGTGGCCGTCACGCGCGCCCGCGACCTGCTGGTCGTGCCCGTGGTGGGTGACCGCAGCGCCGCCCAGGAAGATCTGGAGCAGGGATGGCTGCGCAAGCTGGCGCCCGTGATCTATCCGCCGCCCGCCGCCCTCCGCTCTCCGGATTCGCGCGATGTGCCTGGATGCCCTCCCTTTGGCGAAGAGAGCGTCGCCCCGCGTCCGGTCAGCGTGCCGTCGGGGCTCCAATCGGTCGCGCCGGGACTGCATCATCCGACAGCGGGTGCTCATCAGGTAGTTTGGTGGGATCCGAACAAGCTGCAACTTGACGCCGAAGAAGCGGTGGGCCTGCGCCAGATGAAATTGCTGCAGGCCGATGAAGGCGGCCAGGTGTCGGCGGCAGGCCAGCAGGCCTACGAGCGCTGGGCGGCGCGGCGCGAGGCGACGCGGACTGCGGCCGGCGTCCCGTTGATCAGTATTGCGACCGCCACCGAAATTGCGGCGGAAGCCGGAAAACAACCGCCGGCGCCGGCGCTGGAGGAAATCGAGCTGGTAACCGTCGCGCGCCGGGCGGGTCGCCCCCACGGCGCCCGGTTCGGCACCCTGGTGCACAGCGTGCTGCTGCAAGTGAGCATCGATGCCTCGGTCGAGGAAATCCAGCACACGGTCGCGCTCCAAGCGCGGATTATCGGCGCCAGTGCTGACGAAATGGCCGCTGCGGCTGAGGCGGCCGCGGGAGCGCTGGGCTGTGACGTGATGAAGCGCGCGCATCGCGCAAGGCGCTGCCTGCGCGAATGCCCGGTGCTGGTTCAGATGCCCGATGGACGGCTGGTCGAAGGCGTGGCCGACCTCGCCTTTGAAGAGGGGACCGGTCCGGATCGATTCTGGACGGTGGTGGACTTCAAAACCGACGCCGAAATCAGCGGGCATCTTGCAACATATCGCGCTCAATTGGACATTTATATGAGGGGAATCGCTAACAGCACCGGCATCCGGGCGCGCGGCGTCCTGTTGTGGGTGTAAGCGATTGCGGCGCGTGCGCCGTCTTACGGCCAGCGCCAGTCTCCGCGAGGCGCGGATACTCCTGCTGGGTGTGGTGGTTGAGGAGGACAGCTTCTTTCAAATGAACGAAACCTTATTGGTCGCCGGCTATGGCTCGCTGCAAAGCGGTCATGGCCTGCTCACGGTCCGGCGCAACGGCAAAAGCCGCCTGGTCGCGCTGGAGGCATTTCCTCTGGCGATCCGCAATGCACGGCGCGGGCTGGCCAAGCCCACCGCGCACGGACATTACCTTGCGATGGACCTGGAGCCGATCGATCCACACGCTCCGATCGCGGCCCGCGCCGCGTTGTGTCCGGCGCAGGGCGAAATCGGCGCGTTGGGATTGCTCTTCGAGCGTCGCTGGGCGGAGCGCCTGGCGCTGCGCGAGGAATACGACCCGGGCAAATTTTTGGAGCTGATCGCGATGGCCGATCGCGCCGAAATGGCGGTGGGCGAGTTTCTGTTGCGGATTGCCGCCGGCGTTGACTTCGACCTGCTGGCCTATCGCACCGCGCTCGCCAAGCTGATGGGCTACACTTCGCCCGGTTACATCTTTCATCCCCTGCCCCTGGACGACGGGCGGGTGGCAATGGTTGCCATTGGGTCGGGCTTCCATGGCAGTGGCGATCCCGCGGTCCGCTCGCGGCGCGCGATGTGCGGGATCGACCGGCTGATGACGCTGGAGGAGGCGCTCAGATTTGACCGTCTCGAGATCGACCCGGCCGGCCAGCTCGGCTATTTCCTGGAATGCATCCTGGGCGGGGCGCATGGCCTGTTTATCGGCGATTTGACCGCGGAGCTGAACGGCTGCGCACAACAGCTCGCGCAACTGATGGGTCGAATTTTCGACGACGAGCGGCGCCATTTCCTTGAGGCGACGGCGCTGAGCGCGGCGCGCTACCGACAAACCTTTGGCACCATTTCGGGCAGCGGAATCGAATCGCTGTTTGAGCTGGCCGGTTGCCGTCGCCCGGAGTGAAAGCCCGTGGGTTCGAGCTTCGCAATTCACGTCGCCAAAGAGAATCTCAAGTTCTCGGCCGCCCACTTCATCGCCTACCCCGGTTTCCGGGAACCGCTGCATGGCCATAACTATCAAGTCAGCATCCGGGTACGTGGCGACCTGTCGTCCTCCGGTTACGTGCTGGATTTCGGCCTGGTCAAGAAGCTGACCAAGCAAATCGTCGACCGTTTCGATGAGCGGACGCTGATTCCTGAGCGCAGCGACTGCTTGCGCATCGAAATGGCGGGCGAGCAGGTCCGAATCCGTTACGAGAACGACGAGTTTGTCCTGCCAAGCAAGGACGTTTGTTTGCTCCCGATCGTTCACAGCTCCGCGGAAGAGTTGGCCCGGTTAATCTGGGAGGAATTGCGTGCCGCGCTGGAGGCCAATCAGGCCCTGGGCGGAGTCATGTCGCTGGAGATAGCAGTGGCGGAGGGGCCGGGGCAGGCGGCCATCTACGAGGCGCCGGTGTAGGAAACTGACACTTATGTCGCCCGTTCTGGTATCTCACTTATGCCTTTCGCGGGTTAATTTATCCGAAGCTGCCGAAAAGCCAGCCTTCAGCCGTTCACCGAGGCTTGTTAGGATTTCTGGCCCGTGACAGTATCGGCCGATGCTGTCCAGTTAAGGGGGAATCGTGTGTAAGTGGCTTCTGGGCTTAAGAGTGCCGCGGGCAGGTTTCATTCGCCCGTCGCGCGCGCACTGATCGGCGAACATCCCCATACAGGCCGGTTACGGGCGCTGATCGAACGGGTCGCCAACTCTGACGCGACCGTGTTGATCAGCGGCGAGAGCGGTACCGGCAAAGAGGTTGTCGCGCGTGCGATCCATGCTTCGTCGCCGCGCGCCGGCAACAATTTTGTACCGGTCAACTGCGCCGCAATTCCGCATGAGATGCTGGAGTCGGAGATGTTCGGTCATGAACGCGGCGCGTTTACCGGAGCGGTCGCGCCGCGCCAGGGACTGTTCGGGATGGCCGATCGGGGCACCATCTTCCTGGACGAAATCAGCGAGATGCCGCTGGCCCTGCAAGCCAAGCTGCTGCGCGTGCTCGAGGATCGCACGGTGCGGCCGCTGGGCGCCGACCGCTCCAGCCAGCTTGACGTGCGCGTGATCGCCGCGACCAACAAGGACCTGGCCAAAGCGGTCCGCAAGGGCACCTTCCGCGAGGACCTGTTTTACCGCCTCCAGGTAGTCCCGATTATCATCCCGCCGCTGCGTGAGCGCCGCTCCGACATCCCGCTGCTGATCGATTACTTCCTGCAGCAGATGAGCCTGCGGTTACCGGATCGCCACTGGACCATCAGCAAGGAGGCGCTGGTGCGGCTTTGGTCCTACGACTGGCCGGGCAACGTGCGCGAACTGGAGAACATGGTCGAGCGCCTGGCGATCCTGTGCGACGGGGCGGTCATCGAAGCTGCGCTGCTGCCCGACAACCTGCTGGGCGGCGCGCGCAGCACGGAACCGCGGCTAATGCCGTCGCTGGGCGAGGGAGAGATTAACCTGACCGCGATGGTGCGGGAATTCGAGGGACGCCTGATCAACGAGGCGTTGCGCCGCACGCATGGCAACAAGCAGGCCGCGGCCCGGCTGTGGGACTGAAGCGGACCACGTTTTCGGCCAAGCTACGCCGCTGTGGAGTGCTGGATTACGAGCCTAACGAGGACGGCCGTAGTTCCCAGGGAGACCGCTGATGAACCGCAGGAACAACCCCGCGCGAATTCTGGTTGTGGATGACGATCCCGATACTGTCGATATCTTAAGCCGCCATCTCCAGCGCGAGGGTTTCGTTGCGATTGAGGCATTTTGCGGGGCCGACTGTCTGCAAATCGCCCGCGACAGCGACGTCGACGTGATCCTGCTTGACCTGATGATGCCCGGAATGGATGGGTTCCAGGTCTGCCAGGAGCTCAAGGGCGACGCCAAAACCGCCGAGATTCCGATCATCCTCATCACCGCGCGCGACGACATCGAAGCGCGCGCCGAGGGTATCCGCCTGGGCGCCAGCGAGTTTCTCACCAAGCCCTTCTCGCGCCGCCAGTTGGTGGCGCGCATAAACTCCCAGCTCAACATTCTGGAGGCCGCCCGCACCACCAAGGCGGTACTCAACCGCCTGGGCCGCGATCAGACCTGAGATAGGGAAAGAATCAGAGCCGCGACCGTCAGGGAGCGGTTTGCTCCGCAGGGCCCGACCAGACCGGTCGCTCACGCTCGCGGCTCTGATGGCAATTACGTCAGCACCGGCTCCGTCGTTTACACTGTCGCCCCGCCGCTATTGCTATAAACCGCTAATGCGATAGAAAGATCTTGGCGACCGCTGCCGCCGGTGCTTTGTGGCTGCGTGGCACAGGCTTCCAGCCTGTGACCAGCGCTGGTGGTTAAACAGAGGATTTGCCGGAGGATATCCTTATGAAATTCACGTGGTTCCACCTGATGCCGTATCGGTTCCTGCCCGATGACTTCAAGCAGAAATATCGCAGCGTCTGGGTGGATATTCCGCGCAGCCTCTACGATCCAAAAATCGGTCATCAGCTTTACAACGAATACCTCGACTCATTGGAGTTTGCCGATCAGTCCGGCTTTGACGGCCTGGGCTGCAACGAGCACCATCAAAACGGCTACGGCATGATGCCCTCGCCCAATATCATGGCGGCGGCGTTGGCGCGGCGCACCTCGCGCGCCAACCTGGTAGTGCTCGGCAATTCGATCGCGCTCTACAATCCGCCGATTCGGGTGGCCGAGGAATTCGCGATGCTCGACGTGCTAAGCGGCGGCCGTCTGGTCGCCGGCTTTCCGGTCGGCACCTCGATGGACACCAACTTCTGCTATGGGCAAACGCCGGCGCTGCTGCGCGAAAAGTATCTGGAAGCGCACGACCTCATCATCAAGGCGTGGACCGCCGATGACATGTTCAGCTTCAACGGCAAGTTCACGCAGTTGCGCTATGTCAATTTGTGGCCGCGTCCGTTGCAGCAGCCGCATCCTCCGGTCTGGATTCCCGGCGGCGGTTCGATCGAGACTTGGGAGTTTTGCGCGAAACACGACTACCAGTATTCATTCCTTTCCTTCATCGGCCACCTGCATGGCAAGCGCATCACCGACGGCTACTGGGAGACCATGAGCCGGCTTAACAAGGAGCCCAATCCCTACAGCCTGGGCTTCGTCCAGACCATGGGCGTGGCCGAGACCGATGAGGAAGCAGAACGTATCTTCTCCCCGTACATGGATTATTTCTACAATCGTTGCCTCCACATCTACAGCGGCTTTGCCGACGCGCCCGGCTACCGCACGCTCGATACCATCAAGTACGGCATGCTTGCCCAGTACGGCCGCCCGACGATGGGCGGGCTTAGCTGGAAGGAGTTCGTGGACGGCGGTTACATCATCGCCGGGTCGCCCAAGACGGTACGCGAGCGTCTGACCGAGGCGCTTAAGACGCTGCGCTGCGGCCACCTGATGGCGTTGTTGCAGTTCGGCTCGATGCCGTCGGAGGTGACGCGGATGAGCACGGACCTGTTCGCGCGCGAAGTGATGCCCCATATGCGCGGCCTGTGGAAAGAGTACCAGGACCGCTGGTCCCCGCATCCGCTGCCGTCGAGTGAACGGGCCAAGCCCGCGCCGGTCGGTGGCACCAGCGATGGCAGAATGACCACACCGCGCGAGAGTCTGGTCGCGAGCGAGGTTTCGAAGTGAAGACGCAACAAAGCATCGGCGGTGGACGGTTTTCGGTTGAGATTTTTACCTACGGCAGCGGGGAGCCGCTGCTGTTTTTGCACGGCGCCGGCGGGCTCTTTGAGCCCAACCCGGCGCTGGAGGAATTGGGCCGCGACTTCAAAGTAATCGCGCCTCATCTGCCCGGCTTTGGCGACTCCACCGGGTCCGAACTTATCGACGATGTGATCGACGCGGCGCTCTTTTACCATCAGTTGATGGACGACTTGCACCTCGACAGCGCCTACATCGTGGGCGAATCGATGGGCGGGATGCTGGCGGCCGAGGTCGCCGCGCTCGACGTGCATCGCGCGCGCAAGCTGGTGCTGGTCGCGCCGGCCGGATTCTGGATCGACGAGCATCCCATTCCGGACTTCTTCGCCACCGATCCCAAGGAACTGCCGGCGCTGCTTTTCCACGATCCGGCCTCGCCCCTGGCGCAGATGATGATGAAGATGCCCGAGGACCGCGAGCAGATGGCGGCGATGTATGTCGAGCGGGTCAAGCGCATGACCATGGCGGGCAAATTCCTGTGGCCGATTCCCGACCGCGGACTCAAAAAGCGCGCGTATCGAATCGCCGCGCCCACCCTTTTATTGTGGGGCGCGTCGGACCGGTTGATTCCGCCGCTCTATGCGAGCGCGTTCAAAAAGCATATCCGCGACTGCACCGAGGCGCTGATTCCAGAGGCTGGCCACGCCGTCATCCTCGAGCAGTCACAAAAATTCTGCGACGCAGTGAAGCGGTTCCTTAAGCAATGAGTGTAAAATTCGCAGCTTAGATCGTTGATCGCATGTCTGGCTGCGGGTGACGGGCTTCCAGCCTGTGGGTGGATTTGTCGTATCGGCCTGATCTGGTGGCGGTTTGGGTGGGGTGCCAAAAATCAGTGGGACAGGCGTCCCCGCCTGTCGATGACGCGCGAGCGTTTTTTTGCTCGCGCCACCGAATATCGCCCGGAAATCCAAAAGCACCCAGGAGGCATGGCGGGGCGCTATAAGAATGTCAAAGGTGGCGCAAGAGAAGATCTCGCGCATCGATGACAGGCGGGGACGCCAGTCAGGCTCGACAGCCTTTCCCACGCAGCCAGTTCAGTTATGTCAATGGGCTTCCAGCGTGGGACTTGCCTGTCATTTCGGAATGTCGTCTGAGAATTTCGATCTAATGGCGCAGGCGGGGGATTAAGCGGGGCACCGAGGTGAAGGTTTCCTGATAGGGGGCGCCGAGCGCGGATTCCTCGGCCTTGATTCTGACTCGCAGTAGTATCGCGTTGCCGGCTGAGAATACAATCGCGGTGATCCAGCAGCCGTAGATCATCGGCACGCAGATCATTTCGATCACGACCGCAAGATAGTTGGGGTGGCGCATGAAACGGTAGGGACCTGACGCGACGGGAGCAATCTCCGGCAGCACAATAATCCGCGTATTCCAGTGCCGGCCCAGCGTCGCGATTGCCCAATAGCGCAGCGCCTGCGCTATCAGTGCGCCTCCCAGCGCGATCCAGCCCAGGATGGCGGGAAACGTCCGCCCCAAAATTATTGCCTCGCCCGCGCAGGAGAGGATGAAGGAAGTATGGAACGCCGCCATTGCCGGGTAGTGACCGGCGCCAACCTCGGTCGCGCCGTGCGCAAACGCCCAGCGCGCGTGGCGTGCCGATATGATCAGTTCGATGATCCGCTCCGCGCCAAGCGCTCCCAGCAAAGCCAGGTACGCGGTCAGCGAAATCACCATCGCAGCAGCACCAACTCCGAGCAGAACCCGGGCCCCATCGCCATCAGCATTCCGTATTCGCCCGGTTTCGCCTGCTGTGCCGCCAGCAGGTCGGCCAGCACGAACAGCACCGAGGCCGAAGAAAGGTTGCCGATCTCGTGCAACGAGCGCCATGAACGCTCCAGCGCGTCGCACGGAAGACCAAGCGCGCTTTCGATCGCCTGCAGCACCCGGGGTCCTCCGGTGTGGGCAATCCAATGGCGAATCGCGCCGCGGTCGAGGCCGTGCTCGGCCAGAAAACCGTTCACGTCGCCGCCCAGGTTCTGTTCGATCACCTCGGGCACGCGCGGCGACAGGATGACTTTGAAGCCGCTATCGACGACGTCCCATCCCATCACGCGCTCGGTGCCGGGATAAAGTGCCGACCGTGTGGCGATGACGCGCGGGCCCTGCGCCATGGCGCGCCGCGCGCCCGCGACCACGACCGCGGCGGCGCCGTCGCCGAACAGGCCGGAAGCGATCAGGTTGGCCAGCGACAAGTCATCGCGCTGCAGCGTCAGCGAGCAGAGTTCGACCGACAGCAACAGGGCGACGTGATCCGGAAAGGCCCGCACGTAATCCGAAGCGCGCGCCAGTCCGGCGGCGCCGGCGACGCAGCCCAGGCCGAAAATGGGTGTGCGCTTGACGCCCGGGCGCATACCGGTGCGGTTGATGATGCGGGCGTCCACGCTGGGCGTGGATATTCCGGTTACAGTGACGAAAAAGAAATGGTCGACATCGGCCGGTTCAAGGCCCGAGCGATCCAGCGCCGAGCGCACCGCCGCTTCGCCGACCTCCACCGCGGCCGTGTTCCAGGCCTGGTTGGTCTTGGCAAAGGTATCGAGCGGCGGGTATTCGGTAATCGGCAAGGCCAGATGGCGGCCCCGGACCCGCACCGCGCGATGGAAGTCGTCCAGGCGCCGGGCGTTGCCGTACTTGCGGGTCCAGTAATCGCGCAGCGCGTCGGTCAGAACCTGCTGCTCGACATAATTTGGCGGCAAGGCGAGCCCCACCGCGCGAACTTGCGGCGCGTGGCGGTCGGCGGATGTTGCGGGGTACTCTGGTAGATGTTCGGAACTCATTCAGTGACCTCGCCCTATAAACGGAGGCAAAAGCCGGCCTAACGCCGCTTTTACACGCCAATAAAGATGATCGCCGTTGCTGTATGCCGTCAAACATCATCGTCGGCCCCTTGACGGCGCGCGTCAATCCGGCGGAAACCGGCAAAAACCGCCCTCCGTTCCATCATTCCAACCCCGGAGGCTGCCGCTTTACTCCGAACGCTGCCGCCGTATCGCTTCGCTTTGTCTTTGAGGCTGGCGCGCGGAATCGCTAAGATCGCCTCACGGCCGTCCGCTCGCTTCGAGCGGCCATCGATATCAGGCAATCGCCATGTCCGCGCGAATACCACTTAGCGCTTACCGCTTCCAGTTCAACCATCGCTTCACCCTGGAGCAGGCCACAGCGCTGGTCGACTACCTGTACGATCTCGGCATCAGTGATTGCTATGCGTCGCCGCTGACGTTGGCACGTCCCGGAAGCATCCACGGCTACGATGTCACCAACCATGCGGTGCTTAACCCCGAGATTGGCAACGAGGCTCAACTGGCGGAGTTTGCGCGCCGGCTGGAGACCAAGGCGATGGGCCTGATCCTCGACACGGTTCCCAATCACATGTGCATTGCGCATCCGTCCAATCACTGGTGGTGGGACATTTTGGAGAACGGGCCGAGCTCCCCCTTCGCGCGCTGTTTCGATATCGACTGGAATCCGCCCAAGGCCGACCTGGCCAACAAGGTGCTGCTGCCGATGCTGGGCGATCAATTTGGCCGGGCGCTGGAAAATGGCGAGATTACGGTCGTGTACGAAGGCGGATCCTTTCATGCGCGCTATTACGATTGGTTGCTGCCGCTGGCGCCGCTCACCTGGCCTTTGATTCTGCAGCCCGCACTGCAACGGCTACGCGGCGTCCTGGACGAATGGCATCTCGCGGTGATGGAACTGGAAAGCATCATCACCGCGCTCGGCCATATGGCCCCGCGCACCGAGACCGACCCCGACCTCATCAGGAAACGGCAGCGCGAAAAGGAAGTGATCAAGGGCAGACTGCTGGCGCTGCTGGCAAGTCGCCCGGAGGTTCGGGCGGCGCTCGACGCCTCGCTGTCTGACCTCAATGGCGTCGGGGGCAACCCGCGCAGCTTCGACCGGCTGGAGAAGCTGCTGGAGGAGCAGGCCTACCGGCTGAGCTTCTGGCATGTCGCCGCCGACGAGATCAATTACCGCCGTTTTTTCGATATTAACGAACTGGCGGCAATCCGGGTGGAAGACCCGGAGGTTTTCGAAGCGGTTCATGCTTTGACGCTGCGCCTGGTAGGCCGGGGAATCGTAGCCGGACTTCGTATCGACCATGCCGACGGTCTGCTCGACCCGGGCCAGTACCTGCGCACGTTGCAGGAGCGATGCGCCGCGGCGCAGGGCGCGGGCAATGGGGCGGACGCGGATTCGCGTCCATTTTATATCGTGGTGGAGAAGATCCTGACCGGCCGCGAGCGGCTGCATCGGGACTGGCCGGTTCATGGTACCACCGGCTACGAATTTGCCAACCTGCTGGGTGACATCTTCGTGGACGGCTCGAACCAGCATCGGTTCGAAGATCTCTATGCCCGCTTTGTCGAATGGCAGGAGGACTTCAGCGCGGTCGTTTACGAATGCAAGAAGCTGGTGCTGCGGGCTTCGATGTCGGGCGAGCAGAACGTACTGGCGCGCAAACTTGACCAGATCTCCGAGCGACACCGATTCTCCCGAGACTTCACGCTCAACAGCCTGGGGCGGGTGCTGGCCGAGGTGATCTCATGCTTTCCCGTCTATCGCTCCTATGTGACGGCCGACGGCAGGCTGACAGAAGAGGACCGCGGCCAGATCCGCCGCGCGATTGGTATCGCCAAGCGGCGCAACGCGGCGCTGAGCGAATCCACCTTCGACTTTCTTCAGGCGGTGCTCCTGCTTGAGCATCCCGACGGCCTGGACGAGCCGGCCC
Source organism: Binataceae bacterium (SeqCode) (assembly GCA_035939115.1). Classification (GTDB taxonomy): domain Bacteria; phylum Desulfobacterota; class Binatia; order Binatales; family Binataceae; genus JAJPJA01. The sequence goes on from DASZGF010000090.1 coordinate 32,541, forward strand.
GCGCCGAGCGCCTGGCCTTCACCCTGCACTTTCAGCAGTTGACCAGCCCGGTAATGGCGAAAGGCTTCGAGGACACCGCGCTCTACCGCTACTGTCCGCTGGCATCGCTCAATGAAGTCGGCGGCGACCCGACCTGCTTCGGTCTGACGCCCGAAGAGTTTCACGCGCGCAACGCGCAGCGCGCACAGGAATCGCCGCACGGGCTTTCCGCCAGCTCGACCCACGACACCAAGCGCAGTGAGGACGTGCGCGCGCGTATCAACGTGCTGTCTGAAATCCCCGACGAGTGGGAGCGCGTGATCTGGCGCTGGCATCATCTGACCGAGTCCGCCCGCGCCGAAATCGACGGCGTGCCGGTTCCCGATCCGAGCGAGGAGTATCTGTTCTATCAGACTCTGATTGGAAGCTGGCCGCTTAAGCCGCAGCCGGCCGAATACGAGCACTACGTTGGGCGAATTCAGAGCTACATGGACAAGGCAACCAAGGAGGCCAAGGTCAGGACGAGTTGGATCCGGGCGAACGACCGGCATGACGTCAAGCTAGCCGAATTCATCGCCACCGTGATGCGCCCCGGAGCCGACAATGCCTTTGTCGCGGACCTCGGCGCATTTGCGACGCGGGTGGCGCAGGCCGGAATGCTCAATTCGTTGTCCCAGACCCTGCTCAAGATCGCCTCGCCGGGGATACCCGACTTCTACCAGGGATCCGAGCTGTGGGACCTGAGCCTGGTCGATCCGGACAACCGCCGCCCGGTCGATTATACGCTGCGCGCGGCCATGCTCGCCGAAATCAAGCGGGCCGCGGCGGCCGATCGTCTGGCCCTTTGCAGGCGGCTGTTTGCCAACCCTGGCGACGGCGCGATCAAGATGTACGTCACCAGTGAGGGGCTCGGTCTGCGCCGCCGCAACCAAACTCTGTTCGCGGATGGCCCCTACACTGCGCTGGCAGCGTCGGGAGTGCGCGAGCGCAACGTAATCGCGTTCGTGCGGGGGGCGCCCGTCAACCACGCGATCGTGGCAGTGGGGCGTTTCTTTGCGGGCTTCGGCGCGCTGCCCGATGCTTGCGCGGGCGAGGTGGCGTGGCGCGATACCTACCTGTCCGCGCCGGCCGGCCTGCTGCATCCACGCTACGTCGACCTCTTCACCGGGGCGCAGATTTCCGCCGATCTCGATCGCGACCGGCGTCAATTGTGCCTGGCCGACATCTTCGCCCACCTGCCCATGGCGATGCTGCTGCCACTGCCCTGATTTACCGCGGCGAATGTTCCGAGGGCCACGCCTGATATAATTATAATGCGATTTTAGCCTATGAGGCGACCGGCGCCATTTAGGAAGGACCAGCGTATGGCTCGTGAACGAAAGCCGACGGACCCGCAGGCGCGGGCGATCTTTGAAATTCACCGCCGCTATATCGAAGTGATGGAACAGCGTCTGAGCATGGTCGAGGAGCAGACCCGGACCAATTATGTCGCCGTGATGACGTCGCTGACCGAAAAGCTTGCGGTTCCCGGCAAGCCGCTTTCCGAAATCGTACGCGAAATCATGGCCGAAGCAGGGCCTGTGCTGTTCCAGATAATGCAGGGGTAGAATGTTCTCCGTAGCGCCCGCCTCCGTGCCGGTTCTTTTTTTCCGGATTCTCGCAAAAATCAATCTTCCAGGGCGTAGCCGACTTCGCTGTGCTGGCTGAGGTCGAGCCCCATCTGCTCTTCTTCAACCTCGACCCTGAGTCCCACCAAAGCGTCGACAATTTTCAGCAGGATCAAACTTCCCACGAAAGCAAACGCCATACTGGCCGCCACCGCAATAACCTGAATCAGGAGCTGACCAGGGTTTCCGTTCAACAGGCCGTCGGCACCGGCCGGGTTGATGAGTTTGCTGGCGAAAATGCCGGTTAAGAGCGCGCCGATAATTCCCGCCCACGCAGTGGACCCCGACGACATCCAGGGAATCATCATAGCCGAAGCGGAACTTCACACTGACCGCAAAGAAGCACACCGCTCCCGCGATGATGCCGATCGCCAGCGCCGCCATGGGGTCGACATATCCGGAAGCAGGCGTTATCGCGACCAGCCCGGCAACCGCGCCGCTGGCCGCGCCCAGCGCCGTGGGCTTGCCGCGCACCATCCATTCCGTGCCCATCCACGACAGCGATGCGGCCGCTGCCGCGATGTGGGTCGCGACCATCGCTGATGCGGCCAGACCGTTGGCCGCCAGTGCGCTGCCCGCGTTGAATCCGAACCATCCAAACCACAGCAGCCCCGCGCCGGTCACGGTCATGGTCAGATTGTGCGGAGTCATCGGCTCATGCGGATAACCCATTCGACGTCCCAGCAAAATCGCGGCGGCGAGCGCCGACACTCCCGAGGAGATATGCACTACCGTGCCGCCGGCGAAATCCAGCGCGCCAAGCTGGTGCAGCCATCCGCCGGCGCCCCAAACCCAGTGCGCCAAGGGATCGTAAATGAGGGTGGCCCACAGCAGGCTGAAGAGGAGAAAACCCCTGAAAGTTACCCGCTCCGCGATCGCGCCCGTGATGAGCGCCGGAGTGATGACCGCGAACATGCATTGGAAGAGCATGTAGACCGTATGCGGAATGGTCGCGGCATAATCCGGGTCGGGCGCCGCTCCCACGGAATTCAGGCCAATCCACGAAAAGCCCCCGATCAAGCCATGATGATCCGGCGAGAAGGCCAGGCTGTAGCCGAACAGCACCCATTGGACCGTGATCAGACCGGCCAGGCTGAAGCTTTGCATCAAGGTGGCCAGTACATTTTTGCGGCGAACCATCCCGCCGTAAAATAGCGCCAGACCCGGAGCAGTCATCAACAACACCAGCGCGGCGGCGATCAGAACCCAAGCCGTGTCGCCGCTGTTTATCTTTCCGGCTGCGGGCGCGGTCTGCACAAAAGCCTTCGGCAGAGTTGCCGCCACGCCATTGCCCGTCAAAATCAAGGTCGCCGCAACCACTCCTACAATCAGCCCGGCAACCGATCGTGTTTCCCGCGTCTTCCTCATAATGACATTCCTCCTCTTGGAGGTCCGCGAAAAGTTTTGGCAAACGTCCATGCGTACATCAAGACATGATGACCAAGTTGCGGCGAAGCTGGCCGTATGCAATCGCGCATGGAAATATAGGCGGGGCTCGTCGCGCAAATCGCCGCGGGTTCACTTTTAAATTTCCGGGCGCAAATTCGACCAATTCAAAATGATAGGGGAATCCGGCCGCACACGACCCGTTCTTTATCGGTGCATAGCGCTGGCAGCGGGCATCATATTCATCGCGATCGACCTGCTGGCGATCACACTTCGCCGTATGCGCAATCCCGGCGATTTCGATATCTCGATGGAATTCGGGCGGCGCTTCCTGACCGGCCAGCAGCTATATCAAGGCGGGCTTCATTTTCCCTATCTCCCCACCGCCGCGATGTTTTTCTCGATTTTTTCCGTGATGCCGAGGCCGCTGGCGTTCCTGCTGTTTTACGCGATAGCTATCGCCGGCCTCTGGCTGGTGATGCGGATGCTCACCGCGATGGTCTGCGGCGCGCGACCAAGCTTGCGCGACGCCGCGGGGCCAATCGCCGTCGTTACACTGATCCTCGCCTCACATTACATAATTCGCGACCTCGATGACGGCGGTCCGAATCTGGTGCTGCTCGCGCTAGCCATGGGAGGGATTTACGGTGCCTGGTCCGGACACGACATCACCGCCGCCGGATTCCTGGGCGCGGCCACCGCGTTGAAGGCGACCATGGGAATATTCATCCCCTTCCTGATTTGGAAGCGGCGCTGGCGTCTGGCTGTTTACACCACCATGGCAACAGCGCTGTGGTTGGCTTTGCCGATCCTGCACATGGGACCGGCGAATTGGTGGACGCATCAGCGGCAATGGATCAGATCGGCGATGGGCTTCGCGGCCGGACTTAACGCGGCCGCCGCTCGGTACTATGGCGAGAGTAACAGCGGGAATCAGGCGCTTGGACCCGCGGTCAGGCATCTTATGGAAACCCGCCTCGCGTTCATTCCCGTTTCCGCATCGGCCGTTTCCGCAATCATGGGACTGGCCCTCGTCGGGATCTTTTGCTGGCTCACCGTTTCTCCCTATGGTGAGCGCCTGGGCGCCCAATGGCTCAGGGAATCGAGCGGATTGCTGATCCTCGCCGTTTTGCTGGCGCCCATAGCCTGGCTCCAGCATCTCGTGATCGCGATCCCCGCTATCTACCTGATAGTGGCCGATTGGTTTGCCGATGAGGAATTCAACCTCCCCTCAAAGGCCGCGATGCTGTTCTACATCGTGTTCGCCCTGTTACTCAATCGCGGACTGATAGGTAAGGCGCGCTACACGGCCCTGCTGGAATATCACGTTCAAACCCTGTGCATGCTGTTGATATTCGGAGTGCTGATGCTGCGGCAGCGGGGTAAAATTAGCTCTGCCAGACGTTGCGCAACTGACAGCTGGAGAGTGGGCTGATCGAACATGTCAAAGTGCGGGTCGAAACTTGTCCCGGTCCTCGCCGCTGCCGCGATCCTTATCGCCGCGAATGCATGGCCGCAATCGAAGATGGAAATTCGCACCGACGCCTTCGCGCCCGGAACATCCATCCCGGATAAATACACCTGTTCGGGAGAAAATATCTCGCCGCCGCTTGCCATCAGCGGCGTCCCGCAGTCCGCCAAGGCCCTGGTCCTGATCGTGGACGACCCCGACGCGCCGGCCGGCACGTTCGTGCATTGGGTGGTTTACAACATGCCGCCGCAGACGAAGGGGATCGACGCCGGGGTTAAACCGGGCAACACCATGCCGGGAGGCGGAATGCAGGGGCGCAACGATTTCGGCGGCGTCGGCTATGGCGGTCCGTGTCCTCCGCCGGGCTCATCCCACCATTACCGGTTTCGCCTCTTTGCGTTGAACGGCGAGATTACGCCGCAGGCAACCACTGGCCCGGGTGTTGAGCAGGCGATGCAGGGCCATATCCTGACCAGTACTGAGATGGTCGGAACATTCGGGCGCTAAAGCCTGACGTGTGAGATGCGAAACGCGCAGTCAGCTCAGGACGCCGCCTTTTCAGCCTTTTCCCGCTCCGGTCGGGCGTTTTCGGCAGGCGCGCGCTCAGCCCCCGCCTTCTCCCCTCGTGGCAGTTTAGGCAGCGGCTGACTGGTGGTAAGAACCTCGATAAATTTACGAACAGCAGGCGAAAGCTCCCTGCCACGCTTGTAGATGATGGCGAGCGGACGGGTGAACACACCCTCCTGGAAGTCCAACATCTTGAGCGAGCCGCGCGCGGTTTCATGCTCGGCGGTAAGGCGCGGCACGATCGCTACCCCGAGCCCGATCTCGACCGCTCGCTTGATGGTCTCGACGTTGTCGAACTCCATCGTGTAATGGGGCTTCACACCATGATCGCGAAGGATCCGGTCCACGGCCTTGCGGGTCGAGATGTCGCGCTCATAGCCCACGAAGCGCTGGCCTTCAAGTTGGGCAAAGCTGACCTTGGTCTGCCTGGCCAGCGGGCTATCGGGCGGGACGACCAGGACCAACTCGTCGTGGCGAAACGCGATCGAAACGATTTGGCTGCGCTTGGCCGGGTACGCGACCACGCCCAGGTCGATCTTGCCTTCGATCAGGTCTTCGTAAATCTTGTTGGCCCGCAGGTACTCCAGATGCACATTCACGGCGGGATAATTGCGCAGAAATTCGGTCAGGTAGGCGGGAAGTTCATGGAGACCAACGCTATAAACCGTCCCCACCCGGATCGATCCGCCGACTACGGAGCCGATTTCGCGCAGGCGATTCTCCAATTCCATGAAGCGGCGCACAATTTCCTTGCCGGCGCTGTACAACAGTTGTCCTGCGTCGGTAGGCTTGACCCCAGTGCGCCCGCGCTCTATAAGGCGGCAGTCATATTTTTCCTCCAGACTGCGGACCTGCTGGCTGACGGCGGATTGGGTAACGAAGTTCTGCGATGCCGCGAAAGAAAAACTTCCGCTTTCGATGATATCGCAAAAAACTTTCAGTGTTTCGATATGCATCGCCGTGATTTCGTATAAGTTTACCTGATGCAGCCTGCCATCCGCAAGTAGCCCTCAACCGCGTCTTGCCGGGATTAATCCGGCGCCGGTTCATGCTAAAGTGCAGTCGCAAACGGGCCTCGCGGATCTGCCCAACGCGGCGCCACATGGCCGCGGTTCCGATGCCGTGATGACCCCGCACGACCATTGCTGTCAGGTACAAAGATGTCGCAAATACTCGAAGACCTTGACTATTTCGCCTTGGATGATCTGCTCACTTCCGAAGAGCGCATGACGCGCGAAACGGTAAAGCAGTTCGTGGCCAGGGAAGTGCTACCCGATATCGAGAAGCATTTCGCGGCTGAAACCTTCCCGCTCGATCTGGTTCCCCGGATGGCCGAGTTGGGCATCTTCGGCGCCAACATGAAGGGTTACGGATGCGCCGGGATGAACAACGTAGCTTATGGCCTGATCATGCAGGAGCTGGAGGCGGCAGACTCCGGATTGCGCTCCTTCGCGTCGGTTCAGAGCGCGCTGTCGATGTACGCGATCTATGCCTTTGGTTCCGAGGAGCAAAAGCTCCGCTACCTGCCCGAGATGGCGACCGGCAAGCTTATCGGCTGCTTTGGACTGACTGAACCCGATCACGGCTCCGACCCCGGCCGGATGGAAACGCGGGCGCGGCGCGACGGGCGCGGATGGGTACTCAATGGCACCAAACGATGGATCACTAATGGCTCGATCGCGGATGTCGCAATCGTGTGGGCCAAAGTCGAGGAGGGCATCGCCGGCTTTGTGGTGGAAAAAGGCCGTCAGGGATTTGCCACCAGCAACATCAAAGGCAAATTTTCGATGCGGGCCTCGATTACTTCCGAACTAACCTTCGACGACGTGCGGCTCGATGACGCCCAGATGCTACCGCAGGCGCGCGGATTGCGCGCTGCCCTCGCCTGCCTGACCCAGGCCCGCTATGGGATCGCCTGGGGCGCGGTGGGCGCGGCCCGCTCATGCTACCGCTGCGCGCTGGAGTATGTGAAATCGCGCAAACAGTTCGCGCGTCAGCTCGCCGGCTACCAACTGGTGCAGAACAAGCTGGTCACGATGCTTACCGAGATAACCAAAGCGCAGATGGTCTGCCTGCGGCTGGCCCATCTCAAGGACCAGGGCAAGATGCGCCAGGAGCAGGTGTCTTTCGCCAAGCGCAACAACGTCAGCCAGGCGCTGGAGATGGCGCGGATGGCGCGCGACATGCTGGGCGCTAACGGTATCGTCAACGAGTACCCGGTCATCCGCCACATGCTCAACCTCGAAACGGTCAACACCTACGAGGGCACCTTCGACGTCCACACCCTGATCCTGGGCCGCGACATCACGGGCCTCTCCGCATTTGACTGAGGTGGACTGTATAATCAAGAAAAACGCGATCGCTCCCTAGCGGGACCGATGTTGGGTCAGAAAGGACCTCTCGGCGCGTACATCCGTCAGATTTACGCCGAGGCTTTTTGGAGGAATTTCTTGTGAAGGCGAATTCGGAACCTGTGGTCGCACATTCGTCCGAGAACTTCTTGAATCCTGGGTTTCTAAAAAAAGCAAAAAAGGAACTCGAGAAGATCGGCTTCATTTCGGATGAGCATGACTTTGCTCCCTACCGTGAGGCCTTGAAAGAGCATTGCGAGGAAATGGAGCGCGCACTCCGGGGGATCGGATTTACGGGACATTTGGCGCCCGGTTTCATCGCGAATCATCCTGGCGCGGGCTATGCGTACTACGTCTACGATATGAATCGCTTCCCTGACAGAAGAGAAGCAGAGGCTGCGGTTTCGCGCTGGCTCGACTCGAGATATCAAGACGAGCCACAAGCCTAGACTTGAACATGGACTTTTCGGTGTTCGTCGCCGAGTCCGTGGAGGCGGAGGACTTCTACGAAGGTCGAACTGATGGCTTCGCTGCGAACGAAGTGCTCAAAATTCAACAAGTTCGAACCTCGTATAAGATGGTTTTCGATAGGGATCATCTAACACGCGCCATACGCGACGCGCGAGCGGGTAACTTCCAGGTACTGCACATATCTGCTCACGGCAATGACGGCGGGATCAGCCTCACCGACGGCGATTTTGTAACATGGCTCGATCTGGCGGGGTTGCTGAGACCATTCGGCGGAGTCCCCTCGAAGGCCAGCAGCGTCCTGGTCGTTTCAAGTTGTTTGGGCGGTTATGTTGGCCTCTCCAAAGCATTGCAGAAGCGCAATGTGGCCTTCCGATTTATCTTCGGATCAACCGCTAGCGCCGGGGTCGGTTTCACGCATTCATGTCTGGCATGGTCGATACTCTATAATCGCTTCGTGGAACTAGGATCGTCCAGGTTTGACCTGGCCAAGCTTAGAACCACGCTCGACCAAATAAACCAGGTGGTCCCTGGCGCCTTTGTGTACCGTCGATGGAATGGAAGCGTCTATCTCCGCTATCCGAAATTCGCAACCCAGCCATAAGGAAAACTACATCGCCCGGAAAGAGGCGGCCTTGCGATAGCCGCTCACGCCAGTGCGCCGCGGCTATATGGCTGAAATGGGGTCGACCGGCGCGGACGCGGCTTTGCGCGCCCCGACACCCTACACACCATCGCGAGGTTGCGTCATGACCAAGCCAAAGGCTCTCAACCATGCGGCGTTCCGCGTGACTGATGTCGAGCGGGCCTGCGACTTCTATGAAAACGTCATCGGGCTCAAGCAGATTGCACGCCCGCAGATGGGTATCGGCGGCGCCTGGTACGGCGTCGGTGAAAGCGCCATCCACATCATCTCGGGCGACAATCCGATGCGGGGCGGCGATATCGATCCCACCGGGCCACATATCGCGATCGAGGTGGAGGACTACGAAGCCGTCAAAGCGGCGCTAAAGGAGCGCGGACTGGAATTCCGGGAGATGAAGATGGACGGCTTCGGCGCTCTGCTGTGGGTCCACGACCCTGACGGCAACACGATCGAATTGCGCGCCCCCGGCGTTCCGGGCAAACCGCAGTAAACGGTATCCAGCCATGAATATGCGTGACCGCTCGCTTGCAGCATAGCAGTCAACCCTCACCCTAACTCTCCCTGGTCAGGGAGAGGGCATTAAACGACGTTGAGGGTGTGAGGGTGCTGCGCTCGCTCGATTGGCGCTTGCATGATTGTGGTGCGGACGGATAGATGCCAATGAAGAGCATCTATGAATGACCCGCTTGGCGCGTTTTGTACGCATTGCAACGTTTCGATGAGCGGAGCCGGTAGTGGGCCGCTTGATGGACTGACCTTCGCCGCCAAGGATAATTTTGATGTCGCCGGCTTTTGCTGCTGTGCCGGCAATCCCGACTGGCTGCGGACCCACGGCCCCGCCGATGCGACCGCACCCGCAATTGAGTTGCTCCTCGGGGCTGGCGCCAACCTGATCGGCAAAACGGTGCTGGACGAACTCGCCTACAGCCTTTCGGGCGACAACGCGCACTATGGGATGCCGATAAATCCGCGCGCTCCAGATCGCGCCACGGGTGGATCCTCTAGCGGGTCGGCCGCCGCCGTCGCTGGCGGTCTGTGCGACTTTGCGCTGGGGAGCGACACTGGCGGTTCGGTGCGGGTCCCGGCCAGCTTTTGCGGATTGTTTGGAATTCGCTCCACGCACGGAGTCATATCGACCCTCGGAATGGTGCCGCATGTGCAAAGCGCCGATACAGTCGGATGGTTCGCGCGCGACGCGCTCACGCTGCGCCGGGTCGGCGAGGTATTGCTGCGCGATGCGCCACCTCCGCAGCCGCCCCGCCGCCTGGTAATCATCGACGATCCCCTGGTGATCTCACAGCCCGAGGTGCGCGACGCGCTGGACCCGGCATTGCGGCGCGTGGGTGCGATGGTTGGCGCGGCGAATCATGTCGTTCTGGGTCCGCAGGGGCTGGATCGCTGGCGCGATGCCTACGGCACCATCACCGGTTACGAGGCGTGGTCTAACCACGGCCAATGGATTGAAAAGATTCGGCCGAAATTCGGCCCAGCGATAGCGCAGCGCTACGAGGCCGCGGCGCGCGTTACACGCCAGGATTACGACGCGGCGCTCAGGGTGCGCGAAGATGCCCGCGCGCGCCTGGACGGGGTGCTCACGCCCGGGACCGTAGCATGCATGCCGGCCACGCCATTTGTCGCACCGCCGCGGGCGCAAGCCGACGCCCCCGAGCGTCGCGGCGCGCTGCTCGCATTGACCTGTATCGCTTCGCTGTGCGGTGTGCCCCAGCTTGTCATCCCGGCCGCAACGATAGCGGGCTGCCCAATCGGCCTCGCGCTGATTGGCCCGCGCGGCTCCGACCGGATGCTGCTCGATCTCGCCGAGCGGCTGGCGGGATGACGGAGAAAAATCGGAGCCGCGACCGTAAGGGAGCGGTTAGGTTGGCCAAGGCCCATACAATTTCCGGCTGTAGGAGTACCCGCGATGCTGGTTGAAACTCATGTCCACGTTGTGGCGCAGGATCAGGAGAAATATCCAAGACACCTGGCGCAGCATTCCGGCCTCAGGAGTTGGGTCAGGGATTGCACCGCCGAGGACCTCCTGCACTTTATGGATGGGGCCGGCATCGACCGCGCCGTCCTGGTCCAGGGTTACGGTGCTTACGGCGGGGACAATAGTTATCTGGCGGACTGCGTCGCCCTGTATCCCGATCGCTTCGCCGGTGTATTCGCGGTGGACTTCCAGCAGAGCGACGCGCCTGAACGGATCGCATACTGGGCCGGGGAGCGCGGTCTGCACGGCGCGCGAATAGTGACCTTGACAAAGCCCGAACTGATGCTGAACGACGCGCGAATTATGCCGGCAATCGAGCGGGTCGCGGCGCTGCGAATCCCGTTATGCGTTCTGACCCAATTCCATCAGGTACCCCTTATGGCGCCGCTGCTGGAACGTTTCCCCTCAGTCACGTTCGCTCTGGAGCATATGGGGATGCCCAAACTGAGCGGCGGTCCACCCTACGAAGCTGTCGAACCGCTATTCAAGCTGGCCCGCTTACCCAATTGCTACGTGAAGTTTTCCACGGTCAGCATCGACGCCGCGATGGCGGGCCGCAGCACCACGGCGGAGTTCTTCGGCCGCTTGGTTGACCGCT
>DASZGF010000091.1:0-180959 GCA_035939115.1 Binataceae bacterium (SeqCode)
GGTCCCCATGCCAAACCCCCGCATGAAGCAGAGGCGAGTTGTCCACAAGTCCACAGCCGGGATTCTTACCACCATCCCAGAGGCTGTGGACCTTGTGGGCAACTCGCCCCCCGGCTTGACAAACAACACAGTCGCTCTCCCAACAGGCGGAGAGGTTAAAAACATTCAAGCTGCTTTGATTTTCACAGGCTGCGGCCGTCGAACTGCTTGACCTTCAGCCCTGCGATTTCGACTCCCTCCAGGCAGCGCACGTTGATCGACGCCCCCTCGGCTGCCGTGACGAACGGCGCGCTTCCGCAATTGGGGCAGAAATGATGCTTGTACTTGTGGCTCTTGAACGTATAAGCGGCCAGCGCGGAGTCCGGCGTGGACAAGCGCAGTTTGTTCGGCGCCACGAACCAGTGCAGGTAGCCGCGCTGGGCGCAGATCGAACAGTTGCAATCCATTACCTCTTGAAGATCGCCCTCAACTTCGAACGCGATCCGTCCGCAATGGCATCCGCCCTTGTAAGTCATTCGTTTCCTCCCAGTTGATTATAATGAGACCAAGAGACGGACAGCCGCTCTTTCTTTCCCCCTCTCTTTTCTCATTTCTTCTTCGGTTCAGTATCGGATGAAAGTCTGCACGTGGCGTTTTACCAACTGATTATCCTGGTTGAGCCATTCCGTTTCCAGGAAAGCAAACAGGGTCAGTCCAAAGCGGGTCTGCCTTTCATGCCAGTCGCGCAGGCGATGGCGCCCGCGAATCACATCGCCCGGGCGCATCGGCAGGAAGTAGGTACCGATCTGGCCGCCGTTCATTCCCCGCTGGCCCTTGCCGCCTTCGCGGCGCGGCATCGCGAACGAGGGCGGAGTCTCCGTTTTGATCGGCCATGCAAAGGGGTTGAAGTCTTGCGGGGCGATGATGCCGCCCCAGCGCGTGGTGCGGGCGTATTCCTCATCCCAAAACAAGCGCGGGGGTGTCTGGGGCCAATAAACCGCGATCGCCCACTTGCGGATGTCGGATAAAGAGATCGGTGGCGACACGTGCTCCTTGCCCCACACGCCTTGGGTGGCGGTCATATCCGGGGTAACGAGGGTTTCCTCTTGTTCTGCCATCGCCGATTAACCTCCGGTCGAGAAAAGAGAAATGAGAAAAGAGAAACGAGAGAGAGGAGGAGGAAGATCTGCTTTCCTCTCTCTGCTCTTTTCCGTTCTCCCTCTCTTTTTCTCATTTCTCTTTTCTCGTTTCTATCTCCTCAAAGCGGGCGCTGAAATGGCGCAGGAATGGCGGCTCCTCCACGATTCGCATGCCGCGGATGCGCTGGCAATAGCCGTGGACCTCCAAAATCGCCTCGACCACGTAATCGATGTGGCTTTGCGTATAGACGCGGCGGGGAATGGCGAGGCGCAGTAGTTCGTGGCGCGCCGCTTCACCGAACATCACCGATCCGATCTCCACCGAACGAATTCCGGCGTGGCGGTACAACTCGACCGCGAGCGCCTGGCCTGGGAACTGGGCGCGCGGGATGTGCGGCAGCATGCGCGCCGCGTCGATGTAGATCGCGTGGCCGCCCGGCGGCTCGACAATCGGGACCCCCCGATCGGCGATGTGCCGCCCCAGGTAGGCGGTCGACGCGATGCGGTAGCGCAGGTAGTCGGGGTCTAGAATTTCCTCGAGCCCGACGGCGATCGCTTCCAGGTCGCGCCCGGCCAGACCGCCGTAGGTGGGAAAGCCTTCGGTCAGGATCAGCAGGTTGGTCTCCTGCGCGGCGAGCCGGTCATCGTTGGTGCACAGCATCCCGCCGATATTGGCGAACGCGTCCTTCTTGGCTGAGAACGTGCAGCCGTCGGCCAGCGAGAACATCTTGCGCGCGATGTCGCGCGGCGACCAAACGTGATAGCCGGGCTCGCGCTCGCGGATCAGCCAGGCGTTTTCGGCGAAGCGGCAGGCGTCGAGATAAAACGGGATGCGATTGCGGGTCGCGACCGCCCGCACCGCTTCCAGATTGCGCATCGAGACCGGCTGCCCGCCGCCCGAATTGTTGGTCACCGTCACCATGATCAGCGGGATACGACCCGCGCCCTCGGCCGCAATCAGTGCTTCTAGGCCGGCGACATCCATGTCGCCCTTGAAGTCCCCGCGTGCCTGCGTGTCCGCCGCTTCGCGAACCGGCAGATCGACGGCGCGCGCGCCGGCAAATTCGATGTTGGCGCGGGTGGTGTCGAAATGGGTGTTGTTGGGCACCACCTGTCCGGACCGGCAGATGACGCTGAATAAAATCCGCTCCGCCGCGCGCCCCTGGTGGGCCGGAATGACGTGACGAAAGCCCATCAGGTCCTGCACCACCCCCTTCATGCGAAAGAAGCTCGCGCTGCCGGCGTAGGATTCGTCGCCGCGCATCATCGCCGCCCACTGCTCCGTGGACATCGCGGAGGCGCCCGAATCGGTGAGCAGATCGATCAGCACGTCCTTTGCTTCCAGCAAAAACAGGTTGTACCCGGCTCTTTTTATCAGTTCGTCACGCTCCTCGCGCGTGGTCTGGCGAAAGGGCTCGACGCTTTTGATGCGAAACGGTTCGATGATGGTTTTCATGGCAACGCCAGGTTTCCGTAGCGCCGGCCTTCGTGCCGGCTCTTTTTCAGAATTGTCGCTGATTCAAGAATAGCGGCGACTTGAGCAAAATCGCCAGCCGTTGAACGCAGCAAAAATCTGGTACCTACGTTGCAGGTGGAGTATGCGGTGGTAGATACGCGCCCGACAAGGAGCTGATGCGATGAGCCAGGAACCTTCAACCGCTGTCGCGATCCGGTGGGATCAATATGTTGATGAGCAATGGCTGGACGGGGTGAAGGAGGAAATCCTGGAGCCCGGCTTGCCTATCGTCGATCCCCATCATCACCTGTGGCAATGGCTTGGTTACATGGTGCCGGAGCTGCTGCGGGACTTGGGCGCCGGCCACAACGTGCGCACCACGGTCTTTTTGGAAACCGGCGCCTGGTATCGGCAAGACGGCCCCGAGCGTCTGCGCCCGGTGGGCGAGACCGAATTTGTTGCCGCGATCGCCGAGCAGTACTCGGGCAAACCGAACCAACCCCGCATCTGCCAGGGGATCATTGGCCATGCCGACCTGATGCTAGGCGAGGCGGTAGATGAAGTGTTGCAGGCGCACATCGCGGCCGGCAGGGGACATTTCCGCGGCATCCGCACCAACGCGCAGTTCGACGAGGCGGTCAACTGGATGCCAGCCGCGCCGCCGCGCCACCTGCTGCTCGAAAAGCAGTTTCGCGCCGGCTTTTCGCGGCTTGCGGCGCATGACCTGGTCTGCGACGCGATGCAGTTCCAGACCCAAATCCCCGACCTCGCCGACCTGGCCCGCGCGTTTCCGTACACCACGATAATCGTCAACCATTGCGGCGGTCCGCTGGGCGTTGGACCGTATGCCAACCGGCGTCTGGAGATGTTTGCTGCGTGGAAGCCGGCGATGATTGAGCTGGCCAAATGCCCCAATGTCCAGGTCAAGCTCGGCGGACTCGCCAACCCGTTTTTCTCCGGCCTGAGCTTTCGCGGCCGGGCGAGTGCGCCGTCCTCGCAGGAGTTGGCGCAGGCGTTGGCTCCCTACGTCGATACCTGCATCGAGGCGTTCGGCCCCAACCGCTGCATGTTCGAGAGCAACTTTCCCGCCGACAAGGAATCATGCAGCTACGCGATTTTGTGGAACGCGTTCAAACGCTTGGCGGCAGGGTATTCGGAGGCCGAAAAGCAGGCGCTGTTCAGCGGTACGGCGGCGCGCGATTACCGGCTGGCGCTTTGATCAGGGCGGCGCGATACTACACGTGCTTGAAGCGGGGCGCTTGCCTACAATGGACTGAGCGCTAGTTCAAAGCAGGCCTGGGCCCTGTCGGCCAGAGCCGGAGGACAAGATGAAATTGGGGTTCTTTTTCGAGCTGCAACTCCCGCGTCCATGGGATGCGGAATCCGAGCATCGCGTTTACAAGGAAGCAATCGAGCAGGCGGAACTGGCCGACAAGCTCGGCTTTGATTACATCTGGGCCGTCGAGCATCACTTCCTCGAAGAATATTCGCATTGCTCGGCGCCCGAGATCTTCCTGAGTGCTTGCAGCCAACGCACCAAAAACGTCAGGCTGGGGCACGGCGTGGTGCTGACCTCGCCCGGCTACAACCATCCCGCGCGTGTCGCCGAGCGCCTGGGCGCGCTCGACCTGGTCAGCGACGGACGGCTGGATTTCGGCAGCGGTGAGTCGTCGTCAGAGGCGGAACTGGGCGGTTTTTGCCAGCAGCGGCCGGAGAAGCGCGAGAAATGGCGCGAGGGACTGGAAGCGGTTTGCCGCATGATGGCCGAGACGCCGTTTCAGGGCTACGATGGAAAGCATTTCAGGATGCCGTCGCGCAACGTGATCCCCAAGCCGTTGCAAAAGCCCCATCCGCCGCTGTGGCTGGCGGCGTCCAAGCCCGAAACGGTCAATATGGCCGCGCAACTGGGTATGGGCTCGCTGACCATCACGTTCGTTCCGCCCGAAGAAATCAAACCGCTGGTCGACAGCTACTACAACAGCCTGGCCAACGAATGCGAGCCGATCGGATTGGCGGTTAATCCCAACATCTTCTTTGTCGCCCCGTTCATGACCGCGCGCACGGAGGACCGGCTCAAGCAGATGCTGCGCGGCGCCGAGAGCTACTTCCTTCATGCGTCCTCCCATTACTTCGGCGACGGCGAGCACGAGCCCGGCAAGACCAGTATCTGGGAGAAATTCCAGCACAACCCAATCGATCTGCAAAAAGCCTTTCCTCATCTCTACGGCAAACCTGGCAATCAGTGCGTCGGCACGGTCGAATTTGTGCGCGACAAGCTGCGCAAGTTCGAAGAGGCGGGCGCGGACCAGGTCGGACTGATGGGCCAGCTCTGCAACTACCGTCACGAGGACATCTGCGAGGCGATGGAGCTGCTCGGGCGCGAAGTGCTGCCGGAGTTCAAGGAACGCGACGCGAAGCGGGCGAAGGAAAAAGCCGCCATCGTGGAGCCGATGATCGAGCGGGCGATGAAGCGCAAGCCCGCCCCCCGGATCCCCAAGCACGAGGGCCCGACGATTATCAAGGCCGCGGGGGTTTACTGATTTTCGACCGCGAAAAGAGCCGGCACGGAGGCCGACGCTAACCGGGAACTGCCCTCATTCTGGTTATACAGAGCCGCGCGCGTAAGCGGGCGGTTTCCTTCTTGAGTCGCTTGCGTGGAGTCTCATGCGCCTCTCCCCTCATTCCAAGGGAGTCTGATAGGCTAATCGGCAGGCTTGAAGCAGGAGAAAAACGATGGCTGAGTCGAGCCCGCCCTCCAGGACAATCGCGGTTGCCGACCTGCAATGGCGTCTGGGCCGCTTTGGTTTATGGACCAAGGATCTGTGGTCGGATCCGGCAACGCAGCGCAAGGCGGTGCTGACGCGGTTTTGGCACAACGCGCAACTGCCGATGCATCGGCACGTCGGCGACGAGCTGCTCTACATGATCGAGGGCTGCATCTCCGACGAGTCGAGCACCATCTATACCGGCAATGTCGGCTATCGGCCGGCGGGATGCGTTCACTCGGGTGACAGCCGCAACGGCGCCACCGTGCTGGGGTTTTTCACCGGCGGCCTGGAAGCGGCCGACCAAATCGGCGATGCGCCAAAAACGCAGGTCTTCCAGCTCAGCGATATCCCGTGGAGCGAAGGGATGCCTGGCATCCGCGCCAAGCGCATCTGGAGCGACAAGGCCACCGGCCGCTTTGCCGTGCTCTCGCGCTTTGAACCGGGCGCCGTGCTCGCGCGTCATCGGCATACCGGCGACGAGTTGATTTTCGTGATCGAAGGCTCGACCGCGGACGAATATGGCGAAGTGACAGCGGGCAACCTCAACTTCCGGCCGGAGGGATGCGTTCATACGGTCACATCACGCAACGGCGCCACCGTGTTCAATATCGTCAGAGGCGGCTCCGAACCCGCCTGAACATTGCTGTTTCCTGAGCCCGGATCGAGCGTTTCTCACTTCTATTTTCCTGACTGAGACTCTCGTTCTCATCTCTATTTTCTCTTTTCTTTCCTATTGCTTTGACTACATTGTAGAGCGAAAGTCTGGATAACTTGCCGCGTCGAGCGAGGAAGGTTAATGCTGGAAACGCACAAATTTATCCAGGGAGTTTTCACCTATCAGGGGTGCGGATTTACCAAACCTGTCGCCCTGGAGCCCAAAGCGGACTACATCGTACCTGCCGGCAAACGGGCCCATCTGGTGTATTGTCGCGTCGGCAATCCCAGTTCCGAGTTGATCTGTCTGATTCTCAAACGCGACGGCAAGCCGACGCGTTATTTCCCGGTCGGCGCCAAGGCCGGGGCGCAAATGCCTCATGCGCTGGTGGACGACCTGCTGGCGAAAAGCGAGCTCGAGGTAGTGATCGCCGCGCCCGAGGGCCAGGCCGGCTCGGTGCTGATCGACATGGGATTCGTGGAGATTTAATCGTGGCCGAAAAGCTCAAACTGGTCGTGATCGGAAACGGCATGGCCGGAGCTCGAACCGTCGAAGAGATTCTGGCTCGCGGCGGCGGCGATATGTTCGACATCGCCATGTTCGGCGACGAACCCTTCGGCAACTACAACCGCATCATGCTCTCCGCCGTGCTGGAAGGCGCGACCGACGCGGCCGCGATCCTGCTAAATCCGCTCAAATGGTACGACGAACACGCGATCCGGCTTCGCTCCGGGGTTCGCGCTGAACGCATCTTCCGCTATGCGCACTGCGTAACCGGCTCGGACGGAAGCCAGGAGCCGTACGATAAACTGATCATCGCAACCGGCAGTCGTCCGTTCATCCCGCCGCTGGACGGCCTGACCTTCCCCGACGGCAGCGTCAAGCCCGGCATCTTCGGGTTTCGCACGCTCGATGACTGCCGGCGGATTGCCGCGTACGCCGCCGGCAAGCGCCGCGCCGCCGTGGTGGGCGGCGGTCTGCTTGGTCTGGAATGCGCCCGCGCGCTGGCGAAGTTCGAGGTCGAAGTCCATATAATCCATCACGGCACGCACCTGATGAATCAGCAGATCGACCCGCAGGCCGGCGCGATTCTCAAATCGCTGGTCGAGAAGATGGGTATCCAGGTTCATCTGGGAGCCGAAACGCGCGCGATAATTGGCCAGACGCGCGTGACCGGTCTTGCCTACGGAGACGACCAGACCATGGACTGCGAGATGGTCGTTTTCGCCACCGGCATCAGGCCCAACCATGAGATCGCCCGCCCCTGCGGCCTTACGGTGGAGCGCGCCATCGTGGTCGACGACCAGATGCGCTCGGTTGACGACAACGACATCTACGCGGTGGGCGAATGCGTGCAGCATGGCGGGCGCACCTACGGCCTGGTCGCCCCCTTATGGGAGCAGGCCAAAGTTCTCGCCGATCACATCACGGGACGCGACCCCAAGGCCGCCTATCACGGCTCGAGAATCGCCACCAGGCTCAAGGTGGCCGGCGTCGAGCTGGCCTCGATGGGAACCATCGAGCCCGGCGAGGAGCGCGACGAGGTCGTGCAATTCAGCGAGCCGCGCAAAGGCACCTATAAGAAGGTCCTGGTCCGCGACGGCCATCTGCTCGGCGCCATCCTGCTCGGCGACATCAGCAAGGCGGCCTATCTGCTTCACGCCTTCGACAGCAACACGCCGCTGCCGCCGGAGCGGCTCAATCTGCTGTTCGATATCGGCGCGCCTTCCAAGGAGGTGACGTTCGAGCAGATTCCGATGGACGCGCAGATCTGCAACTGCAACGGCGTCATGGGCGCCCTGATCAATTGCGTCAAAGCGGGGGGGCGCAACGCGCAGGCGGGGATGGAGGCGACGCGCGCCGGCACCGCGTGCGGTTCGTGCGAGTCGATGGTCCGCGAGATCGTCGATTGGGCCGGCGGCAGTGAGGGGGACTCGCAGGCTCCCTTAACGTTGCCGGGCTCCGATGGCGAACACGAGCTGCAGAGCAAGTACGGCACGGCGCTTCAGGCGCTCGCCTTCTATAAGCATCAGATGCTCGACCATCTCAATTCCGCGATGCGCGCGTTCATTGCCCGTCAGGAAATGATCTTCGTGGGAACGGCCGACCGCAAAGGGCACGCGCACACCTCGTTTCGCGCCGGGCCCGCCAACTTCATCAAGGTGCTTGATGAGCGCACGATCGCGTACCCCGAGTATCGTGGAAACGGCGTAATGTCGAGCCTGGGCAACGTTTCGGAGAATCCGCACGTCGGGCTGATGTTCATAGATTTCGCCGGCGACCGGATCGGTCTTCATGTGAACGGAAACGTCCGCACCGTCGAGAACGAGGAGTTCCTGCAATTCCTCAGCGGCCATCCGGCCCGGGAGGAAGTGCTCGCGGACCTCCTGAATGGCAACTCCGGCAAGGTCGAACGCTGGGTGATTGTGTCGGTTTCCGACGCATTCATTCATTGTTCCAAGCATGTTCCCCAAATGCGGAAAGTGGACCTCGAGGTGCAGTGGGGAACCGACGACGTCCGCGCCAAAGGCGGCGACTACTTCGGAGCCGCCAGCGGCCAGAAGTGACTACGTTGTACAGACCTGCTGCGCTGGGGTTGGCCGGGGCGACGTGCTGAACTCGGCGGGTGGCAATCCTTACACCCATAGCTCTGAAGAACCATCACCTGTAGAACTTGACAAATGTCAATTGACATTTAACATAGGTTGGTGATAGTCAGCTTTCGACACCGCGGCCTTGAACGCCTCTATAGAGAGGACGACGCGAGCAAGCTTCCGGCTCAGGACGTCAGACGGCTCCGCCTTATCCTGGGCGCTCTTGATGCCACGAAAAGCACAAAGGACATGGGTATCCATGTCTTTCACCTTCACCCGCTAAAAGGTGACCTCAAGGGGTACTGGGCGGTCACCCACGCGCCAACTGGCGGGTCATCTTCCGCTTTGACGGCGACAAAGCCTGCGATGTCGATCTCGTCGACTATCACTGAAGACAGGAGGACGGAGCATGCCTATGAAGAATCCACCCCATCCGGGGGAGCTTATACGCGAAAACATCGAGGAGCTTGGGCTATCGGTAGCCAAGGCTGCCGCTGGGCTTGGAGTCACGCGTCAGCAACTCTACAACGTTATGAGCGGCAAGAGCGGCATCACCCCCGAAATGGCCTTGCGCCTGGAAAAGGCCCTCGGCGGCTCGGCCGATATATGGCTACGGATGCAGCTTAATCATGACCTGGCGCAGGTCCGCAGACGGGCCGCGCAAATCAAGGTCGAGCGCCTGACGTCCAAATCCTCCGTTGCGCTTTGACAACCGCTGATGCGCTGTAGATCATCCAAGCGAGACTCTACCGGGGATGATCTCATATGGCACAGCCGACGCTTGCGGACGTAAAGGAAGGTAGTTCGGCTCCCGCGAACCTGCCGCTGGCCGGGGTTTGCGTGGTCGAATGCGGTCAGGGTGTGTCGGCCGCGTTCGGGGCCAAGCTGATGGCGCTGCTGGGGGCCAGCGTGATCAAGGTCGAGCCGCCGCAGGGGGACGTCACGCGCCGTCGCGGTCCCTTTTTCGGCGACGTTCCCGATCCCGAGAACAGTGGATTGTTTCTCTATCTCAACGCCGACAAGCGGGGCGTCGCGCTCGACCTTATCGATCAGCATCAGCGTCAAACTCTCGACGACCTGCTGGCCGGCGCGGATATCCTGATTCACAACATTTCTGTGCCGGAGCGCGCGGCCTGCACGATGGAGGGCGCGGCGCTTTCGGCGCGCTATCCGCGGCTGATCGTCGCCGGCATCTCGCGCTACGGCGATTTCGGCCCGCGCAGCCATTACAAGGCCTACGAACTCAATACCATCCACGCCAGCGGCGCGGCCATCCTCAACCCGCTGTCGTCCGAAAGTCCCGAGCTGCCCCCGCTTAAGTACTTCGGCGCGCAAGCCGAGTTCCAGGCCGGCATTCACGCCGCGATGACGGCGCTGGCCGCGTTTTGGCATCGCACCAAGTCCGGCGCGGGACAGTCGATTGAAGTTTGCGAGCAGGAATGCTTCGCCTCGATGCTCGACCAGAGCCTCGTCTGGTACACCTACCGGAATTTGCAGACCTCGCGGCTGGGCTTTTCCGTCATCGGGCCAGGCGGGGCGCATCAATGCGCCGACGGGCTGATGCAGATCGTGTGCGCTGAAGAGGCGCAATGGCACCGCCTGGTGGAGCTGATGGGCACTCCCGGGTGGGCCAGCGAGGAGATCTTCAAGGACCGCGGGGAGCGGGGCAAACATCTCGACGCGCTTAGGGTCTTGATCGAACAGTGGACCCAGTCGCGCAAGATGAAGGATGTTGTTGTCCAGATGCAGGCCCGGCGCATCCCGGCGGCTCCGATCAGCAAACCCAGCGACGTCTATGCCGATGAACATCTGAAAGCGCGCGAATTTTTCTTCCCGCTTCCCGCGCGCGACGCGAGTTCGCCGCCGATTCTCGCGCCTGGCGTGCCCTTCAAGTCCACCGCCATGGGATGGTCGATACGCCGTCCGGCGCCGCGCCTGGGCGAGCACGCGGGGGAAATTTTGCGCGAGCTTTCCGCGCGCTCTGCGCCCGACGGCGACCAAGCGCCATCCGCGCCGGCGCCGCAAACCTTCGGCCCCCTTCACGGCCTGCGCGTGCTCGATTTCTGCTGGGTGTGGGCGGGACCGTTTTGCACCTACCAACTGGCTCGCCTTGGCGCCGAGGTGATCAGGATCGAGACCGCCAGGCATCCCTGCGTTAGCCGCCTCTTCGTGTACGCCGATGGCAAGGCGGGTCTCAACCGCGCCGGCAGCTACAATGAGAAGAATCACAACAAGCTGAGCGTGCAGCTCAACCTGGAGAAGCCCGAAGCGGTCGCGATTGTGCGGCAGTTGGCGCGCCATTGCGATATCGCCGCCGAGAACTTCGCTCCGGGGGTAATCGATCGGCTGGGCGTCGGATACCAGAGCCTGCGCGCCGCCAGGCCCGACCTGATCATGATTTCAATGTCTGGCTATGGGCAGACCGGACCGTTCCGAAATCACGTCAGCTACGGTCCCATCGTAACGGCCCATTGCGGGCTGCACGCGCTTACCACCTATCGGGGCGACCAACCGCGCAGCCTCGGGGTCGGCTACGGCGACCCGGTGGTTGGAAATCTCGGCGCCTGGCTGGTCAACGCCGCCCTGATCCATCGCGATCGCACTGGCCAGGGACAGTACATCGACCTGTCCAACCTGGAAGCGCTTGAAATGTTGATGCCCGAGGCGCTGCTCGAATACGCGATGAACGGGCGCGACCTGCCCCCCGACGGCAACCACGACCGCTCCATGGCGCCGCACAACTGCTACAAAACGTCGGGCGACGCGGAGCAATGGGTGACGATTGCGGTTGGCAGCGAGGAGGAATGGCGCGCCCTTTGCCACGCGATGGGCCAGTCGTCGATGGCCGATGCTCCGCGCTTTAGCACCGCCGCGGCGCGCAAGCAAAACGAGGATGAACTGGATCGAATAATCAGCGCGTGGACGTCAGAGCGCGACCGCTGGGAAATCACCGAACTACTGCAGCGCGCCGGCGTTGCCGCGATCCCGACTTTTACCAACAAAGACGTGATCGACGACCGGCACATGCGCGAACGCGGCTTTTTGGTCGACCTCGACCATCCCGAGGTAGGCCCGCGCACCTACTCTGGCGTGCCATGGACGATGTCGGCAACGCCCTGCAAGCTGCGTCGCGCCTCGCCCTGCCTGGGCCAGGACACCGACGAGGTTTTGCGCCGGATGCTGGGCTACACAACGGAGCAACTCAACGAGTTGCGCAGGAGTGAAATTATCCTTTAACGGCGCCTCCTGCCTTGGCGACAGAGGCGGCTGGTCTGCGAGCCGGGAGAACGCACGCAATGTAATCGGGTCCGACCCCGATCTCTCCTGTCACCGTGGAACGAGTCGCACCGGGAGGTGCTCGTGACGCCGGACCATGAGGCTGTCGACCCACCGCGGTGGTTGACCGGGGTCCAGCGTGATGCTGCTGGTGCGATCGAGCAGCACCGTGAGGACGACCCGCGCCTCGAGGCGGGCCAGCGGAGCACCGACGCAGAAGTGGATGTCACGCCCGAACGCCACGTGGCGGCGAGGCCGATCGAGTACGATCTCATCGGGGCGTTCGAACGCGGCGGGATCCCGGTTGGCGGCGCCCCACAACATCATGAGCATGGCGCCGGCCGGAATATCGACATCACCAAGCGTTGTGTCCCTGGGGACCCATCGCAGGTGGTGGCGGAATGGGGACTCCAGGCGGAGCGCCTCTTCCACGAAGTTCGGAATGAGTTCGCGTTGTCGGCACAGATGCTGTTGAAGATCCTGGTGGTCCGCCATGAGGCGCACGGCGTTGCCGATCAGACTCGTGGTGGACTCACCTCCAGCGGCCAGCAAGGTCTGCAGGATGACGATGCCCGCAGGGGCACTGAGCGCCCCGATTTCCACGCCGTGTCCGATGGAGCTAAGGATGTCCTCACCCGGCTCGTTGGCCGCAAGCGCAAGTAGATCGGCAATCCAGGCCCCAATGTCGTTGCTGCGCGTGACGAGCTCAATCAGCCGATCGCGGGACAGCGTTGCCCCCACCAATTCCGTTGAATCGAAGGCGGTGCGTAGAAGACGGTCCAGGTCACTGTTCCGAAAGCCGATGAGGCGACTGATGACCGTAATCGGAACGACGTTGGCGACCTCGGCCATGAAATCGACGCTCCGCTTGTCCAGTGCTCGCTCCACGCACCTGGTGGCAAGATCTACGATCTCCGGCTCGAGGAGTGCCATGCGCTTGGCAACGAAATTAGGAAAGACCGTGCTCCTGTGCAGTGTGTGGATGGGCGGATCGGCAGTGGCCAGCGCCGGAATAGCCGAGTCACCAAACGGCAGACGACATGGGAGCCCGTTCTCGTCGCGATAGAGCAAACAAGGCATGTTCGAGGAGAAATCTTCGACTCGGCCGGCAGCCTCCGCCAGCAGGGCTAACGAGCTCACGGCGAACACCTCGGTACCGGGTACCTGCCACACCGGAGCATGCCGGTGGAGTTGGCGGTAGAACGGATACGGATCCTCGATCACCTTCGGATCAAGCAGCAGCGTTCCGGGAATCTCCTGGTTCATTGGATACACCACGTACTGCTGCGAGACATAGTCGTCAATAGGAACGAAGTCTGGGCGAACCTCCGCAACTCGCTTCCGGGATTTGAACTTGTTCTCCCGGGTTACAAATATCGTGGTCGGCGTCAACGGTTCGACGGATTGCTTGACGTCTGCCGCAGTACAAGCTCGAACGGAGTGCGCAGACGAAGATGGAAAGGCCATCCTCTCGTGGCGGTTGGCAAACCTGCTGTCGGCCATGCTACGGTCCTCGAACAGTTCGTTTTTCCGCCCGTCTCAAATTGCTGCCAAGGAGAACACGCCTATGTCAGCGGTGGCCAGAACCAAAGCGAATCTCAACGAAATCTTCGCGCAGGCGGTCGATACCTCGATTCGCAAGCATGGCGAAGTGGGTCTGCATGTAGCGATATATCAGGACGGCGAACCGATGGTGGACGTATGGGGCGGAATCGCCGACCCGAGGACCGGCCGCAAAGTCGACGCCGAGACGCTTTTCCCGGTTTTCTCGGTGTCCAAATCGGTAACAGCAACCGCGTTGCATATCCAGGCCGAACGCGGACTTATCGAGTACAGCAAGCCGATCGCCCACTACTGGCCGGAGTTCGCCGCGCACGGCAAGGACAAGGCCACGGTTACCGACGCGCTGAGCCATCGGGCCGGCGTCCCGCAGATGCCCGTGGGCGTAACGCCGGAGTTGATGGCGGATTACGACTGGATGGTGGATCAACTCGCGAGGATGAAACCGACGTTCGAGCCCGGTACGACCAATGCCTATCATTGTTACACCTTCGGCTGGATCATCGCGGAGATCGTGCGCCGCACCGATCCGAAAAACCGGCCGTTCGGCGCTTTCGTGCGAGAGGAGATCTGCGCGCCCCTTGGAATCAAGGACATCTGGCTCGGCATTCCCGACGAAGTCGAGCCGAGAGTGGCAACACTGATCAATGCCCCCGAGATGCAGCTTCCGCCCGACGCGCCCTTCTTCAAGGGAATTCCGCCTCAGGTCGGCTGCGTGCAAGAGGTCTTCGGTCGCCCGGACGTGCGACGGTCGTGCTTTCCAGGCGCGGGAGGAATCATGAACGCGCGCAGCGTGGCGCGCATGTTTGCGATGCTCGCCAATGGCGGCGAGTTGGACGGCGTCCGCCTGCTCTCGCAGCAGCGCGTGCGCTCCTTCAGCAACCCCCGTCCGCACACCGACGACGAGCCCGACGCGGTACTCGGCTTCCCGGTCCGGGTGGGCACGGCGGGATACTGGCTTGGTGGCCCCACCGCCCCCGCCGTAGTGGGCGGCAACCTCCGCACCATTTGCCATCCGGGAGCCGGCGGATCGATTGGATGGGCGAACACCGACCTGCACCTGGCAGGCGCAATTTGCCACAACCGAATGTTCAACGCCCCCGATGATCCATTCGCGCCGATCGCGGAGGCGATCCGTCAGACGCTCGGGGAGTAAGCCCGCCTCGAGCACGGTTTGAGCGCACAGACGCTCAATGTACGCCCTCCCCAGAACATTATGCTCAATCCCAGGCTGCCTGACGAACTGCAGGGACCAGTCATGAGCGTTGCCGCGGGGCGCGACGTGGTTCGATGACGTTCACGCCGGTGGGCCGTACTTCCACCACCTGCCCCATCAGGCTGTCATCTTCGACGAATCTGATCACCGCCTGCGCGATTGCCTCAGGCGCCATCATGTTGCGCGGCTGCGGCGCTCCCCGGCCCGTAGCCTTTTCCTTGCTGGCCGTCGCTCGCGACAGCGGAGTATCGACCACCCCGGGACAGACGCAATTGACTCTGATCTTCCACTTGGACCAGTAGATCCCTAACGAATGCGTGAGATGGACCACGCCCGCCTTGGCCGCGGGATAAATAGGATCTCCCGGTATCGGATAAAGCCCGGCCATCGAAGCGGTACTGACGATAACGCCCCCATGCTGGCGCATCAACGGGAACGCCAGATAGCATCCCAACGCGACGCCGAACAGATCAACATCCAGCACTCGTTTCCACTGTTCGACGGCAATCCGCGTAAAGCCGGGCTGGAAGATCCCGGCGTTATTGAAAACGATGTCCAGGCGGCCGAAGCGCGAGACTGCTTGATCGAACGCTCCCTTCATCTGGACTTCATCACGCACGTCGGCGCGGACGAAGGCCGCACGACCGCCTTCGCCTTCGATCAACTTCACGGTTTCGTCGCCCAACTGCTGGTTGACATCGACGAGCATCAGGCAGGCGCCCCGGGCGGACAGCATCCGCGCGGTCGTTTTGCCGATCCCTGATGCGCCGCCCGTGATCAGGGCGGTCTTCCCGTTTATTTCCATCTTATGCACTCCGCGTTTGGTATTGACGTTTTTCTACTCGGTTGTGATCAGAGTTGAAATCGGGTCGATTCTGCTAATACTCTCGACTGCCGTCGGGCGCGGCAATAGTCTCGCGTTCCGGCTGGGAAGTGGCGCGACTTATAGCGCGAAACCGGAGGCTCAAACATGGGGCGGCTGGATAAGAAGGTGGCAATTATCACCGGGTCGGCGTCCGGGATGGGCCGGGCGAGCGCGCTGCTCTTTGTGCGCGAGGGAGCGGCCGTGGTGGTCGCGGACATCAACGAAGCCGGCGGTGAGGCGGTGGTGCACGAATGCAGACAGGCCGGCGGCAAAGCGGTGTTTCAGCACACCAACGTTGCGGTTGAAGCGGACGTTAAGGCGTTGGTGGCGCGGGCGGTCGGAGAATTCGGCCGGCTCGACATCATGTTCAACAACGCCTTCAAGTCGGATTTCAGCGATATCGAAACCCTTGCGGTGGAACAGTGGGATGATGTTTTCGCCGTCTGCGCACGCGGCGTTTTTCTGGGAATCAAGCACGCCATCCCGCAACTGCGCATCGCCGGCGGCGGGTCGATAATCAACACTTCATCCGGGGGCGGCCTGTTCGGCCACGGTCAGCCGTCGATCCACGCCTACTGCGCCGCCAAGGCCGCCATCATCAATCTGACGCAGTCGGCCGCCGTAGCGCTGGGTAAGGATCGGATCTGGGTTAATTGTATCTGTCCCGGATGGACCAGCACTCCCCCCATTTAT
This sequence comes from Binataceae bacterium (SeqCode), assembly GCA_035939115.1. Lineage (GTDB taxonomy): Bacteria > Desulfobacterota > Binatia > Binatales > Binataceae > JAJPJA01. The sequence goes on from DASZGF010000091.1 coordinate 16,202, forward strand.
GCGGGACTGCCCAAAGGCAAGGCCCAGGCTGACGAGATTCTGGCGGGCCTTCAGCCCCTTGCGCGAGCGGGACAGCCGGAGGATATCGCCGCGGTAGCCTTGTTCCTGGCCAGCGGCGAATCCTCGTGGCTAACCGGTGTGGTGCTGCCGGCCGACGGCGGGCAAAGCGCGCGCCCCTCGTCGATGATGACGGACGTGTCCCAGTTCACCGCTGGCATGGGCCCGGCCACGTCTGATCGACGCTGATTGGGACACCTCGATTTGGCACCGGGCCAAATATGGGCGACTCTAGCGCGTTTACGTCAGCGGACAGCTTTTCGGGCCGTTCAGCCGTTGCCCTGACAGGAATCGATTGCAATCTCGTAAATGACCCGGACCTCGCCGGGAGCGCGGAACGGATACTTGTCCTGGCCCAGGTAGCGCTTGGCCAGGGAGTCGATATTCGCATCCGCGCCATCCTTGGTGCTGCGAACCACGTGCCCGCGGATTTGCAGGTAGCGATAGGGGTTGGTCGGGTCGAGGATGGCCAGCGCCACCTTCGGGTTGGTGTCGAGGTTGCGGGCCTTTCTTCGTCCCACCGCGGTGTTGATACGCATGATACCGTCCTTGAACTCGAACCACAGGGGAGTCACCTGGGGCGAGCCATCGGGCATCACTGTGGCCAGATTGGCGAAGGCCACCTTGTCGGTCAGTAGATCCATGTACTTATCGGGGATTTTGGACGCCATGATCGGGATCCTCCTTGTGTATTGCAGCGTATCGAACCGTCCACAACTCCGGATTCGTTCCTTATTAATATTCTGGATAGATGTGCTGATTTACGCCATCGGATCTCTTGACCGTCACGCCACACTGCCGACACTATGCTGTATCCAGCAAGGGTTGCAGCAGCCCAAAATTGACTGGTTTGGGGCTATGGGATAATAGGCGCTTTAGCACGGCTGAGAGGTGGCGGGCGCGGCAGCCTAATCAAGGAGCAGACAAAAAATGGCGCTTTTTAGTAAAGACTCCGAAAACAATCCGAAGTTCAGGGAGGCTCCTAAGCCGACCACGCCAGCAGCAGCTCCGACGGCGTCCCCTACAGCTCCGCAATCCGTATCCCCAGAGGAACGCCCGGCAGCCCGCCCCTTTTCGCATCAGCCTGCCCCCGCGTCAGCTGAAGCTCGCGCCTACCTGGATAAAGGCAGCAAGATCAGCGGCAAGTTGTTTTTCGAGGGGCCGGTCAGAATCGACGGGCAGGTGGACGGTGAAATCAGCTCCAGCGACGCCGTCGTGGTCGGGGAGAGCGCCGTGATAACCGCCCAGGTCAAGGCCGCGTCGGTGGTGATCGCGGGCAAGATCAGTGGCGACATCATCGCCGGCAAGCGGGTCGAAATCCGTCCGACCGCGAAAGTTTTCGGCAACCTGACCAGCCCGGTCCTGGTGGTGCACGACGGCGCTCTGTTCGAAGGGCATTGCACCATGAATGCCGAGGTCAAGAATGCCGAAGTCAAAGACGATCGCAAGGTAACGCCGATGGTCGCGAAGGAGGAGCGCGTCGTCGCGCAAGTCGCGGTCGGCGGCAATAAAGCCTGAAAGGCCCTGAAAGGCGCTGAAAAGGCCCTGATCGCTGCGATCTGCGCCGACCTTTCGCCGGTACTTTTTTGATCCGTCCCAACACGGAGACGCGTCCAAATGCTTAAGATTCCACCCGACTGGGGGACGTTTTTTGCCCTCATTGTCTCGTTCCTGATTTTCTGTTTTATATTCAAACGGCTTTTGTTCGACCCCTTTCTGAAGCTGTTGGCGGACCGCGAGCGCAGGCTCAAGGGGCTTAAAGATCGCACCGAACAGCTTATCCGTGAGGGGCGGGAGGCGCACGAGCGCCATGAGCGTGAAATAATCGCGGTCCGCCGTGAGGGCTTGGCCGAGCGCGAAAGCGAGCGCCGGCGCGCGGAGGAGGATGTTGCACATCTTATAGAGGAGGCGCGAATGGCGGCCAAGGATTCCATCGAGCAGGTACGGGCTGAAATCGAACGCGAGCTGAGGGCAGCCGAGCAGCAACTCGGCAATTTGGGTGAAAATCTCGCCGCAGAACTGGCCGAGCGGGTGTTGGGACGCTCGCTTAAGGGTGGAGGCCCGCGCGTCCATTCACCGAACTGATGAAGCTTAAAACCATACTGGCAGTGACTCTAGGCGTCGGGCTCAGCCCGACGCTGGCGTTTTGTGCCGAGGGCGCCGTCGAGAGCGGCTCCTGGGTCGCACTGCTGGCTTACATCTTCAATTTCGCCCTCTTCGTGTACCTCCTGGTGCATTATGCTGGGCCGCTGACGATCAGGTTCTTCCGCGAACGGGCCAAGGAGATTCGCGATAACATCAATCTTTCCGAAACCGGTTTGCGCAGCGCCATCCAGACCGAGGAGGCCGCGGAGGCGGAGGTCGCGGGGCTGGAGGCGGAGAAGGCGCGCATCTTAAAGGAGATGCGCGAGGAAACCGCGCGCGAAGTGGCGCGGATGCGGGAGCTTGGCCAAATGGGGGCGCAGCGGATACGGCGCGACGCCGAGAGCACCGCCCGTTCGATCGCCGACAGTGGCCGACGCACCATCCAGGCCCATCTGGCGGCGGTCGCGACGCGCCTGGCGCGTGAGCTGATCGTTAAGAATTTCGAACCTGCGGATCAGACCCGGCTGGTGCGCGAGTTTCTCGATACTGTGCGGCAGGAGGCCCGTCCGTGACCAGTTCCAAGGTGGCTCGGCGTTACGCCCAGGCTTTGCTGGAGCTGGCTGCCGATCAGGGTCAACTCGAGGGCTGGGGCGCGGAATTGGAGCGGTTGGCGCAAATGGTATCGAGCCCGGATCTGATGGTGCGTCTGACCTCGCCCGAATTGCCCGACGAGCTGCGGCTGGAGGCCATGACCCTGATTGCTTCGCGCCTGGAGCTGAGCTTCCCATTGCGCTCTTTTGCGGTGGTAGTGGCGCGCCACGGCCGTATCGCCGATATGATGGCGATTGCGCAGGCGTATCAGGATCTGCTCGACCGGCGCTTGGGGCGAGCGCGGGCTACATTGACCTTTCCGGCGCAACCCAGCGATGCTGAACTGGCGGAGGTCGTGGAGGGTTTGGAGCGGCTGTCGGGCAAGAAAATAATTGCAACGATCAACGTCGACCCGGGCCTGATCGGCGGCGTGGTGGCCGAACTTGAGGGCCGAACATACGATGCGAGCCTGGCGACGCGGCTTAGCCTGTTGGAGCGCCAGTTGAGCCACTAACAGGATCCGGGCCGCGCGCCGGTTTAGGATAATTGCTTATGGCGGAAATCAGACCAGCGGAAATCAGTGAGATCCTCAAGCAGGAAATCAAAGGCTTCGAAACGCACGTCGACGTGCGCGAAACCGGTCGCGTGTTGTCCTGCGGTGACGGCATCGCGCGCATCTACGGCTTGCAGAATGCCGCCTCCGGCGAATTGCTTGAGTTCCCCAAGGAAACTTACGGGATGGTCCTCAACCTGGAAGAGGACAATGTCGGCGCGGTTCTGTTCGGCGAGCCCGAGTCGGTGCGGGAAGGCGACGAAGTCAAGCGCACCGGCCGCATTGCCGAAGTCCCGGTGGGCGAGGAACTCCTGGGCCGCGTGGTAAACGCGCTGGGACAGCCGATCGACGACAAGGGGCCCATCCGCTCCAGCCATACCCGGCGCATCGAGCTCAAGGCGCCCGGAATCATCGTCCGTCAACCGGTTAAGGAGCCGGTCCAGACCGGCATCAAGAGCATCGACTCGATGATTCAGATCGGCCGCGGCCAGCGCGAACTAATCATCGGTGACCGTCAGGTCGGCAAGACTGCCATCGCGCTGGACACGATTATTAACCAGCGCGGCCAGAACATGCATTGCATCTATGTGGCGATCGGCCAGAAGCGCTCCACCGTCGCTCAGGTGGTCGAGCGGCTCAATCGCTACGGCTCGATGGATTACACCACGGTGGTCGCCGCGACCGCCTCGGAAGCCGCCCCGCTGCAATTCATCGCGCCCTACAGTGGATGTGCGATTGGTGAATACTATCGCGACACGGGCAAGCACGCGCTGGTGATTTACGACGACTTGTCCAAGCACGCCCAGGCCTATCGGCAATTGGCGCTGCTGCTGCGCCGCCCGCCGGGCCGCGAAGCTTATCCCGGCGACGTCTTTTACCTCCATTCGCGATTGCTGGAACGGGCCGCCAAGATGAGCGCCGAGTATGGCGGCGGATCGCTGACCGCGCTGCCGATCATCGAAACCCAGGCCGGCGACGTTTCGGCCTATATTCCGACCAACGTGATCTCGATTACCGACGGCCAGATCGTGCTGGATACCGACCTCTTCAACTCCGGTATCCGTCCCGCCGTTAACGTCGGCCTTTCGGTCTCACGGGTGGGCTTTTCGGCCGCGCCCAAGGCGATGAAGCAGGTCGGCGGCACGCTCAAGCTGGACTTGGCGCAGTATCGCGAAATGGCCGCGTTCGCGCAGTTCGGATCGGATCTGGACCCGGCCAGCCAGCGCCTGCTGCATCGCGGAGAGCGGCTGACCGAGATGCTCAAGCAACTGCAATACTCTCCGCTTTCGATGGAGCAGGAGGTGCTGATCGTTTTCGTCGGCAACCAGGGGTATCTCGACAAGCTGGAGGTCGAGCAGATCAAGCTCTTCGAACGCGAGCTGTTTTCCTACTTCGCCTCCAAGCACGCCGACATCCTCGACGAGATCAAGACCAAACGCGAACTTACCGACGAGTTGCGGGCGCGCCTGGTCAAGGCGATGGATCAGTTTGCCGAAGTATTTGCGGCCGAGCACGCTAGCGAGAAGGCAGCGGCGGCCTGAGGCGGGATTTAGCTGAACAATGGCAACGCTCAAGGCGATCCGCCGGCGGATTGCTTCGGTCCAATCGACCCAGCAAGTCACCCGCGCCATGAAGCTGGTCTCCGCGGCCAAGCTGCGCCGCGCGCAGGAGGCCCTGCTCAACGATCGGCCTTATGCGGAAAGCCTGTCAAAGCTGGCCGGTTCGGTGCTGGCGGGTCAACAGATGGAGCCGCCGCCGGGCGCGAAGCCTTCCGTCCTGATTACGGTGATCACTTCGGACCGCGGTCTGTGCGGCGGCTACAACGCAAATTTGCTGCGCCATGCGGAAGAGCAGGCCGACGAAATGCGCCGGGAGGGTCTGGAGCCGACGTTTTTCGCGGTGGGGCGTAAAGCGGTCGAACACTTCAAACGCGAGGGTACTCCGCTGGTCGGGCAACAGATCAACAACACCCCCCGCCTGGCGACGATGGAGCTGGCAAGCTCGATCGCGGAGATGATGCTGAGTGAATTCCGAGCGGGGCAATTCCAGCAGACCGCGGTAATCTACAGCCAGTTCCGCTCCGCGCTCTCGCAGCGTCCCACTTATGAGCGCATCCTGCCGGTCGAGGCGGCAGGGACGCAGCCCGTGGAGGGCGTGGCCGGACCGACCGAATACCTGATCGAACCCAGCCGCGCCGAACTGTTGCCGGTGATTATACAGAGCTATGTCGAATCGGCGGTGTTCCACGCGCTGCTGGAGGCCGAGGCGAGCGAACACGCCGCCCGGATGACCGCAATGGACAGCGCCAGCAACAACGCCGCGGACATGATCGATCGGCTCACCCTGGAGATGAACCGCGCGCGCCAGGCTGGCATCACCCGCGAGCTGATGGACATCGTCGGCGGCGCCGAAGCATTAGCCGGCTAAGCCGGAGAAAATTCCCGACCAAGCAGAATTCTATGAGCAACGGATCAAACGGACACATAATTCAAGTCCTCGGCAACGTGGTCGACATCCATTTCGGCAATAGCGCCTTGCCGTCGATTCTAAACGCGCTGCTGGTCACCAACCCGGCGCTGGGCGACAAAGCCGGCAACCTGGTGCTGGAGGTCGCGCAGCATCTGGGTGAAAACACCGTGCGCTGCATCGCGATGGATTCCACTGAGGGCCTGGTGCGGGGCATGGAGGCGACGGATACCGGGGCGCCGATTGCGATTCCCGTCGGTCCCGGCACGCTGGGGCGCCTGATGAACGTGACCGGCGACGCGGTGGACGAATCCGGTCCGATTCCGGGTAACCGGATGCCGATCCATCGCACGGCGCCGGCCTTCGACGAGCAGGCCGTCGAAGTCGAAATCTTCGAAACCGGCATCAAGGTGATCGACCTCATCTGTCCCTACTCCCGCGGCGGCAAGATCGGACTGTTTGGCGGCGCGGGCGTGGGCAAGACCGTCACCATCATGGAGCTGATCAACAACGTCGCCAAGCAGCACGGCGGCGTGTCGGTTTTCGCCGGCGTGGGCGAGCGCTCGCGCGAGGGAAACGACCTTTATCTCGAATTGAAGGAATCGGGCGTTTTGGCCAAGACCGCGCTGGTCTATGGCCAGATGAACGAGCCACCCGGAGCGCGCGCCCGGGTGGGACTGTCCGGCGTCACCGTGGCCGAGTACTTCCGCGACGAGGAAGGCAAGGACGTTCTGCTCTTCATCGACAACATTTTCCGTTTCGTGCAGGCCAACTCCGAGGTCTCGGCGCTGCTGGGCCGGATGCCCAGCGCGGTCGGTTATCAGCCGACTCTGGGCACCGACCTCGGCGCTCTGGAAGAACGCATCACCACCACCAAGAAGGGCGCGATCACCTCGGTCCAGGCCATCTACGTTCCCGCCGACGACCTCACCGACCCGGCCCCCGCCACCACCTTCACCCATCTGGACGCGACCACCGTGTTAGACCGCAAGGTGTTCGAGAAGGGCATCTTCCCTGCGGTGGACCCGCTGGGCTCCACCTCGCGCGTCCTGGATCCCCAGGTGGTGGGCGAGGAGCATTACGACGTCGCGCGCCGGGTTCAGGCTATCCTTCAGCGCTACAAGGATTTGCAGGACATCATCGCCATCCTCGGGATGGACGAGCTGTCGGCCGATGACAAGCTGGTGGTGGCGCGGGCGCGGCGTATCGAGCGCTTCCTGTCCCAGGCGATGCACGTGGCCGAGGTCTTCACCAACACGCCCGGCGCATACGTCACGCGCAAGGAAACGGTGCGCGGATTCAAGGAGATCCTCGACGGCAAGTGCGACGACCTGCCCGAGCAGGCCTTCTACCTGGTCGGTACTATCGACGACGCCCGGGCAAAGGCCGAGCGGCTGGCGCGCGGCGAGGCGCGCTGATCGCGCGCGGGAAAGCGGTATCCAATGGCTGAAGCGGCGCTACCGTTCAAATTGATCACACCCACCGGGGTGGTGTTCGACGACGTGGTGCAGGAAGTGACGGCGAACAATCCAATCGGCGAGTTCGGCGTATTGCCGCAGCACATCAACTACCTCACATCGCTGGTGCCGTGCGTAATCACCGTCAAGCTAGCGGATGGAAGCTATCGCCTATTTGTAGTGTCGGGCGGATTGGCCGAGGTCAAGGACGGCGTGATGACGGTGCTTGCTCCAACGGCCGAACCGGCCGAGGCGCTGATGGACGGCGAAGTGCTGTCTAAAAATGCATTGGCCGCCGAAGAGAAGTTCCAGGGCGTCAGCTTCTATGAGCCCGGCTACGAGAACGCAGAGAAAGCGCTACAGTTGGCGCGCGCCCGCCAGCGCGCCGCCCAGTCGCACACCGCCTCGCACTAGAAGTCCGGCATCCAAGTCTGAGAATTCTCTGAAAGAGAAATCAAAGCCGCGACCGTAAGGGAGCGGTCAGTTGGGCCGAACTCGATAAAGACCGCTCGGTGACGCTCGCGGCTCAGTTTAGGATCGGTTTCGGTCGCTGTGCGGATCAACGAGAGGCTGCGGGACTTTTAGGAAATTCAAATTTTTCCCAGTGGCACAGGCTTCCAACCTGTGAATCTGATTTTGCACGATTTTCTCCCGGCCTCTCCACCCTGACCGCCGATGGCGAGGCCCGCTATTTGACAAGCGGTTGGGATGATCCTATTGCGGAAGCTGTTGGTTCGGCGTCGGTGCTTGTGGCCGACCGGAGCACGAACCCTACCATGGAGCGGAGGAATATCATGAGCCTTAAGGGAAAGACCGCTATCGCCGGACTGGGAATAACCCGGATGGGCAAGAACTACGAACATTCCAGCGCTCTGGGATTCGCCGCGGAGGCGATTTCGCTGGCTCTGGCGGACGCTGGACTCAAGCGCTCCGACCTGGACGGGCTGCTGGTCACGACCGGCGTCTCGTTTCGCGACGGCGGCCCGGCTTCATTCGCCCTGCAGGATTCGATGCGCCTGACCACGCGCCTGCTGGCCGATATCAACGCCGGCGGTTCCAGCGCCGGCACCGCGGTGGCCTATGCCGCACAGGCAATCGCCACAGGAACCGCCAACGTGGTTGCCTGTGTATTCGCCGACGCTCCCCTGAAGCCGCCCGTACCGGGAGGAAAGGGCGGCGGCGCGGGCGACGCTTATGGCATTCCGCGGGGCTTGGACAGCGCCTACGGTGCGTTCGGGGCCAACTGGATTTACGCGCTGCTGGCCCAGCGCCACATGCATCTGTACGGCACCACGCAGGACCAACTGGGCGCGATCGCGATTTCGCAGCGCCAATGGGCCAATCGCAATCCGATGGCGCAGTTCTACAAAGAGCCTTTGACGCTGGAGGGATATCATGCCTCCCGATGGATCACGGAACCGCTGCATCTGTACGACTGCTGCCTGGTTTCCAACGGCGGCGTGTGCGTGATCGTCACTTCGGCCGACCGGGCGCGTGACCTCAAAAAGCCTCCCATTTACATCCTCGGCGTGGGCCAGGGCCATCATCCGGGACCTACGCTAGACAACCTTGATACCGGCATTCCGATCGCGAAAGAGACTGCGTTTAAGATGGCGGGGGTCGAATTGAAGGACATCCAGGTCGCGGAGCTCTACGACTGCTACACCATCACGGTCCTGTTGTCGCTTGAGGGCTATGGACTGTGCAAGAAAGGTGAAGGCGGTCCATTCGCAGCGCAGACCCGGCTGGGGCACGCCGGATCGATTCCGGTGAACACCGGGGGCGGCGAGCTCAGTTCATACTATATGTGGGGGATGACGCCGGTGTCGGAGGCGATCATACAGGCGCGCGGCGAGGGCGGGGAGCGCCAGTCGCCCAAACACGACATTGTTCTGGCCTCGTGCCAGACGCGCAATCTGTCAACCCATTCCGCGCTGGTGCTGGGAACCAATCCGTAACCAGGGCGCGATAAAAATTCAGGCGTGGACAGTTCCGAAATTCAACGGAACGGAGTTTTGTAAATGGCGGAAGAGGCCAAGCTGATTCCTAATGTTACGCGCGAGTTGAAGCCCTTCTTCGACGCCGCCCGCAACCATCAACTGGCGGTCCAAAAATGCGATGCCTGCGGCACGCTGCGTTTTCCAGCCGCGCCGCTTTGCCTGGCGTGCGATTCGGACAAGGCCAGTTGGGTCACGGTCAGCGGGCGCGGCCAGGTCTTCAGCTTCACCGTGATGCATCGCGCCTACCATCCCGCGATCAAGGTGCCCTATACGCTGGCCGTGATCGAACTGAAAGAGGGTGTGAAGATCACCTCCAACGTAATCGGCATCGAGCCGTCCAAGGTCAAGTGCGGGATGCCGGTGGAGGTGGTGTTCGATAAGCTGAGCGATGAAGTGACCCTGCCCAAGTTCCAACCCGCGCATTAGAAATCCGGCAACCGGCGCCTGCGCCGCGGATACCAGGCTATTGCGACTGGAGAGACCGATGAAGCAACGCACCGGCCCGCTGGCCGACATCCGAATTATCGACCTGACGCAGTACCTGGCGGGGCCGTTTTGCACCATGCTGCTGGCCGACTTGGGTGCCGACGTGATCAAGGTGGAACCGCCGGGCGGCGACCCGAGCCGCCAGATGGGTCCGCTTCCGCCGGATACCAACGGATGCGACTACGGCGGCTACTTCGCCAGCGTCAACCGCAACAAACGCAGCGTCGTGCTGGACCTCAAGAACGAAGGCGACCGTGAGGCGCTGCTCCGCCTGGTCGATGGCGCCGACGCGTTAGTGGAGAACCTGCGCGCGGGAGCGATGGACCGCATGGGGCTGGGCTACGAAAAACTGCGGGAACGAAAGCCCATGCTGGTTTACGCCGCGATCCGCGGCTTCGGCGACCATCGAACCGGCGAGAGCCCCTACATCAACCGGCCCTGCTTCGACGTGGTGTCGCAATCGATGGGCGGGCTGGTCAGTTTCACCGGTCCCGTAGGCGGCCCCGCCTACCGCACCGGCGCCGCGATCGGCGATATCTACCCCGGCTCACTGGCCGCGTTGGGAGTTGTATCGGCGATTCATAATGCGCGCGCAACGGGTCAGGGTCAGTTCGTTGATGTCGCGATGTATGACGCGATCCTCGCGCTGTCCGAGGAAATCACCTACCAATACTCGATGAGGGGACGCGTCCAGCGGCCTTCGGGCAACAACCATCAAACCCTGGTTCCCTATGGCATCTTCCCTACGCAGGACGGCGCCGTTGCGATCGCCGCCCAGACCGACCATCATTGGCAGCTCCTGTGCGGGATAATCGGCCAGCCCGAACTGGGCGGCGACGAACGCACGCGGAATAACCGGGCGCGCCTTAAGAATGCCGCCTTTGTCCGCACCCTGGTTTCGGACTGGACCAGCGGGCGCCCCACGCGCGAGGTCGTAGCCGCGCTCGACGGCAAGGTGCCGACCGGGCCGGTGAACAACGGCCAGGACATTTTCGAAGATTCTCACCCCCGGATACGGGAGATGCTGGTAGAAACGCCGATGCCGGGCGACAATCCGCCGGTCGTGCTCGCCGGGTCGCCGATCAAATTTACGCAAACGCCCTCCGGAATCTACGCACGAGCCCCACGCCTGGGCGAGCACAACGCGGAGCTTCTGGCCAAAGCCAGTGTTCCCAGGCCCAAGAGCTAGGCTGGTAGGAGGGAGACTTCCCGACGCTGCCAACTCAGCGCTCACTTCAGTGAGCAGGCTTTCAGTTCAGTGAGCGTCAACTTCCTCTTCCGTAGCGCCGGCCTCCGTGCCGGTTCTTTTCCTTCGAATCAAGATCAATCTCCGCCCAAGGTAGCATCAGCAGTCAAGATCCAAACCAACCGAAGATCGCGTATGGAGTTCCGAATGCGGTAAGATTCCCATGGGGGAAACCGGGGTTTGCCATGGCTGATCCAAAACTGCGTCAAATCGAATCCTGGTTCTGGCGATCGATTGCCGGCGAGCCGGGCGAGTATGAGTTCGAGCCCGAACTGGCCGCCACCATCGAGCCGAGCCGGACACTTAACCCCACGGGACGGCTGGAAATCTACGCCGACGCGTACTTCCTGCGGCTGCGCGATGTGTTGGCGGAGGACTTCCCCCGTGTAGCCAAACTGGTCGGCGAGGAAACCTTCGACCACCTGGTCCGTCAGTACCTGAAGGCCCATCCGTCAATGCAACCGTCGGTGCGCCATCTGGGACGCGCGATGGCGGAGTTTATCGGCATCCGCGAGGACCTCCCCCCTTGGCTCGCGGATCTGGCCGCGCTGGAGTGGGCGCGATTCAACGCGTTCGATGCACCCGACGATGAGCCATTGACGATGGACAAGCTGGCCGGGATCGATCCGGAGGCATGGCCTCAACTGCGAATGGCTGCGGTGCGCACGCTGGCGGTTGTGAACGCCGCCTGGCCCGTTCATCGGCTGTGGGCGGAGGATGAACCCGAGGGCCTGGAGCCGTGCCCCACATCGATAAGGGTCTGGCGGCGGGCCGACTTCCATGTCCTGCATGCGCCGATGGACCCGCACGAAGCCGCCGCCGTAACCAGGTTGCTCGCGGGCTCGACCTTCGGCGAAATCTGCCAGGTGTTCGACGATCTCGACAAGCAGCAGGGCGCCGAGCAAGCCGGCGCCCTACTGCTGCGCTGGCTGGAAGACGGAATAATCGGGCAAGCGCAGTAGCAGCGGGGCAATTTGGCGCACGAGCCGCGGTCAGAAATGGGTCGGGCGCAGAGCTTCCACAGCTTCTTCCATTCAGTTCCGGGGGAATTCCCAAAACTCCTGGGCTGGAACTCGGAGTGGAATTGCGCGATAAGCTGCGATGGGGATCATGGCGGCGATGCGAATCTGAAATCAGGAGGCTATCGTTATGGCCATTCAGACCGGCGGGGGCGAGTTCGCCTACGAAATGGTTGAAGACTGGTGCGAGTTGCCGGGCGGGGGCTTGGTTGACGTCGCCGGCGTTGGGGTGGACGCCAAGGGCAACGTGTACCTGTTCAACAGGGGCGAGCGTCCCGTCATCGTGGTGGATAGCCGGGGGAAGTTCCTCCATAGCTGGGGCGACGGCAAGATGTTTCCCCGCGCCCACGCCGTCACGATGGGCCCGGATGACACCATCTGGCTCACCGACGTGTACGACCACACGGTGAGAAAGTGCACGCTGGACGGAAAGGTCCTGATGACCATCGGGAACAGCGGCAAACCCGCCAAAGCGATGAGTGGAGAGCCGTTTAACCAATGCACTCACGTCGCCATCCATCCCAATACCGGCGACGTCTTCGTCTCCGACGGTTATCTGAACCCCAAGGTCCACAAATACTCGCCTGACGGCCGGCTGCTGTACTCCTGGGGGCAGCCCGGCAATGAACCGGGGCAGTTCAACCTTCCCCACAACATCTGCACCGATCGCGACGGCTACGTTTACGTCGCCGACCGCCACAACAACCGCGTGCAGGTGTTCACAGCCAACGGCAGGCTCGAGCACATCTGGACCGGGATGGCGATGCCGTGCGGGATGTGTATCGACACCCGCAGCCCCGAGCAGTTGTGTTACATCGGCGAACTGAGCTCGGTCTGGTGGACGCGAGGGATAGGTGACTTCTGGGAAGCCTATAACCGGCCCGGCATGGGGCCCCGGATCAGCATCTACACTCTGGATGGAAGACTGCAGGCCAGGCTCTGCGACAATGGACAGGGTGAAGGTCCGGGCCAGTTGATCGCTCCCCACGGAATGGCGGTGAGCGCCGAAGGCGATATCTACGTGGGCGAAGTTTCCTGGAGCATCTTCGGCCGCACGCTGAAGACCCCACGCCCGGTCCGCAATTTTCTGAAGCTGGTCAAGCTACGAAAATCACGCCTTGAGCGATGACGGCGCGGCTGCTGCGCTCTAAAACGCTCCAGGGCCGCAGTTCGTTGATCACATTGGTGCTTCCTGTGGATCAGAACGAATCGTCGCTCTCCGATTTCATTTCCCTGATGAAAGAGGTTACGGCGCATGGCGGCGGCGCCGATGAGATCATGGGCAGGCTCCGTGAACCGGCGCTGCGTCTGGCGTCGTCGCGCTCGTGGATCGATCGCCGATGCTCAGAGGGATTGGAACTCGGCAGGAACCTGGTCCACGAAGAACCGGATCACAGCCTGGCGATCCTGCTGGTGAAATGGCGCGCCGGCAGCCGCGCGCCCGCGCATGACCATGGCACCTGGACGTTGATCGCCGGAATCGAGGGTGAGGAAATCAATACACTGTGGCGGCGCAAGGATGACGGCAGCCGCGCGGGCTTTGCGGAGATCGAGGAGTTGTCACAGGTGGCCGTTGGACCGGGCCGGGTCCTTTGCATCGGGGAGCGTGATATTCACACGGTCAGCACCCCGAGTCCGACCCTCGCAGTGCATATATACGGGATGAACACGACAGCCATCGAACGCAACATCTTTGATCCAGTCGGCAAGAGGGTTTCGACACTATCTATCTTCTCAGCCGGGTAATTTGGATCGTAGCGAGGTCCATTCGGCTTCTCTGAGATGATGTGACACTCCTCGCCGACGACCAATTCCGTGTCCCAGGATGTCGGATCGATCACCATCACGATCCGGCATCTGGCGCAGCGGTTTCCTGATGAGCCCCACAAAATCTTTCGTGTCTTATCGCTGATCGGCATATATCGAAGTCCATCCATTCTAAGTCAGACTGTCAATTCCAGAAGGTCGTTAACCTCTGCTTCTCCCAGTTGCGCAATCGTCTTGCCGAGGAACTGCTTCACTGTCCGCGCGAGATTACTAGCCAAGGCCTTGCTCGGCACGATTATCACACCCGACAGACCTTCACCCTTGTACTCCGGATGATTGACGAAGATAAGCACGCCGCAGCGATCGATGAGTTCTACGGACCTGTCTATGGTCGCGCTGCGGCCGAACTCTTCGGCGCGCTCATTCGGACGTGGCCGACCCGATTTCCATTCAGCGAGGTCCCAAAACGGCGGCCACAAGTTGAAGTCGCGATCTCTACGTTTGGAATAGTCTTTGATCTTCATCGTGAAGCTCTAAGATTTTTCCTCGATCCTCATGCACCACGTCGTGGTCTAGCGCGAACTGAAGGGCAGGAATATCCGTGTGAACGTGCTGAGCCCGGGGCAGATCGCCACACCGATTCTGGAGCAAGTTTTCGACGAGGAGACGAAGCGGCAATTCGAATCCGTGATCCCGCGGGGAAAGATGGGTCGTCCTGAGGAAATTGTGACGGTCGCGCTGTTTCTTGCTTCAGACGATTCGAGTTTCGAGAATGGAGTGGAGTTGTCGGTCGACGGCGGCACCTCGGCAATCTGAATCGGTGGAGGTCGCAAGTATATCGGCATCGAACTCGACGCAAATTCAGGAGCAGCAAGGGTCCGCAGGGAGAAAACAAATGAAAGTTCTTGTTATAGGTGCAACGGGCAAGGTAGGCAGTGAGTTAGTCAAGGTGCTTCTTCAGCGCGGAGCGGGCGTACGGGCTCTGACCCGCGGGCAGCGCAAGCCGGGTGCGTTTCCTGACGCGGTAGAGATGGCTCTCGGCGACCTAGGTGATCCGGTCTCAGTAGCGGAAGCGATCAAGGGGGTCGACAAGCTGTTCCTGCTGATTGGCGAAGAGAATGTCCCCGTCGAGTTATCGCAAGCTCTTACTGCTTACGGTCTGGCATAGAGGTTCGGTCTGAAACACGTCACGTACGTCTCGGTTTACAAGGCGGATCAGTTTCCCGAGGTGCCGCATTTCGCAAACAAGTACGCCGTCGAGGAAGCGATACGTGCAGGCGGGATACCTTATACGATTCTGCGCCCGGCGTACTTCGCTCAGAATGAGCGCCGGCTCAGGCCTGAGTTAACCGGACACGGCGTATATCCGATTCCCGCGGGGAACCAGGGCCTGGCTGTGGTGGATATTCGCGATCTTGCGGAGGCGGCCGCGATATCGCTGACCGAAGAAGGCCACAACGGAAAGACGTATGACCTGGTTTCGTCAGAGATGTTGCGTGGTCCGGATGCGGCAGCTACGTGGTCGAGGCTGCTGGGCAAACAAATCGCTTACGCCGGACACGCAGATTTCGACGGCTTTGAAGCGCAGTTGCGGGAAAAAGGGAGTCCGAGTTGGCTGGCTTACGATATTCGGGTCATGTACGAGGGTTTCGTCGAGCGTGGATTCAGCAACACGGAGTACCAGGCGGCGCGCTTTGCTGCCTTGCTGGGGCACCAGCCGAGAACGTATAGCAGCTTCGCTGAAGAACTGGCAAAGGAGTGGGCTGCAGCGTGAGCCGCAGCCCAGGTGGTTATATTTGACAAAACTTCCCCGTAGGGGTAGACCCAACAGTCGTATCACCAGGTGCCATTTAGTGGCGTGACTCCCCTGGGTACTATCAAGGGTAGAGGCAGCATCCGTGCGAAAAAGTACGGTAGTGGGTTTCACGCAATCTCGTTTCCCGGCTTAGGCTAAAGTTCGGCCAGGATTTCGAGAGCTTTGGGTACTGGCTTAGCTAGCGCTAGCGCAACTCGGCTGGAACTTCGTCTGATAAACCCAAGCCTTTCGGCCGACACACGTCCGGAGAAGGCTTGAGCACGTAGGTGGTAACCGGGTACGTTGCTCCTTGTGACCGGCTACCTGTGCATGCCATTCCCACGCGTTGATGATTCAGAAACTACTGGCGCAGCCGCATTGGCAAGGGAAGCTGACACCCCGCGACTACGCGGCGGTGACCCCGCTGATTTGGGAGCACGTGAATCCGTATGGCCGATTTGATCTCGACATGAATACGCGATTGGCGTTGCTGTGATCGAAATGGCACCTGGTGACACGACTGTTGGGTCTACCCCCCGTAGCGAAAGGCGGACTCGGTCCGCGAGCCTGCAACCCGCTGAATCGGGCCAGATGGAGTTCTATGAGTCACCCAATACTGTTCACTCCGATCCAGGTCGGTAACCTGAAACTAGTCAACCGCATCGTGATCGCCCCAATGCAACAGTACTCGGCCGAAGACGGGCAAATGAACGATTGGCACCTGATGCATCTCGGTCAACTGGCAAGTTCGGGTGCCGCGGCGTTAACAATTGAGGGGGCGGCGGTCAGCCCCGAGGGGCGCACCACTTACGGTGACGCCGGACTCTATTCCGATGACACCGAGGCTCCCATGGCTCGAGTGGTGCTTGGCGTTCGGCGGTGGTCGGACATGCCCATCGGAATCCAGCTCAACCATGCGGGCAGGAAAGGGTCTCGGCAGAAGCCATGGGAAGGTGGGGCGCAGATACCGCCTGGCGAGCCAAATGGATGGAAGACTTATGCCCCGTCACCGATCGCTTTCGCTGCTACAGATACGCCGCCCGTCGCCTTAGACCATTCGCATGCAGGTGGCTCAACGAACTGAAGGGCAGAAATATCCGGGTGAACGTGCTGGTCCCGGGCAAGGTCGCCACACCGATTCTGGAGCAGGTTTTCGACGAGGAGACGAAGCGGCAGTTCGAATCCCTGATCCCGCGGGGAAAGATGGGTCGTCCTGAGGAAATTGCGACGGTCGCGTGGGGATGATAAGCCGCGCAGTTGGAAACCTTCACCTCCAGCCGCAACAACCAAACCGTAAACCTGGTATAGCCCAACTGCTCGTGCGAACCCCACGGCGAGCCATTGTCCATCAGCATGCGATCGGGCAGACCATAGCGGCGAAAGACCTGCTCCAACTCGCTGCGCACCGTCTCCTCGCGCTCGTCGGCACACGCCCGCATCGCCAACGAAAAGCGCGAATGGTCATCCAAAATGGTCAACGGATGACAGCGCCCTCGCCCCACTGCGAAATGCCCCTTGAAATCCATCTGCCACAACTGGTTGGCGGTGCTGCGCTCGAAGTGCTTAAAGGGGCCTGGCGCTGCACCCTCCTGACTCAACCGCTCGTGGCGACGCAAAATCGCTGTGATTGTGCTCAGTGCCGGTATCCCTTGCCAGCCCTCGGTGTCCAACACCTTGGCAATCTTGCGCGCACCCCAGACTCCTCGATGGGCGTTGCGCACTGCTACCACCGCACCTTCCAATGCTGCAGCCGTGCGCTTTGGCTGAGTATGCCGCCCTCGGGAGCGTTCCTTCAGACCCTCCATACCTTGCTCCCGGTAGCGCCTCATCCACTTATAAGCGACTCTCCGGCTGACCCCATATCTCCGGCAAAGCTCGCTGATATTGGCGTCGGCCTTGCTGCACATGGTTACCAATTCCAAACGCTGCTCGCTCACCGTTTCGGTCCTCCACCCCATCTGGGCTCCCTCCTCGCCCGAAGAATTCTGGCGAAAAGTGTTACCCATGTGACCGAACAGATGTTACCTATGTGGCTGGTTCATACACAGGGAGAGGGTTAGGGTGAGGGTAAATCTTGCGGTCATCCGTAGCATCGCGGCAGATGAGACCGGAAAAGGAGCATGAAAATGGACCAGATCGATTTCAAAAAGCTACCGAAATTCTCCCAGCTGCCGATTAAGCCGGGGGCCCCTGAAGGCTCTAATTGGGGCGTCTTCGGCGACGACGACCAGGTGGGATGTTTCAATTTTCTCACCACGCAGGGCATCGTCGCGGCGGCGCGACTCGTGCGCGAGGGCAAGGTCTTCAGGCTCGATAATCCGGTCAACTATGCCAGCCCGCCGCTGGGTGGACGCGCCACCACCAAACACTCGGTGGTGAGTCATGAAAATCTGGGAATTCTGGGCTTCGACGATCTGCTGGACAACTACAACACCCAGGAGGGCAGCCAATGGGACGGGCTGAAGCACGTCGGACATACGCGGCTCCAAGCCTTCTACAACGGCGCCACCGTGGAAGACGTCAAGCAAAACCGCAAGCTTGGAGTCGAGAACTGGAAGGATCGGATCATTGGCCGCGGCTTGCTGATCGACGTCTATCGCCATTGCACGCAAACGGGCCGCTCAATCGATCCGCTGCAACCCGAGAAGTATACGGTTGACGAGATCAAGGGCGCGCTGAAGGCGCAAGGCTCCCGGCTCAAGCCGGGCAGCGTCGTGCTGGTTCGCACCGGATGGATGCAGGCCTACCTGGGCGCCTCCGCCGAAGTAAAGCAGGCCATGGGGGCACTGGAAAATGTCCGAGCCTGCGGCTTGGATGCCAGCCGCGAAATGGCGGCGTGGCTGTGGGACAACCGTGTCGCCGCGATCGGCACCGACACCTTCGCGGTCGAGGCCTTTCCGTTCGATTTTCAAGACGAAGGAACCCTCCACATCCGGGCGCTGCCGCTGCTGGGGTTGTCACTGGGCGAGCAATTCAACCTGGAAGAACTCGCGGCGGACTGCGCGCAGGACAAGCGTTATGAATTCATGCTGGTATCGGTGCCGCTGCACGTGATCGGCGGCTACGCGTCGCCACCTAATGCGGTGGCGATTAAATAAAAGGATTAACGGTAATGTCACCTGCGTGGGGCAAATTACCGATGACAAAACATCTTCTGATTATGGGTGCGATTGCCCTGAGTTTCGTAGCTCCAGCCTGGGCTGACCCGCTGGCAATTGCGAAAGCACATGACGAACTTGTCAACAATGCCGTCAAGCAATGCAAGCCTCAGAACATGATCGCACTTTACGAGAATAACGCCGTCGCAATCTACCCGGGGGAGAGCGAGATCGGACGAACAAGGAAGAGATCGAAAGACTGGTAAAGAACTTCTTTACGGCATTCTGTCCTGATAAGCACAAGAAGGTCGGGTACAAGGATATAAGCTTCGACGCTATCTCGCTGGGACCCAAATAGATCATGATCATTCGCGTCGTGGACGTGACTGACAAGGACGGCAATCCGGCTCGTTTACGGACGACGGAACTGATTCACAAGTCGGGTGGAAAGTGGCGCTACCTGGCAGACCACGCGTCACTCGGCCTGCCTCCCACGCCACCGGCGGCAACACCTGCGAAATAATTAGCTTGTGGCGCTTGGCGAACGTCGGAGTTTTTTCAGAGGATGCCGCGGGAGAGGCTGGCTTGTCTTTGACACGGATGATTCCGGCAACCTGGCTCACGTCGATTATCGAGAGCCAGCCGGTATAGATCGCCAAAGGAACGGAAGGAGAATAGGCAATGGCGGGTTCATCTATGTCGGGCCCTCAGGCCGGATTGCCGATGAGCGTGGCCGATATTTACGCCAACGCGCGGAGCCTGGGCGCCTATCTTAAGGACAAGTCCGCCGAGATCGATGAGGCGAGGCGGCTTCCGGCCGAAGTGGCGGCTCGTGTGCGGGAGGCCCGCATGTTCCGCCTGGCGATGCCCAAGGACTGGGGCGGCCCCGAGCTCAGCATAATGGAGCAGGTCGAGGTTATCGAGGAGCTTTCGAAGGCCAACGCGTCGGTGGGATGGTGCGTCATGATCGGCTGCGACTCGGGGTTCGTCGCGGGCTACCTGGACGACCGGGTCGCGCGCAGACTGTTTCCGCGTCTCGATATGGCCACCGCGGGAAACTTTTTCCCCAGTGGCCGAGCGGACCGGGTCGAGGGCGGTTACAGGATCAATGGACGCTGGACCTTTGGCTCCGGCATCACGCATGCGGATTTCGCGATGTCGACCTGCATCATTTTTGAGAACGGCGCTCCGCTGAGGAGCGCTTCGGGTATTCCGGTTTCGCGGCGAATGATCGCACCGGCATCGGCCTACGAAATTGTGGACAACTGGCATACTACCGGAATGCGCGGAACCGGCAGCTGTGACTTCTGTGCCACTGATCTGTTCATCCCCGAGGAACACAGCTACAACGTCTTCAAGCCGGCCAAGCGAGAGGGGACACTATGGCGGCGCGCCACGACGTTCATCCCAAAATTTTCGGGAGTTCCCCTGGGTGCCGCGCGGGCGATGATCGATCTAGTTTGCTAAATCATGCAGAACAAGATCGAGGCTCCGGGCGGACGGCCATACAAGAATCTGCCGCGGATCCAGAGTGTGATTGCGGACGCCGAGATGATACTGGGGGCTGCGCGGTCCTACGTCTTCTCCGCGATGGAGCGGGAATGGGGCAGTCTCGAGCGTCACGAAGTGCCGACTGAGAAGGAGCGCGCCGATTCCTGGCTGAGCCGCGTCAATGTCGCCCAGTCGGCGCGCGACGTAATCAGAATGCTCTACGATGCGGTCGGAGGAAGCGCGATTTATTTAAACAACGGCCCCTTCGATCTCGCGCTTCGTGATGCCGAGACCTGGTGCCAACACCTTGGCGTCCAGCGCAGAACGCTTGAATGGGTCGGCGCCATGCTGCTCAAGTCGGACGGCCCACCGCCTTTTCCGCTTTTGTAATGGCAAGATGCTTGGGCGGGAAATGAACCGGACTCTTCACGGTAGGCTATTAGGATCGCGAAGGTTTCCATTGGTCGCCTTGCTCTCTGATGACGGCCTCCGCCGAGTCGGGCATACACACGAGTTCGCCGAATATATTAACTCGGTTATGTACTAGAAAACTCTGAACCACGAGGCTCGCTTCGGTCTCGCGTGCGGCGCGCAGGTAGAACGTTCGTCGTGCCATCCGGTCGGGCCCGTGGCGACATTCATAGATCATGTCTTTCGGAGACACTCCTTGCTCGGCGCAAAATTGCAGCAGTATCCCGAGTCGGTCAGCTATCTCGCCCAGTGAGCATCCGGTGAGGTGCAGCAGCCCGCGGCGCCATCGCTCGACGGATGGGCTGGAATTCCAATTGTGGCTAGTCATTTTTCGACGGCACCCGGATCAGAGCCAGTCCGGTTTTTCGTTGGGCAGCCGGCGGCCATTGGCGATAAAAAAGCTGCGGATTATATTGCCGCGAGCGGTCCGTTCGCTCCAGGTTCCGGAAATCTGGGCGGAGAACTCTTTGACGCGATCTGAATAGAAATTGCGCTTCTTGTACTTCTGCGTTTCAACGTCGAATATTTCGCCGACCATCTGATCCGGAGTCCGGCCCACAAAGTTGCAGAATTCCGCCAGCGTCGCCAGGCGTTGCTGCTGTTCGGCGTCCGTAAGACCCTTGGCCGCGAGATCTTCGATGTACTTCCGCACCGCCAGGAAATCGGTAAATGCCTGCTGCGTCATGGGTGTACCCGAGCGGGTGGAACGGCCGGCAATCGGTCCGCATCATCCAGGACCTATTCCGGCAATCCAAAAAGGTGCGCCAACGCGCGGATCTCATCGGCGCGCCATCGCACCGGCGCCTGCTCCTGAAGCATGCCGGCAGCTTTGAGCTGAGCGGTGACCGTGGGGTCAGATTTCAATGGAACTCCCCACTTGCCAGTGAAATACAAATTCTCGAAGTCAGGGGATGGACGCTGTCCGCCCGCGTTGGGTGACTCCGCCGGATAGCCCACCAATTGAACCTGGGTCGGTGTCACGAATTTCGGCATGTCGAGAATTTCGCGAATTTGCGCGCGTCTGCCGGTAACCAGCGCGGTGCCCAGGCCTTCGTTGACCGCGGCCAGAAGGGCCGAGCCAACGGCCAGGCCACATTCAAAGGCGCTCAGCCACTCGGCGAAGACGTGATCCCCCGCCATCACATTAAAGTCCGCGTTGGGAATTACCGCCGTCTCGATAAATTCTTTGCTCCAGCCGTGAGTTGAATTCAGCGCGCGGACCTCGATCAATTCCGTCAGCGCATCGCGCAGGCTGTCCCATCCCGACATGTCGATCGCCCAGACGATAAACACCGGCGCCTGCTGAACGTGCGGTTGACTGTACATCGCGTCGATGAGCCCGTCGCGGACATCGTCGGCGGATTTGCCACGTTCGATCACCACCGCTTTGCGAATCAATTTGGCGTTACCGTGCTGGGACTGGAGGCGGCCCGCCTCCAGGATGGTCTGAATTTTCGCCGCTTCGACGGGCTGCCAACTTTTGAAATAGCGAATTGTCCGGCGATTACCGACGACCTGTTTGAAGTCCATGGGAGTTCCTTCTCGGAAGGAGTGAGGGGAGAGAAGTGAGGCGTGAGAGGGGAAAATCTGCTTCTGCCATCTCACTCCTCTTCCCTCACTGCTTTCCCCTTCAGATAGCGAAGAGGCCTAAACCTCGCAAGTACGACAATTCGGAAAGAACTGGGACGGCAGCGTACTGGTCAGAGAAATTCAGCGAACACGGAATCCGCCAACTCGAGGCCGCGTTCGCTGAGCCTGACCCGGCCACCCTCGCGCAGCAGGAGTTCGCCTTCAATCAATCGCTCCAGCCGGGATCCGAAGCGCTCTTCAAACGTGATTCCAAAGCGATCGGCAAACCGGCTCAATTCGAGCCCGTCGATCAGACGCAGATTGAGGAAGGCGAACTCCGACGCGCTGAGAGCGGCGTCCGGGGTCTCGTTTCCGGCCTCGGCAATGCCATCGCGCCGGGCTTTGGCGATATAGCTGGCAGGCAGCCGCTCGTTCCACCATCGGCGGCCGGTCGGGCCGTCGGCAGCGTAGCTATGCGCGCCGGCGCCGATCGCAAGGTAGGATTCGCCGCGCCAATAGGTGAGGTTATGGCGCGCTTCGCATCCGGGCCGCGCGTAATTCGATATCTCGTACATCGCATAACCGCGGCGCGGCAGTTCGCTGCGCACCATCGCATACATGTCCGCCTGGCGGTCATCAGGTAACTGGCGCATCCGGCCGGCCTTGAGCGCCGCGCCAAAAGCGGTCCCTTCCTCGAAGGTCAGGTTATAGGCCGAAATGTGGTCGGGGCCCAGGGCGGCAGCCGTGGCGATGTCATAGGCGACATCGTCCACGCTCTGCCCGGGAACGGCGAAGATCAGGTCGAGATTGAGCTGCCTGAAGCCGCCCGCTCGGGCCTGCTCGACCGCCGCCGCGGTCTGATCGGCGCTATGAATCCGGCCGAGGAATTGCAAGGTTTTCGGATTGAATGATTGAGCGCCAAAGCTGACGCGATTAAGCCCCGCCTCGTGCATGCCGCGCAGCTTGATCAGGTCCACCGTGCCCGGATTGGCTTCGGCGGTGATTTCGGCATCGGCCTGAATACCGAACAGGCGGTCGGCCTCTTCAAGCACGCGTCCCAAGGACGAGGGTTGGAACAGCGACGGCGTGCCGCCGCCAAAGAACACGGTCCGAAGCGCGCTGCCCGCCCATGGCGCCTGTGCGGCGCGCGTGCGCAACTCCGCAACCAGTGCCTGGACGTATTCCGCCTCCGGCCAGCCCTTGACCGCGTACGAATTGAAATCGCAGTAAGGGCATTTGGACTCGCAGTACGGGATATGAACGTAAAGCGAAAAGCTCATGGAGCTTTATCTTACTCCTGTACGCGAACCGGTGTTAGGGAGCACGCTTTAACTCCGCAGTATGCCTGGTTGGCAAGGGTGAGAATGGCTTGGTATGATTGCGGTGCTTTTTTAGCTTAGCCAAGGTTGATTCGATCAAGGGGGGCGTCGCAAAAATGTCATGGATCCCGACATTACAGTTTTTGACAATAGCCGCCAGGCGGTATTGATCGTCGAGGTAAAAGCCCGAACCGGGACGTCCAAAGAATGGGCTTCTCTTTACCGGCGCAACCTGGCAGCCCACGGTTCTCTACCCAAGGTGCCCTACTTCCTTATTGCAACCCCAGATCATTTCTACCTCTGGAAAAACCCGCCCAACGGGGCGATCGCCACCAATCCCGATTACGATATCGATGCGACTGAGGTTCTCGAGCCGTACTATCGCAGGTCGAATATTGACTCTCGGACGGTCATGGGGAGAGCCTTTGAACTCATCGTTGCCGCATGGCTACACGATGTGCAGGAAGGGATCGTTGCCGATGGAGTGGTGAGGCCAAGCCAACACCGGTTGGGAGAATCCGGCATACTGGAGGCGCTGCGAGGCGGCCGCCTCATCCTGGAGCCGACGGCGCCATGAGGGCGTACGTCGAGACCAACTTCTTACTCGAAATCGTACTTTCACAAGAGCAGCATCCAAGCTGTGAAGAGATCGTCCGCTTCTGCGAGAATGGCTCCATATCGCTTGCGCTTCCAGCTTTTTGCGTCCCTGAGGCCTATTTCGCTCTGGCTGGGAAGCGCACTGGAAGAGATCGTTTCGTTCAGGACTTTAAAAACCAGAGCGCCCAATTAATACGCTCATTCCGGTTCAAGGATCGGGCGGACCTGCTCAGCGCGGTACAGGGATTATTGACTGAAAGCATCCTGCGTGAGGATCAGGAGTTTTACGCCTCGTTAAACCGGTGTTGGCATCTCTGGAGATGATACCGCTCGACACGGAAACCTTGCGGTCGGCCATATCCCTGGTTACCTCCATCGGCCTGCAACTCCCCGACGCAATTGTCCTGGCCTCTGTCCTCGCGCACCTCGACACTTCGGCTCCGAGCGAGGCTTGCTTCATCAATAGGGATAGAGACTTTGACGATCCGTATATTGCTGAGGAGCTCGTAAGGCGGAGTTGCAAGATTCTGTTCAGTTTTAGAGAAGGGGCGAATTACTTACGCGGCTCCCAGCGTCCATGAACGGAGGTGTCCGGCCGTGTTCGGCTAGTGCACGCGCCGTGACCGTCCGCAGACATTCCACAATCACACCGATCCTCAGCCTGACGCTACACCGCGGCGTCGTGCCCAGTTATACTCGATGACCGCGGACGGTTAGTGCTTTGAGACAAAACATTCAGGTGGGACGGGAAGTGGCGGGTGGAGCGGGAGAGGCCGGCGGCGCGGCAGGTGTCGGCAGGCGGTCTGCGGCGGCGCAATCGGGGTTCAAGATGGCGAGCCTGGTCGCCTTCGGGATGCTGCTCAGCCGCATCGCGGGTCTGGTCCGGGAAAGCGTCTTCGCGCATTACTTCGGCAATTCGGATGCCGCTGATGCGTTCAAGGCCGCGTTCCGAATCCCCAATATTCTGCAGAATCTGTTCGGTGAGGGGGTGCTCTCCGCCTCCTTCATCCCGGTCTATAGCCGGCTTTTGGGCGCGGGCGAGGAGGAGCACGCCAACGTGCTGGCCTGGACCCTGGGGGCGATTCTAAGCCTTACCATTTCCGTGCTTGTGCTGATTGGGGTGGCTGCCGCGCCCTATCTTATCGACGCCATCGCACCCGGTTTCCACGGCTCCAAGCGCGAACTAACAACCCTGCTGGTGCGCGTCCTGTTTCCCGGCGCGGGTCTGCTGGTGATGTCCGCCTGGTGCCTGGGCGTGCTCAACAGCCATCATCGGTTCTTCGCGTCATACACCGCCCCGGTGGCATGGAACCTGGCAATTATCGGCTTTCTGCTTTTCTACGGTCCCCATCATACCCAGGACCGGCTCGCGGTTCTGATCGCGTGGGGCTCGGTGGTCGGCTCGGCGCTGCAGGTCGGCGTGCAGTTGCCCCAGGCGATGCGCCTGGCGGGGCGTCTGCGGGTTGATTTTCGGCGCACTGCTGAAGCACTGCGGGCGGTGCTGAACAATTTTCTGCCGATCGTGACCGGCCGCGGCGTGGTCCAGATCAGCGCCTACATCGACAACCTGCTGGCCAGCCTGTTGCCGACCGGAGCGGTCGCGGCGCTCAACTATGCCCAGATCCTTTACCTGCTGCCGGTCAGCCTGTTTGGAATGTCGGTCGCGGCGGCGGAGTTGCCCGGGATGTCGCGGGCCACTGGCACTCAGGACGAGATAGCCAACGTGCTGCGCGGGCGGCTGAACATGGGACTACGCCAGATCGCGTTTTTCGTAATACCTTCGGCGGCGGCGTTCCTGTTTTTGGGCGATGTGATCGCCGGGGCGATCTTTCAGTCCGGACATTTCACCCGCGCCGACGCGCTCTACGTATGGGGTATTCTCGCCGGCTCGGCGGTGGGATTGCTGGCGGTTACGATGGGCCGGCTTTATTCGTCGGCATTTTACGCTCTGTGGGATACCCGCACTCCGCTCAAGTTCGCGGTGATCCGCGTGATCCTGACCGTCGCGCTTGGTTACTACTGCGCGCTATACCTGCCGCCGGTGCTGGGAATCGACCGGCACTGGGGAGTAGCGGGTCTGACCGCTTCGGCGGGCCTGGCGGGATGGGTGGAGTTCTCGCTGCTCAGATGGGCGCTCAACCGCCGCATCGGCAAAAGCGGACTGCATCGCACGCTGCTCATCGAATTATGGGCGATGGCGCTGGCGGCATCCGGCGCCGGATATGTGCTCAAGCTTTATCTGCACGGTCATGGCCCCAAACTGGTCGCGCTGGGAGTGATCCCGGTTTTCGCGGCGGCATACCTCGGACTCGCGTGGGTGTTCAGGATCGAGGAGCTGAATCTGCTCGCGGCAAGGATCCTGCCGCGCCGGCAGAGGGGATTAGAGTAATTACCGGAAGGTGATGCTAGTCACGGTCGAAGCCGCCACTCCCTTAGGCCGTGGGCGGCCTTAGTCGTGGTCCTGGTACATGTCCACGCGGCTGATGAAGGCACTGTCCGGGAGAGCGGGAATCTTGTCAGTATGCACCGCTATCAAGGAGGGCCCGAAATTCGGCGGGGCTTGGACGTTGGCGCGCCATCATCCGGCTATGATCTTCGATGGGCGTTTTCACGCTACCTGAGATCCTGCGTAAATTCGGATAACACGCATCATGGCCCTAGCGGGCGGGTGCGTGGAAGCGGGCCAGGCCTGGCAAAATTGCCGGGTCGCTATTGACTGCAAGTCGGTCCATATAAAGTATCGTCCAAGGATAATCCGCCCCGGCCGCTTGATTTCACAGGTTTGGCGCCGCTTGGCGTATTCGGAGGAGAAATCATCGCAAATGGCGCTCAGGACCCCCGAGCAATACAAGCAGTCGCTGCGTGATGGGCGCAGCGTTTATTTCCGCGGCGAAAAGGTTCCCGATGTTACCGCTCATCCGGTGATCGGCTTGGCCACGGAGCATGCCGCTCTGGACTACCGGATGGCGGAGGATCCCCATTTCCGCGACCTGGCCGTGGTTAAAGCTGACGGCAAGGAATACAGCCGCTATTACCATCTGCCGCGCAATTCCTCCGACCTGCTCAAGCGCAGCGAGCTGATCGCCGCCTCCACCCGCGAAGCCGCCACGCTGGTGGTGCTGATCAAGGAGATCGGCACCGATGCCCTCTACGCGCTGCATCTACTGGGCGCCGAAATGGCCGCCCGCGGCAAGCCCGAGTACCGCGAGCGCGTCGCCAAGTATCACGCCTACTGTCAGGACAACGATCTGGCCCTCGCCGTGGCGCAGACCGACGTCAAGGGCGATCGCGCCCTTGGTCCCGGCGCTCAGGAGCATCCCGACTACTACGTGCGGATGGTCGAGGAACGGGCGGACGGAATCGTGGTGCGCGGCGCCAAAGTGCACACCTCGGTGGTGACCAACACCAACGAAGTGATTGTGCTGCCCACTCGCGCGATGCGGCCCGAGGACCGCGCCTACGCCGTGGCCTTTGCGCTTCCGGTCGACACGCCGGGCCTCAAGCTTATCGCGAGCCCCCATGGCAGCGCCAAAAAAGACCCGATCGAGCATCCGATCAGCGGCCGCCACAAGATGATGGAGACGTTGACCGTGTTTGACGACGTCTTCGTGCCTAAGGAAAGGATTTTCCTTCAGGGCGAGACCGACTTTGCGGTGTTTGTCGCGCTGAGCTTCGTGCGCTTTCACCGCTTTACGGCGGTGTCCTACAAGCTCCCCCTGATGGAGTTGCTGGCGGGGGCCGGCCACGCAATCGCCGACGCCAACGGAATCTCAGCCGCCGGACACGTGCGCGACAAGCTCACCCAACTGGCCGCCTACCATACCACGGTGCGCGGATTGATCGAGCAGGCGGCGGCTGCCTGCACCATCGAGCACGGTCTCGCGGTGCCCAACACCTTGCTGGTCAATGTGGCCAAATATCACTTCGCCCATAATTATCATCATGCGGTGCAGATCGTTCAGGATCTGGCGGGAGGATTGCTGGTCACTGCTCCGTCGGCCGAGGATCTCACCAGCGAGGCGACGCGTGAATACGTGCTCAAGTACATGGGCGGCAAGAAGGGCTTTGGCGCCGAGCAGCGGCTGCGCCTGATCAACCTGATTTCGGACCTGACGTCGTCGGATTACGGCGGCTATCAGGAAGTGCTGGCAGTGCACGCGGAAGGCGGGTTCGAAGCCGAAAAGCTGCAGGCCTACCGTGAATACGACTTCAAGTCGGTCGCGGCTTACGCGCGCAAGCTGGCGGGAATCTGAACTGCCGGCGGAGCATCAGGGTGGAGGCCTCTACCACCGGCCGGCGTGTTTATTTGGGCGATAGGGTGGACGCCGCTTCTGCCACTGCGGAGCCGCGGTCGATTCTGGTGCGCCGGTAAACTTCGCCGCCCACGAAACTGAGGCCGATCAACACCAGAGCCAGCAAGAACTTCGGCGAGGTCGGATGCCACAGCTCATTGCCGAGGAACGCAAACAATATGGTGCCCGGGATCATGCCGATCATGCTGGCCCAGAAATAATCCTTGAAAGTGATCGGGGAAGCGCCCGCCAGCAGGTTAAGCGCGTTATAGGGAATGATGGGAAAGACTCTCAGGTACAGAATGATCTGAAAACCGTTGCGCGCGATCTTGTCCAGGGTGTCGCCGAAGCGCCCGCTAAACATCGAATTGACAAAACCCTTGCCCAGGAAGCGGCCCGCCCCAAACGCCACCAGGGCGCCCAAATCGGCGCCGATAATGGAATACACCGAGCCCCAGACCGTGCCGAAGGCCAAGCCCGCCGCCAGCGTCATCACCGCTCCCGGAACCAGCAGCGAGGGACCGAAGGCATACAGCAGCATGAAGGCAATGGGTCCCCATGCGCCCCAACTTAGCACTCGGATCTTGATCAGTTGGGGGTTGCGGAACAGATCCTCCTCGGTCATGAACAGGTAGGCGGTGGCGGCCAATAACACCACGATCAACACCACTTTCAGGGCCGTTAGCAGGTGATAGCGGTTATAGAAGGAAATCGGTGCGGGGTGATCCATCGGCTTGCAAATCTCACCGTGTAAACAGATTAAGGCAAGTATACGACAAAATTGACCAATCGCGAAGGGGTATGGCCGGTGCGCTCGCTTTACCAGCCCGGTGGTTGTATTTTCGGGCGCTGTTAAGTAGGACATCCGAAGGTCAGATCCGATGCAAGAGCTGGCGAACAAGGTGGCAATCATTACCGGCGGCGGTTACGGTATCGGCCGCCAGATCGGGCTGGTATTTGGCCGCGCGGGCGCCAAGGTGGTATTGGCGGCGCGCTCCGCGGACCGAATGGAGAGCACGCGCGCGGAAATCGCGGCGATAGGCGCGGAGTGCGTCGCGATCACAACTGACGTCGCAAAAGTTGCGGACTGCTCGCGGATGGCCGAGCAGACGCTGGCACGTTTCGGGCGGGTTGACATCCTGGTCAACAACGCCGGCATCGAAGGGGTTACCAAGCTGACCACCGACATGACGCCGGAGGAATGGCGGGAAGTGATTGATATCGACCTGACCGGCACCTGGCTGGCCACGCGGGCGGTGTTGCCGGCGATGAAACAGCAGAAATCCGGCGGGATCATCAATATCTCTTCAGGATCGGGACGGCGCGGTTATCCGTTTCGGGCGCCATATTCGGCGGCCAAATGGGCCATGATCAGCCTGACCCAGACTTGGGCCGGAGAGTGGGGCCGTTCGGGCATCAGGGTCAACTGCATCTGCCCCGGACCGGTGGTCGGCGACCGAATCGAGCGGGTAATCAGCGCGCGCGCCAAGGCGACCGGCGTCCCATACGAGCAAGTCGAGCAGGGCTTTGTCTCCACCGCTGCGATGCAGCGGATGGTCACCGAAGAGGAAATCGCCAAGGTCGCGCTGTTCTTCGCCGGCGATCTGTCCTCTGGCGTCACCGGCCAGACGCTCAACGTCGACGCTGGATTCATCATGAATTGAAACGCGAAGGACTCTTTGCGCTTATGGCCTGACGTCCTTAGGTAAGCCTGCCGCAAACTCATCGTACACCTCGCCCGCCAGTGCGAGCGCAGCTTTGGCTTCTTTGCGGGTGGGGCTTGCGGGTTGGCCGGGATAGCGAAACTTCCAGGCAGTACCACCGACCGCCGCTCTAACGCTGCGCCTCAAAGGCAAGACGAAGAGCGGCTACATCGCGATGTGCTGATGGCGGACGCTGGCTTGGTAGCCGGCTTGGGCGAGGTGGCCGCGCAATTCTTCGGCCAGCACGGGGGAGCGATGCCGGCCGCCGGTGCATCCGAAACCCAGCGACAGGTAGCTGCGTCCCTCGCGGTCGTACATCGGCAGCAAAGTCTCGAGCAGGGATTGGAATTGGCGTAGGAACTCGATCGTGGCCGGCTGGGCCAGCACCCAAGCGCGTACTTTCGGGTCCAGGCCGGTAAGCTGTCTGAGTTCCTCGACGAAGAACGGGTTGGGAATGAAGCGGACGTCCTGGACAATATCCAGTCCGATCGGCATCCCGTACTTGTACCCGAACGACACCAATTCGATCACCATCGGGGCGCCGCGGCTTGATCCCAGCACCGCCGCCGTGATCAGCTCGCGCAGTTCATGAACGCTCAGCGCGCTGGTATCGATTACCCGGTCGGCGCGATCGCGCAACTCGGCCAGTGCCTGCCGCTCGCGCCGGACCGCCTGCGCCACCGTCAGGGCGCCGCCCGCCATCGGATGGGGCCGGCGAGTTTCGGAGTAGCGCCGCATCAGGACTTCATCCGAGGCGTCGAGAAAGATGACTTCGGGCCGGCAGTGCCGCCGTTCCAACTCGGCGAACACACGCGGCCAGTCGGGAAAGAACAACCGCTCGCGGGCGTCGATGCCCAGCGCGATACCCTTCAGTGCGGGGTCGCGCGCCAGCGCCATCTCGATCACACTGCCAGCCAATACGACCGGCAGATTATCCACGCAGTAAAGGCCGAGATCCTCGAGCACCCGGATGGCAGTAGCCCTGCCTGCACCGGCCACTCCGGTTACGATAAGCAGCCGCGGGTACGTCCCATTGTAAGCCATCTGCGGTTTTCCGCCGGCGCCGGCAAGGCCGAGGTGATGTCAAGGTTAGCGTGAAAAAGGGTTTCTAAAACCTGCGACCTCTCGCTTACCTGGATACCCTTCCCTGGATACCTCTTAATACTTACTGTCTTCTTCCTTCAACAGACGATAAATTTCGGCGGCGTCCGGAGCCTCGAGTAGATGCTGGCGAAATCCAGCGTCCTTGAACAGGCGCGAAACCCGGGCGAGCGCCTTAAGATGGAGACTGGCGGAATCCTCCGGCGCAATCAGCAGGAAGAACAACTGGGTCGGATTGCCGTCCAGCGAATCGAAGTCGACGCCGGCGGTGCTGCGCCCGAAGACTCCGAGGATTTTTGTGATACCCCTGAGCTTGCCGTGCGGGATGGCGATGCCGTCGCCGATTGCGGTGGATCCCAGGCGCTCGCGTTCGTTCAAGACCCCGAGCAGCCGATCGTACACCACCTCGGGATGCGCCTGGCACAGGCATTGAGCCAACTCGCTCAGCACCTCGGGCTTGCTCCCGCCGCGCATTTGCGGGATGACCATTTCAGGGGTCAGGATTTCCGTGATCTTCATTCCCGTTCATTTCCCGCCGCGGGGGCTGTAGTTGCGCCAAAGAGCGTCAACTTGCCCAATCGCGGGCGTCAGGTTGTGCTTCCAGTTTACCCCGCGCAAAATCTGAAGCGAGGGTTAACGGGATCAGTGTTCCTGACCGCCAGTGGCAGGCTCGGCGTCCTCTGCCTCGCCGGTCTCCTCCAACGTTTGGCTGAGCACCTCGACCGCGGAGGGAGCTCTCACTTTGCGGGCTTCAAGCTTTTCCAGGTGCTTCTTGACTTGCCGCTGGACCTTGGCGGCGAGCAGGTCGATGACGGAATAAAGATCCTTGTCCTCCTCCTGCGCGCTTATCATAAAGCGGCCTGACTTTACCGTGACCTCGCCGCACTGACGATACTTGTCGACGCTCAGGATCAAATGCGCCTCGGCTTCACGCCTGAGAAATTTGGCGACTCTGCCCAGCTTGCGCTCGGCATATTGGGTCAGCGCCGGAGACGGCGCGACATGGCGGAAGGTGACGGTAATCCTGGTCTCGACCCGCGGCTTGCGGCGCGCGCGAGCCGTCGTTTTTGCAACTTTCTTAACGCTTGCCCGACCCGACTTGCTCTTTGCCGGCATCAATCACCTCCGTGAGATCCTGCAGGTGGTTCGAAAAAGCAATCGTCTCAGCCTGCTCCCCTATCTCCCCGCAAAGATGGGGAGGGCCGAGAAAAAGGTGCGACTTTGGACGCGCAGTGTTGAGCGCGCTATCTATTATGAAGATTGACGGCAGACCCATCCCAACACCGTGCTAATCGATCAGCTTGCGGCGGGCCGAGGGTAGAATTCCCAATGCCTGGCGGTATTTCGCCACCGTGCGCCGCGCAATATTGATCTGATCGCGCCGCAGAATCTCGGCCAGGGCCTGGTCGGAAAGCGGGTCGCCATGGTTCTCGCCCGCAACCAGGCGCCGGATTTTCTCCTTGACCGTTTCGGCGCTGACGTCTTCGCCGCCAGCCCCCTTGACACTGGAGGTGAAAAAGAACTTGAGCTCGAAGGTGCCCTGCGGAGTATGCGCGTACTTGTTGGCGGTAGCGCGGCTGATGGTCGACTCGTGCATCCCGATATCATCGGCCACATCCTTGAGCACCAGATGGCGCAGATTGCTGATTCCGTGGTCGAAGAACTCGCGTTGAAATTTGACGATCGAAGTCGCCACTTTGTAAATGGTCTGCTGGCGCTGATAAATCGACTTCACCAGCCATTGCGCCGAACGCAGCCGCTCCTGCAAATAGCCCTTGGTCTCCGCCGTCGCGTCGACATCGTGCAGCACCCGCTGGTAATAGCCTGACAGGCGCAGCCGCGGAACCGCCTCCTCATTAAGCGCCACCACGTATTCATCGCCCATCTTGTGAATTATCACATCGGGTACGATGTAAGCGGCTTCCTGGCCGCCGTATTCGCGGGCTGGTTTGGGCTCGAGCAGCGAGATGACCTTGGCCGCCTGGGATACCGTCTGCACCGAAACTCCGGTAGATTTGGCGATTTCGGCGTAGCGATGCTTTTCGAGCAACCCCAAATGCGACCTGATGATCTGCGCGGCCAGCGAGTCCTCCATCCCAAGGTTGGCGAGCTGAAGCAGCAGGCATTCCTTTAACTCGCGCGCGGCCACACCCGGAGGATCCAGGCGCTGTACGCGCCTGAGCACTTTTTCCACCGCGGCGACATCGGATTCAAGCTGCGCCGCCAGGTCTTCAAGCGGCGTTTCCAGATAGCCGTCGTCGTTAAGATTGTAGATGATGGTGGCGCCGATCCGCTTTTCGTCTTCGCTCAGCGGCGACAGCCGCAACTGCCACATCAGGTGGTCTTCGAGCGAGGTTTTTCGGCTCAGCGTGTTCTCAACCGCCGGGCGCCGATCCTCGTCGTCGGAGTCCGCCGGATTGTCCTGCCAATTGTTGGAGTAGTTCTCCAAATATTCGCGCCAGTCGATCTTATCCAGCGTGTTCAGCTCGCGGATCTCGACTGCGGCGTCATGCGACTCGGCCACCGGCGCCGCTAATGGGGCTTCGACCTCGGAGGCCATGCCGGTCTCCTCGCTCTGCTCGCCATTGCCGTTGCCATTGGCAGCGGCCCCATCGGCGGAAGGTGTGACGCTTTCCAGGCTGCCTTCGCCGCTGCTCGGTTCGGCCATCTCCAGCATCGGATTCTGCTCGAGTTCGGCCTGCACGACGATTTCCAGGTCAGGGACCGCGAGTTGCAGGATCTTGATCGCCTGCTGCAGTTGGGGCGTCATCACCAACTGCTGGCGCAGGCGCAATTCCTGTCCGAGTTTTGCCTCCATAGCCATGTGAAACTTCTAAGACTGTGAAATAAGAGATTTGCTAATCGGCCGCTTCGTGATCGGTTTTGCCGCCATTGCGGGGGAAGATCACGGCAGTGGCCCCCTCCACAAAACTCTTTTCAGTATCAAGATATATGATAATGCGCCGGCCAGCCACTGAATCCGGTCCATCATGAATAACCGGCGTGCCGGTCATTTCCACCGTATGCTTGACTTCGTCCAGTACCGCGCGCTGACCGGTCGCCCAACGCCCACCCTGGGTCATCTTGACGTCCCCCAGCGCGATGACCTGCTTAATCTGGCCAAATTTTGCGCCGTAGAGGACCTTGAGCGTCTTGCTGGTCAAAGTGGTTCCGCTCTGAGTCGCATGCACGGTACCTTTGAACTCGACCGTGTTGTTCTTGTAATCGAGGTCAAGCGAATCGGCCTTGATCTGGATCGGCCCATTGTCAGCCGAGAACTTCATCATTCCGAAGGGACTGTTTTGACCGGCATCCTTGGCGTCGCCCTCCGCTTTGGAGGCGCCGCCTTTCCTGGTCCCGCCAGGCCGGGCCGCCGCGGATGGCGCCGCGGCTGGAGTAGCCGCCGCGCCCTGTGTCTGCGCGCACCGTGCCCGGGTGGCGTCAATCATGATCAGCATCAGACCGGCAAGTCCGGCACAAAACGCCGTGGCGCAAACGCCGGCGCGCGCACCGGTATCAGGAGTGTTTCGCCGCCGCATGCGCAGCTCCTGCCGTAAAGTCGGTTACCACCTGATGCTTGAGCGTGAAGGTCCGCGCTCGCGGTTTGGCTTCGAGGTCCACGCCGACGACTTTAAATCCCTGCCCCGCAATTTCCACCGGCCCATGAGCCTCCAACATGTCGCTGTCGGGCAGAAAGGTGCCGCCCTGCGTGGTGATCTTGATGTCGCCGTAATTGAGCACCAGCCCGCCGCTGAACTCCGCCCGGTTTACGTGGTTGCCATTAAGCTTGAGGTCCACGCGGTGAGCGACCGCGGCCACCGGCTTGCCGTCATCAAGCACCATCGTAAGTTTACTGTCCTTAAGCGTCAGCGAGGAGCGGTCTTCGCCGTAACTGGCCTCGCTGGCGTTCAACTGCCATTGCTCCTTGTCCCCCTTCATCTGGGTCCAGTGAAAATTGCGCGCATGTAACAACGAACCCGGCTCCACACTGATGGTGCGGGCCAGCAAGGCGCGTTCGCGCTCGCGGCTCTTGATGAGCCAAACCGCGCCAACGACGATCACCACCAGGGCGGCAATGCCAATTCCCGCCAATGTTTTGGCTATGTTGCGCGGCCTCATCAGACCAAGGCTATCAGCCCGCCTATCCGGCGGTAAACGGGCGCGCGAATCGAAGTCAGCCCGGCACGCCTTGCGCGCGCATCAAATCGTCGATTCGCCTAAGGCGGTCAAGCATTCCCGCCAGCTCGGCCAATGGGTACGAATTGGGACCGTCACTTAGGGCCTGGTCGGGGCTTTCGTGAACTTCCATGAAAATCGCGTCGATTCCCGCACCCAGCGCGGCCCGGGCCAACGGCTCGACGAACTGACGCTGTCCTTCTGAGCGATCACCTCCCGCGCCCGGCAGTTGCACGGAATGAGTCGCGTCATAGACCACCGGGTATCCGAACTCCCGCATTATAACCAGCGCGCGCAGGTCGCTGACCAGGTTGTTGTAGCCGAAAGAGAAACCTCGTTCAGTGACCAGAATCTGCCGGTTGCCGGCCGCTTCGACCTTGCCCACTGCGGCGCGCATGTCCCAGGGAGCGAGAAACTGCCCCTTCTTCAGGTTAACGACGCGGCCGCTGGCCGCCACGGCCTGGATCAAATCGGTCTGGCGCGAGAGCAGGGCCGGTACCTGGAGCACATCGACCACCTGTGCGCACGCCGCCACCTGGGTCGTTTCATGTACGTCGGTCAGGATCGGCAGCCCGGTTTCTTCCTTGACCCCCTCCAGGATTCGCAGCCCCGCGTCCAACCCCGGTCCTCGATAGGAGTTATGACTGGTGCGATTGGCCTTGTCGAAGGAGGATTTGTACACCAGCGGAATTTGAGCCTGCCGCGCGATCGCCGCCAGGCGCTGCGCGTGGCGCAGACATGCGTCGGCGCTTTCGATTACGCACGGGCCCGCAATCAGAGCCAGGCGCGGGCCGCCGAAGTGCACGTCGCCCACTGTGATTTTGGCCACGCTCACAAGGCCGACCTCAACTCGCGGACCTTGGAACGCGCCGGTGCGGTTTCGGCTCGGCGCGCCAGCGCCGCCTGAATCAAGCCACGGAACAGCGGATGGCAATCCAAAGGCCGCGAGCGTAGTTCCGGATGGAACTGACAGCCCAGGAACCATTTGTGCCCCTTGAGTTCCATGATTTCGACTAAAGTATCGTCGGGCGCGGCGCCGGTGGCGATAAGCCCGGCGTCGGCCAGCCGTTGGCGGTAATCGTTGTTGACTTCGTAGCGATGGCGATGGCGTTCGTTCACTTTGAGCTTCCGATACAGCCGCGCCGCCAGCGAACCTGGCCGCAGATTGCAGGGATAGGAGCCCAGGCGCATCGATGCGCCCATCTGGGTGACGCTTTGCTGCGACTCCATCATGTCGATTACAGCGTCGGGCGTGTTTTGGTCGAACTCACGGGAGTTGGCGCGCTTCAGATTCAGCACGTTGCGCGCAAACTCGATCACCATCACCTGGAGGCCCAAACAGATACCGAGGATCGGAATCCCGCCTTCGCGCGCGCAGCGCACCGCGCGGATTTTGCCTTCGATGCCGCGGTCGCCGAAGCCGCCGGGAATTATGATCCCGTCGGCGTGCTTAAGGCGCGCCACCGGGTCGCCCTTTTCCAGTTCCTCGGCGTCGACATAATCGATCGTCACGCGCGCGTCGTTCGCGATGGCGCCGTGGGCGATGGCCTCGTGCAGGCTCTTGTAGGAATCGACCAGGTTGACGTATTTGCCCACCACCGCGATGGTCGCCGCCAGTTTGGGGTCCTGCGCGGTCTTCACGATGCGGCGCCATTTGGACAGGTTGGGCGCCCCCGTCCAGATGTTAAGCTTGTCGACCACGCGCTGGTCCAGCCCCTCGTCATGGAACACCAGCGGGACTTCGTAAATTGTCTCCACGTCGCGCGCCGCGATCACGCAGTCTTCCTCGACGTTGCAGAAATGGGCGATTTTGGCTTTGACCTTTTTTTCGATCGCGCGGTCGCTGCGGCACAGCAGGATGTCGGGTTGAATCCCGACGCCGGTCAGCTCCTTTACGCTGTGCTGGGTCGGCTTGGTCTTGAGCTCCCCGGCCGCCGGGATGTAGGGCACCAGGGTGAGATGGATGTAGAGCACGTTGTCGCGCCCGCGATCCCAGCGGAACTGACGGATCGCCTCAAGGAAGGGGAGGCTTTCGATATCGCCGACCGTCCCCCCAATCTCCACGATGATGATGTCGGCGTCGATGGCGGCCTCGTTGATGCGCCGCTTAATCTCGTCGGTGATGTGCGGGATGACCTGCACCGTGCCCCCCAGGTAGTCGCCATGGCGTTCCTTCTGGATGACCGTGTCGTAGATCTGGCCGGTGGTGCAGTTGTTGCGCCGGCTCATCTTGGTTTCGACGAAGCGCTCGTAATGGCCCAGGTCGAGGTCGGTCTCGGCGCCGTCGTCGGTGACAAAAACTTCCCCATGCTGAAGCGGACTCATCGTGCCCGGATCGACGTTGATGTAGGGGTCCATCTTGAGGAAGGTGATTTTCAGCCCGCGCGCTTCGAGCAAAGCGCCCAGCGAAGCCGCCGCCAGCCCCTTGCCCAGGGAAGAAACCACGCCGCCGGTTACGAAGATGAATTTGGTCTTGCTGTGCTTATCCACGCCTGGCCTCCCCGCTCATCGTCTGGCGCGCAAACTTTTCTGCCGCGGCGAGATCCTCGGCGGTATCTACCTCAGGCGAAGGCGCCACGGAAGTTACAACCCTGATCCGATACCCATTCTCCAGCGCGCGCAACTGTTCGAGCATCTCGATACCTTCGAGCATCCCCAACCGCATCGCCGCAAAGCGCACAAGAAAGGCGCGCCGGTAAGCATAAATCCCGATATGGCGCAGCGCCTGATGCGGTCTGCCGCCAGCGCGGGCAAAGGGGATGGAGGCGCGGGAGAAGTAAAGCGCGTCACCGCGCGTGTCGCACACCACCTTTACCACATTCGGGTTTCCCCACTCATGATCATCCACAATCGGCGTGGCCAGCGTTGCCATCGTCAGCCGCCGGTCGGCGATCATCGGGGCCACCAGCGCGTCCAGATCGCCCGGAGCAGAAAAAGGCATGTCGCCCTGGACGTTGAGATAGATTGCGGCGCGGGCGCGGCCAGCCACCTCGGCCACGCGGTCGGTGCCGCTGGGATGGCGATCGGAGGTGATCATCGCTTCGCCGCCGGCCGCCCGCACGACCGCTGCGATTCGTTCATCGTCAGTGGCTACGATAACGCGCGCGATTCCGTTGGCGCCCGTGACGCAACGCCACACCCGCACCACCATCGGGACCCCGTCGATTTCTCGCAGCGGTTTGCCCGGCAGACGGCTGGAACCGTAACGCGCCGGAATAACAGCGATAACCGACGCGGCCGCCAAAACATCACCTCGTCCCAAGCCGCACGGCCGATTTAACGCGCCGGCGCCACGCCCGTTTCATACGCGCGACCGGGTCCGGCGCGCACGCCGCTTACGGGCCCTCAACTGGGTCGGATTGGTTCGGCGCTTTTTCGCCAGGCGCCGGTTGCGCCGGTTACGCTGCCGCGAAGCCTCTGTCATCGTATTCCCTCATTCAGCCGCGTTGTGAGCATCGACGCTCACGCCTTGCACACCGGCTGTTCCGTCGTGGACCACACTGGTGCCCAGCAGTTGGGTGGCATTACCCACCGACACCGGGCTGAGCGCCGCGACCCGGGTTATTACCTGGCCGCCGGCGCGTACATTCACCAGTCCGATGGGGCTGCCGACCAGCAGTGGTCCGTTAAATGCCGAGGGAATATCGTACTCGATTTTGAGTCCCGAAACATCCCGCTTGGGCAGTACCACTTTTACGTCTTCCGCGGCCACCGGCTGGATCACCGCGCCCGCGGCGACCTGCACGCGAACCGGCAGGGTCTCGCCCCGTTTTGCCAGCGTAAGCGAAATGAAATTGTCGAACCCCCACTCCAACAGGCGCGCCGCCTCGCGGAAGCGGCCCGGATTGGACGGCGCCCCCAGCACCACCGCAATCAGGCGCATGTCGGCGCGTTTGGCGGTCGCCGTGAGGTTGAACCCGGCATGATAGGTAAAGCCGGTCTTGATACCGTCGCAACCGTCGAAATGACCAATTAAATGGTTGGTGTTGTGCAGCATCCGCAGGCCGTTGTCGAACGGACATTCTTCCTGGCTGGACCACTGCAGCAAGTCGGTGCTGTGGATGATCGCCCGGCCCACCGCCGCCAGGTCATAAGCGCTGGTGATATCCACGTCGCGTCCGGCGGATGGAGGAAGCCCGTCAACCGTATTGTAATGGGTAACCCTGAGGTCGAGGCTGCGGGCCTTTTGGTTCATCAATGCGACACAGCCCTCAGTTGATCCGCCGACCTTTTCGGCCACCGCCACAGCCGCGTCGTTGGCCGACTTCACCAATGCGGCCTTCATTAATTCGCCCAGCGGATAAACGTCGCCGGTGTGCATACCCAGACGGGTGCCGCCGGTATGTGCCGCGTTGGCCGAAATCCGCACCGGGTCCGTCAGATGGAGCCGTCCGCTCCTGATTTGATCCTCCGCCACCAGCAGCATCATCATCTTCGCCATCGACGCCGGCGGCCACGGCATGTCCGCATTGTAGGCGTACAGCACCCGTCCGGTGTCGGCATCCTCGACCAGAGCTCCCCGCAGCGCAGGTGCGGCCGGGCCTCCGACCACCACATGATGCCGATGACGACCGCGCGAGGCCCAGGCCTGACCCGCCCCGGCCACGCTCAAAAGCGCCCCTCCAACCAATAACGTCAACCACGCCAGTCTCCTCCTCCCCACAAGCCCGCCTCCTATTGGCAAATTTCGCAGCGCGGTATCCTCCTCAATGAGTGTGAGCGAAACTCGCACTCACTTGTCCGCGCTCGGCGCGATCCAAAATCGATAAATTGGCTCGCGCTGGTTCATACGTTGGCCGTGTCCGCAACAGATCTCTCCATTCCTCGCGCGCGCGTGAGTATTCGCCCTCCTCTGCGTAAATCACACCAAGAGTGTTAAGTGCGTCGGGCTGGTCCCCATCCAGACGCAGTGAAAGCAGAATTTCCTGCTCAGCCGGACCGAGCATGCCCCTTCTTTCATAGACCAGTCCCAGATTGAAATGAGTCTCGGGCCGATCCGGTCCCAAGAGCGTGGCCAGGCGTAAAACGTCGCTGGCCGCCGTTAGACGCTGGCTCTCCAGATATAGCAATCCAAGATTGAGAAACAGCGCCCAGTCGCTCAGCCCCAAATCCACCGCGTCGCGATATTGCAGCAGTTCCTCGTCGTGGCGCCCCATCATTCCGTAAGCAAAGCCCAGATGATAATGCGCCAGCGCGTTGTCCGGGTTGTGATTGATCACCATCTTGTGGCGTCTGATGGCTTCCGGGTAATCCTCCATCCCGAGGAAATAATCAGCGATCGGATCGCAGACTTCTTCATTGTCCGCGAGCTTGTCGCTTCCCGCGCTAGCCCAAAGGGCGGGCGGCGCTGTCAGCATTACTGCGATCAGCACTCCAACCAACGAGTGAAAAAACCGGCGTTTATTCGACACATTCAGCCCCGGCCCAAAAAACTCAACCAAGGCTAGCACGAATCGTAGCAGGAAATTTTGCCGACAAGAAGGCGCCACCATGCGGCGAATTAGTCAAAAAGCGCAGGAAGGGAGAGAAATGAGCGGAGGCAGGAGAGGAGTTAGGGGAGAGAAGTGTGGAGTGAGATGGGGAGGAACAGGCCTTACCTCTCACTTCTCACGCCTCTTCCCTCGCTTCCTTTCGGCCCCGGATGTCGATCTCGCGGTGCCCATTTCGACTATCCGATGAAATCCGAAACCATGGAGAATTCCAGGATGAACAATCAAAGCGCACGTCCCGCCGTGGTGTCGCGGGCGCAATGGCTGGCGGCGCGCAAGGGGCTTCTAATCAAGGAGAAGAATCCCACCCGCGCTCGGTATCCCCTGAACGCGGAACGCCGCCGGCTCCCGATGGTGAGGATCAACAAGGATTACGTCTTCGAGGGCCCCGCCGGCAAGGCGAGCCTGGTCGATCTATTTGACGGGCCGCCGTCAACTCATCGTATATCACTTCATGTTCGATCCCGACGCGCCGCCGCCCGGCCAGTCCGGGGCGCCTTGGGAGGAGGGCTGCCCCGGCTGCTCGCGCACGGCCGACAACCTGCCCCATCTGGCGCATCTTCACGACGCCCGCACACGTCGCTGATTCACCCGCTTCTCTCCTTACGCAGCTC
The DNA here is from genome assembly GCA_035939115.1 of Binataceae bacterium (SeqCode). Classification (GTDB taxonomy): domain Bacteria; phylum Desulfobacterota; class Binatia; order Binatales; family Binataceae; genus JAJPJA01. Next base: position 57,644 of record DASZGF010000091.1, read on the forward strand.
CCCGTATAGGCGGAACAGCTCGGCGAAGGCGCGCAATATCACCTTGGGATCGGCGCCGGATTGTTCGCCGGCCAGGCGCGGCAGATGGCCCACTTCGACCTCGCAGATGCGCGCGCCGCGGGCGCCGATCTTGACCATCAGCTCGGTAGAAATCATCGCGCCGCGCGCGGTCAGGTTCAGGTCCTGGATAAATTCGCGTTTGAACAGCTTAAAGCCACAGTCAACGTCAGTGATTTTGATCCCGAACAGCAGCCGGACCAGCGCCGTCCAGGCCTGACCGTTGAGGCGCCGGACCAGGCGGTCGGCGCGGCGGACGCGGCGTCCCACCACGACGTCGCAATTCGCCACCATCGGCACCAGCGCCGCCAGTTCAGCCGCGTCAAACTGGCCGTCGCCGTCGCACAACAGCACGTAGGGCAGGGTGGCCGCTTTAAGGCCCGAAATCACCGCCCCTCCATAGCCGCGATTGACCGGATGATGCACCACCCGCAGGCGCCGATCCGCCGCCGCCAGCCCGTCGGCAATCTCACCCGTCCGGTCCCGGCTGCCGTCGTCCACGACGATGATCTCGTAGGTGGAAGCGAACCGACCCAGTTGGCCGCGGAAGTTGTCAACTACCCGGACGAGGTTTGGCTCCTCATTATGGCAAGGCAGGAAAACGCTGAGTCCGGGCAGACGGCCCGAGGGTTCGGCGCTGACTGATGGAGCTTGGCTCATTACTGCCGCCCACCCACGAGCATGAAATAATCTGCCCCCTCTCCCACATTTCTTCGTGGGAGAGGGTTAGGGTGAGGGTGACTGGTGCACTTCAAGCACAAGACTGGGCAATCAGTCGCCCAGCTCGCGATAGCCGCCGCGGAAGAACAGCAGCGGCTTGACCTCGCGGGTCTCGGCCTCATCGATCAGGCCCAGGTAGATGGTATGGTCGCCGCCTTCGTAGGTCGCGTGGAGCTTGCATTCGAGATGGGCCAGGGTGCCGTTCAAGATCGGGGCGCCGTTGCCGCCGCGCCGGAATGCCACTCCCTCGAATTTTTCACCCCCGCTGACCGCGAAGCGCCGCGAGATGTCTTCCTGATCAGCGGCCAGAATGTTTACCGTGAAGACGCCGCTCTCCTCAAAACTGGCATAGCTTTCCGCCTTCTTGTCCACGCAGATGATCAAGAGCGGCGGGTCCAACGACAAGGAACTGACGGCGTTGGCGGTCAGGCCGTGCAGTTTGCCTTCTTTGGAAAAAGTGGTGATGACCGTAACGCCGGTGGCAAAGTGGCCCATAACCCGACGCAGTTCGTTTTTCTCTATCGGCATCGTTCAAGCTCCGCTGGCGGATGGTATCAAACAGTTTCCGAACCGGTCAAATGTCTACCATCCCGAACGGTCGCGCGGAATCACGGTTTTTCCGCCCAGGTAAACATAGTCCAAATCCAGCGAGGTCAGCGGGCGATCGGCCTGGTTGACGCGCACCCCAACGGGCTCCGCAATCACCAGCCGATGATCGCCGGCGATCACTGAGTTCACCACCCGCGCCTCTACGCATGCCGCCGCGTCGGTCAGCCACGGCACGCCCAGCGCAGGCGATATTTCGTAGGCGATCTCCCCAAGGTTGTCCGCACGGCGCGAAGCGGCGGAAAGAAAATAGTCCTCCAGATGACGGCTGCGATGTCCGACCACGTTCAGGCCGAAGACGCCTGTGCGCACAATCACCGCGCCAGAGAAATGTTGCACGTCAACCGCGGCCATCAGCAAAGGCGGCTCGCCCGAGATCTGCGTCACCCAGGACGAAGACATGCCGTGATGATGCTCGGTGTCGGCTACCGTCAACACGTAGATGCCGGTGGTCAATGACGCCAGGACCGCAGCCAAAGTGGAATCCATTCACGCCTCCTGCCGGCCATATTTCTCCCTCTCTTCGCGATACAATAGTCTTTCTTTACCTGGACCTGCACGGTAGCTTACATCAAAGGTAACACTATTATTCGATGCGTGGGCAGCACAGATTGAAGTATCTGACGGTTGCGGCTGCGGTGTGGATGATTGTCGGGTCTGCCCTGACCAGTTTGGCGCAAGCCCAAGGTACCGGTGTCCCTTCCGCCGCGCCCAGCGCGACGGCAAGTTCAACGCCTCCTCCGAGCGCGGCGGTCCCAACGCCAACGGTCAGCGCAGCGGTTCCGACACCGACCGCCACTGCGACGGCTCAGCCCGCTGCGGCAAACACTCCGGCGTCGCTGCACCCGGGCGATCATGCGGCGTGGGTTTCGACCCGTCCCTCGGGCTTGAGGCCGGGCGATCATCTCCTCATAATCCAACGCACACCCGCCGTCACCAACGCCGCACCGCCAGCTAACAACGCGATTCCACAGGCGGCCTCGCGTCCCGAGGCTCGTCAGACTCCCGCAGCGGCTTCGATAGGCCAAGCGCCGCCTGGTAATCCCGCTCCGGCGGCGCAACCCCAACCGATCGGCGCGCGGACGCCGTCAGGCGCGCCGATGGCAGCCAATCAAGCCCCGGTGCCGGCGGCCACGCCAAAACTGGCTCCCGGCGACCACGTGCTAATTGTTTCGATCCATCCGCCGGGTTCAGCAGGGGCGTTGTCCCCAATCGACCATGCGCTTCAACCCTATCCCTATCACCGATTTACCGGCGTTATGGGTCCGGGCCGGCACTTGATGGCCTCGCTGCACCTGCCACCGGAGCACCATGTGACGGAGGGTCAGGAACTGCTGATGGACACGCCGGACGATTCCTGGACCGACCCGATGAGTTGGTCGGTAATCGTCCACAAGTCGGCCTACCTGGTCGATGTGTTCTACAAGGGCCGGCACTTCGACTCTTTTCCGGCGGTATTCGGCCGCAACCCCGACCATTCGGCCAAGCAATGGGAGGGCGATCTGCGCACTCCTGAAGGCAATTACTTAATTATCGAGAAGTACTACAACCCGCGCTGGAAATGGTTTCTGCGCCTTAATTACCCCAACTATGATGACCGCAACCACTACGCGAGCATGCGCGAAGAGGGCCTGGTGCCGGTAATCGGGGGCCGTCTGAGACCATTGGGTGGCGCCATCGGCATCCACGGCACCGACCGCCCGCGCTTCAACCTCCTGCACGTCAACTGGACGCTGGGCTGCATCTCCGTGGACAACGACTCGATCGAAGAACTGGAGCAAATCCTGCCGGTCGGAACGCTGGTGATTATCAAGCCGTAGCGGCAGGCCAGCCGCGCGGTCGGAACTGAAGCCGCTGATAACGCACATAAATTGGTGCGAAGGCTGCGGCCGGCTACCATTGGGACTCCAGCGCCGAATCGAATAGATAATCCATATCTGATGCCGAACTCTTGAAGCGGGGCGAGCCGCAGCTGCGCAAAACGTCCGCGCCCTCAAGGTGCAGTTCGCCGTGGGGGAACTTTTCGGACCGAGGCAAGTTCGCTTTGAGAGATAGATAGTCGCGAGGCAGAGATGATGTGGAAAAGCAGCGCTCAAATCGGCAAGTCCGTTTTGAATCCCAGCTTTAGACATATCGAAACAAAGTTTGCTGGCAAACGCAGGATCAGCTCGGGTTTCAGTCAAAAAGCGGTTTTTGCGCAGCCAAGGGCTACTTCTGCCTCAGCTTGGCATAAAAGCCATAGATTATCTAATACTTTTCGGACGAGTTTTCAGACGTAGGCGAGTACGCCAGATACCCTCACAAGGTCGGCGCGGAACTGCCGGCAGTCGGTTTGATCTCTGAAGGCGGGTCCAGTTTAAGCGGTCGATGCGGTCGTCCTTGAGCGGCGTTCCTGGATCATAAAGACCGGAATTCCCGCGAGCACGATCAGCAGGCCCGGCCAGGTGAACCTTGGTTTTACGATCAGCAGGTCGATCATCAGGGCGGTGGCGGCCACAATATAGGCGGCGGGAACGATCGGATAGCCCCACGCCTTGTAGGGTCGGGGAGCATCGGGGCGCTTGACGCGCAGCCAGAAGACGGCGCCTACGGTCAGGACATAGAAGAGCAACTGCGCGAAGATCACGTAATCGAGCAGGTCACCATAGCTGCCGGTCAGCGTCAGCAGGCAGGCCCATACTCCCTGCACCACCAGTGCCACGCTCGGCACGTTGGCGGAGTTGAGCAGGCCGACGGGACGCCAGAAGACGCCATCCCGCGCCATCGCATAGAGCACCCAGGCCCCAGTCAGGATCAGACCGTTGGCGCAACCGAAGGTGGAAATCATGACCAGCGCCGCGGTCAGCGCGGCACCGGCGCGGGGCCACACCATCTGCATCGCCGCCGCCGCAACCCGGTCGGACTGCGCGCGCGCGATGCCGTCGGCGAACACGCCCACGCCGCCCGTGGGATGCAGCGGCAGTTGCGCGAGGTAGCCGACATTAACCAGCACGTACAGTGCGATAACCACCAGCGTACCGGAGGCCAACGCGAAGGGTAGGTCGCGCTCGGGGCGGCGGGTCTCGGAAGCGACGAAGGTAACCGAGGCCCAGGCGTCGGCTGAAAACAGACCCCCCACCATCGCGGCGCCGAAGGCCGCCAGCGCGCCCAGCGACCACACGCTGGTGCCCATAAACGCGCTGGCTCCACCGAAATTGATCCGCAGCGCGGCGGGGTTGGGAGCTATCGCCAGGGCCAGCAAAGCGATCAGGACCAGGGCCAGGATCTTGATCGTGGTGAACAGGTTCTGGACCAGGCGGCCGGTATTGAGTCCCCGCAGGTTGACGGCGGTAAGTCCGGCAATTACCGCGATCGCCTCGACGCGTTCGCGCGAGAATCCAACGTGCCAGCCGCCGCCGGTCGCCACGCCCGAGTTGAGCGCCGGAAAGAGCACCCCGGCGAAACGGGCAAACGCCACCGCCACGGCCGCGATGGTGCCGGTCTGGATTACTAAAAACAGCGTCCAGCCGAACAGAAAACCCCATAGCCGCCCGTATGCTTCGCGCAGGTAAACATACTGGCCGCCGGCCTGCGGCATCATCACCGCCAATTCTCCGTAGGCCAGCGCCCCGGCGATAGTCATCAGACCGCTGACCAGCCAGACCATCAGCAGCACGGCGGGCGATCCGACATGGCGCGCGATATCGGCCGAGACGATGAAGATCCCAGACCCGATCATCGACCCCGCCACGATAGTGGCGGCGTCGAAGCCGGAAAGCACCGAGCGGGAATTCACTTCCTCAGCGGGTATAACAGCCGGCTCCACGCAACTCACCTCCAGTAATCAGCAGCCGCCTTTGTAGCAGCGATTGAGAGCGCTGCGAAGAGCGCGCGATGCTGTCGCCCGGCGCCCTGTTGCTCAATCAGAACCCGCCGGCTGCGTCTCGCTTCGGGACGAGGAGGGATGCTATAAAATTGGTCCGGTGAGAAGCAGGCCAGCCGTTGTCGTCGGGGTGTAGCTCAGCCTGGCCAGAGCACTGCGTTCGGGACGCAGGAGTCGCTGGTTCAAATCCAGTCACCCCGACCATCTTCCGCAGGCGCAGGTAAACGTCTGAGTCCAATATTGACGATTTTCGATCCTATGATTGATGCTGTGTTTTCTGATTTTTTGATAGGTATCGCATGCTAACTTTGGCCTCGCTTTCGGTGCTGTTGGCGGCCTACCTGATCGGGTCCATTCCGGTCGGGGTCCTGGTCGGCAAGGCTTTCGGTTTCGATCCGCGCGCGGTGGGCTCGCATAACATCGGGATGACCAATGTCGGCCGGGCCGGCGGCAGGGCTGCCGCTGCGCTGACTTTGGTCGGCGACGTGCTCAAGGGTCTGGTACCGATCCTGATGGGACAGGCGTTGCATGTCTGTCAGGGTGGACTCGCCTTGATCGCGCTGGCCACGCTGGTGGGCGCGGTCTACTCGATTTTCCTGGGCTTTTCCGGCGGGCGTGGAGTGGCGGCCGCGTTTGGCATCTGGCTGGGCCTGGCGCCGACGTCGGTCGCGATGGTCCTGCTGGCGGTGTTTGTGGTGGTGTTGGCGCTGTCGCGGATTGTGTCGCTCGGCTCTGTCTCGGCGGCCTTGGTATTGCCGATTGCGGTCGCGCTATGTTCGCAGGAGCAGTACTTCCTGATGTCCCTGGCGATGACGGCTTTGGTCCTCTGGCGGCATCGGGAAAACATCGAGCGGCTGGCCGCTGGCAGGGAACCTGCGGTGGGAAGCGGCGGCAAGGAGTCGTCCGCCGCCTAGATAGGCAATCGCCCGTATTTTAACCATCGCGGGACTCATGATTTGCTGTCCGTTTGTCCGTTTGATGGCATCGAGATTGCGACCTGCAAGGCGCGCCGTGTAGATAAATGCCCTTTGACTGCGATACAATTGAACCGGAGCTAAACCTAAACTCCTTTGAGCCGTCGCGCTGTCCCGGCTGAGGGGAACTGGGTCTGAGGGAGGCGGCTAAGGAAAATCAAATGAAGAAAGTCGAGGCGATCATCAAGCCGTTCAAGCTCGACGAGGTAAAGGAAGCCCTTTCAAGCATCGGGGTGCAGGGCCTGACCGTGAGCGAGGTCAAGGGGTTCGGCCGCCAGAAGGGGCATACGGAGCTTTACCGGGGCGCGGAGTATGTCGTGGACTTCCTACCCAAGGTCAAGCTCGAAATCATCGTGGGAGACGAGCTGACGGCGCAGGTGGTTGAAACGATCGAGCGGGCCGCGCGCACCGGACGGATCGGTGACGGCAAGATTTTCGTGATGCCGATGGAGGAAGTGGTCAGAATCAGGACCGGCGAACGCGGTCCCAACGCGATTTAACTCCCCAAAAGTCCGGGTTGATCGAGTGTCGGTCCACAATCCTTGCCGGGGCCAGAGGACTGAACCGGATTTGTAGTAGCCCTTTTTGTCCTGCTCAGAAAGGCGCTTGGGATGTCTTAAAGACTCCGACCCATCAACCACAGCAGCCGCCACACGCAAGCCAAGATATTTGAAATTTTCTCAAGGGCGATCGTCGCCTCTGCCCCGTCCGCAGAGCGATTGGAAAAGTATTTCCTGACTAATCTGAGCCGAGAGTGGAGCGGGTGCATATTACTCTGCCCACCAAATCGCTCCGCCGGTCGCGGCTTTTTGATGTTCCTTTTTTCCCGCGTCCAGTACAGACGTCCCAGGTAGGCGCGCCAAAATATCTCAAAACGTTCCGCCGCGGTCGGGGGCGCCACCCGCTCCGAGCCAATGGATTTGGTCCGCAGGCGGCGCGCGTACCAGCTTGTGTTTGCGGAAGTTCATCGACGCTCCACTCCCACGCCGGTTTATGTCTGACCGCAGTTCTCGACTGACCGCCAAGTCCTGAGAGCGTCTACTTCATTATCGTCGGACGTCCCTCACAACCCGACGATTCGGTCAAAATATCCAAGCCTCGTCATATTTATGCAAATCTTGGCTAGTGGATATGCGTTAGATTGTCTTAAATCGGTCGAATTAAAACTCCACATCAAACCTCTGTTTTGCATAGGTTTGCTGTTGACTACGTTGGGCAGAATTTGGAAGCCAGTCACGCTTTAGCGTCTTGATGCCACAACCGAGGTTCAGACTGATGAATGGTCGCTCCTTCGTGCTTCTGTTTTCGATTGCCGCCATTAATTGTTTGGCAGTTCCTGCCTTCTCAATGGTCCTGGACCCGGCCCCGAAGTCGGTTATGGGGCATCGCCAGGCCGTTATCGCCGTCCCCGAGGTCGTTGTAACGCCTACCCCTATTCCGGTCGCGGGCAAGGCGGTGCTCATCACTGCTCCAGCCAACCAGCACACCGTATCGGGAACGGTATCCATCGTCTTGCGGTTAAGTGCCCAGGCCGCTCAGGTAAACGTGTATATCGACGGGATTTATCTGGCTTCGACCCCGCCTTCGACCCTGAGCTGGATTACGACCAAAGTCGCCAACGGCATCCATGAGATAGATGCCGAGGCGTTCAATTCGTCTCATTCATTCATCGGTTTTGACGAAATCGTCGTTATAACCAACAACCCGACTCCCACACCGACGGCCAAGCTGACACCGACCAGAACGCCAACAGCCAAGCCGACGCCCACCTCCGCTATCACGCCCATTCCGACACCCGCACCGTTGTTCGTGTCGGACCAGCAGAACAGCCGGGTGCTTGAGTACAACCGGCCGTTTTCCAATGGGATGAATGCCAGCGTGTTCATTGGTCAGCCCGCCTTCACCGCGAGCTTTCCCGCGACCACTCAGAACGGTTTGAATTTTCCGTGGTACCTCGCGCAGGATAGCGCCGGCACCCTCTATGTGGCGGACGGGGGCGGCAATCGCGTGCTTCTGTACCCGCGCCCGTTTACCAACCACAAAACTGCCAGCATGGTTATTGGCCAGCCCGACTTCGTTTCATCCAATCCCGCCACGACCCAGAACGGCTTGTCGTTTCCGGCAGGTGTGGCAGTGGACAAAGCGGGCGACCTGTTCGTGTCGGAACGGTCCAACAACCGCATACTCGAGTTCGTACCGCCGTTTTCCAAGGGTATGAACGCCAGCATGGTAATCGGTCAGACCAGCTTCACTTCGAGCGTGGCGGCCACGACTCAGAGCGGTCTGTCGTTTCCGGCCGGCATCGCGCTGGACCGAACAGGCAATCTGTTCGTGGCGGATCAGTCGAACAATCGCGTGCTCGAGTTCGAAGCGCCATTTTTGGCCGGAATGAAGGCCAGCGTGGTCATCGGCCAACTGAGCTTCACCGCGCGCGTCGCCGCCGTCACTCAGAGCGGACTGTCGGGACCGTTGGGCGTCGCACTGGACGCAGCCGGAGACCTCTTCGTAGCCGACTCACACAACAATCGCGTGCTTGAATTCAAACCGCCTTTTGTCAACGGCAAGAGCGCCAGCGTGGTCATCGGCCAGGCCGCCTTTACCACCAACGCCAGCGGCACCACCGCGTCGGAATTGGTTTTTCCTGCCGGAATCGGGCTGGATGGCGGCGGGAATCTTTATGTATCCGACAACGACAACGACCGAGTGCTCGAGTTTGAGCCACCATTTACCACTGGGATGGGGGCGACGGTGGTGATCGGCGAGCCCGATTTTACCACCGCCGAGTCCAACACCACGCAGAGCGGTCTTTCCGGCCCGGTCGGTCTGGTGGTCAAGCAGCCGTAGCCGTTCAATGCGGTCGATTCAGTAAGAGAAATAACAGCACATTTCGAAAAGGAGTCTGACATGAGTGTTCGCGCGAGAGTATTGAGCTGGTCTAACTTTTTCCGAGTAAGCACAAGTGTTGGTATTTTGGCACTATCCGGAGTTCTCCTGGGGGTCTGGGCTGCCGCGCTCGCAACGACGGCGACGCCGGCTGCGTTCTTCAACTTCGCGAGTGTTATCGACTTAAACAAGACGATCACGGCCAATCGAGTGCCGATCCAGACCAGCACCGGGGCTATCATATATTAAGGATGTAACCATTCAGATCAATGTGGACGCGAACGGCAATCTGACCTATGCTACTACTACGCCGATCGCAACTCTGTCGCCGACGCTATCATCAGCCAATATCCAGGCGGGGGTATATACAGATTCGGCCAACAGCGCATTTGGAATGCAGGTTTCGGGGCCGGCCTCAATCGGGGCTGGCGGAGAGGCGCAATGGTCGATCACGGCCGCCACAGGTCTGAATTGTGTAGCGCCGGAGCCGGCGACTTTCTATACCGGACCGTCATTAGTAACTGCTAACGCCACGCTCGCAGCGCGGGTAAAGTCGGCAGGCATTACCGCTATCCAGTATTCCTTTGGGTTAGTAGGCGCAGAGGCTTGCGGACAAGACGGCAATTGGAATTCGAACGCGCTCATTGGCGTGACCGCGATCGGTAGTCAGTTGTCGGTCTCGAGTTTTACCCATTCCAACGGGACCGATTCGAGCACCCCGGTGGAAACGGTTATTTTTAACTTTCTGAAATAGTTTCGTGTAGTGCGAAATCGATCAGCCGGAGATCAGGCCGATCGCCGCTCCGCTTAACTGACATTGTCCTTGGCCACGAAGCCGGAGGCGCCCTTGTCGGGTCCATCAGTGACCTCGACCTGGGCGCCTTCACTGTCCTGGGAGATGACGCGGACCGGAGTATTGTTGTCCAGTTCCCTGGTGACGAAGCCCTCGCCAAGCCCGCCCAGCATCGCCATCGGGCCGCCCTGTTTCTTGAGGTCCTTGATTTTTTCGAAGGTTGCCTCGTCGCGGTAGAGTTTGACCGTATGCTCGTTCGGGCCGGCAACGACCCGATGGCTACATCCAACTGCCAGCATCGCCGCCGCCAAAGCCGCTCCGATAACGAGACGCCTGCGTTTCATATCACCTCCACCGCACGCAGCGATGTGCGCGGTCTCGCACCCATCGTAAACCCATCTTCGCAGAGGGCGGCATTTCCCCGCAATCGTAGCGATGGGCACTGGGAAACCGTAGCGCCAAGGCGATGATGGAATCCTGCTTTGCTCGCGTGATAAAACGTAGGGTGTGGAGACAGGCGCCTCAGCACCATGCGAATAGGTCTTATCGCCGACACTCATATCCCTGAAGCCTGCGACCGGCTGCCCGAGGCGGTGCTGGAGGCCTTTCGCGAAGTCGACCTGGTGATGCATGCGGGCGACGTTTACGTCAACAGCGTGATCGCTGAGTTGGCCGCAATCGCGCCAGTACTGGTGGCGATCGGCAACGGCGACGAGGGCAGCGAGTACCATCGCCATCACCTTGAGCCCGACGAGCGCATCCGCGAAACCCATCTGCTGGAAGTCGAGGGGCTGCGGGTGGGATTAGCCCACGAATTGCCCACTCCGGATGAAACTCCGGAGCCGGCCTTCAGCAACGCGATGGAGCGCCATTTCGGCGGTCCGGTCGATATCCTGGTGCAGGGCCATAGTCACGTCGAAGGGACCTGGCGTTTCGGCGCCACGCTGGTGGTCAATCCGGGCAGCGCCACTTTGCCGCACAATCTGGAGGATCGGCCTGGAACGGTGGCGATCCTGGAAATCCACGCCGGCGGCCGATTTTCCGTCGAAATCATCGATCTTGGCCGTTTCAAGGACGGCAGATAGGACAGAACGGGCGGTTTGCGAAGGGCCCCTACAGCAAAGAGATTCTGGCGTAGGGCCGGTTCGTGAACCGCCCGTTCTGTTTCACTGGGAGAGATAACAAAGGGGGCAAGATGTGAAAAATCCAGTTCAACGCCGGCAGGCAATTTTTTCCCGTCCGGCGGCGATGTACACTGCTTTGGAGAGTTCTACCGGGCCTCCCCGGATGGCTTAAGCAAGGATTTTGAACATGGCGGCCGGCGCGGGGATGACGCGCGCGGCGGCCCATTAACTTTTCGAGGGAACAGTTTTGTCTCAGGAACAAGCAGCCGCGGTCCCCACCGAACGCAAGGTCTCGATGGAGAAGCTGGTCAATCTGTGCAAGCGCCGGGGGATTATTTTTCCCTCCAGCGACATCTACGGTGGGCTTGGCTCGACCTGGGACTACGGACCGCTGGGAGTTGAACTCAAGCGCAACGTCAAAGAGGCATGGTGGCGGGAGATGGTGCGTCGGCGCTCCGACGTACTCGGACTGGACGCTGCCATCCTGATGCATCCGCGCACCTGGGAAGCCTCGGGCCATCTGCAAAACTTTACCGACCCGCTGGTGGACTGCAAAAGCTGCAAGCAGCGCTTTCGCGCCGACCACCTGGAGAGCAACCGCTGCCCCGCATGCGGCGGCGAGTTGACCGAGGCGCGCCAGTTCAACCTGATGTTCAGGACCTTCATGGGTCCGGTCGAGGACACCGCCAGCACGGTTTACCTGCGTCCGGAAACGGCCCAGGGAATTTTTGTCAACTTTCCCAATATCGTCGATACCCAGCGGGTCAAGCTTCCTTTTGGCATCGCCCAGATCGGCAAATCCTTCCGCAATGAGATCACCCCCGGCAATTTCATCTTCCGCACCCGCGAATTCGAGCAGATGGAGATGGAGTACTTCATCAAACCCGACCCGGCCGAGGAAGCCAAATGGTTCGAATACTGGCTGGAGCAGCGTTTCGGCTGGTACGCCAAGTTCGGGATCAACTCCGAGCATCTGCGGCTGAGGCCCCATGAAAAGGACGAGCTGTCCCATTACTCGCGCGGCACCACGGATATCGAATTCCTCTATCCCTTTGGATGGGGCGAGTTGGAGGGCGTGGCCAAGCGCGGCAGCTATGACCTTGACCGCCACGCCGAATTCAGCGGCAAGGACCTGACCTACTTCGAGGAGGAATCGCGCACCCGCTTCCGCCCCTGGGTAATCGAGCCCGCCGCCGGCGTGGACCGCGCCCTGCTCGCCTTCCTGCTCGATTCCTATGACGAGGACGTGGTGGAAAACGAAGAGCGCATCGTGCTGCGCCTGGACCCGCGGCTGGCGCCGGTCAAAGCGGCGGTATTCCCCCTGCTGCGCAAGGGCGGCCAGCCCGAAAAGGCCCAGGAAGTGCTGCGGATGCTGCAAAACCATTTCATGGTCGCCTACGACCAGGCCGGATCGATCGGCCGGCGCTACCGGCGCCACGATGAGGTCGGTACTCCGTTTGCGGTGACCATCGACCATCAGACCATGGAGGACGACACGGTAACGTTGCGCAGCCGCGACTCCACCGGTCAGGACCGCGTTGCGATCAACGCCCTGGTACCGGAGTTGGAGCAACGCATCGGCTGGCAGCGATAGGCCGTGCGCTCAATTACAAACGCAACCCTGCTTGCGGTGCATTCGAAGCGGCGATAGCCTTTGGACTCAATTAGTGCTGCTAAAGGACTAAGCGGCATTGTTTAAGGAGATTTTATAATGGCGCGCGTGCATCCTGACCTCTACTTTTTCGGCGGGGGAACCGCCGAAGGCCGCGCCACGATGCGCGAATTGCTCGGTGGCAAGGGCGCCAACCTGGCCGAAATGGCGTCGCTGAAGCTACCGGTACCGCCCGGTTTCACCATCTCGACGCGGGTCTGCACCTACTACTACGAGCATCGCCAGAGCTACCCCAAGGGCTTGGACAAGGCGGTGGACAAGGCCGTCGCGCGGGTGGAAAAGCTGATTGGACGGCGCTTCGGCGACGCCGAAAATCCTCTGCTGGTGTCGGTGCGCTCGGGCGCGCGGGTCTCGATGCCCGGGATGATGGATACGGTGCTCAACCTGGGTTTGACCGACGAAACCGTCAAGGGGTTGGAGGCGGCCAGCAACAATCCGCGCTTCGCCTGGGATTCCTATCGGCGCTTTTGTCAGATGTACGGCGACGTGGTGCTGAAGCTCAAGCCCGAAAACAAGAACGATCCCGATCCGTTCGAAGAGATCATCGAACACAAGAAGAAGGCGCGTGGGGTGAGCGAGGACGTCGACCTGTCGGTCGATGACCTCAAGGAACTGGTAGCGGAATTTCGCGCATTGATTCGCCGCCGTGTGGGACAGGACCTGCCGCAGGATCCCTACGAGCAGCTATGGCAGGCGATCGGCGCCGTGTTCGGCTCATGGCAGAACGAGCGCGCAATCACCTATCGCAAGATGAGCAACATCCCCGACGATTGGGGCACCGCGGTCACCGTCCAGTCGATGGTGTTCGGCAATCTCGGCGCCGACTGCGCCACCGGCGTCGCCTTCACCCGCGACCCGGCCACCGGCGAGAAGGGAATCTACGGCGAGTATCTGCCCAACGCGCAAGGCGAGGACGTGGTGGCCGGCATCCGCACGCCGCTGCAGATAAGCCTGGCCGGCGGGCGCAAATGGGCGGAGCGCAAAAACATCAGCGAGGCAGAGCGCAAAGCCGTCCATATCACGCTGGAAGAGCGCTTCCCGCAGGTCTTTCGTGAACTGCTCAAAATTGCGCAGAACCTTGAACGTCATTTCAAGGACATGCAGGACCTCGAGTTCACCATCGAACGAGGCCGCCTCTTCATGCTCCAGACCCGGACCGGCAAGCGCACGGCGGAGGCCGCACTGCGCATCGCGGTGGATATGGCCAAGGAGCGCCTGATCGATCGGCGCACGGCCCTGATGCGAGTGGAACCCGTGCAACTGGAGCAACTGCTGCATCCGCGCCTGGATCCTGCCGCCAAAAAGGAGGTCTTGGCCCGCGGCCTGCCGGCCTCGCCCGGCGCGGCAGCGGGTGAAGTGGTGTTTTCCGCCGACGAAGCGGTGGCGGTCGCCTCGACCGGGCGCAAGACCATCCTGGTCCGGATCGAGACCTCCCCCGAAGACATCCACGGAATGCAGGTCGCGCAGGGCATTCTCACCTCGCGCGGCGGCACGTCCAGTCATGCCGCGCTGGTGGCGCGTGGGATGGGCAAATGCTGCGTGGCGGGATGCGGCGACCTGGCGATCGACTATGCGGCCGGCACGATGGCGGCAAACGGGCGCGTGATCCGTCGCGGCGAATACCTGACCCTGGACGGGTCCAGCGGCGAAGTGATGGCGGGGCTGGTGCCGACTATCGACCCGCCGGTCTCCGAGGACGAAATGTCGCCCGCCTTTCGCGAATTCATGCGCTGGGCGGACGCCGAGCGCACGTTGGGCGTGCGGGCCAACGCCGATACTCCCCGGGACGCTACTATCGCGCGCGGTTTGGGCGCGGAGGGAATCGGGCTGTGCCGCACCGAGCACATGTTTTTCGATCATCAACGAATCGCGGCGGTGCGCGAGATGATCCTGGCGGAGAATTCCGAGCAGCGAGCGCGGGCGCTGGAAAAGATCCTGCCCATGCAACGCGGCGATTTTGTTGAGATCCTGCGCGCGATGGCGGGACTGCCGGTGACCATCCGCTTGTTGGATCCGCCGCTGCACGAGTTTCTACCCAAAGAAGAACCTGAAGTGCGCGAGTTGGCCAGGACGATCGGCGTCAGCTACGAGCATCTCAAGGCGGTGCGCGACCGGCTTACGGAGGCCAACCCGATGTTGGGCCATCGCGGCTCGCGCCTGGGCATCACCTATCCCGAGATTTACCAGGCCCAGGCCCGCGCCATCCTGGAGGCGGCCGCCCAACTGAAACGCGAAGGCGTCAAGGCGATACCTGAGATCATGCTGCCGCTCATCGGCGATCGACGGGAATACGACATCCTGGCCCAGGACATTCGCGAAGTTGCCCACCAGGTGCTCACCGATGGCGCGAGAAACGTGAAGTTCACCATCGGCACCATGATCGAACTGCCGCGCGCCTGCATCGTGGCGGATGAAATCGGCGCCTCGGCGGAGTTCTTCTCCTTCGGCACCAACGACCTGACCCAGATGACCTATGGGATTTCACGCGACGATTCGGTCAAGTTTCTCGACGCCTACCTGAAACGCGGGATATACAAGCGCGATCCGTTCCAGGAGCTGGATCCAACCGGCGTTGGCGGCCTGATGAGAATCGCCATCGAGCGCGGACGCAAAGCCAACAAGTCGCTCAAACTCGGTATCTGCGGCGAGCACGGCGGCGACCCCGCCAGCGTCAAGCTTTGCTACAAGCTGGGGCTGGATTACGTGTCCTGCTCCCCATTTAGAGTGCCGGTCGCACGTTTGGCCGCGGCGCAAGCGGCGATCGAGGCGGGCAAGAAGGGGCGCGAATTCAAAGACGTCTGAGGCCGCGTCCCATCCTGCTATTGGCCTCCTCCCGACGCTATTGCGGACCTTGGGATGACGCCTGAATCGCTTATATTAAACCCGCTGCTCGGCCGTTTGCGCGGGAGCGGCGGACTTTCCCGGACGCGGAACCAGGGCTTCGAAGCGCGGGTCGGCGCGCAACGGGTCTGTAGCAGGCTCCTTGGGCAGATGCACCATATAGTCGGAGCGCTCGTCGTAAGCCCGGCGCAGCCAGCGGAACGCCTGCTCGATATCACACGCAAACCGGTGTAGATGGCTCCGGCGTAAAACGCGGGAACGTAGGCTTTGCGCGCCAGCTTCTCCAGCACGGCGAGCATCTGCCTGGCTTCGGCCTTTTTACCCGCCATCGCATATGCGTAGCCCAATTGCATCGTCATCGCCGGGCTCTCACCCGAAAGCTCGCACGCTTTCTTGAGATCGGCGATCGCCTGCCGATGCATTCCCTTCTGCGAATAGGCGCGCCCCAGATTGAAATAGGCGAGCACGAACCCGGGCTCCATCGCCAGGACTTCTTTGGATTCTTCGATAACCAGATCGTACTGGCGCTCGAAGTAGAGCAGCGACGCCAGCGTGGTGCGCAGT
This sequence comes from Binataceae bacterium (SeqCode), assembly GCA_035939115.1. GTDB lineage: Bacteria > Desulfobacterota > Binatia > Binatales > Binataceae > JAJPJA01. Next base: position 73,740 of record DASZGF010000091.1, read on the forward strand.
CTTAGTGAGAGCGGGTCGAGCTCCAGGGCGCGCTTGATTTCGCCGATCGATTCCTCCAGACGATCGACCGTTTCCAGGTAATACGAGTACCATTGCCGGGCCGGAGCGTAGGCCGGGTTCAACTCCAGCGCGCGCTTGAGCGAACGCTCCGCCGCCGGCCAATCCCAGTCGTACCACAATTGGATGTATCCGAGTGACGCGTGGCCTTCGCCCAGCATCGGATCCAGCTCGATCGCTCTTTGTGCCGCGGATTTGGCCTTGGGCAGGGAATCGTTGGGCGCCAACATCCCGAGCCTGACCGAGGCGAGCAGGGCATAGCAGTCGGCCAGCCCGGCATGTGCGGGGGCGTAACCCGGGTCGCCCTTGATGGTTTCCTCGAAACAGCGCATCGCCCGCCGGACGCCCTCGACGCTGCGCCGATTCCAGAAGTAGCGCCCGCGCAGGTATGCATTGTAGGCGTCGGGGTCGACGGCGGCGGCATGCCCCGCCGGCGCACGCTCGGCGATCGACACTCCGACCGCAATTTCGTTGGCGATCGAGCGCGCGACCTCGGTCTGAAGCGCCAGGATGTCGCTCAAGTCGCGGTCGTAGCTCCTGGTCCAAAGGTTGTTCTGCTGCGCGGCATTGATCAAAGCCACCGTGATGCGCACGCGGCCCTGATCGCGCCGGACGCTGCCGTCGAGAAAATATTTGACCCCCAGTTCGCGCGCGATTTGATTCAGTCCCTTGCCGCTGCGCTTGTATTGCATCGCCGTGTGGCGCGCTATCACGCCGAGTCGTTCTGGCGCCAGGCGGCTTAATTGTGCGATGAATTCCTCGGTCAGTCCGTGGCTGAAGTACTCCTGATCGGGGTCGCCGCTGAGATTGCTTAGCGGAAGCACCGCCAGCATTGGGGTTTTGACAGACGCCGCGGAAGGAGGCGGACCGGCGCTGATCTGCCCCCGGTTCCACCACGCGTCAAGTTCCGCTTCGTAGGCGTAGATGCTGGCCAGCCGGCTGTGGAGTTTGCGATGAACCGGGAGGCCCTCCTCTCTTTCCCAACGCTGCACCGTGCGCACGTCGCGCTGAAAATGAGAAGCGATTTCTTTCCACGAATCGAGTCTTTTACCCGATGGCAGGGAAGGTTGCTGGTTGTCGCTCATCGTATGTGCCTGGACAGGAGCGGAAAATAACAAAGAACCGGTGTTCGACGCCAGATCTGCTTAGCTCTGATCTGTATTGAGATGAAAGGCAAACCCCGGTGGGCGGGGTCGAAAGGGGTAGTCCGGGCGATGTTTTGGGGGGTCTGCGCGACGGCGGTCTGGCCGCTGTGGCGGGCTACGAGCCGGCGTCCGCCGCTACCCGTAGTAATCCTCAACCGCGACGCCGGTCACGTTGATCACCTGCACCTGGTTGTTGCGGAAAATCTTGAAGGCGAAGGTGTCGCCCGGCTGGCCGCTCCATAGCGCGCTGTAGAAGCTTTTACGCTCCTTGATGCCGCGGCCGTCCACCTCCAGGAGAACGTCACCCGGCTTGAGCCCGGCCTTCTCGCTGGGGCCACCCGGCATCACCCCCGCGATCACCACATGGTCGCGCAGCGTGTAGGACAGCACTCCCAGCCACGGACGCGGCCCGACACTGGTGCGCCGCCCGTGACTGAGCAATTCGTCCCTGGCGTTGAGGAAATACTCGCTCGGAATCGCGAGCACCGAGCGGCCAATTTCGGCCATGCTCAGGTACGCCAAGCCCAGCATCTGCGCCTTGCTGTTGCACAACGGACCGCCGCCGACCCCGAAGTTCATTGCCGAGGCCATGATGCAGCGTTCCAACTGGTATTCCCATACAGCGTCGAAGGGTCCCAGGTAGGTGATGATTCCCGAGTCGGTGCGGCGCTCCTCATTGCCTACGCTGGTTACGACCATGACGTCTTCGCCGAGAGCCGCATTGCTTGAGGGAACCAGCAGCAGATAAGGATGGGGCCCCCTGCCGTCGACCCGCACCAGCCCTAATCCGCTGGTGTAATCCTGTGCCAGCACCCATCCCTGGCGTTGTTCACCGTTGCTCAAAGTCACGATCAGACTCTGAGCGCCCATCAGCACGTAATTGACGGTCAGGACCAACCCCGCGGGATCGACCATAACCCCGCCAGCCCGCCGCTCGGTGCCAAGGCCCACCGACGCCGAGGGATGGGAGGCGGGAACCTGCGAATGGATCCCCACTGTTGCCTGGGAGACCCGTTCCAGCAAAGGCAAAGATGCGTTCAAGCCCTACAATCTCCGTTGAGTTAGGCTAGGCAGGCTCGGGGCGACTTGCAAGGGCAAAGGACCGGTCGGCGAAAGGCCTCGCCGACCGGTAGGGGACGCTTCGTGATTGGAAAGATGCGCGGGTCAGTGCGCAGGCGGATTGGCGCCGCCTGTTGTAGACGGGGTTTCCGGCGCCTGCGTGCCACGCATTGTCAACAATTGCACCGCCGAACCCAGATCCAGCTCGCTGTACTTGCGATCGGAATAGAGTTCATTGAGGCGCTTGACCACATCCTCGGGACGCTGATCCGATATAGCCAGCTCACGCGAGAGCTGGTGGATGATTTTCTTTGCGCCCTTCCAGCGAAACAGGTCGGCCGCAACCGTCAGGTTGTCGAGCTTGCCGACACTGACGTTCATGGCGTCGCTGTAGCCATTAACATAGCCCTCCTTCGCAGAGGCGCCCAGACTGCTCCAAAACGATCCGTTATGATCCAAACTCTGGGCGGCCATGCCCAAACCACAGCTCAGAATAAATCCGAGCACCACTCCAGCGGCAAATCTTTTCATTCGCCACGCCCCTCCCGGGCGCGCAAGTTATGTTAGTAGCAAAAAGCAAACTTTGCATCAAGCATGTCGCGCACTTTAATTAACCCAATGGTTGCGATTTTTTTGGCCCGCTTGTCCACACGAGGGACGGCCAAGTCGGTTGAATGCGCGACCGCGCCACTGGATTATACTGGATTATTGAGACGATAGCGCCGCAAATTGGTTTACATGACGGTTCACACCGAGGTCCTGGATTTTATCCGCCGTCCCGATCCCGCCGGATTCGAGCGGCTGGCGATGGCCGTCTTTGCTCAACAATTCGGCAGCCTCGATCCCTATCGTGAGTTTTGTCTGAGCGGCGGCGCCTCGCCGGCCACCGTCCGCTCGGTTACGGATATACCGCCGGTCAGCACGGCGGCCTTCAAATACGTCGCGTTTTGCGGCGGTGCGCCGGAGCGTATCTTTCTCACCAGCGGGACGACGCGGGGACGCGACCTGCGCGGACGGCATTTTGTGGCTGATCTCCAGCTTTATCGGGCCTCGGCGATAAAGCATCTGGAGCGGATGCTGTTGCCCGACGGATGCCGCCCCTGGATGCTGGCGCTGCATCCGACCGCCGATCGGATGGCGGAATCCTCGCTCAGCCAGATGATTAGCTGGTGTATGGAGAGCTTTGGCGGCTCCAGGACGCTGTGCTGCGCGACTCCGCTGCAGGTCGATTCCGCGGCTGCCTATGACTTTCTGCGCACCGCCGAGGCGCTCGCGGAGCCGGTCTGCATCCTGGGCACCACGGCCGCTTTGTCGGCCCTGTTCGAGTATTTGCGTGTCAGCGGCGCGCCGCTGACACTGGCGGTCGGATCACGCTTGATGGATACCGGCGGCGCCAAGGGCCAGACCCAGCCGCTGGCGCCGGGCGAGGTCTTGGCGATGGCTCAGCGCTACCTTGCGATCAGATCGGCGTACGTCATCAACGAGTACGGGATGACGGAGCTGTGCTCTCAGCTATACGACGCCACGCCGCTTAACTTCCCCGGCGCACTGGAGGACGGCGAAAGGGTCAAGATCGCTCCGCCATGGCTTAAAGTCATCGCACGCGACCCGGCCACCCTGCGCCCGCTGGGGCCAGGCGAGACCGGCTTGCTTTCGTTCTTCGACCTGGCCAACGCCGCCTCGGTATCGGCCCTGCTCACCGAAGATTTGGGCATGGTGAACGCCGACGGCACCGTGCGGATTTTCGGCCGCATCATCGACGCGGATCCCAGGGGGTGCGCCCTGGGCATCGAGCAGTTCGCGCACACCAGTTACCCTCACCCCAGCCCTCTCCCTGGTCAGGGAGAGGGCGTCAGAAAGGAAGGCGCTCTTCCTGATCATGGAGAGACCAAAAAGAGGACCTTTGCCTCTGACGCCCTCTCCCTGACCAGGGAGAGGGTTGGGGTGAGGGTGCCCATCGCACACACACATCAGCCCAATCTCCTGGCACAGCGTTTCCCCGAATCTGAATCTATCGAGCAGGTTGCAACACGACTGCGCGCCCAAACGCGCGAGCGGTTGGCACCGCAGCGTATTGCCGGCGCGCTTGCCCGCACCTGCGAGCGCTGGCGCGATGCGGGCTTCGCCAGGCGTGTCGCCACGCTTGCCGCCACGGCTGCGGCGACCGGCCAGACCAAGGCCCTGTTTGGAGCGTCGCTGGACGCGCTGCTGGCTAGCTTCACGCTCGATGCGATGCTCGATCTGGCGCGCCGGCTTGCCGCGCACGACCGGCTGATCGGCTTCGTCATGCCTGGAAATGTGATGGGCGCGGGGCTCCACGAACTGGCCGCGGCGCTCATCGGCGGCGCCGCTGCCATCGTCAAGCCGTCCAGCCTTGAGCCGTTGTTCTTCGCCGAGTTTCACCGCACCCTGCACTCGATCGACGCACCCGTCGCGGCGCGGATTCAGGTGGCGCTGTGGGATAGATTCGATCGCGAATCAACCACGGCCCTGGCGCAGGCGTGCGATCGCATCGTGGCCTTTGGCGACGACGAGACGATTGCCGCGATAGCCGCGATCGCCGGTCCAAAGCTGGTCGGCTTTGGCCGCCGCTTAAGCGGAGCACTGCTGTCGCGCGACGCGATCGCGGGACCGCGTGCGCAGTCCGTGGCCGCCGCGCTGGCTCGCGATGTCAGCCTGTTCGATCAACGCGGATGCCTTTCGCTCCATCACATCCTGATCGAAGCGCCGGAGATGACGGAGGCGCGGAACTTCGCCGAGTTGCTGGCCGGCGAGATGGCCGCCATGGCGCAGTCGATGCTGCCCGCGAAGACCCCGCCGATAGCGGAAATGTCGGCGGCGCGGGCGGCAAGAGAGAATGCGCGATGGCGCCGCATCGGCGGCGCGTCCGTCGCACTGTGGGAGGGGGAGGATCTGTCCTGGACGGTGATTTTTGATCCCGATGCCGGCTTTCAGCCCTCCCCGTTGTGCCGCACGGTCTGGGTCAGCGCGATAGCCAGTCAAGACGAGTTGCGCGGTCGCTTGAGTGCGGCCGCAGGGGTACTTGAAGGCTTCGTAATTGCGGACCCGGCTAACCGGCTGGAGGCCTCCCGCGCGACCCTGCGCGAGCTGGGCGTTTCCTATCTCTGCACCCCGGGCCGGCTTCAATCCCCGCCGCCGGCGTGGGCGCATGGCGGCGGCCGCTTTCTCCGCTTGATGGGCGACGCCGATGAATGACGATCTGCGGGCGGACTTTCAACGCTACGTCGCCCAAACCTCGCCCGCACCGATCGGTCTCGAAATCGAACGGGCCGCGGGCGCCTGGCTTTATGCGCGCGACGGCAAACGCTACCTCGACTTCATTTCCGGGATCGGCGTCGCCAATCTTGGCCACGCCCATCCGGCCGTGATTGCGGCGATTGCGCGTCAGGCCGAACGCTACCTCCATGTGATGGTGTATGGCGAATACGCGCTGGACGCGCAGGTGAAGCTGGCGCGCCGGCTGGCGCAATTGCTGCCCGCCGGGCTGGACCAGGTCTATTTCACTAACAGTGGAGCGGAAGCGATTGAAGGGGCGCTTAAGACCGCGCGCAAGCGCACCGGACGCAGCGCCTTTGTGGCATTCGAGGGCGCCTACCATGGCGATACGATGGGCGCCCTGGCGCTGGCCGGCAATGCCGCGTTTCGCGCGCCCTTTGAGCCGCTGCCTGGCCCGGTCCGCCATCTGCCTTACGGTGAGATCGGCGCGCTCGATGCGATCGATTCCACCGTCGCCGCGGTTGTGATCGAGCCGGTGCAGGCTGAGGGCGGAGTGCGGATCCCGAGCGTTGAGTTCATGCATGCGTTGCGCGCGCGCTGCGATCAGTCGGGCGCGTTGCTGATTTTCGACGAGGTCCTGACCGGGTTCGGCCGCACCGGCAAGCTGTTTGCCCTCGAACACTTCGGCGTGACGCCTGACATCATCGTGCTGGCGAAAGCCTTGGGCGGCGGCCTGCCGCTGGGTGCGTTTTGCGCCTCCCCCTCGCTGCTTTCAGTGCTGGCACACGATCCGCCGCTGGGCCATATCACCACTTTCGGCGGCCATCCGCTGTCGTGCGCGGCGGGCCTGGCCGCGATCGATGCGCTGACCGGCGAAAAATTGCCGGATCGCGCCGCGCGCGTTGGAAACACGATCATGGCCCGCCTGGCGCAGCAGGCCTATCCTACCGTGGCCGCGGTCCGTGGTATCGGCCTGCTGATCGGTATCGAACTTGCCTCCGCCGACCTGACGCGCCAACTGGTCGCCAAGTGCATCGAATCCGGCGTGATTGTGAACTGGACGCTTAATTGCGACCGCGTAGTCCGCCTGGCGCCGCCGTTGACGATCAGCGAGGAAGAGGTAGAGTTCGCGCTGGAGACGATCGAGCGGTCGCTGAAGGAGATAGAAAACAGAAAAATAGAAAAGAGAAAATAGAAAGGAAAGAGAGGACAATCGAGTTTTTCTTCTCTCTTTTCTCATTTGTCGTTTCTCTTTTCTTTCCGAAGGAGTGCCCATGAGTGACATGGACGGCAAGGTTGCTTTCATCACCGGCGCCGGTTCTGGAATTGCGCGCGCCGCGGCGCGGTTGTTTGCGCTGGCAGGAGCCAGGGTAGTAATTGCGGAACTGAAGCCGGAGTTGGGGCGCGCCAGCGAAGCGTTAGTGCGCGAGGCGGGTGGCGACGCCACCTTTATCGAGACCGACGTCACCAAAGAAGATAGCGTCAAGCAGGCGGTGCGCGACGCCGTTGCCCGCTATGGCAAGCTCAACGTGCTCTACAATTGCGCGGGTGGATCGATTCCGCAGGACGAACCGGTAATCGACGTGGACATGTCGGTATGGCAGCATACGATGTCGCTGGACCTGCTGGGTACGTTCCTATGCTGCCGTCACGGTATTCCCGAAATAATCAAGGCCGGCGGCGGCGCGATAGTCAACATGTCATCGGGCGCGGCCTTGCGCGGTTCCTACAAAGGGCATGTTTATACCGCTGCCAAGGGCGCGATCATCTCGTTCACCAAGGTGCTGGCCGGCCGCTATGCGCGCGACAACATCCGCGCCAACGCAATCTGTCCGGGCCTTACGGTGACCGAGCGCGTGATCCGCATGTTCGGCGATCCGCGCAAATCGCCCGACTCGCCGATGGCGTCGACGCTGCGAACCTATCCGTTTTCGGTGGGCGATCCGGAAGATATCGCCAAGTCGCCCTGTTCCTGGCCTCGGACAAAGCACGCATGATAACCGGCGCAACAATCCCCGCCGATGGCGGAAATTCCGCCTATTAGCCGTGAAGCGAAACAAAAATCAGGAGCCTTGTCTGCACCCTCCTTCATTAAAGAATATTCTATCCCCCTAGGGCGAAGGTTAGGGTGAGGGCAATTAGTGTCTGCTACTGAATAGCTATTTCCACCGATCGGATTTCGGGCCAGGTTAATGCTATCAGGCCGCGGTTGATCGCAAACTCGAACTGGTCCCGGACCTGCCGGCTGCATCCGCTCTGCGCAAGCGCCGTTTCCACCGGATCGAGCAGTTGGCGCGCCACGGCAGGGTCGGCCCGCACCGCTTTCAAGCGGGCTGCCTGATCCTTGTCCTTAAGCGCGGCGCGCAGCCGATCGATGTCGGTCAGCAGCGTCTTGAGGAGTTCCGAATTTCTGCGGTCTCCACCGGAGAAATTGTAAACGTATAATTCGTTGCCGTGCGGATTGATTTCGAGCAGCATGCGCTCTTCACGCGTTGCCGGGTGGGGCGGCATCTTGACCTGGATATGCAGCCCCATCGCCGACCACGAGGACCACACATCGGAGTTTTTGGCGCGCATCGGATCGTTGGCAAACAGCAGCATGTAGTAGAACTGCTCCGCCGCTTTAGCCTGCTGATAGAGCTGGGTCGAAATCGGCATAATCCCGGCGCGGTACTTTATTACAATCGACATTGATTGCTTTCCCCCATCCCGCTGGTCGACCTTCTGCTAGGGAGTCGGCGTGATGCCATGTTCGGGGTCGAGCCCGAAAAATGCGCAGGGATTGGCCACCAGCACCTGGTACTTTTCGTCCTCGGGTACGCCTTCGAACACCTCCGCCAACACCTGCCTGGAATCGGGGAAGGATCCCACGCTGTGCGGGAAGTCGGAACCCCACATCAGCACTTCGACGCCCGTGTATTGGCGCAATTGCATGGCAAGGCGGTCGTGGATGAAGCTGAAACGCAGATGCTCCTTGATGTAGTCACTGGGCAGCTTCTTTTTCCTGATATCGAGATAATTGAACCAGCGCAGATAGTACTCGTCCAGCCAGTTGAAATAGTGGGCAAGCCATCCGCCGTTGGTTTCGGCGAAATAGAATTTGAGGGTGGGGAACTTGTCGAATACGTGCAGGATGAGCTGCCCTATGGTGGTCGCGACCGGGCCTACGGCGCCGATGCCGCCGGCCACAAAGGCCATCCACTCCGTGGTCTTGATGTTGGCCACCGGAACGATCACGCCGCCGAAGTTCAGATGGGGCGATATTTTGACGTCGAGATCCAGGGCAGCGGACCAGAATCGCTCGTCGATCTCCGGCTTGGGTTCGCCGGTGCCGTTGGGCCACGTGGCGGGCGACATCGATGGAAGCCCGAGCTTCTTGCAACGCGCCAGTTCCGCCAGCGCATCGTCGATTCCGGTCTCGGGCAGGATCGCATTGCCGATCAGGCGATCCGGCGCGCGGCTGCAAAACTCCGCCAGGAAAGTATTGTAGCCTCGCACCAGCGCCAGGTAGCAATCCTTGTCGCGCGCGATCATGTTGCGCAGGAACGGCGGTCCGTAGACGGGGGGATACAGCACTTCGGCGTCGATCCCGTCGAGGTCCTGCTCGCGCAGGCGCTGGGAGGAGTCGCCGGTGCCGGGGCGCGGCGAGCCGTCGGGAAAGTGATACGATCCCGCCAGCCCGCCGACAAACTCGTTGTAGCGCATGCCACAGTAGAGGTTGGCGATGTTTTCGCGCTCCCACTCATCCATCCGCCAGACTTCGCTCCCGTCTTCGCGGCGGACCAGCTTGGGAGCGTGGTCCTGGTATTTCGCGGGCACGTACCTGGCCCAGTCGATCGGCACTTCCATGTGCCCGTCGGCGGAAATCACTTTATATTTACGCATCGCGAAGGCCTCCTAAGAAGCTATTTGGCCAAACGCCACTGAAAGATTATTCCCTCTTTTCCGTTAGTCCAACGCACCGGTTCAAAGGTGATTTCGACCGGTAGGTCAAGGCGAAGAACGCTCGGGTCGGATCCCACCAGGTTGGCCGCAATAATCGGGCCTTCCTCGGTCTCGGCCATCACGATCGGATTGGGGACGGCAATCTCGGGAAAATACTGGCGATGAAACACGCACCAGGCGTATACGCGGCCGCGGCCGGAAAGCCGCGCCCATTCGAAGTTTTCCGACAGGCATTTGGGGCAATGCGACCCCGGCGGATAGCGAAACTCGCCGCAATCCGAGCAGCGTTGAAGCCGCAATTCCTTCTGTTTCGCATATTCCCACAGCGGGGCGTCGTACAATCCGACCACCGGGTCGGGACGGACCTGCGGTTCGCTCACGGGGGCTGCTCCTGAATAAGATAAATGGATCGCCGGACCAGCATATAACAGCTCGGTGTCAGGCCCTTTCGAGAATCAATGAGGTTGCGCGGGCGACGGTGTTGGAAATGTAGTGAGTATGGCGGCAGTTGGGGAGTTGGCGAGGACCGGCTTCGCCGCGCAACTGGCGTACCGCTTCAGCCTGGGCATTCCAGCCCTGCATGTATGATTCTGAGATCATGCCGCCCGAGGAGTTGACTGGAAATTTGCCACCCGGTCCGATTCCCATCGTCTCGATAAAATGGGCCGACTCGCCCTCTTTGCAATAACCGTAATTCTCCAGGATATAGAAAAGCTCGCCGGTGAAATTATCGTAGTAGTAAAACGCGTCGATATCCCCCGGTCCGAGACCCGCGACGTCGTAGCATTGCCGGCCTGCCTCCCTCATCTGTATGCGGCTGAAATTCAGCTTCGGACGCAACTGATTAATCGCGGCGTTCTCCTCGCCCCAGCCTATGCCTTTGACCGTGACCAGCGGATGGCGCGTCATCTTCCGGGCACGCTCGACGCTGGTTACGATCAGTGCGGTGCCGCCGTCGTTGATCAGGCAGTAATCCGGTACGCGCAGCGGCTCCGCCACGAAGGGGTAGCGCAGGTAATCGTCCAGCGTCATGGGACGCTGCATTATCGCCAGCGGATTCATCCGGGCCCAGGCGCGTTCGGCGACAGCGACCATCCCCAGTTGGCGATGGGTCAGGCCGTACACCTCCATGTAACGCTGCACCACAACGGAATCGAAAGCGCCTTGTGAAGAGAAGCCCCATGGGCGGTAATACACATAGTATAAATTGTCCGCGCCCATCGCCTGCGGACCGCCAAATTGGGTGCCCGCGGTGCGGTAATTGAGCGACTTTATAAGCGCGATGCATTCGGCCAGACCGTTGCGAATTGCGTCGATCGCCAGCATCAAAGCCGTGGCGGGATCGAAGCTGGAGGCGGAAAAGCGCGGTTCCATCCCCAGCAGTTCCACCATCCGGCCCAGCGGAACCGAGCAGGCGATAATCCCGTCGATATCCTCGCGCCGCAGTCCGGCGTCATCCAAGGCTGCCTTGAAGGCTCGGATGCCGAAGCCGATATGATCTGTGGTTGGCTTGCCGGCGCGGCTGACCGGATAATCGGACGCGTAATCGGTCTCGCCGACTCCGATCACCGCGATCGCATTGGAAGCTGCCTTAAGCCGTTGGAGATCGTAGGCCATCGTGGGTTCTCCGCGTCAGACCTATAGCTGAGCCAAACTGTACCGTCAAATTGCGGATGGTACTGACGTTGCTAGACTTTGGTGCCATGCGATGATAATTGGCGATTCGGATCGCACCGGCCATGGCCGGCTCGCGGGCCTGGCGCAATCATCGCACGGAGACTTCCATGGCAGGACCACTGGCCAACGGCTACAGGATTCTCGATCTTTCCGAGCGCTCGCCCGCGGCTGCGGTGGCGGGAATGGTGCTTGCCGACCTTGGCGCCGAGGTCATCCGGGTCGAACCGCAAGGCGGCGATCCGATAAGGGTGCTGGCCGGCTCGCGCGTGTGGCTTCGAGGACAGAAGAGCGTAACTATCGGGGCGGCCGAAGTGGCAAACGGCGATTGGCATGCGCTGCGCGAATCCGCCGACGCGATTCTTACCACGGCACAGCCGTGGAGCGCCAAGCCGTCCGGGCTGCTCGATGGCTATCCCAACAATCCGCGCCAGATTCTCGCCGTGCTGACGGCGTATCCGCGCTCAGTGGCGGAAGCGAAATATCCGCATTGCCGAGTTGACGCTCCGGTTTGCGGCGAAATCGTCGAGGCCCAATACGGCTGCATGGACGAGCAGGAGGGATGGCGTCCGGGACCGATCTTTCAGGGCTGGCCGCTGGCGACTTTCGGCGCGGCGTGGATGCTTCAGCTCGGAATTGTCGGCGCCCTGCTCGAGCGTGAACGCACCGGCAGGGGACAGATTTTGACCACCTCGTTGTTCGACGGGATCGCGATAATGCGCAATGCCAGCTACGTGGGCGGCGAGCGCATCCGTCCGATGGCGCCGCCGCCCAAGGGCACTCACTCTACTTTTCGACTGATCGTCAGCCTTTTTGAATGCAGCGACGAGCGCTGGATTCAGATCCATACCGGCGGGCGCGGTCAATTCAACAAGCTGATGAAAGCCGTCGGGCGCCAAGACCTCGCCATCGAATTCCCCAATGCGGGCATGTTCGGCGGCGACCCGATGACCCAGGAGCAGGCCGACGAGTTGTGGAACTACCTGGAGAAGACTTTCAAAACGCGGCCCGCGCAGCATTGGTGCGACCTGCTGGCCGAGGCCGACGTGTGCTGCATGCCGGCGCTTTATGCCGGTGAGGCGTTGTGGCTCAAGCAGATGGAAGTCAACGGGATGGTTGACGTGCTCCCCGATGGCGAGCGCCGTCTGGGCAAGGTGGCGAAATTTGCCCGCACCCCGATGGAGGTGGGGCGCGAGATTCCCGCACCCGGCCAGGATAACTCGATGTTGGCGCAACGCGCCGCCGTCCGCGTCGACGCGGCCGCCGATACGGCAGCATCGGATAAGCGCCGCGTGGGGCCGCTGGATGGCATAACGATCCTGGATTTCGGCGCCTACATGGCCGGACCATTCGCCAACCGAATTTTCGCGGATCTTGGCGCACGCGTGATCAAGGTCGAGGAATACCATGGCGATCCGATGCGCAGCCCGAATCTGTCGATGCTGCTCGGAACGCATCGGGGCAAGGAAAGCATCGCTGTCGATCTAAAGTCCGAGCAGGGCCGCGCAGTGATCCACGAATTGGTAAAGCGCGCCGACGTGGTGCATCACAACATGCGCGCAGGCGCGATGGAACGCCTGGAAATGGGCTACGACACACTCAGCCGCGTCAATCCGCGAATCGTGTACTGTCATTCCTCCGGATACGGCAATGAGGGGCCGTGGGCCTTACTTCCCACTTTCGAGCCGCTTCATTCCGCGATTGGCGGGCTATTGACCCGTACCGGCGGGGAACTCAACGCTCCCAGGATGTACCTGTCGCACATGGACTATGGATGCGGACTGACCTCCGCCACCATTACGATCGCGGCCTTGGTGGAGCGCGAGCGCAGCGGCAAGGGCCAGTATATTGAGGTGCCGCAGACGGGCGCCGGTCTGCTCGCCATGAGCGACGCGCACGGCTATCAGGGTCGCATTTCCGAAACCTTCCCGCTCGACTATGACCAGCGCGGTCACGCGCCGACCAACGCGCTCTATCGTACCAGTGACGGCTGGATCGTTATCGCCTGCTACAGCGGGGCGGAATGGGACGGGGTGCGGCGCGGCCTGGGAATACAGTCCGCGCAGTGGCCGGGCTATGAAAGCGCGCGCCAGGAAAAGCTGGGTGAGAGTAAAATCGACCAGGTCCTGAGTGATACCTTGGGCATCATCGGTTGCGCCGATGCGCAACGGCGCCTGCGCGCCGAAGGCGTTCCATGCGCGATACCGCGGCCGCTCACTCCGGCGCAGACAGTGAATGAACCGTCACTGCGATCGCTCAATGTGATTGTGGCCGCGCATCATCCCGAGGCCGGCGACGTGCTCGAAGTGGGACACACCGTTCGCTTCGGCAACGCCAACGCGGTCCATCTAAACCCGGTACCGCTGATCGGCCAAAACAGCGTCGCAATACTGCGCGAGTTGGGCAAATCGCCGGGAGAGATCCGCGCGCTGCTCGAGGGCAAGATCGTCAAGGACGCCGGGCAGGACATCCCCCGGCGCTTCGCACCGCCAACTCACTGAGGTGAACCATGGGTCAGACCTGTATCGGTCGAGTAGCAATCATAACCGGGGCAAGCCGTGGAATCGGCCAGGCAATCGCGATTCGGCTGGCTGCCGAAGGCGCCAAGGTCACGCTGCTCGGGCGTGACGAGTCGCGGCGCAACAAGGAGTTGCCAGGAACGCTGGATGAGGGTCTCGAGGCGATCCGCCAGCTCGGCGGCCAAGCAATCGCGGTCCGCTGCGATATCGCCGATCCGGCTTTCGACAAGGGCGAAATCATCCGGCAGACCGAGGCGGCATTCGGCGCCTCGCCCGACATCCTGGTGCATAGCGCCGCCGCCCCGCGCGAGTTCGGTCCTGCGGGAATCATCCCGTATGAGCAAACGCCGCGCGAGTTTTTCATGCGCGGCGTCGAGCTCAACGTCTGGAGTTTCTGGGATTTGGCGAAACGGGTTATTCCCCGGATGCGACAGCGCGGCGCCGGCTGGATCCTGGCGATTAGCTCCTCGCAGGCGGAACCTCGTCCCCGGCCAACTCCTGATGGTGCACCGATACCCCTTGACCGGCTCGGCGGCGCCTGTGTTTATGGCGGGACCAAGGCTTTCCTGGACCGTATCTGCACCGGCGTCGCGCGCGAACTCTACGGCGACAATATCGCGGTCAACAATCTGGCCACCACCGGCGCCGTCGCCACACCGATGTCGCTACCCATCGCCAAGCCCACCGAGGCGATGGAAGCATTTGTCGAAGCTGCGTTGGCGCTAGTCACCGGCGACCCCAAAGTGCTGACCAGCCGCGTGGCCAACAGCCTGCCGCTGCTATACGAACTCAAGCGCCCGGTATACACGCTTGACGGCAAACATCTGTTCAAAGAGTGGCAACCAGATCACGACGATCCGCGCCGGTTCATGAAGGGCTATCTGTCGCACCTGGGCCATTAATGTGCGCATTTCAAAAGGAGTGGCGGCGGCAGCCACACGAAAATTCGGAAACAGGTCCCTGGCGTAACCTTTGACACAACACGAAAGCGCCGAACCTGCCTCCTGTGGATATGTGTCGGATGCGATATCGAAAAGAGCGCTCTACAACGGCCAGCCGCCGCCATCGCGCTTAAGCTCACGCCCGGCGCCAAGCCAACTCGACACCGAAGCAGCCGTTGGGGCGGCCATTGCTTTGGGGCGGCGCGCTATTGCACTGGAGTTAGAATGGGACGCATTGTAGCTCCTTCGTCTCGGCCGAATTGCCGCCCCCTGCGATCGAGATGTTACGTAAGCACGTCAAGTCCCTCGTGATCTGGTTATCGTAAACCTCGATTGAGTCCGTGTTGTCCTTGATAACAAGATTCCGGCCGACGAAATTCCCCGGGCAGGAGGTTTGAGGCGAGCCGATCACGATTGGTATCACGTTGTTAGATATAAAAAGATCGTTCCCCACCCGGGTCGAACAAAGAGCGTTACGTGGCATCCCCAAGTCTACGTCTTCGATGGTCAGATCGCCGTTAATTTCGGAGCCCGGGCTGATGGAAAACGCAGACGATCCCTGGATTCGGACGTTTCCGGTTATCTGGTCAGATTGAGGTCCGACAGCAGGCAAGCCTGTGTGGCGTTGCCCGCTAGTATGGCGTTGGTCAGCGACGGCGGATCAATCGCGTCGGCCGGAGCGACAATCAAGCCAGTATTCGGATTGAGGCTCAGAGAGTCGGGTTCCGCCGCCGAAATAACCGGACCGAATTTGTGCGTCGTCAGATCGAAAACGGCCCATCCTGTGGCCGGGTCCTTGTTGCCGGTGCAGTCAACGGTATCGCACATCGAGACCACCGCCTGGTTGTGCACCGGGTCATAGACCACGGCGGAAATGCCAAAGGTATCGCTTCCGGCCGGGAAATTGAATGGAGATCCGGGGACCGGAGAATTATCGCTTTGATTGAATATGTACAGATGGCCTCCCAGTCCCACGTCGCCGGCCACCACTAGCAGTTGACTCGGCGTCAACGCTACTCCGCTGGGGATGTCCGCAGCCAAATCGATGGTGCCAATGACAGGATTGAAGATCGCGGGATTAATGGTGAGATCCACTTCAGCCATGGTTCCATCGCCCGCGCCGCCACCGGTGTTATTCATCGCTACCCAGGCGCGCTGCGTTTGGCAGTTGACAGCGACCGCGCTGGAACCGGCCGCGAATACCGGAGTCGGGGTGGCGGTCGGAGTCGGCGTGGCGGTCGGAGTGGGCGTGGCAGTCGGAGTCGGCGTGCGAGTCAGGGTTGGAGTCGCTGGTATAACAATCGGCGAGCTGCTGCTCCCGCCGCATCCCGCGAGAACCGCCGACCCCAGCGCAAGCGCGATGGAAAGCACGATTACAAGCTGCGCACTGGTCAGGTTTCCGCCCGCCGCTGGAGCTTGCGCTTGCCGCCACATCCGCGATGTTCTGGTGGTTGTGCCCTTTCTCATCATCTGCCTCGACCTGCCGGCGCGCGTTAATGCTGGGGGCGCGACTCCACCTGGCCAGAGTTTTGTTAGTTTTGTTAAAAGATAGTGTAAACCGGAATTTCCGTGACTCTGCGATTTCGACTCCGCCTATAGACCAAACGGGCCTTCCTCGGCAAGGTTTGGCTCAGCTTTGGTCCGCCGCGCTGTCAGTCTCGAACGATTGCAAGCGCGAGGTCAATGCCGCTCCGCGCTCCAACGACTTTCTCGGAGCCGATGAGCCGGAAGGCCGGGTCCTGCGAGAGCCGCTCGGCGTCGTTAACATGCTCGTAGCCCGCCAGTTGGCTGTATACCGATTGCCGCACAAGGTCGGTCAACGGCAACGGGGTGTTCTTTCCGCGCCCGCAAGTGCCTTCGATCAGTTCGCCGACGCCCAACCGCTCATCCAACTCACGCACCAGGATCAAACCGCCGTCGGAAGTCACTCGCGCACCCTGGAACTAGACCCGCAGGGAACTGTTGAACGAGAGCTGCTACAGGCTGCGGAGCGCTACCCTCCGGTGTGAGAGTTAAGTGGGAATTAATGTGGTATTCCGCACTAGGCTAGCAGATCCGCCCGGCGGATGTCGGTTTGTAGCGCGGTTCTCCGCTCCAGTCGCGAGCGTCAGGATCGAGAAGCCCCCGCCAAGCAGAAGCTTGCCCCCGGCGGTGATGCCGCCTTAAGCCGAATCAAGCCGCGATCGAACGGCACGCATGCGGCTGGCCAGATCGCCCTCGGCTACCAGGCCGCGGCTTAGCATGATGTGAACAAGCGCGAGCAGCTGACGCTCCGGCGCAGAAACGTCGCTATACACGGACTCCGCAAGCTCATCCTCGGCCCGGCGCCGGTCGAGTGTCGGAAGCACCCCGCTAACCGCAAGGCAGTCGCACATTGCGATGAGACTGGTTTTCCACGGCGGATCTGGATTGGTAACGCCGTAACGTGGCGCGAGGACGTCCCAAGTCTGGTCCTCATTCCGTAGGGCCTCGAGCAGTGGGATCCGGCCGAGCTCAACGTCGGTCTTCATCTGTAGCCTCCCTGGAATCGGACTAACCCTCGACGGGCCGTCTTGCCTTCTGAACCGGATGAACGTCTGCCGTCCTGCCGGGGCGCGGCAGGGCGACGCCAATCATGCAGTCGCGCGTGACGATCTCTGCAAGTTGGTTCTCTGTCCAATTCTCAGTGCCTTCGGGCCGCACAGGAAGGACCATGAAGCGGCATTTCTGGTTGGAGTCTTCGATGCGTACCTCCACCTCGGGAGGAAGTATTAGGCCGAACTCTGCGAGGACCTGGCGCGGCCAGCGAACTAATCTGCGCCGATAATTCGTTGTGCGGTACCATTCGGGCGACATCCCGAGCAAAGGACGCGGATAGCACGAGCAGAGCGTGCAAACGATTACGTGATGCAGCGTATGCGTATCTTCGAGCACACGAAGATTCATGTAGTCACTTGGGGTGCCAAACCCTGTCGGTTCCGCACAATCGATACCGATCTCCTTGCAGTCTTTTACGGCGTCCTCCATGACGCGAGCTTTGAAAGCGGGGTCGGTCCAGGCCTTGGCTACCAATCGAGAGCCAGCGGCCGGTCCGCGGGACTCGGTCCACTCTGTGAACCTGCGATGGTCCTCCGCGGTAAAAAGACCATGCTCGATTGCAAGTTCCCGTACTGCGATCTCGAGAACCTCGAAGTCAGTTACTTCCTCTACCATCGGCGCCGCGTGACGTTCACCGCCACCATCGCCCGGCTTGTGTGTATGGCTCATGTTTCTACTTCCCTGTTTTTTTGCTCAGATTCAGTTAATCTGCCGGTTCGAGCCAGCGCTCCGGAGACTCAGTCTGCAGCGTGTCGTTTTCGAATGGGTACTCAGGCCACAGATCCTTCTGCCGGAACCGCACGATGTAATACTGTTCGAGCTGGCCGTCACGATTGAAAGCTTCGTCTTCGGGAATGATGTCCTTATACGTGCAAGCGGCGATTGTGCCCACGACACTGCGGGCATACATCTGAGTGCGGGTGTAGAACAGGTTCGGCAGGTCCTTGACGCGAACCCGGTCGCCCACCTTGAAACGAGCACTGCTGCCGGCATTATGCGGTTTTTTTCGGAGGCTTACTTTTTGGCATAGCGAGATTTCACCTCTGCAATCTTCTCCACCAATTCGGCCAGCGAAATATGGTTTTTGTCGACCAGCATTCGCGCCGCAGCCAAAATCCAGCGCCCGTAGTATGGGATTCCGAGATAGAGGGCATAGCCCAAATCGTTATCGGCTCGACGCCGTCTTTCCTCGGAGTTCCATATGCCCCTCCAGCCCAGAACTTCGCACGTCACGTACGTGTTGAGTTCCCATTCTTCCTCTCCCTTCTCCTCGTACACGCCAGGAGCATCGAACTGGCCGCCGACATCATGGGGCGGGTGCATGTACGCCTTGTAGAGCGGGGCGTCGACCTCATAATTCCAGTTCTGGGGCAGATGGATTGCCGGCTGTATCGAGCCGATGAGTTCTTGCTGCTGACGAAGCTCATTTCGTGCTGCCATTTCTGTGCATCTCCTTTCTTGCTCGTATGGGCAACGTCGAACTCATCGCGATGCGTCCTTAACTGCTTCGCGGAGCTATCAGCCTGGAGACTTATCGATACGAAACTATGTTGCAGACGGGTTGCATCGACGTCACTTAAATCGCAGCTACCCTTGTAGACGATTCAAACCGGAATTTCCGTTTTGAGTCTCCGATTTCAAGTCGCCCATAGACCAAACGCCTCCCCTGGCAAGGTTTTGACCCGGTTTTGGGTCCACGGCGCTGCCAGCCGCGCCGGGAGGGGTCGGTTTAGCGTCTCGCCGTCATGTTAACCCGAGAAATGCCGTTTTTCCAATCGATTTCATAGACACCTCTCCCTCCCCACCCCTTCACCGAAACCTGCTCCGGCCCCCCAGGCCGCCACTCCCGCTGGCGACGGCAGCGCCGCGACTCCGGCTTGGCGAAGGCTGCGTCGGCACGAAAGACCACCTCCTTGCCCTGCCGCTTTTGTTGCCGCTCGATCTCGGGCAACAGCAGTTCCTCCCAACCTTCGGCGCTGTGGACGTTGCCCGGCGCAGTTTCGCCGCTAGGCAGTCGCCTTCGCGATTGAACAACAGCAGCGGATGATAGCAGGTGGACTCGAAGTGTCCGTTGTAGGCGCTTTGCTTGGAATAACGACGTTACGGACAATATGGATGGAGTGTTGGAATGCATTATTGAAGCGTTACAGCAGGCCCCCCGGATGGTTGGTTTCACACGAAGCCTCGAGTAATCGGCCAGCTCAGGCGTTGACGGCTTGCGCGTCTGGGGCTTGTAGTTCGCGCTCAAGGCGTTCGATATCGGCGGGCGACAGGGCGAAGTATCTGGTTTCTGGATGATGGAACACGATCGCGCTGACTGAGCCCTCGGGTTCCATATGAAGCCTTCGGTCAGGTGGATGCCGATATTGTTTTCGAGGTCGAGCAAGCGGAACAGTTGTACCTGGTCTTCCAGGCGCAGGCAGGCTGGATAGCCGAAGGAAAACCGCTTGCCGTGGTAATGCGCCTGGTACAGGTCCTTTTTGGTGATGCCGTCGGGGTTTTTGAATCCCCACATCTCGCGGATCTTTTGATGCAGCAGCTCGGCGAACGCCTCGGCGCCTTCAAGCGCCAGTATCTGCAGGATCCGTGAGCGCAGGTAATCGCCCTGCTTCTTCCCTTGATCCGCCAGCGCCCGGACTCCAGGGAACTATGGAGTTGCCGTTGCTGTGGGTGTCCGGGTCGGCGTGTGAGTATGAGTTGGCGTATGCGTCGGTGTCCGGGTCGGTGTGTGGGTATGGGTTGGCGTATGCGTCGGTGTCCGGGTCGGCGTGTGGGTATGGCTGGGCGTATGCGTCGGTGTCCGGGTCGGCGTGTGGGTATGGCTGGGCGTGTGCGTCGGTGTCCGGGTCGGCGTGTGAGTATGGGTTGGTGTGTGCGTCGGTGTCGGGGTCGGCGTGTGAGTATGGGTTGGGAGTGTGCGTCGGTGTCGGGGTCGGCGTGTGAGTATGGGTTGGTGTGTGCGTCGATGTCTTGGTCGGCGTGTGGGTATGGGTCGGTGACGGCGTCGGCGTTCTGGTCGTGGTGCGAGTCGGTGTACGCGTTGGTGTTCTGGTCTTCGTCGGCGTTGGAATGGGCGTACGAGTTGAGGTTGCGCCGCCGAAAGGTGTGTGAGTCGGGGTATGCGTCGGAGTCCGCGATGGGGTCGGGGTCGGCGTCGATTCAACCGGCGGCGTGGGATGGATGATGCCGGTTGGAGCAGGCTGCGAGTTCGCTGGTGGCACCGGCTGATAAAGCTCCGCGCTCGTAAGCGGTGGATAATTCATGGAGGCATCAGGTCCTGAGGCGCCGCCTGCGATCAGGATCTGTTCGTTGCGCAATCGTGATACAAGAGGCCCGGTGCGCGTTTCGTGCATATTCTTGATGGCGGTGAAGGTACCGGCGACGGGATCGTAGAGCTCGGCGCTGTCCAACGTAATACTGTTGCTATCTTCACCACCAACTATCAGTACTTTACCATTGAGAAGCAAAGTGGCACTGTGCCCTATACGCACGGTTGTCATATTGCCGGCGGGCATGAATGTCTGAGTAAGCGGATCGTATAGTTGGGCGGTCTGGAGAAAGCTTCCGCTGAAGTCCCGGCCGCCGGCTAACAGAACCTGGCCATCACTCAACAGGGTGTTTGTATTGCTGTCGTCTGCATCAGGAGTGGCTGTCAATAACGTGAAAACTCCGGTCTTGGGGTCATAAATCTCGGCGCCGTGCGGGTCCGCCGGGTGGCCGAATGTGTCCACTCCTCCTTCGACCAGCACAGTGCCGTCGCGCAGGAGCGTGAGGGTGGGGGTGTAGAGATGACTATGCATCGAGCCGGTGGCGCTGAAGGTGCCAGTCTTTGGGTTATAGATTTCAGCGGTTATCTGGGCATGGAAGTTAGGGTCGCTTCCGCCGACAATCAGCACCTTGCCGTCCGGCAGCAGAACGCCAGTTGCGGCCCATCGTGGTACAGTCATCTCACCGGTGACTACAAACTTGTCACCCTCCGGATCATATAGTTCTGAACTTTGCAGGACCGTGTTAATAAAAGTCATAGGGTCTTCGGTAAGCCCGCCCGCAAAGAGTACTCGGCCGTCGGTTAGCAGGATCGTAGTTGCGCCATCGCGTGTTGCATGCGGAGAATCCGAAGTGTTGACGAAATCGGGACCCGCACTGAAGCTACCCGTCGACGCGTTGTAAAACTCGGTAGTGTTGAATGGAATGAAAGTCGTGGGATCCGCGCCCTGGGAGACCAGAACTCTGCCATCGGAAAGCGTGATCGCGCTGTCGTGCGACACCGTCATGCTCCCGGTGAATTGGAATGTCCCGGCGGTGAAAGCCGCGTTTGGTAACAACTGGTAGGCGCCGCGCCCATGCGTGCCGGCGAAAATGAGTCCGTTGAAGTTTTGTTCCAGGTCGATGACCGGCACCTTGGGGATGTTTGCCAGGTTGTAGGGCGCCCAGGCGCCACCCCCGTCGGAACTGCTGAATATGCCGATGTCGGTACCCGCAAGGACCGTATTCCCGGTGACATCGCGGCGGTCGACCAGCATTTTTATCACCGGCACGTCGGGCAGCGGAGCCGTCCCGCCGAAGCCGTCTTCCCGCGCCCAGGTTGTTCCGAAATCGGTGGTGCGAAAGACATGGCCGACTCCGGTCACCGCGGTAAACCCGGATACGCTCAGGTAGGCGTCCTCGGAATTATTGGGATCGGGCACGATGGAACTGCCCTGCGCCGTTGCTGGATTCAACGGCAAGTTGGCCGTGACATCGTTCCAGGCGGCGCCGCTGTCAAGATTGGCCTGGACAGTGTTGAATACCTTAAAGGGAGTTGGCGGGGTTTTAAAATTTGTTTGGGCCGACAATGACCATGCATGGGAATGGTCGCTGGATGCGAACTCGAGATCGTTGAGCGCGCACGCCGGGCTATTACATCCACCGGTGACGACCTGGCTGGTCTGCTGCTGCCAGGTAAACATCGCGTCAGTGGAAACGTAGACTCCCTGCGCCCCCAGCATCACGCGATAGCGGACAGCAGGGTCGACCGCCAGCGGCGGATAGAAGCTGGCTCCGGCGTCCTTGGCCGCCTTCATTACGGCGCCGATCGTCTCCGTCCCGCCAGTGTTCCAGGCGGCGCCGCCGTTGGTCGACGTGGACAGGTTGGGGAAGGACGCGCCCAGATCGGTACCGGACGCAAAGGTATGATAAACGTAATTTGGGTCGAGCTGATCGAACAGTGCAAATCCGCCGTCCCCGGTCTCGGTCCCTCCGCCCGCCAACTCGGTCCCACCAGCGTTAGGCCAGCCTTGCGAGCCGCTATAAAGCTGCGTTCCATTGTCCTGAAAACCAGCAACCAATTTTGTATTTTCCCACGGATGCGGACCAATACCCTCAATCTGTCCCGCGCTGAATCCGAAACTGAGCGCAGTCCAGATACCTTTGCTTATCTGATAACTGTAAAAGCCACCGTCGTTGCCGAGAAAAAGAAAATCGGAGTTGAAGGGATCCACTGCGACGGCGTGCTGGTCGGCGTGAGTCGAGGGCGCGGTTGCGCCGACACTGCCGGCGATAAACCTCCACGTCTCTCCCGAATCGGTTGAAATATAAGGGCCAACGCCTCCGAAATAGAGCTTTGCCGAACTGCCGGGCAGGATGGCGAGAGCCTGATCATAGGAAGACTGAGAGAATCCACTGGTGCCGTCGAGACTCGCCGTTGCCAGATTCACGGCGGGTACGGCTGCGGCGGTCCAATTCTCACCCGAATCGGACGATCGGAAAAAACCCACGTAGTCGTCTCCGGAAATCGATCCGAGCATCGCATAGACGGTCCCGGGCGAACTTGCCGAGACCGCTATGCTCTGCCGCCCCATGTGTCTGGGTCCCGAAAGAACTCCCGGGAAGGTCATGGCCTCCCAGCTGTCTCCGCCGTCGGTTGAACGATACACGTCGTCGGTCACGATCGCGACATAGACGTTTTTCGAATTATTAGGGTCGACCGCGACATCGACCGCGGGGCAGGGATTGGTGCCTTTCAGGCAGTCGAAGGTCGATAGCGGATACTGCGTCCAGGTCGCTCCATCATCTTCCGACCGCCATAATCCGACATTGGCTGGATTGGTCTCGGTGAATTCGCTGCCGCCCCGATTGAGACTATCGGCGCCGGTTACCGCGGCGAAAAGATGCGGGGGGTTATTGGAATCAATCGCCAGCCTGCTAAAGGCCACACGGTCAAAAACTCCCGGCACAAGCTGCGTCCAACTGGCGCCCAGGTTCCCGGATTTGAAAATTCCCTGTCCATAAAATGAGTCGCTTCCGTTACCTTCGCCGGTGGCGACGAAAATCGTGACTGGATCGGTTCTGGGATCGATTGCGATCGCAGCGATTGCCAACGAGGGCTGCCCGTCAAAAATGGGCACGAAACTGTTGCCGGCATCGGCGGTCATCCACACTCCGCCGCCAGCCGTGCCCACAAAGAACCGGCCCGGGGTGGAGGGATCGGCTGCCACCACGGTGACGCGACCCTGCGAGTTGGCCAGCGGCGCACCCGTGATCAGGCCGCCGAAATTGGGCAAATTGTTTAAGATTGGCAGGGGACCGATGAAGTTCCAGAAAAAGGGCGGCGCTGTAATAGCGGGCAGGGCCATGCCGCCGGCCTTGAGCGCCGACGTTGCCGCTTCCATCCGGTGCATTTGTTCCGTCGCCGCCCGATAGGCGGTACGCGGTACTCCAAATTGTAGACCGCGGCGGTTCGCCCAATAGAGGTCCCGTCCCCACCATCCTGCCTCCTGCTCATCCGGGTGCCCCTTGGAGGAGGCGGGATTGGCTTGGGCAAGAGCCGGGCCTGGCCCGTAGGCGTCAAAAAGTAGAGCAGCCAGCAGCAAAAGCAGCCCCATCGCAATGAGGAAGAATGTGGCTGATTTTGCGCCGAAGTTAGGTGATTTGCGCTCAAATTTATCCATATCGGCAGAATCGGCATTTAAGCATCTTCTTTAACGAAAGAAAACTAATTGTTATGATTTGTTTTGGATCGACACTTCCGTACGTTCGCGCTTCGAAACGGCTATCCGGTGAACGCTTGGTGAAAACTGGGCTGAACAGAAGTCCGGTTGGACAGTCCAACAAAAAAACGCCGTTCACTTCCGGTCGAGTTATTTTACTCGCAGTGTACCTGCACCTGTGCCTGGGAACGTTTCAATTCAATCGCAGCCAGAGCGCATTTTCGTAGCGGGGAAGGTTCTCGGTAAAACAGGCTGGGGCGGCTTACCGTAAATTCACGAGGATACAGCGTGGTTCCCACGAAGCCGCGAGTATTCGGTAAGCTCAGGCGTTGACGGCTTGAGCATCGGGGGCTTGCAGTTCACGCTCCAGGCGTTCGGTGTCCGCCGGCGACAGGGCGAAATACTTGGCTTCAGGATGGTGGAACACGATCGCGCTGACCGAGCCCTCGGGTTCCATCATGAAGCCTTCGGTCAGGTGGATGCCGATATTGTTTTCGAGGTCGAGTAGGCGGAACAGTTGCGCCTGATCCTCCAGGCGCGGGCAGGCTGGGTAGCCGAAGGAAAACCGCTTGCCGTGGTAATGCGCCTGGTAGAGGTCTTTTTTGGTGATGCCGTCGGGGTCCTTGAATCCCCACATCTCGCGGATCTTCTGATGGAGCAGCTCGGCAAACGCCTCCGCCCCTTCAAGCGCCAGTATCTGCAGGATGTGCGAGCGCAGGTAATCGCCCTTCGCCTTCCATTGATCCGCCAACGCCCGTACTCCGGGCCCGACGGTGGTCGCCATCATGCAGACGTAATCGACGCGTCCCGATGATCGCGGCGCCACATAGTCGGCCAGGCACAACCCCGGCGGGTCGCTCTGACGGCCGAAGGTAAAGCTCTCCAGCACCCGCTTGCCGTCGGGCGCATAGATCAGGACTCGGCGCCCCTCGGAATTGGCCGGAAAGAATTTATAAACGCCGTCAGCCCTGATGTCCTCGGCCGCGAGCATTACCTCCTCGACCGCTGCCACCGCCGCGCGCAGTTCGACGGCCTTGGGATCGCCGGCAGCCATCGCCTGCTCGAAATTCTTCAACCCCAGGTGGCGCGTGTAGAGCATCACCGGATTGATGTAGCTGAAGATTTGGTCCAGGTCGTAATCCGCAATTACATGGAGGCGCAGATCGGGCGGGCGGGGAATCTCGACATCCTGGCGGACTGCGGGCCGGTCCTCGACCGCCGCCGGCGTAGCGCCCGGTTTTGCGGCGACTGCCTTGAGCAACCTTGCCGTCTCGGCGTCCAGTTGCGTGGCGAGTAGCTCGCGTCGATCCGGATCGACAATCTGGTTGGCGAGGTCCAGTCCGTTCATCGCGTCGTTGGCGTAGGCCACCAGTCCGTCATATTGAGCAGCGATCTTGGTGCGGGTGAAGCGCGCTGACAGCGCCGCTCCGCCCACCAGCAGCGGACAGTTGATTTCGGCTGCTGTGAGGTCCTGCGCCGTAATCACCATCATCTGGGCCGATTTGACCAGCAGTCCTGATAGTCCGATGGCGTCGGGATGGTGCTCGCGATACGCCTTGATCAGCTCCTCGGGCGGAACCTTGATGCCGAGGTTGATCACCCGGTAGCCATTGTTGCTCAGGATGATATCGACCAGGTTCTTGCCGATGTCGTGGACGTCGCCCTTGACCGTGGCAAGCACGATGGTGCCCTTGCCCGAGCTCTCGCTCTTTTCCATGTGCGGTTCCAGGTGGGAAACCGCCGCCTTCATCGCCTCGGCTGACTGCAGCACTTCCGCCACGATCATCTGATTGGCGTTGAACAGCCGCCCGACCTCGTCCATCCCCTTCATCAGGGGGCCGTTGATAATCTCCAGGGGGCGGCGATCGCGCAGCGCCAGATCGAGGTCCGGGATCAGGCCGTCCTTGGAACCCTCCAGGATGTAGAGCGCCAGGCGTTCGTCCAGCGGCAGCGAGGCGCGCTGCTCGACCGACGGCTTGGTCTTGCGGGCGCGGAAATAGGCGGCGAACGCGGCAATCGGATCATCGCCGCGCCACCAGATCAAATCCTCGGCCAGACGCCGCTCCTCTTCGGGAATCGACGGATAGCGTTCGAGCTTCTCGGAGTTGACGATCGCCAGATCCAGGCCCGCTTGCACGCAATGGTAGAGCATCACCGAGTTGAGCACTTCGCGCCCCGCTTCGGGCAGGCCGAAGGAGACGTTGGAGATGCCGAGGATAGTCTTGCAGCGGGGCAGAGCAGCCTTGATCGCGCGGATTCCCTCGATCGTTTCGACGCCTGACCCGATATAGTTGCGGTCGCCGGTGCCCACCGGGAAGACCAGTGCGTCGAAGAAGATATCCTCGGGCGCGATGCCATGCTGATGGACCAGCAGTTCGTGTGAGCGCTGCGCGATCTGCAGCTTGCGCTCGCGCGTGACGGCTTGCGCCTGCTGCTTGTCCTCGTCGATACAGCCGACCACCAGGGCGGCGCCGAAGCGCTTGGCCAGCTCCAATACCCGCGCCAGCCGCTCCGCCTGTTCGCCGTCTTCCAGGTTGATCGAGTTGATGATCGACTTGCCCTGCGTGCGCTTGAGCGACTCTTCGATCACCTTGTGATCAGTCGAGTCGATCATCAGCGGCACTTTGACCTTTTTGACCACCTGGTCGAGGAACTGGGTCACGTCCTGGGTCTCATTGCGGTCGGGATCCTGTAGGCAGACGTCGACGACGTGGGCGCCGCGCCGCACCTGTTGACGGCCGACCTCCGCCGCCTCCTCGAATTTGCCCTGCGCGATCAGCCGCTTGAACTTGCGGCTGCCCAGCACGTTGGTGCGCTCGCCGACGACCACCGGGCGGGTGGCGTCGTCGATAACCAGCGTCTCGATCCCAGACACCACCGAGCGCAACGGGGGAGAGGCAACCCGGGGTTTGCGTCCCGCCACCATCTGCGCGAGTAGTTGAATATGCTCCGGCGTCGTTCCGCAGCATCCGCCCACCACGTTGAGCCATCCCTGATCGAGGAAGCGCTGGATCTTGGTGGCGAGGATTTCCGGGGTTTCATGGTAATGCCCTTCCTCGTCGGGCAAACCGGCGTTGGGAACGCAGGCTACCGGGAAGCGGCTGATTTCCGCCAGCGTGCGCAGATGGTCAGTCATGAAATCGGGGCCGGTAGCGCAGTTAAGCCCCATCCACAGCAGGTCATGATGGGCCAGCGAGACGTAAAAGGCCTCGACGTCCTGACCGGCCAGCAGCGTGCCCATCGTTTCGATGGTTCCCTGCACCGCCACGCCCATCGTCTGTCCCAGGCGGGCCATCGCGCGCTCGATTCCAAGCAGCCCCGCTTTTACGTTAAGCGTGTCCTGTACGGTTTCCAGCAGCAGCAGGTGGGCGCCGCCCTCGATCAGACCTTCGGCCTGTTCCTGGTAGGCGTCGGCCAGTTGGTCGAAAGTGACTCCGCCGGTGACCGAGATGGTTTTGGTGGTCGGTCCCATGGATCCGGCGACAAAGCGCGGTTTATCCGGGGTCGCGACGCTGTCGGCGGCTTCGCGCGCGATCGCGGCGGCGGCGCGATTGAGTTCCCGGGCGCGGGCTTGGAGGCCGTACTCGGCCAGCACCACGGAGGTCGATCCGAAGCTGTCGGTCTCGATGATATCCGCACCGGCCGCAAGAAAGCTCAGGTGCAGGTTGCGTATGCGGTCGGGCTGGGTGCGAACCAGGTTTTCGTTGCATCCCTCCAAGTCCGGACCGCCGAAGTCCTCCGCCGTAAGTTGCAGGTCCTGGATCGACGTGCCCATCGCCCCGTCGAGCACCATCACGCGGGTGGAGAGGATTTGCTTGAGCAGCTTTAAACGTTCGGATCGATCAACCATCAGATAAATCAACAACTTTTCGCGCAATATGAACCTTGAACTCTATCCTAGCATGATCTTGTTCGCAATTTGGTTGCTTGACCGCGTGTCTCCTTCGGCGCGCGAAAAATGCTAGAAACTCACCGATGCCGTCCGATCGACAGCTACCGACGCCTTCAGGCCCGGAAGGTCAGACATGAACCAGAATGCCCAGCGAAAATCGGGGCTGTCGATCTGGCTTGACGGGATTGCGACGCTGCTCGTCGAAGAACTCGCGCCGCGTCCCCGCCGTTTCAGAGGCTCGCTCCGATGGACGACGATCTCAACCATCGCCGTGGGCCTGATGGCGGCCTGCCACGTCCGCAGCGCGCTCGGTCCCTATATCGTATTTCTGCTGCTCGGCCCTGTACCGATGATGTCGCCGCGCAGGGCGATCCTTTACCTGGCGGGTACTGCGCCGCTGCTCGCCGCCTCGGTGCCGTTGGCGGGAATACTGGTCGAAACACCCTGGCTGATGCTGCCGTTTATTGGCATTTTCATCGCACTTTCCACATATATCATCGCGACGCGCAAACTCGGCCCGATCGGCCTGGTCTGGCAGGTGATCACCCTGGACACGTTTTATGGGGTAACGTTTGCGCCGGATGATTTCGGATGGAGCAATGCCGCCGTGTTCGGCGGATTCGCCATTTCTATGGTGCTTATCGCCGGATTCGACAATTGGATCTGGCCCGACCCTGCCGAGGCGATCCTGCTCGAATCCCTGGCTGGCAGTCTCGGACGCCAGCGCGCGCGCTTTGTGCAAGCCGCCGCCTACTATCTGGATGACCCCGGCGCTGAGCGGCCTCCGGACCCGCCTGTGACATCGGAGACGCTGGTGCAGGTGGATCTTCTCAATCGCGCCGGTGCGGAAGGATTGAGCGCACATCGCCGTTCGGTCCTGATGGCGGCTGTCACGGCCATAGAGCGGCTGCATATACAGGTGTCTTACCTCATGATCGCCGCGCGCCAGCCAGTGGCGCATGGCGTCCGAACGATGGTCCGGCCTGAACTCCACACCGTGTGCGGCGCGATTGCGGACGCCTATGAGGAACTCGCGCGGGAAATACGGGTCGAGATCCGCACCGGCCTGGATTTGCCGCCGGGGCCGGCGGCGGCGCGGGTGCGGCCCGCGATGGACACGTTAAACGCTCGAGTTGCAGCCGTGCGGCACCTTTATATTGGCAGCGCGAGCGGTGCCGAAATCGCTAATTTTGGCGACTTTACCGAGGGCCTTAACGGAATTGTCCGGCTGGTCGAAAGGCCGCTTGACGCGCCGCCAGAGCTGGAGCCTACGCCGGCTGCGTCATCGGTTGCAGCGGCCCCCCAACCCGACCCCGCACTGATTCCCTACTGCCTGAAGGTCGCGGTGTGCGTGGTGATTGGTTATGTAATCGGCCTGATAACGCATCGCGCCGACCTTTCGACCATCTTGACCACGATCATCGTAACCGCGCTGCCGACCTATGGAGCATCGCTGCGCAAGATGAGGCTGCGGATCATCGGCGCGCTGCTGGGTGGCGTCGTATCGCTGCTCGCGATCAACATCGCGACACCCAACTTCTCGTCGCTGCCTTCCTACATGCTGGTAACGTTCGTGGTCCTGTTCATCTCCTTCTACACGTCGCTCAGCAGCGGGCGCGTGGCTTATGCCGGCAAACAACTGGGCACGACCTTCCTGCTGGTCTTCGCCGGGCTGAGTCCTCCCCCCGATGTCTACTCGCCGCTGTGGCGCACGTGGGGAATCCTGCTCGGTACGGTCGTCGTAACCGTGGTGTTCCTCATCCTGTGGCCGGTGTACGCGGGTGACTCCCTGCTGCCGCGGCTGCGCAAGGTAATTAGCGACACGCTGTCGCTGATACCGGGCATTCCGCGCGCGATCGGCGAAATCAATCGGATTAGCGACGACATTACGGCGGTGCTCAGTGAAATACTGCAGGTCGCGGACGACGCGCGCATGGAGGGGCGCCAGAGCCTGATCGACCATGACGCCGTGGTGGAGGCAGCCGGTACCATTCGCAGGATCGCCCACCGGCTGGCGACCCTGGCGGCACGGCGCCTTACCGATCCGCCGCCCCGGCTCGACGACGCCACCGAAGCGGCGGAAGACGCTGCGTTTTCCGCCATGCAAAGGCGGCTGGAATCGTGGCTTGCCTTCTACCAGGGCGCCGGAGGTCTCAACGCCAAGGCCGCGCATGCGTTGGCAAGCGGACATGCCCGCGACGAAATCGCGCAACCGGTGGAAGAATTCGCCAGCCGGATAGAAGCGCAGCAATACGCGCGAATCGCCGAGTGGAGCCTTGAACAGCGCCGGCGGATGCTCGCCGAGCTCCAGTCGCTGCGCAGACTGGATTTCCTGATGTTCGAACTAGAGACCTACCTGGCTGGTATCCCAGGCGCCGCAGCTGCGGCCGAGGCGGCGCGCGCTGACAGCGTGCTGGCCCGCGAAGCGGTTTGATTAACGCGCGCAATGGAACTATCCGAGCCGCACGATCCGAGCCGCGACCGTGAGGGTGCGGTTTTCGCCGGGTAGCCGCAGCATGGTCCGCTCCCTTACGGTCGCTGCTCGGATTGTCAGGCAGGCCGTTCAAGCCTTGTAATGCACCGCGTCGCTCCTGTAAGCATCGTGGGCAGCATCAAAGCAGCGGTTCCCCACTTTTGTGTGAAGGGAGCGACAATATAATGGTTGCAGCCTGGGTTGGTTTCTTCGACGCGCTAGTCGCAGTCGCGCTGGTTGGGGCGGGACTGATTGGAGCCCATTTTGGTATCGCGGCGCCTTTTATGGGTTTCCAACTCTTTCTGTTCGGTCTGCTGTTCGGCGTTTTGGCTCTGATACTGGGATTGATCGGGCTGTTCAGGACGCGCAACCCGCAAACACACCGCGCTCACGGCAGAGCGGTAGTAGCCAGTTATCTGGGCGCTATCCTGACCGCGCTATTGGTCTACCTGATGCTGGGCGCCAAGGGTTATCCCGCAATCAACGACATCACCACCGATTCCGACAATCCGCCGGAATTCGTTAATGCCCAGAGCTTCGCGCAAAATCAGGGCCGCAATCTCGCTTACGACAAGGCCAAATATGCCCAGCGCCAGCAGCAGGGCTATGGCGCGTTGCAGGCGCTGCCGCTCTCGATGGACCCTGACCAGGCTTTCAAGGAAGTCAGCACGATGGCCTCTGAAATGCACGGATGGAAAATCACTTACACCGACCCAAAGACGCGCTCCCTTGAAGGCGTGGCCACCACGCACCTGTTTCGTTTCCACGATGATTTCGTAATCCAGGTGCGGCCCGCGTCCAGCGGCAGCCTGGTGGAGATGCGCTCCAAGTCGCGTGACGGCGAGGGCGATGTCGGGGCTAATTACAAGCGAATCCAGAGCTTCTTCGCCAGCCTGTCAGCGGCCGGCGCCCCGCATTGAGACCCAATCCGAGCGGGGCATCGATACCGATTCTCCTCCAACGCTGGACCTGCGAACCCTAACCGGATCAACCGCGCAGCCACAAATCGGCTGACCTGGACCTTGACCAAGGACCGGTGCAAGGCGCAAAACCATAGCGGAGGGCCTTATGGAAACGTCATCGGCAAAACGCGACATCCTTGTGGATTTGACTCAGATTGCGTGGAAGCAGGCTCAGGAAGGTGGCCGCGGCTACCAGTTCCGGATCTGCCTGGACGGCCGCGAAGATGGTCCCGAAGCGATGCAGGTCAGATTGCCGGGTCTGGATGTTCCGCCCCATTTCCATCATGCGGCGCAGTTCCAGTTGCTGCTTAAGGGCTCCATGGAGTTCAGCGATCGGCGCATGGAAGCGCTCACCGTGCATTACACCGATCACGACGTTCCCTACGGTCCCTTCAAACCCGATAGCGAGCACAGCATGCTGATCCTGCACGCCAAGCCGGCGGGCTATGCGCCGATGAGCGACAAGGAAGCGCGCAAGATGATCAACGCGCGCGGGCGTGAGCTCGAGGGTTGCGCGCGCGAGGCAAAGTCCGAACCGCTGCCGGGCGGCGGCACCTGCAAGACGCTGCTGGCCAACGATGAGGGAGTCTGCGTACAGGTCATCGAATGCCCGCCAGGCGTGGCCTTCAGCGGCCCGCCGCCGTTGTACGGGCGCTACGAATTGATATTGAACGGCTCGGCAACGGCCGGCGATAAACGCCTGGGTGCGGAGACTCTGCGCTTCGTGCAGGGCAACGAGCCCGAGGCGCCGCTGGTCTGCGGCCCCGACGGCGCGACGTTTATCGTTCTCACCTTCGATCGCGACGCGGCCAAATCCTACGGCGGCAAGGCGATGGACGACGTAAGGCAGACCGCCGATTAATGCGGCGAGCCGAAAGAGAATTGCGGTAAAGATCCGATCAATTTTGACTTCCTCCGGCGCCCGCGCCTTTGGCCGCGGGCGCCGGAGTTTTTGGATCTGGCGAAAGCGTAAGCCGGCCTCGTCAGCCGAAGGATGACTTAAACAAGGGGGGAAACGCTCCATGACACCGGCGGGTCCAACTGGCGGCGTCGCTGCTTGGGGCAGGCGTTCCAGCCTGCCCCTGGAGTTTTACATTTTCTGTGGGGATTTTGCCGGTTCGTACCCGCTAATTGTCTCCCCCTGTCCGGGGGAGAGAGAATTACAGACAAATGTAGAAAGTCCAACGACCGAATCGTCGCGTGACCCGCAAGCCTGTCCCAAGCAGCAACAGACTCGCGTGTCGGAGATTGGAGCCCCGAGCTTATGCCACCGGTTATTGCTGAGCTTTATGCTGGAGCCTTCGTCTTCGGCTGAACTTGGGCCTCTTCGCCGGGGCGCATATTTTGCACGCGCGCTGCGAAAGTATTGCGCTACCATGCAAGCAAAATGGAAAATAGCTTAGGTAGCCATGGCAAGCACTCTTTTCAATTGTAATATCTCTTACCGAACTGAGTAATTCTTCCACGCCTACTTGGGCACATGCCGTTTCGGCAGGCAGGCTATACGCCCGCCGCTTTATTAAGTATTTAGGCCACGAAGTTCACCATGGACTATACGCCGCGCGTCATTTATCGCGCGGCACATAACTTGAACCCGTTCTGCCAGCACCGGCGTTGCCAGTTCCGGCGATGCC
Source organism: Binataceae bacterium (SeqCode) (assembly GCA_035939115.1). Taxonomy (GTDB): domain Bacteria; phylum Desulfobacterota; class Binatia; order Binatales; family Binataceae; genus JAJPJA01. Next base: position 106,823 of record DASZGF010000091.1, read on the forward strand.
TATAACAACACAACTTCAGGAGAAGCATCATCATGGCGGATAAAGACACCTCTAATCGTGGCTTTGCGCAAATGGACAATGAGAAGCAGAGGCAAATAGCCAGTAAGGGCGGTCGCGCGGCCCACGAAAAGGGTACCGCTCATCAATTCACTTCCGAGGAAGCACGCGAGGCGGGCCGCAAGGGCGGAAGCTCGCGCGGCAGCCAGTCGCACTCCCAGCAGAGGGAATCGCGCCCGAGCCAACAGATGGGCTCGAATCAGGGCGACCAGGGCGGAACGCATCAAGGCGGATCGCGGCAAGGCGATCAAGGCGGATCGCATCAGGGCGGCGAATCGCACCAAGGCGACCAGGGTGGGTCGCATCAGGGCCACCAGGGTGGGTCACACCAGGGCGAGCAGGGTGGGACCCGCGGCGGCAGCTCGGAACAGCATTCCGAAGCCGGCCGGCGAAGCCATAAGAACAGCTAGGCTGAAACACCGGTCTCCCGGCGGTAAGGTATTAGGTCCGAGGCTTCCTGCACGCAGCCGCGGTGCCTTCTGCCATGCCGCCGGTTTTTCTCTCCGACAGGCAGAGACAAGGAAAGTCGACCATGAAATTCACCACAGGATTGAAAGTAGCCGGTTTTGCGGCGGCGTTTGCATTTGCAACTGTTGCCAGCGCGCAAACTCCGGGTTCGAGCAGTGCGATGGCTGCCTCCGGCAGCCCCAGTTACGGAACCACCACCAGCGGCCCGACTCTCCCGAACGCGCTGGACACCGGAGGCATGGCCGCCTCACCCAACGCAACCGATCAGACCGGTCAGCCCCAGGCCAACACCGCAGCCAACAATGGCATTTCCTCCAATCCCTCTACATATCCGGCCGATAACGGCTCAGCATCCGGGAGCGGATCGATGGGATCTTCGACGGGGGGTCTGGGAGCGGGTCCCGGTTCTGCGGGTGCCGCCGGTGGCGCTGCGGGCGGTGGCCGTTGACCAGAGGTCGCAACAGTACACTTGATAAATTGACTAAGGCAGGCCGCGGGTAGGTTTCCGCCGCGGCCTGCACAAGCTTAAGGAATACCCAACTAAAACTGCGCACCCATTCTTAGTATCGCAACACATCTCGACCGCGAATTCGCCATAGCTTAGAATTGCAAAACGTCCAGCCCGTCCCAGGAACCAATGACGGCGGCTGGCGAACCGAAATGACGGGCTGGAAACGCATGCGATGGCGGATTGCGATCGGGATTCTGATCGTTTTTTTGCGCCCGGTTTTGCCTTGGCCTTCGATTACCAGTCCACCGGAGGGGGCGGAGCAATTCAGCGTCTTTCGGGCCCGGGGGAATCACCTCAGGCTTCGGCATTCATCGCCTGCGGTGAGCCCGCGCGCAGGGCCAGCGACCGCATGAGGACGATCGTCAGCGAAATCGATGATGTCTGGAGCGCTCACGTCAGGGTGTACCAGTCCATCGTGCTCTCGCCACCGCATGCGCGGCCGGGCGGGTGCGTGTTTTACAATCCGGTTTATCTAAATCTGCTCATGCGGCACCTGCTGGTCCAGGATTCCAGCGTTGTGGAGTCGATGGTTTATGCGATCATGGCGCATGGGGTCGGGCACGAAATGCATGATGACTTCAGCGCTGCGCGCGCTGAGATTTCCACGCAGACCAAGGAACTCCAAGCCGACCGCTTCGCGGGCTATACGCTGCAGCACCTCAACATCGGTCTTGATAATATAACCCCATACTACAGCCTTGCCGGGGATGAATTCTCGGGAGCTCGACCTCAGGCCACAACCAGTCATGGCGATAGCGGGCGGCGTACGGCCGCGCTGAAGAACGGCTGGGAATTGGGGGAATGGAACCAGCCCGAGGATGCGCGATCGTTGTCCGAAGGCGATTAGCCAACTTTTCACCATCCAAGCCGAGGCAGGCTGTTGAAAAAGGCTCTCACCGACGGTCTCCTGCCTCTGTTTGCTTGCGCAAACTCGCTCTGCGGCCTCTCCCGGCGTGCGTGCGCGGCCCAATCCGCGCGCGGGCGAGGTAGGAAAATCGGCGCGCCGTTTTTCTGTCCGTTGGCCCACATTCAGCGTAGTTCGAAACAAAAAAGAACCGGCGCGGAGGCCGGCGCTACGGAAGATGACGCCCGCGCCCACATCAAACTTGGTAGGCAAATTTGGTAGAGTCCGTCTTTGTCTTCCGTAGCGCCGGCCTCCGTGCCGGTTCTTTTTCTTCGTACTCAGTCGGCGATAGTGATTCCTTGTTTGATGATCGGAAGCGAGCGCAGGCGCTTGCCGGTGGCGGCGAAGATGGCGTTGACCAACGCGGGAGCGATAGGGGGCGTTCCCGGCTCGCCGATCCCGCCGACTTTGCCACCGGTCTGCATCACCGCAACGTTAATTAGTGGCATCTGAGAAAGTCCCAGCATCGGGTAGGTGTCGAAGTTGGACTGTTTCACCCGGCCTCGCTCCAGTGTGATCTCGCCGAACAGCGCGGCGGTCAGACCAAATACGATGCCGCTTTCCGTCTGCGCGACGATCGTGCTGGGATTCACCGCGATGCCGCAATCGACCGCGCAATCGACTCGATGCACCACAAGGCCGTCCTTGCCGATCGATATTTCCGCCACCTCGGCGACGATCGAGCCGAAGGCCGGATGCATCGCGATACCGCGGAAATGGCCGGCCGGCGGCGGCTGGTTCCAGTTGGCCATCGCCGCCGCTTTCTCCAATACCGCTTTATGCCGCGGGCTGCCGGCCAGCAGTTCGCGCCGGGAGGCGAAGGGGTCGCGCCCGGCGGCATGCGCCAGTTCGTCAATCAGCCCTTCGACATAGAAGGCGGAAATGCTGTTGCCGACTGAACGCCAGAATCCCACCGGTACGCCGACCTCCTTCATCACGTATTCGATGCGGCGATTGGCCGGCGCGTAGGGCGACTCGACGGCGCCTTCGATCGAACTCGGATCGAGCCGGTTGCGCAGGCGTTGCGGGAAGACCCGGGCCATAATCGAGGGCGAGATGATCCTGAAGTCCCAGGCCGTCATTTTCGCGCTGGAATCCAGACCGGCCCGCATGTGCGCCGCCGACACTGGACGATAGAAGTCGTGCTGGATGTCTTCCTCACGCGACCAGATGAGTTTCACCGGCTTGCCCACCGCCTTGAAAACCATCACCGCCGCAAGGATATAGTCGACCTCGCCCCTGCGGCCGAAACCGCCGCCCAGGTAGGTGGTGTTGATCTTGACCTGCTCGGGCCTGAGTCCAAGCGTGCGGGCGACTGCCTGCTGCGCGATTCCCTGGATCTGCACGGCGCCCACACCTCGCAGCCATCCGCATACACGTGAGCGGTGGCGTTCATCGGCTCCATCGTGGCGTGAGCGAGAAAGGGCACGATGTAGGTGACGTCGAGGGTTTTGGCGCAATGCGCCAGCGCTGCCGCGCCGTCGCCGCTGCTTTCAGCGACCACGCCCTCGCTGGAAAGTCCTTCGTGCAGGGCTGCGGCGATGTGCGCGCTGTCGAGCGCGTCGTTGGCGCCGTCGTTCCATTGCGGCTTCAGAGCCATCAGTCCTTTTCTGGCCGGCCAGTAACCGTCACTGACAACGGCCACCGCGTTGGGCAGCTTGACCACGGCCTTGACGCCTTTTACCGCCATTGCGGGCTTGTCATCGACCGCCTTGAGCGTACCGCCGAAGACCGGGCAATGAGCGATCGTGCCTATCAGCATGTCGGGGACGCGCACGTCGATGCCGTAGGTAGCGCTGCCGTCGACCTTCGCCGGCGTGTCCAGGCGCGGCGTCGGTTTACCAATCAGCTTCCATGCGGTGGCCGGCTTAAGCGGCACATTGGCCGGAACCGGCAGCTTCGCCGCTGCGTCTGCCAGCGCGCCGTAGCTCTCGGTCTTGCCGCTGGTGTGGGTGACACGGCCGTCGATGGCTTTGCACTGGCCGACCGGAACGCGCCATTTGGCCGCGGCCGCCTGGCGCAGCATCTCGCGCGCGGCCGCACCGGCCTGCCGCAGCGGGACGAAGAAGGCACGGGTGCTGGTGCTGCCGCCGGTTCCCTGCATGTGAAACATCGGATTGATATATGCGGGCGCGGCGGGCGCGAACTGGACGTTAACCTTGCGCCAATCGACCTCGAGCTCTTCGGCAATCAGCATCGGCTCCGACGTCGCCACGCCCTGGCCCGTCTCAGAGCTGGGAAGGATAACGGTGACGGAGCCATCCCGCGCGATATGCAGAAAAGCGGTGAGCGCCGGCTGCATGTTGGCCGTCGCGGCGGCGACGCGAAGCGGTGGGAGCGCAATACCGATGGCGAGGCCGCCTGCAGCGGCGGCGCCGGCTTTGATCAATTGGCGGCGGCTTAACTGGCGCGAAAGAATTGATGTAGCTGCCATGATGTCCTCCGCCTCACGCCGCGGCGGCGCGATGGATCGCGCGGCGGATACGCTGATAGGTGCCGCAGCGGCAGATATTGCTGATGGCCGTATTGATTTGGGAGTCGGTCGGCTTCGGCGTCTGTGCCAGCAGTGCCGTGACCGCCATGATCATGCCCGTCTGGCAATAGCCGCATTGCGGTACGTCCTCCGCGATCCAGGCCTGCTGCACCTTGTGGCTGCGATCGGCCGACAGCCCTTCGATTGTAGTGACCGCCGCCGCGCCGACGCTGCTGATCGGGGTGACGCAGGATCTCGTCGCGGCCCCATTGATATGGACCGTGCAGGCGCCGCACATCGAGATGCCGCAGCCGAATTTGGTGCCAGTCAGCCCCAGGTTGTCGCGCAGCACCCAGAGCAAAGGTGTGTCGCTATCCACCTCGACGCTGTGTTCCGTCCCGTTCACTTTGAGCTTGTAGGCCATGGAGCTCCTCGGCTTGGCGCGGGCTTTGTATATCGACACTAGCGCCGCGATTGATTCCAGGTCCAGAATCGCCGGCACGAAGGCCGGCGCCACAGTAAGAGAGCTTGCCTGATCGTACACCGGGAGCGTTGACAGTATTGCTTCTGTGTTAGGATACTTCAGCTAATGTCCATAACTGCCGCGAGATTAAACGATACGGGGGAGACCGGCGTGATCGAACTACATACGTCAACCTGCAGAGCCTGTTCGGCCTACTGCCCGATCGAAGTCACAATCGATGACGGCCGGGTTGTCAAAGTCGATGGGAATCATGCCGCCCCCTTGTATGGCGGCTTCATCTGCCCCAAGGGCCGCGCTCTTCCCGCGATGCATAACGATCCGAATCGCCTCATGCACTGTCTCAAGCGTCAACCCGACGGAAGCTTCAAGCCAATCAGCAGCGCGCAGGCAGTCGAGGAGATCAGCGAAAAGCTTTCTGAGATTATTGCTTTGCGCGGGCCGCGCGCGGTGGCCGGTTTCATCGGCGGTCCGAGCGTGGAGCAGCCGGCGGGAGCTCCGCTGATGTTGGCGTTGCTGCGCGCGATCGGTTCGACCATGAACTTTAGCGCGGCAACCTTCGATCAGCCCGGCATCAATATTGGCAATGCGCTGCACGGCACCTGGGCGGGCGGACGGATGAGGCCCGAATCGTGGGAGGTGTTCGTGCTGATCGGAGGCAATCCGATCATCTCCAAACAGTACTTCGGCCAGAATCCGGGTGATCAGATCAAGTCCGTAATCAAAAACGGCACTAAGCTCATCGTGATCGATCCGCGCCGCACGGAGACCGCCCGCAAAGCAGAGGTTCATCTGCAATGCATCCCCGGAGAAGATCCGACTATCATGGCCGGACTGATCCATCTGATCATCGCCAATGACTGGGTCAACCGGGAGTTCGCCGCGCTTAACACACAGGGCTTGGATCAACTCGCGCTCGCGGTAAGCCGTTTCACGCCGGACTATGTGGCCGAGCGCGCCGGAATCGACTCGGAGGATTTGCAAAAGGCCGCCCGCATCATCGGCCAGGCCAAGGCGGGCGATTTTGGCTCCGGCACCGGCCCCTCGATGGCCACGCGGGGCAATCTAACCGCATATCTAATGCTTTGTCTGCAGACCCTGCGCGGATTCTGGGCCGCCGCGGGTCAGGAAGCCGTACTGCCCCACGTGCTGTTGCCGCGCACCAGATTCAAGGCCCAACCGCGAGCGCCCTATCCCGCGTGGGGATTCGGCGAAAAGCTGCGCGTGCGCGGACTTCAGCAATCAGTTGCGGGCCTGCCTGCGGGCGCATTGGCGGAGGAGATCCTCACTCCGGGAGAGGGCCAGATCAGGGCATTGTTCCTGCACGGCGGTGCGATGCTGAGTTGGCCGCAGCAGGACCTCACCAAGCGGGCGCTCGAGTCACTTGACCTGCTCGTCATGCATGACATCGAACTGTCGCCGACCGCGCGGATGGCGCACTATGTCATCGCCACCAAGATGGGGTTCGAAATCCCTGCCATATCGCTGGTGGGCGAAATTTCCGCCATGATTCACCCGGGCTACGGGTGGGTTGAGCCTTACGCCGCTTATCAGCCGGCGTTGATCGACCCGCCGCAGGGGTCGGACGTGCTGGACTCATGGCAGATTTATTACCGGATCGCGCAAAAATTGGGGCTGCAGCTAAGACTCGGCCCGAAAAAGCCGGCGTTGGACATGGAGCACGAGCCCAGCACGGACGATCTATATGAAGATCTGGTGAAGGGGTCGGCGGTCACGCTCTCCGAAATCAAGAAGTATCCTAACGGGCATATTTTCGACGAGGCGCGGGAGATCGTCGGACCGCGCGATCCTGGATGCAGCGCCCGCCTCCAGCTGGCCAACGCCACGATGCTCGAGGAGATCGCACAGGTACGCGCGGAAAACGTCGCGGATCGCCGGAAAACCAACGCAGATTTCCCGTTCCTGCTTATCCCGCGGCGGATGCAGAATGTGACCAATGCCTCCTACCGTCCGCCGGGCGTGCTCCGGAATCCATACAATCCCCTTTTCATGAATCCGGCCGATTTGCGGCGGCTGGAAATCAGAAACGGCGACGTAGTGGAGGTTCGCTCTCGCCACGGAACAGTCACCGGCGTGGTCCAGGCGGACAGCGGCCTTAGAGCGGGCGTGGTTTCGCTGACGCATGGATTCGGCAAGAATCCGGGCCACGCCACCGACCCGCGCAAGGACGGCGCCAACGTCAATCAGTTGACCCGGATCGATGACGACTACGATCCGTACACAGGCATACCGCGTATGGGCGCGCTGCCGGTTTCGGTCTCTCCGCTATCCGATGTCACAACGTCCAATGGCCCGGTTGCGGCGTCGGAGTCAGCCTAGGACATAGCTATTCTGATCCCCTCTCCCATTTAGTATGGGAGAGGGTTAGGGAGAGGGTGCCTGAACGCCCGTTGATAAAGATCCAATCACCCTCTCCCTCGCCCTCTCCCATAACTGAATGGGAGAGGGAACAGACCGGCGAGCAACCTGAGGTTTTTGGGATTAGTAATAGTACGGATATCGGTAATAGCTCTGCTGCTGGATATGATTGCCGATCAGATAACCGCCCAGCGCGCCGCCGACCCCGCCCAGTATCGCGCCCGTGCCCGGCGCACCCATCGTCGAGCCAATCAGCGCACCGCCACCGGCACCAAGCGCGCCGCCGGCCAGAGTGCCCGTTTCGCGCGGGGTTAACCCCGGCGCATAACATCCGCTAACAACGGCCGCGACAATCGCCGCCCCAAGCAGGCTAAGTACCTTTTTCTTTAAGCCCGAACCGGCCGTGCGAACGGCCCGGTTTGATTTCGAATCCATCTGAGACCTCCTGAAACCGATCTCATGTCCTTCAATTTTTTGACGGCAAGATTCGAGGTTCCGTTTACGCCGGCCGCGAGCAGCACCGCAGACCCGGCCCGGTAGGCACAAGGTTGCCGCCCTGACCGCAGATGATCTGATAAAACTAAATTTCTGCATAATGCAGCTGAAAGCTTTCGTGCCATCATTTGCTATGCCGCTGGGCTTGCGGTAAATTTCCTGCACTTTTCTGACCGTCCCGTGCCCTGAATTTTCCACGCAGCGGCCGCGCCAGCAGGACCTCATCATGAAGCGCTCAATCAAGTTCGGCATGCATATCGTCAACGGCGACTTTGAAAGAGCCAGGCGCAGCACGTTGCTGGCCGAAGAACTGGGCTACCACTCGATCTCATTTGACGACCACCTGCTGCCCGCCAAGACTCCCGGTGAGAGGATTCCCCAGTTCGAGTGCTACACGATGCTGGCCTGGATGGCTTCGATTACCCGGCGGGTCAGGCTGGTGCCGACGGTCGGTTGCATGTCATTGCGCAACCCCGCCTTGCTGGCCAAGATGTTCACCACGCTGGACCACATCAGCGGCGGCAGAATCACGGTTGGGGTCGGCGCCGGCTGGCTGCGCAACGAGTATGAGGCTTACGGCTACCGCTACCCGTCAACCGGAGAGCGCATCGCGCAACTGGGCGAAGGCGTCAAGGTGATGAAGGCGATGTGGACCCAGTTCGAGCCGAGCTTTTCGGGGCGCTACTTCCACATTAATAAGGCGGTCAATCTGCCGCCGCCCATCCAGCAGCCTCATCCCCCGATTATGATTGGCGGCACCGATCTCAGAACCCTGCGGATCATTGCGCAGGACGCCGACATTATGAGCTTTTTCACCCACACGCTGACCACTGCGGAATTGAAGCGGCGCCTGCAAATCATGCGCAAGCTGGCCGCAGAGGCGGGGCGAAACCCTGGCGATATCGAGGTCAGCGCGATGGTTAAGGTTTATCCCGCCGCGAGCGCGAGCGAGAGCGACGCGATGGCCGCCCGGGTGGCGCGGGAGATCACCACCGGCAACTTCAAACCGCAACTCCCCGACGCTGAGGCGGCGCGCAAAGCTCCGGCGCTTCTGATTGGAACGGTGGAGGAGATCAAACGCGCGATTGGCTCGCGTATCGAAGAGCTGGGATGCGCACACTTCAACCTGATATTACCGTCGGATGACTTCGCGGCGACCTTTGCCAAAAGGATAATGCCGGAGTTTACCAGCTAACGCGTGCAGGAGATCAAATCATGGCGCAAAATATTCCCGATTTCCGCTTTGGCGAAGACGCGATCAAGGTGCGCCAGTTTCTCTACGAGTTCTGGTGCGCGCGCGGCTATCCGCCCAACCTGCGCGACGCCGCCGAGGCGACCGGGTTCAGCCGCCGCCGCCTGATGCAGGCGTATCGCGAACTGGACCTGGGAATTATGATCGTCATCGACCAGGAGACGGAAAACGTTAACATTTTGAAATGCATGCCGTTCTCCGCGTATCCCAGCCCGGCAAGGCTGCTGATCGACGGCCGGTTCAACGGCTACCTGGGATGCGCGATGGAATCGGTGGCGGCTTCGAATATGCCGCCGTTTGCCGGAAAGGCCTGCCATATAGAAGCCTACTGCGCGTGCTGTTTGGAGCCGATCAAGCTGGTCATGACGGATGGCGCGCTGGTTTCAGCCGACCCGCAATCCGCCCTGATTCACGTCAGTCTCAGCCCCTGGTACTGGAACACGACCGACGTGATGCGGATGTGCGACAGCATGAACTATGTGATCGACCGCTCCCACGCGCAGCGTTATGAGCATCAGACGGGTCGGCGCGGCGCCATCTTCACCTTGCAGCAGGGAATCGCCTTTGTGAGCAGAGGCGTCGCCACGCGCATGTGGGACCCCCATCGCCCGCCCGATTTCATCCGTCCCGACCAAATGTTCGACGGCCTCAAGGCGCTCGGCGTGGATACCAGCGTCTGGGAGCGTTAGCGCGCCAGGTCGCCGTCATTTACGCAGGATTTCCTCGATTTGGGCGGTGCGACGGCGAGCCAGATTGGCCATGCAGGCCTGGTAGATATTGGCGGATGCGCCGTTTGTCGCCGACCTGCCGCGCCATCTGCATTCCGCCTCGCGATATTGCGCAAAAGCCTGCTGTGCCGCATCGAAGGTGCGGGCGGCGCCGATTTTGGCGCTGCCCACTTTGTCCAGGGCGCGCATCTCCGCCGTCATCCGCGCCGCCGCCGCTGCCAGCGCCTGTTGGGCCGCTACGTTCTTGTCCTCCAGGCATCGCTCCAGTTCATCATCGGATGCGGAGCGCGCGCGGCATTGCGCGATCAGCGTCTCGATTCCGCCGGCATCACTGCGCTGGCCGGGTTGGGTGATCTGCACCGCTTCCTCCGGTGTCTCCTCCAGGTGCGGCCTGACCCACATATATTCCAGCAAGCGCCATCCGGCCAGCGCAAAAACTGCCAGTAGGATTATGTCGTCGAGGATGATGACGATCTGCTTGGCGTGCCCGTCGGGAATCAAATACGCGATCAGGCGTCCGGTCACGCCGAACAGAAATATCGCCACGACTACGGCAGTGGCGTGATGAACCAACGCCTGGATCGCGTCCAGATGGACCCAGTCGCTCAGTTCACCCACCACGGATCACGCTGCCGATACGCGAAACCTCTCCCTCACCCCTCTCCTAAGATAAGGAGAGGGGACAGAAAAGGAGGGGAGGTTAGGAAGAAACCAGGCTTTTAGGAGGCTGTTGGGAATCACCTCACAGAAACCTGATCGACATTACTTCAACGCCCCGGCTAGGCCTTCATCAAGAATGCTTCATCGGCAGCCAGGGTGGCATAGACCTCGCGATCGATGGCGCGGTAACGTTCCAGCGCCTGATTGGCGCGCTGCGGATTGCCTTGTTTGCGGGCGATTTCGTGCATCTGCCGTTCGATCCAGGACAGATGCCAGGTTTCGTCCTCGGTGACGGCTTTAAGGACCGCAAGCGTTTCCTGGTCCACGTGGGGCATGGCGGCGTGCAGCACATAGCGCGAGCGCGCCCGCTCCTCGACGACCACCGTTAGCGCCAGCAGGTCGATCAGATCCTTGGGCACGCCGGTTCTCAGGCCCAGCCGCCGCTGATAACCGTCGTCAATCATGACCGGCGCGGCGCCGAGGTCGTCGATGCGCTTGGTCCACAACCAGGCGTGACGCGTTTCGTCGGCCAGATGGCGCGACATTTTGAGCTGCGCTGCGCCATCCTTGAGATGATGCAGCAGATTAAAGAGCAGGCGAGCGCCCCGCAGTTCAGCATCGCGATAGAAGCTGAATATCATGACCAGTTTGTCGGTCGCCGACATCTGGCTGACGTTTCGCAGCTTGTCGGTCGCCGACATTTCGCTTACATTTATTTCCGGAATTTCTGGCATCTCTTGATCCTCCCCATCCCCTTCCCGCTATCCTTCACGGAGAGATCATACAGCAACAGAAGCCGCGCCGCGATATCCCGCCATGATTCAGTCGGAGGGATGTCCCAGCGATGCCGCCTCTAAGTATGCGATCCGTGCTGGCGGGTCAAGTACGATCCGGGATCCGTGGGGCGGGTACAAATTGATAAGTCACAGGCCCGGGAATAAAAGGATTGTGGCCCGAGGAGGGCAAACAGGGGGATGTCAACCAGCATCGACGCTTACTGGCTCGCGCTCCGGCGCGTACACGGCGTTGGCACGCGTGTGGCCCGGCTGTTATTGGATAAATTCGGCGAAGCACCGCGCGTTTTCGCACTACGCGAAGAAGAACTCCTGGCGGCGGGAATATATCGACCAACTGCGAAAAATATCGTTCAATTCGCACAATTCGAGGCGCTGGAAAAGGAATTATGCGAACTGACGCGCCTGGGCGGCAGCCTGATACGCTGGAGTGACGACAATTACCCGGCCAACCTGCGTCAGATTCCCGACCCGCCGCCATTCCTTTATTTGCGCGGCACACTGCCCGCCGGCGAAACCGACTGCGTGGCGATTGTGGGTGCGCGCGCCGCCAGCGATGCGGGCCTGCACATGGCGCATCGCGTCGCGATGGAATTGGCCTTAAAGCGCATCACCGTGGTCAGCGGTCTGGCGCGCGGGGTCGACGCCCAGGCTCATCGTGGCGCGCTGGAAGGAAATGGGCGGACGATTGCGGTATTGGGATGCGGCCTTGATATAATCTACCCGCCCGAGCATCGTAAGTTGGCCGACTCGATGCTCGAGCAGGGCGGCGCCCTGCTCAGCGAATTGCCGCTGGGCAGCGCGCCCGTGCCGGAGAATTTTCCGGTCCGCAATCGTTTGATCGCGGGTCTGAGCCTGGGCGTTGTAGTGGTAGAGGCGGCGGAGAAGAGTGGCTCGCTTATCACCGCGCGCCTGGCCTTGGAGCAGAATCGTCAGGTGTTCGCGGTCCCGGGCAGCCCGCTTACGGGCAAGACTCGGGGCAGCAACCGCCTGCTGAAAGAGGGGGCCAGATTGGTGGATTGTGTCGAAGACGTGATGGAAGAACTTGCGCCGCAACTGACCAAGACTGCGGCATCGCGGCCGGTGCCGGTGGCGGGGACAAAAATGCGGCCTGAGCAGCCGATATACCAGGCTGCGGGCAGGGAACAGCAATTCCAGGCCGTGATCGAGCATTTGAGTCCGTCGGAACGGGTACACATCGACTCGATCGTCGAAAGTTCAGGGATGAATGCGCAGACCGTGCTCGGCGTCTTACTGGAGTTGGAGTGGATGGGTACCGTGACTCAATATCCAGGCAAGCTTTTCTCCCTGGCGCAAATCTAGCATCATTAAAAGAGCTATAGAGGCGGCTTGTTTGTCTTTCCAGTGCGGAAAGCGGACGATGCCAGGATAGCAACAAGTGGCTAAAAATCTTCTTATCGTCGAATCACCGGCCAAAGCGAAAACCATAAAGCGTTATTTGGGCGCCAGTTATCAGGTCGCGCCTTCTGTGGGCCATGTGATGGATCTGCCCAAGAGCAAGCTGGGCGTTGATATAGATCACGATTTCCTGCCCGAGTACGAAATCATCAAGGGCAAGAACAAGGTTATAGAAGGGATCAAAAAGCTCGCCAAGGAGAGCGAAAACATCTATCTCGCCACCGACCCTGACCGCGAGGGCGAGGCGATCGCGTGGCATGTTGCCGAGCAGATTGGGCTAAATCCCAGCGACCTCCATCGCGTGCTACTCCACGAGATCACGCCAGCCGCCGTCAGGAAGGCGATAGCCAACCCCTCCGAGCTCAATCGCAACCTCTACGAAGCGCAGCAGGCGCGCCGCGTGCTCGATCGCCTGGTTGGCTACCAGATAAGTCCCTTGCTGTGGGAAAAGGTCAGGCGCGGGATCAGCGCCGGCCGCGTGCAGTCGGTTGCACTGCGAATAATCGTCGAGCGCGAGCGCGAACGCGAAGCGTTCCGGGCCGAAGAATACTGGACCCTGGACGCGAAACTGGAGGGGCGCAATCCGCCGCCCTTCAAAGCGCGCTTGTTCACCCATGCGGGCCGCCGGGTGGACAATAAAAACTACAAGTTGAGCAAGGCTGAGGTCGATACAATCCTCGCCGTCCTGCAAGGTTCCAACGCCCCGCCATTTGTTGTCGGCAAGATCGAGCGCAAAGAGGTCCGCCGCAGCCCGGTGCCGCCGTTTATCACCTCGCGCTTGCAGCAGGAGGCGGCACGCCGGCTGTACTTCACCCCGTCGCGGACGATGAAGATAGCGCAGAAACTCTACGAGGGCGTGGAGATCGGCGACCAGGGTCCGGTGGGCCTTATCACGTACATGCGCACCGACTCGGTGCGGGTGTCGGACGAGGCGCTTAACGAAGTGCGGGGCTATATCGAGCAGCGCTACGGAGCGAATTACGTTCCCGAGAAGCCCAACTTCTATCGGTCGCGCAAATCCGCCCAAGAGGCGCACGAGGCGATCCGGCCGACTTCAGTTGGTCGCGATCCCGAATCGCTCTCACGCTATCTGGCCAAGGATGAGCTGGCGCTTTATACCCTGATCTTCAACCGCTTCGTGTCCAGCCAGATGCCGCCGGCGGTCTTCGATCGGACCACGGTTGATATTACCGCCGGAGACGAGCAGTTCCGCGCCACCGGCCAGGTGATGAAGTTCGACGGCTTCATCCGGGTCTATCTCGAAGGCGCCGACGAGCCGGCCGAAGATGACGACCAGGCACAGCTGCCGCAGCTCACCGAAGGCGAACTACTGCGCCTGCTGGAGTTCAACCCCGAACAGCATTTCACCCAGCCGCCGCCCCGCTTCACCCAGGCGACGCTGATCAAGGAATTGGAAGAAAACGGAATCGGCCGTCCATCCACTTATGCCTCGATCATGACGAGCATTCTCAACCGTGAGTATGTGGACGAGGACGAGAGCAAGCGCCTGCGCCCGACCTCCTTGGGCCGCATCGTAAACGACCTGCTGGTCGCGGCTTTCCCCGATATCGTCGAGGCCGGCTTTACCGCGCACATGGAGGAGGAACTCGACCAGGTCGAGGAGGGCAAGGAAAACTGGGTCAAGACGCTCAAGCGCTTTTACAGCCCGTTCAAGAAACGGCTGGGCGAAGCGCGCAAGAAGATGCCGCAGGTCAAAGGCAAAGGTATCCCGACCGACCTCAAATGCGAACTGGACGGCGGCGCGATGGTAATCAAGTTCGGGCGCAATGGCGAGTTCCTGGCCTGCTCGAACTATCCCGACTGTGGGAACACCAAGGAATTCGCCCGCGACGAGCAGGGCAACGTCATAATCAAGGAGTCCACGCCGCTACCGGCAACCGATGAGGTCTGCGAAAAATGCGGCAAACCGATGGTGCGCCGGCGCTCGCGTTTCGGCGAATTCCTGGGCTGTTCGGGCTATCCCGAATGCAACGGGATCAAGAAGCTGCGCGGCGATCCGATCAAGACCGGCGTCGCCTGCCCGGACTGCCATGAGGGCGAGATCCTGGAGCGGCGCAGCCGGCGTGGCAAGCTGTTTTACGGATGCAGCCGGTATCCGAAATGCACCTTCGCGAGCTGGAACAAGGTGGTCGGACAGAAATGTCCGAAGTGCGGCTCGCCCTACCTGATTGAAAAAACCACCAAGCGCGCCGGCACCACCTGGTCATGTCCCAAGGAGGAATGCGACTACGTGGTCGCAGCCGCGCCCGTCACCCCAGCGGAGAGCGCACCGGTGTCACCAATTCCTGGAGCGTGAACCACTCTGTCGTCCTTACTCGCTTTGCGCGATGGATAAAGTCGGCCGGAGGAAGGGCGGCTGAGAGGCGGGGCCACTGAAAGAATAGTGGGACAGGCGGGGACGCCTGTTTCACTATTTCCTTTTTTTCAGATTTGCGTCCGCGGATAAGTTCTGGGACGCCCGATGCTCAGGCCTTGGGTTCGGTAGGCTTGGTGTCGATGACCTGCGTGGTCTTGGTGGAGTTGGGATTTTCCGGCTCATTCATCGCTTTTTTGAAATCGCGAATCGCCTTGCCCAATGCGCCGCCGACATCGCCCAGTTTGCTGGGGCCAAAAATGATCAGGATGATCACCAACAATATCAATAGATGCGATGGTGCCAGAATATCCATAGCCCTTCTCCTGGGCCGCCCGGGCCGACCAAATGGTATTCTACCGCGCGACCGCCCCCTTGGCTACGTCCACGATTGTTTCGCCGGCGGCTTCTTTTGCCCCCTTCTAAGCGCCCTTGGCGACCATCCCGGCCGCCGGTTGCTCCTTGATGTCTTCCAGCTTCAGACGCTGGACCTTGCGGTAGAGCGTGGAGAGGTGGATGCCCAGGATTTCGGCCGCCTTGGCCTTGTCGCCGCCGACCTTGGTCAGAATCCGCCTGATGTGATCGCGCTCAAGTTCCTCCAAGGTCAATTCGAAGTCCTCGAGGTCGGTGGTGGCGATGCGGGTCTGGCCCAGCTTGTCGGGCAGGTCATGGGAATGAATGACTTCGCTTTCGGCCAGGATGGCGGCACGTTCGACGGCGTTTTCCAGCTCGCGCACGTTGCCCGGCCAGGTGTAATTGACCAGCAGGCGCATCGCGCCCTTGGAAAACCGCATCAGACCGCTCCCATGCGCCTTCTCGTACTTGCGCAGAAAATAGTTGGCTAGCAGGGGGATATCATCCTTGCGCTCGCGCAACGGGGGCAGCGGGATGGAGATCACGTTGATGCGGTAGAGCAGTTCCTCGCGAAAGCGCCCCTCGCGCACCTCCTGTTCGAGATCGCGATTGGTGGCGCACAGCAGCCTTACGTCAAAGCGCACCGGGTCGTTGGATCCGACCGGGTAACATTCCCGCTCCTGTAACGCGCGCAACAGTTTGACTTGGAGCTGCAGCGGCATCTCGCCGATTTCGTCCAGGAACAGCGTGCCCTTGTCGGCGCTCTTGAGCAGTCCGACCTTGTCCTGGGTGGCGCCGGTAAACGCGCCGCGCTTGTAGCCGAACAGTTCGCTCTCCAGCAGGGTTTCGGGCAGCGCGCCGCAATTGATCGGGAGGAAGCGCCCGTTGCCGCGCTCCGAGGTGAAATGGATGGCGCGCGCCACCAACTCCTTGCCGGTGCCCGATTCGCCGGTGATGAGCACGCTGGAATCGGTGCGCGCGACTTTTTCCATCAGGCGAAAGACCTGCTGGATGCTGTCGCTTTTGCCGATGATGTTCTCGAAGCTGTACTTGGCGCGCAGCTCGCGCCGCAAAAAGCGATTCTCGCGGAACAGCGCCTTTTGCGACAGCGCGTTGCGCACCACCGCTTTGAGATGATCGTTGGCAAACGGCTTGGTCAGGTAGTCATAGGCGCCCTTCCGCAGCGCGTCAACGGCCGATTCCACGCTGGCATAGGCGGTCAGGATGATGCCCATCACCTCGGGGTCGAGGTCGCGAATCTTGCCCAGCAGGTCCAGACCGTTGCCGCCATGGCCCAGGTTCAGGTCGAGCACCGCGACGTCGATTTTCTGCTTTTCGAAGATCGTCAGCGCAACTTCCGCGGCGTGCGCTTCGATAATCTCGTAGCCCTCCGCACTCAAGAGCTGTGCGATGATCGAGCGCATCAGCTCCTCGTCTTCCACCAGCAGGACCCGCAGCGGTCCTCCCTCGGAAGCAGGCCAAGGTTGTTCGGTGGTCATCGGGCGGCGGGCAAAGGTCTCGAATCCTGCGCAGGCTCATAGGCGGGCAGCGAAATCTTTATCGTGGTCCCTTTTCCGACCTCGCTGTCAATGCGAATAGTGCCGCGGTTGGCGAGCACGATGCGCTGGCACAGCGAAAGACCCAAACCCGCCCCCGCACCGGCCGGCTTGGTGGTGAAAAAGGGTTCGAAGACCCGCTCGAGGTGCTCACGGGGAATTCCGATACCGTTGTCTATAATCCACATCACCACCCGGCTGTTTTGGTCAGCGCCGCGATGGTTCTCGGTAACGATTTTAATCT
The DNA here is from genome assembly GCA_035939115.1 of Binataceae bacterium (SeqCode). Lineage (GTDB taxonomy): Bacteria > Desulfobacterota > Binatia > Binatales > Binataceae > JAJPJA01. The sequence goes on from DASZGF010000091.1 coordinate 123,972, forward strand.
GGCCGTTGTTGCCCTGGGTAGCGTCGGCGGCGTTGAGCAGCAGGTTTAGCAGCACCTGCTGAATCTCGTTGTTGTCGGCGAAAACCTGGTTTAAACCGGGCGCCAGCCGGGGTTCCAGCGCGATGCCGGAAAAGCGCTTGTTATAGGACAACAGCCGCAGGGTCTCGGTCACCAGGCTGTTAAGGTCAAGTGGTCTGCGCTCGGCCGTGGAGGGCCGCGCGAAATCGACTAAATCCTTGAGCGTGGCGGAGATGCGAGTGATCTGGGCCAGGATCGTGTGCACGGTGGTGCGCCGCGCGGGGTCGCTCTCGCCGCTGGACAGCGCCTGTACCAGTGAGGAAATCGAAGCGAGCGGATTGTTGACCTCGTGGGCCACGCCAGCGGCGAAGGTGCCGGTCGCCGCCAGCCGCTCAGCCTTAAGCAACTCGCCCAGCATTTCGCGCTTCTCGGTCACGTCATGCAGGATCATCTGGATGAAGCGCTTGTTGCCGAACGGGATAACTGCCGAATTGACATCGAAGTAGCGTCCCGCCATCTGGATGTCGTAGCCTTGGGCGGTGCCTTTCTCGACCACGGTTTTTAGATGCGCCACCAGGCCGGGGCACAGCCCGTCGGCAGTAAGCTGTCCGATATAGCGCCCCACCGGACCGCCGTTGTCCAGGCCCGAAGTAGCCTTGGTTAACTTTACCGCTGCAGAATTGGCCGCGATGATCGCGAAGGTGTCAGGATCGATTTCGTACATCGGGTCGGGCGCGTGGTCGATCGAGTTACGGTACTTCTCCTCCGAGGCGCGCAGCGCCGCTTCACGCGACTCGATGTAAAACCCCGACACCATCATGCGCAACTCATCGATCGCGGCCACCACCGCGTCGCGCACCAGTTCCTGCTTGCGCCCGCGCAGCGTCGCCCTGACATGGCGCAGAATTTTCTGTTTCAGCGCGATATGGACCAGGTTGAACTGCGCCGGATTGGCCCGCGACAGCATGCCCTCCTGGCAATGCTGGCGCAGATTGATGTAGGTATCCAGGTTGTCGGGGTCGCGCAGATGCGCCACGAAGCGGACCAGGGAAGTGTGCAGATTCTCCCGCCGCTTTTCCGCCCCGGCCATCCCGAATACCTGCGCCACCTCCTGCTCCCATTCGGCGACAATTCCATCGAAATGCTGCTCTATAAGCTCAGCCGCCATCCGGCGAGCCTTCAGACTGGACGGCTCCCGGCTCCAGGTCTCGCCGAACAGCTTGTTGAGCAGGGGTTCGATGACGGTCAACTGGCTGCGGACCGAAGTGATCTCCTGCGGGGTTGCCTCCACAGCATCTTCAACCGCCCGCAGTGTCACCGCCGAAAGCAAATCGGAACACCCGCAGAGTTTATGGGAGGGGTCGGCGCTGTTGCTGTCCGCCGCCTGACGTCCGGTTAGTGAAGGCATTACAAAATGCTCCCCTTCAGCGTCATCTGGAGCGAACACTAACACCTGCCCGAAAACCAAGCTACTAGCCTTTCAGTCACTTTGCAGATTGCGAAGCAGGTGAATTCCCAACGGAAATCGGCGTCGGCGTTCCAGACCAAAAGGGTTAGCTGTCACCCCAACTTGTCGGACCGCCGAGTAAGAATTGCGAGATATCCGTTGATTTCTATCACTTTTGCAGGTGGCACACGTCTGGCTTTAGCACGGTACTATGAGCACTGAACCGAGTGTTCTGAATCAACACGTAACCACACACGGCAAGTTCCTCCGCCGGGCGGACTCCAAGTTTTTCTTAAAGGCGATGCGCCTCGAAGGATCCAGGGTCGATGGATCCCAGTTTGATGGAGAATCCAAGCTTGATGGACCATCCAGGCTTAATGGACAATCCAAGGCCCATGACTTCACGGCCAAGGTCGAGCTTCGCGCGCGCTTTGCGCAGCTTAAGGCCGGACACACGACCACGCTAATCGTCAAGGCCGCCGACGCCGACGCCGTGATGGACGTGGCGGCGGTGCTGGACCTGCATACGGTGATCGAACTGCCGCTGGACGCTGAGCGATTGCTGAGCCGCCGCGGGCTTAGGGCCTTGCGGACCGAACTGGCGGGGTTCGCGCACCATTTCGCCGGGCGGCCGGGACTAATCGGATTCCTGCTGAGCCCGAATATCAGCGCCGACTGGCTGCGGGTGGCTGGTCTTGGGCGCGTCCAAAACGCACTGGCCCAACTGGTTCGCTATCTGAAGGGGTGCGGCGCCGGCCTATTGGTGGCCGTACGCCATCAACCCTCCACGCGCGCGCTGGCGGCGTTGGACGAAGATTTGCTCTACAGCACCGTGCCCACCCTTTCGGGGCATGAACTGACCAACTATATCGTAAGCCTGCACAACATGGCCGAATCGCGCCCGGTGGTGGTCGAGCTTGAGGCCGGCTGCGGCGATCAGGACGAGCGAGTCGGCTGCGCCTTTGCCGCCGGCGCCGCGGGCGTCGTTGCGCCATCGTTTAAGGCTCCGCCACGCACCGATGCGCTGGCCATGATTGCGCTGGAACCCGACGAGATCCTGCCGTTCGTCACTCTCAACGGCAATTGCCCGCCGGCGCTGCGCAAGCCGCCGATGGTGTCGGTCGTCATCTGCGCCTATAACGCCGAGCGCACAATGGAGCCCTGCCTCAAGTCGTTGCGCGACCTGGACTATCCCAACTACGAAGTGGTGGTGGTCGACGACGGCTCGCGCGACCAAACCGCCGACATCGCCGCCCGCTTTCCTGAGTTCCGCTTGATTCGCCAGCCTAACAAGGGGCTCAGCGTGGCGCGCAATGTAGGGATGCAGGCCGCCTTGGGCGAGATCATCGCCTACACCGACTCCGACTGCGTGGTCGATCCGCACTGGCTCACGCTGATGGTCGGCGCGATGACCGCCAATGGGTTCGACGCCTGCGGCGGTCCCAACTACGCGCCGCACGAGGAGGGCCGGACCGAAGCCTGCGTATCGGCCTCGCCCGGCGCGCCTTGTCACGTCCTGACCGCGGAGGACCGCGCCGAGCATCTGGCGGGCTGCAACATGGTATTTCGCAAAGCGGTGCTGCAGCAGATTGGCGGGTTTGACCCGCAATTCACGGCCGCCGGCGACGACGTCGATATCTGCTGGCGCGCGCTTGAGGCCGGCTTTGTCCTGGGATTCTGCCCGGCGGCGTTCGTATGGCACTTCCGCCGCAACACGGTCAAAGCCTACTACGGCCAGCAGCGCGGCTACGGCAAGGCCGAGGCGATGCTCTACTTCAAATATCCCGAGCGCTTCAACGCCCTGGGCCAGGTAATGTGGCGCGGCCGAATTCCGGGACTGGCGCGCACCCTGCCCGGCGCGCGCAGCCTGGTGGCCTGGGCCAGGACCAGCAGCGGCTTCTTCCAGACTATCTATGAGCCCCCGATGGGCCTGCTCAAGTTTCTGCCCCAGACCCTGGAGTGGAGCGCCTTGTGGTCAGCCGTGCTGGTATTCTCCCTGATGGCCGGGTTCACTGCCGTGCCCGCCCTGCTGATGCTTGCGCTGGGGCCGATATGGGCGCTGTACTACGCTTGGAAGGCGCCGCTGGAAAAATGTCACGACCGCTTGGAGTCGCGGCTGGAGGTGGCTTTTCTGGCCTACACCGGACCGATGTTTCGTACGATCACGCGCTATAGATATCGCCTGGCCGGCATCTGGTCGGGTGCCGCCGGAGTTGAACCGGCGCCGCGCCAGCGTCCTGCGATTGCGTTGCGCCAGCGCTCGCTGAAGCTCGCTTACTGGAGCGAGAACGGCATCCCCCGCGACAGCCTGATTGACCGCCTGCTGAAGCTGTTCACGCGCGCTGCGATGCCGGTGCGGGTCGATAGCGGATGGAACGACTACGACCTGGAAATCCATCCCGACTCATGGACCCGGGTGCGCATCAAAACCGCTGACGAAGAGCATGAGGGCGGCAAACTCAAAACCGTCGTCCAGGCCCAGGTCAGATTGAGCCCTCTGAGCAAGGTCCTGCTCGGATTGAGCGTGCTCGCCGCCGCAGCCACGGCGCTGATGTCGGGAACCGCATCAATCAAACTGACGTTCGCCGGCCTGATGGTGGTGATAGCCTCAATAGCGCTGAGCGAAGCAATCGAGTCAGGCCGGATCGCGTACCGCGCAATCGAGCAATGTGCCGCCGACTTGGGCCTGATCCCGCTCGGCATCGCCTCCGCGCCAGTGCCGAACCCCGCACTGGCACCCAACGCGGCAACCGCCAAACTGGCCTCCGAAGAGCGCGCTGAACCTTAAACTTACCTAATTTAAAAAAGCGGCGCGGGCGCCGTGCCCGCCTCTGATGCACGGGCGGCGCCCGCTCAGACCAAATAGCTGAGGCTGCCAGATTGAAATTTTTCAAAGCGGCCGTGGCCCTCGCTCAATCTGGAGAGCGATGCCTGACTATCCGCGCGCGTGAGCGAGCGGTCTGTGTTGGGTATTGCCCATCTGACCGCTCCCTGACGGTCGCGGCTCGGATTTTTCCCTTCTTTCCGGCGTCCAGTACAGGGCCACAAGAATGGGCATGCGCCTACATCTGGACGCGAGATACAAACAAATCTGAGGCGCATTTCCTCGGACCCAAAATCCAAGCCTAGACGTCAAGCTTGTACAGGCGCGCCACGTTGTCTCCCAATACTTTGGGCCGCGCCGACGGCGATAGTTTGCCGGCCATTTCCTCGAGTTCCTCGATGTAATTGCTGACGTGGTCGGAATGGGGGAAATCGGAGGCCCAGAAAAACTTGTCCTCGCCCTCCAGTTCGACCATCGCGGGCAGCGCCCGCTCGTCGGGATCGGCGGAAATCCAGACGTTGCGATGAAAGTAAAAGCTGGGCTTTTCCTTGAGCGGCACTCGGCGTCCGGCGTAACTGGCGAACGCCGCGTCCATCCGATCCAGCCAATAGCTGATCCATCCCGCGCCCGCCTCCAGCAAGACCAGCTTGAGGCGCGGGAACTTCTCGAGCGTTCCGTATTGCATGAAGCTGGTCAGGGCCTGGCGAATCGAATCACCCGCGGTCACGTTAACCCAGAAGTTTTGCTTATGTACATATTCGAAGGCGTAACGCCCCGAAAATGCCCACGGCGGCTCCCATGAGGGATGGATACCCAACGGAACGTCCAGTTCCTGCGCCTTGGCGAATAGCACGTCATGATCGGGATGGGCGTGGGGCTTGCGCGTCATGGTGAATTGCGACACCCATCCGCCCTTGCAGCCGGCCTTCACCGCCCGTTCCAGCTCCACCGCGGCGGCCTGCGGATCGCCCAGAGACAGGTGCGCGGCGGCAAACAGACGGCCGTCGCCTTCGTTGCACCAATCCAGCACGGCACGGTTATAGGCCCGGCACATCGCCTGCGCGTAGTCGGCGTCGTCGCATTCGGTCTCCCATTGCAGGGCCAGGGTCGGATAGATGATCGCCGCCTTCAGGCCCTCCTTATCAAGGCGTTGCGCCCGTCCTTTGCCGTCCATCGCGCCCAACGCCGGATCGGGGCATTCTCCGTATGGAACATTGGGATCCCAACGGCGCGTATCGTGGGTCTGTTCCATGCGCCCAAAAAGCGCGCCGCTGATGGTTGCGCCGCGCGAGATCTTCGAGGGCCGCCCGTTGATCTCCAGGTACTGCACCCCCTTGTCGCTCCATTTGAACTGCAGCGCGCGAGGCTTGTATTTGGCCTCGCTGTACTGCAACCACAGCTTGGCCCCCTCGACGAAATGGCCATCCGCGTCGATCGCGCCGGGATACTTGAGCTTATGAAACTTCTCTTCCTGGTAAGCCACTGATTGGACTCTCCCGATGATTGTCCGGCCGTTTGCGTTCAGGTGAGATTGTAGGCGCGGGCCACGTTCTCGCCCAGGATTCCGCGCGCCGACTGCGGCGACATCTTCTGCACCAGCTCCTCGAGTTCTTCCATGTAGTCCCCGCGATGGTCGGAATGGGGAAAGTCGCTGGCCCAGAAGAACTTGTCCGGCCCGACCGAATCGGTGATCAAGGCCAGCCGCTGTTCGTCGGGATCGGCCGAGATGAAGCATTGACGGCTGAAGTAGTAGGAAGGCGGTTCCCGCAGCGGCAGCGCGCCGCCCAGGATCGTGCCTTTATACAAATTGTCGGCCCTGTCCAGCCACCATCCGATCCAGCCCGCGCCTGATTCGAGCACGACCACGCGCAGCTTGGGAAATTTGTCAAAAACGCCGTACATAAACAGGGTGTCAAACGGCATCTGCGTGCCCGCCCCGACGAACATGTCGGAGTACCAGATGCGCGCGGGGCCTTTCATGTTGTCGAAGCGCTGATGAAGCGTCAGGTCGTCGGGTTCCGTGCCGTTGGGATGAAACCCGAGCGGGATGTCGAGGTCCTGCAACGCGGCGAAAATCGGATCGTGGAATGGATGGCCATGGGGTTTGCGCGTCAGCGTGAAGGGAATGCAGAACGCGCCCTTGCATCCGTCCTTGACGGCGCGTTGCAGCTCCTCCACCGCGCGGGCGGGGTCGGCCAATGAGATATGCGCGATTGGCACCAGCCGGCCGCCTGAATCGCGGCAGAAGTCGGCGATCCAGCGGTTGTAGGCCCGGCAGTAAGCGTAGGCTAAATCGAGGTCGGGACACTCGGGCTCCCACATGATGCCGATGGTCGGATAGATCACCGCCTTGCTTATCCCTTCCTGATCCAGCCGCTGGACGCGCTCCTTGGGGTCCATGGCGCCAAAGGCCAAGTCCTTGGTATAGCCCTCATCCGGGCTGAGCCCGATAAACGGCTTGTCGATTTTGCCCGCTTTCCACAACTCCCGGCGCTCTTTCATGTGATCGATTTCGCGCCCCATCGAACCCAGGCGAGTCAGCGATCCGCGGACACAGAATTTGGAGGGCTTGCCGGCGATCTCCAGATATTCCCAGCCCTCCGAATCTCGTTTGATACGCATCGCGCGGTCGCGGTACTTGGGTTCCAGGTATCGCTCCCAGAGGTCGGGGGGTTCGAGAATGTGGCCGTCAGCGTCGATCACCAACTCTCCGTTTTTCATGGTGCCCATCCTTTCTGGAACGGACGTTACTATGTCTGTTGATTCAGGAAAAGGGTCCGATGTGGTCAAAATGGATCTGCTTTGCGTCAGTCCGAGACTCTCTCGACAACGTTTGTCCAACTATGTGAGCGTTGCTAGCAATGCTATCATGGTGAGGATCTGATGCCCAGAAACCTGCATGTTCGTAACGTCGACGACGAACTGGTTGCACGACTCAAACGGAGAGCCGCAGGGCACGGCCGCTCAATGGAAGCGGAGCATCGCGAAATCCTGCGCCAGGCCTTGGACACGGAGGTCGAGCCCAACTTCGCTGATTTAGCGGCGGAACTGCGCAGAATAACTAAAGGCCGGAAGCAGACACCGTCGGAGGTCCTGTTGCGGGAGGGACGCGAAGAACGGTGAGCAAAATCGTTGTCGATGCGAGCGTCGCGATAAAATGGGTGGTCGAGGAGGATGGCACCGCACAGGCGTTGGTTCTCTTGAAACATGCCGGCCTGGTCGCTCCAGATCTGCTGATAGCGGAATGCGCAAACATCCTATGGAAGAAGGTCCGCAGGAGCGAGCTTACCAAGGAGGATGCCCTTCTTGCCGCCCGACTTTTCGAAAGAACCGATGTCGAGTTCCTTCCTACGCGCGCGCTGCTCGAGCCTGCGGCGCGGATTGCGATCGAGCTTGACCATCCGGCCTATGATTGTGTGTATCTTGCCTTGGCTGCTGCCAACGATTGGAAGTTCGTGACGGCGGACGAGCCCTTCGTGCGTAAAGTGCGTGAGAACCGGCGAACCCATTTGCATAGCGTCGTCATCCCGCTCTCGGAAGCTCCCGAGGCCTAGCCCCGGCTTCGAAATTTAAGCGCTCAGTCTAACGTGGGCAACCGACTAAGCTCTGTGCGCCCTTCTTTTTTCGGTCGTTTGCTGCGGTCGATACTGACAGAGGAGGTATGCCCATGAAATATTTGGTGGTCGGTTCGGAAGGTCCAGGATTCGGATCTCCACAAGAGGCCGTTGCGGTTCTTGAACGCGAAATCCTACCGGGCTTCGAGGTGCTCATCCGCCTCGAAAAGGAAACCAAAATAGTCGCAGGGGGACTTCCAGTCGGCGAAAGGGAATTCATCTTTATAGTGGAGGCGGCGTCCAACGAGGAGCTGGATCTGCTCTTGCGCGGGATGCCGATGTGGGGAGCGCTTAAGTGGAAGGTGACGCCGCTCCAGAGCTTTGAGAGTCGGGCGGCTTACGAACGTCAGGTCGTGAAGCAGCTCAAAAGGGCCAAACGGTAGAGAGTCCGGGGCATAGTTAGAATCAGAAAAAGGTGGACGCCCTGATTTTCAGGGCAGGTCGCGGGTTGGCGGATTGCAAGATGCAAGGCGGATTGCTATTTTCAAGATTCTTTTATTTGGCGCCACGAGCTAAAAAATGCAAATAACCGCTTTCATAATTGCGGTTTTTGCTGTTTTCGCCTGCGTTTTTTGAAGGGGTTTGACACGTGGAAATCGGCATGCGGGACGAGCGGTCAGGCTAAGATGGCCGCCCAAGCCTGCGCTCCTGACACTGTTGGCCCCGAAAACCGCCCATCGTCGGAATGAACCCCAGCGTCCATAGCCCGCAGCAGCAACAGCATCACCCGCCGGAACTCGAAGACGGTCACGGAAACCGGCGCACGATAACCGATTTGCTAATCGGCCCGTCGCGCGATATTCACGATCCCAACGTTTTTCATCGACTCTCCCTGGTCGCGTTCCTGGCGTGGGTCGGCCTTGGCTCCGACGGACTCAGTTCGTCGTGCTACGGTCCCGAGGAGGCCTTCCTGGCCTTGGGGCACCATCAGTACCTGGCGGTGTTCCTGGCGATGCTGATGGCGTTGACGGTCTTCGTCATCTCGGCGTCCTATTCGCAGACCATCGATTTATTTCCCACCGGCGGTGGCGGCTACCTGGTGGCGAGCAAGCTTTTGGGGCGTTACCCGGGGCTGGTCTCGGGAAGCGCGCTGGTGGTCGATTACGTCTTGACGGTGTCGATTTCGGTCGCTAGTGGAGCGGACGCAATCTTCAGCTTCCTCCCTGTCCATTGGCTTCACTACAAGCTTCTCTTCTGCATCGCGGTGGTGCTTCTGTTGGTCGGGATGAATCTACGCGGCATCAAGGAATCGGTGATGGCGCTGCTGCCGATCTTTGTCGCGTTCGTAGTGGTTCATGTCTTCATGATCAGCTACGCATTCATCACCCACGCCGGCCAGTTGCCGGTGATTGCGCACGACGCCGTCGCTCAGGTGCGCGACGGTATCACGGTGATGGGTGCGCTGCCGCTGGCGGTCATCTTTTTGCGTGCCTACAGCCTGGGCGGCGGAACCTATACCGGCATCGAGGCGGTCAGCAACGGCCTGCCGATTTTGCGTGAGCCGCGCACGGTGACCGGCAAGCGCACGATGCTCTACATGGCCACCTCGCTGGCCTTTATCGCCGGAGGGATCCTGATTGGCTACCTCCTGCTGGATGTATCCGAGCAGCACGGGCGGACGCTCAACGCGGTGTTGTTCTACAAGCTGGCCGGCTCCTGGCGGATTTTCGGATTGCCGATCGGCGGGGCGTTCATTACCTTTGCGCTGCTGACCGAAGGCGCCTTATTGTTTGTCGCCGCCCAGACCGGCTTTCTGGATGGCCCGCGCGTGCTCGCCACGATGGCCAACGACCGCTGGCTGCCGCGGCGCTTCTCCTACCTTAGCAACCGGCTGGTGACCCAGGACGGAGTGCTTGCGATGGGACTGGCGGCCCTGGTTATCCTGCTCATCACCGAGGCCAAGGTCGAAATGCTGGTAGTCCTGTACGCGATCAATGTCTTTCTGACCTTCACCCTGTCTCAACTGGGGATGTGCGTGCATTGGCTGCAAAGCCGCCACAACGATCCGCGCTGGATACGCAAGCTGATGATCAATGGACTGGGCTGCGTGTTCACGGGCGCAATCCTGATCGTCACCACCACGCTTAAATTCTGGGATGGCGGCTGGATCACGGTGTTGATGACGGGCGGGGTGATCGCCTTTTGCATGTTGGTCCGGGACCACTATACGCGCGTTACCCGGGCGCTGGAGCGGCTGGAGGTTGACATAGTGCCGCAGATCTACGCGGCGGAACCCAAAGCGAAGCAGGAATTCGACCCCAATGCACCAACGGCCGTGATCCTTGTCAGCGGATTCAATGGGCTCGGATTATCAACTATCGTCTCGCTGCAGCGGCTGTTCGGGTATCAGTTCCGCAATGTCGTCTTCGTTTCGGTGGGCGAGGTGGACTCGGGTCTGTTCAAGAGTCATGAGGAAGTCACCGCCCTGGAACGATCGCTCGCCGACGACCTCGAGGAATATTCCCGCTTCGCTTCAAGTTTGGGTTTCCATTCCGAAGTGCGCCTTGGGCTGGGCACTGACGTAGTCCTGGAGCTAAGACGTTTGTGCCTGCAAACAGTGCGTGAGTATCAGAATTCGGTCTTCTTTGCCGGCAAGCTGGTCTTCGAGCGGGACACTTTCTTCAATCGATTTCTGCACAACCAGACCGCGCTTGAAATTCAGCAATGGCTGCAATTTCACGGCCTGTCGCTGGTGATTCTGCCGGTGCGCGTCAGCGCAAAGCAGCTTGCCGCGAGTTAGGCCGCCAAGCCGCCCCTTGAGATTGGACATTTGCATTCCAATTTCAATGGCTGCGCGCTGGAAAATCGTGGGACAGGCGTCCCGCCTGCCATCGATGCGCGAGTTCTTTCCTCGCGCCACCTTTGACATTCTTATAGCGCGGCGGGCCTCTGGTGCCTTCGAATTTCCGGCCAATATTCGGTGGCGTAAGCAAAAAAACGCTTGCGCGTCATCGACAGGCGGGGACGCCTGTCCCACTGATTTTTGGCACCCCACCCGAACTGCCTCCAGATCAGGCCGATACGGCAGGCAGCTCCATCACAGACTTCCAGCCTTGTGGAGGCCGCAAAGCTCGCCGCTGGATCGACTCCGAAGAAAGCTTCATTCCATCCCGTAGCGGCGGCGTTTGCGCCACAGCGTTGCCACGTTGATGCCGAGCATCTCGGCTGCTTCCTCCAGCGTCATCGCCTGCTCGAGCACGAACTGGATGTGGCGGCGCTCCAATTCTTCCAACGTAAGATTGCGCGCCGCCGGTGTCTGGGGCGCGGCGAGGATGCGATCGGGCAGGTCATTGACCATGATTTGGTCGCCGCGGCTGAGCACCACCGCCCGTTCGATCACGTTGCGCAGTTCCCTTACGTTTCCCGGCCATGAGTAGGCGGCCAGAGCGGCGCTGGCTTCAGGGGTCATTTCCAGCGTCCTCTTGCCGTGGGTGGCGGCCGCCGCTTCGATGAACGAAGCAGTCAGTACCGGGATCTCCGCGGGACGCTCGCGCAAGGGCGGCAATCGCAGCTCGATCACGTTGAGCCGGTAATAAAGATCCTCGCGCAGCCGCTTTTCTTTGACCAACTGCTCGAGGTCCTGGTTGGTGGCGGCGATAATCCGGGCGTCGATCAGCAGGGTTTCACTTCCGCCAACGCGCTCGAAGGTCTTCTCCTGCAAAAAGCGCAACAGCTTGGCCTGGAGCGCCAGGGAGAGGTCGCCGATTTCATCCAGAAAGACCGTTCCGCTCTCGGCTGCTTCCAGGCGCCCCGGCTTGTCCTTGATCGCGCCGGTAAATGCGCCGCGGACGTGGCCGAAAAGTTCGCTTTCCAGCAGATGCTCGCTGAGCGTGGTGCAAGCCACGCTGACGAACGGACCGGCCCGGCGGGGGCTTAGCTGATGGATATGGCGGGCGAGCAGGCTCTTGCCCGTGCCGCTCTCGCCGGTGAGCAGGACGGTGGCGTCGCTGGCGGCGGCCTGGGCGGCGACTTCAAGCAGCGCGGCGGTTTGGCTCGAAGACGCCACAAACCGTTCCGCACCCGAGATCCGCTCCAGGCGGGATTTCAGCGCCCGATTTTCCTGTTTGAGCGAAACAATTTCGAGCGCGCGCGCAACTGTTTGCCGGATCTGTTGCGCGCTGAAGGGCTTGGCCACGTAATCGTAGGCGCCCAGCCGCATCGCCTCCACCGCCGCCGGAATCGATCCGAAAGCGGTCATGATGATCACCGGCATCGCCGTACGGGTATGCTTGATCTGCTCGAGCAACCGGATCCCGTCCATATTCTCCATCCGCACGTCGGACACCACCAAATCGATCGCCGGTCCCGCGGCCAGACGCGCCAGCGCTTGCGCGGCGCTGCCCGCCTCCACTACGACGTAGCCCGCGGCCTCCAGCGCCGTGGCGAGCATGCGGCGGATGTTGCGGTCGTCATCAACCACCAGGATATTAGCCAAGCATCTGCTCCCTTAGGGGAATTTCGACGGTGAAAGTGGTGCCCGAGCCGACTCCGCTGTCGACGAAAATCCGCCCGTTATGGGCCTGGACGATTTCCTTGGTGATATAAAGTCCCAGTCCGGCGGAACCGGTCCGGCCGGAACTTTCGACGCCCTGCGCATAGGGCTCGAAGATCCGCTCCAGGGCCCGGCCTTCGATTCCGCTACCGGTGTCGCTCACGACCGCCCGCACCACTGAATCTTCCTGCGACAATTCGATCGTGATTCTGCCGCCGGCGGGAGTATAGCGCAGCGCGTTCCCCACCAGGTTGGTGATCACCCAGGGCAGCTTGATCGGATCGCCCCAGATGGGCAGCGGCTGCGCAGGCAATTTAAGTTCCAGCGCGATGCCCTTCTCGTGCGCCTGGATCTGAAGCGGCCGCGAGATGTCCCTTACCATCTCATCGAGCAGGATCGGGCGGCGCTCCACCCCGATACGGGCCGCGCTGCTGCGCGAGGCGTCGAGGAGATCGTCGGCGATAGTCTGCATGCGGACAACGTCTTCCTGCAAAGTCGCGAAGATCTCGCGGGCGCGCGGCGGGAGCCCATCGGCGACGGTCTCTTCGAGCAGTTCGGCGGCGATTCTGAGCGATGTAAGCGGCGTCTTGAGCTCGTGCGACAGCGTCGCGATCAGATGAGAATGGGCCTTTTCCTGGTCGCGCAGCAGAGTTACATCCTGCAGCAGCACCACGGCGCCAAGCACTCCCGATTGTTCGGCGCCGATGCCCTCGCGCCGGCCATCGCTCCAGGGCAATTCGCGCACCAGGTAGCTGTGGTCGCGCCCGCGCAGGAAAACCTTGAACTCCATCGGCGCACCGTTGTCGCTGACGCGATGGTCCAGGGCGGCCAACAGGCGTCCGGCATGCGACCCGTGCTCGCCCAGGCTGGCCAGGCGCGTGCCCAGCATCCCGGTGTGAGGCACGTCCAGGATGGCGCCCGCCACTTCGTTCATGTGCACGATCGCGCGCTGGGGATCGAGCACGATCAGACCGTCCTCGATACTTTCGATGATAGCCTCGGTCTTGGAGCGTTCGCGATCAAGTTCCGCCATCCGCTTGGCGGAATCGGTCTGCAGCCGCCGGATCATGGCATTGAACTCGTCCGCCAGCTCGGCCAATTCCAGGGCCGGTGGCCGCGCCATCGCGCTCAATGATTGCTCGCTGTCGATCATGCGCACGGTGCGGATCAGGCTTGCCAGCGGACGGCTGACCAGGCTGCGCGACAACGCATAACTGGACGCCGCAAGCAGGATTACAGCGGCCAGCAGGAAGGTCAGCGCCTCGACCCGTGAACTGCGCGCCACCGCCACGGTATGCCGATCGGCGCTGAACATCGCGCGTTCGTTAAGCGCGATCAGATCGGCCAGCGAGCGCTCCAGCACCAGCGGAGAGCGCCGGGCGCCGGGCGCGGCGGCAAAGAATTCATCGGCCTGGCGCGCGATTGTGTCAGTCAGTGCTCCCTCGCCTGGTTCGGTTAAGTTATGGCGCTCGATTTCAAGCATCCGATCGAAGCCGGTTCGTGCCTGCGCCGGAGTCTGGTCTCCGCTGCGCAAATGGTCCATTGCGGCCAGCATCCCGTTGGCCGCCTGAATCGATCGATAATTACGCGACAGGACCCGGTTAACCGAGCGCTCCAGAATTGCCAGCCGGTATGCGATGCTGACCCCGAGTGCACCCATTAGCATCACCAGCACCACACTGGTGAGCCAAATGCGCCCAGCGAGCGACCACCACAAGCGGCGCCATCCGCTTTGGGCCGCAGTAAACCACATGGGCTGATTGTCAGCGTTTTCCGAAGCACCGATCAAGTATGGCGTTGCACATTGCAACCCAGCAATCCGGACTCGAATTGCGACTTGCATTGTCCTGGCCGGGGCTTGACGCCAGATCGGCCGCTTTTATCTGGCACAGACATTGCGCCGTAGGGGACGCCTATAGTCCAGAACTTCAGGGGTTTCGTGATTGTAACCAATGAGCAGCGCTGTATCTTCTTCCCCCGTTTCCGGAGAGCCGCCGTCCGCTCCCGGCCCGCAACCGCTGGCCGCATCGGGTAAGCAAACCAAGGTCATCGTCATCTCCACCGCGATGCTGACCTTCATCTCGTTTTGGAGGGTCGCCGCGGTGGTGCTGTGCGACCTGGCCTCCAGTGCCTATTACATCGGCGGCATCGTCGAGCAGGCAGTTGGACGTTCAGCACCATATTTCATCCTCGCCGTGATGCTGTTTTCCTACGCGGTGCGCGCGGTGTATGTCGAGTCCTGCTCGATGTTCACCCGGGGCGGCGTTTACCGCGTCGTCAAAGAGGCGATGGGCGGGACGCTGGCCAAGCTTTCAGTCTCAGCGCTGATGTTCGATTATATCCTGACCGGGCCGATCAGCGGGGTGTCGGCGGGGCAGTACCTGTCGGGACTCATCAATGAAATGCTCAAGCTGGCGCACGTCAATTTCGCGCTCCAGCCCAACCTGGCCTCGGCGGCCTTCGCAATAATCGTCACGGTGTATTTCTGGCGCCAGAACATCCTGGGCATCGAAGAATCCAGCGGCAAGGCGATGCGAATCATGCAGATCACGACCGTGATGGCGGTAATCATGATCGCCTGGTGCGCGGTGACGATCTTCATCCGCGGCGCGCATCTGCCGCCGCTGGAGCTCCGCTTTACCGATGATTCGCTGGGATGGCTCAAACATTCACCAACCGCTCGAACCTTTGGGGTGCTCGGCATTATGATCGCGTTCGGCCATTCGATCCTGGCGATGTCGGGCGAGGAGTCGCTGGCGCAGGTCAACCGCGAAATCGAAGCACCCAAGCTGCAAAACCTGCTGCGGGCGGGCTTCGTCATCTTTATTTACAGCCTGCTGTTGACTTCGATCGTCTCCTTCTTTGCCGTGATGATCATCCCGGACAGCGTGCGCATGAAGGATTACAGCGACAACCTGATCGGCGGTCTGGCGATGTTTATGGTCGGGCCGCTGTGGCTGCGGCTGGCGTTCCGCGCCTTCGTGGTGTTCGTCGGATTCCTGATCCTGGCGGGCGCGGTTAACACCGCCATTGTGGGCTCCAACGGCGTGCTGTGCCGGGTCGCGGAGGACGGCGTGCTGCTGGATTGGTTCCGCCATCCGCACAAGCGCTTCGGCACCTCGTATCGCATCATCAACATGGTGGCGCTGCTCCAGATCGCGACCATCGTGCTCTCCCGCGGCGACGTTTACGTACTGGGCGAAGCCTACGCTTTCGGTGTGATCTGGAGTTTCGTGTTCAAGACGCTGTCGATGCTGGTGCTGCGCTTCCGCGACCGCACGCCGCGAGTCTGGCGGGTGCCGCTCAACCTCAAATGGTTCAAGCCCTGGGGGGTCGAATTCCCGCTTGGCCTGGCCCTGATTTTCGCGGTCTTGTTTCTGACCGCCATTATTAACCTGTTCACCAAGGAGGTGGCGACGATCTCCGGGCTTGCGTTTACCATCGGACTATTCATTGCCTTTGAACTTTCCGAGCGCGCCAACCACGGGGCCCGGCATGCTTACGGCGAGGAACTGGAGAAGTTCAACCTGGCGATGCTTGGCAGCGAGTCCCAACTAAGCCCGGCCTACTTCAATGGCGGCCACGGTCCGATTAAGCTGATCGCGATCCGCGACCCGCACAACCTGGGCCATCTGCATCGCTACCTGTCCGAACGGGGCAGCGGACGGCTGGTGGTACTCACCGTGCGCACCGAGAAAGGCCTTGCCGGCAGCGACGGCGCCGTGGTGTTCACCACCGCTGAGGAGAAGCTGTTTAGCAAGGTGGTCAAGGTGGCCGAGGATCACGGCCGTCCGGTCACGCCTCTGGTGGTCGTTTCCAACGATCAGCTTTTCGCCATCGCGCGCGTCGCCAATCTGCTCAAGGTGGATGAGGTTGTGATGGGAGTGTCGGCCAAGTTCCGGCCCGATGTGCAGCTGGAGCACTTTGCGATGCATTGGGGTTCGCTTTGCGAGGATGAACAACTGGTGAAGGTCAGGGTGCTGTCGGAGAGCGAGGACATCAGCGCCGAGATCGTGTAGCAGGTGCGGTAAAAAAGCGTCTTCGTGGGCAAAGTGGAGTTCGGCGTTCCGCGCAAATTCTGGGTTCCCATGCTTGGCAACTGCCCGTAACTCCCTCGCCCGCTTCGCTGCGGGAGAGGGCAAGCGGCGCGGATGTTGCGATTTTTTTCGCAACAGCCGTGACGCGCGGGTGAGGGTGCAGGGAACCGTTGCAATCGGCAACCGCCACGTGTCGAACATTAGCTTCTGATTTTAAATTTTTCACTTCAACCGAAAAGACGCTTCATTCTGCCGGCTCGTGAGCCGGCGGCGACGCCCTCATAAATTAATCGCACGAACGGTTTCATCAGGCCGCAATTTCCATTTCACTAAGGCTCATCAATCTGCCTGAGGCACGGCCACGTCGGTAAGCTGAGCGGTCGTGTTTGGAGGTTGGACAGCGATGTCGTCGAGCCTGTTGAAAGCCCTTGGATGGCCGCAGCGGATAGCTGTGTGCGTGTGCGCACTCGTCCTGCTCAAAGCTGGATTCATCGCTGCCGGTGAGGTCGAGCGCGTCAACGCTCCCGAACAGGTCCGCACACTGACGCCGATCAAGCATGTGATCGTGATTATCGGGGAGAACCGCAGTTTCGATCATGTCTTCGGGCTGTATCGGCCGCGCAAGGGTCAGACCATATCTAACCTGCTCTCGAAGGGAATCGTGAATGCCGACGGCACGCCGGGACCGAACTTCGTCCGAGCGGCACAGTTCCAGTCCGCACCGCAATCCAGTTACTACATCAGCGCTGCGGAAAAGACTCCTTACTCGACGCTGCCGCCGCCCGCCGTTTACGGCACGCCTGCGGAGCAGCGGGACATGTTGCCTCCCTTCAAGAGCGTCGCCAGGGTCGCGGAAGTTGAACCGGCCCTGGAGCCGGCCGATCAGGCGCTCCTCACCTCCGGCGCCAGCGGTTTTAGCAAAGGACAGTCGGTCGATACCCGCGTGGCCAACTATGGCGCGCTGCCCAACGGACCCTATCAATTGACCGGCCCGGAGCTGCCCTACGATTCCTACACCGGTGACCCGCTCCATCGCTTCTTTCAAATGTGGCAGGAGTCGGATTGCAGGCCGGGTAACGCCACTCCAAGTAATCCCAGTGGCTGTCTGAGCGATTTGTACCCATTTGTGGCCGTTTCTTACGCCTCCATTAATGTTGGCGGAAGCAACGCGATGGCGATCTATAACGTTAATGCCGGGGACGCGCCGCTGCTCAAGAAGCTCGCCGACACGTTCACCTCCAGCGACAACTTTCATCAGGCGTTTATGGGCGGTACGGGCGGCAATCACGTAATGCTCGGGACCGGCGACGACGTGTTCTTCAGCGACCGCAAAGGCCATCCGGCGATTCCGCCCACCAGTCAGATTGCCAATCCGAATCCACACCCCGGCACCAATGACCGTTACATACTCGACGGCAACTGGAGCGGCTGCTCCGACATATCGCAGCCCGGCGTAGGTCCGATCGTCGGCTACCTGCGCCAGCTCGGCCTGCCCTCAAAATGCGCCGGTGGACATTACTACATGATTAACAACACCGACCCCGGTTTCCTGCCCAACGGGACGCAGCGGACGGGTGCGGGAATCTTCGTCCCGCCCTCGAACCTGCGGACGATCGGCGATGCGTTGCAGGAAAAGAGCATTTCGTGGGCGTATTACGGGGGCGCTTTTGACGCTGCGGTGAGGCATGCCAACGGCGTCGCATCTCCCACCGGCGCACTTGGCGCCTATTGCCACGTCTGCAACCCCTTCCAGTACGCATCATCGATCATGACCAATCCCGCGCTGCGCACAGCGCACCTCAAGGACGTGATGGATCTCTTTCATGATCTCGGCAACGGCACGTTGCCCTCGGTTTCATTGGTCAAGCCCGACGTGATGCTCGATGGGCATCCGGCCAATTCGAAACTCGACCTGTTGGAGGCCTTGGTCAAGAACATTCTCGACCGCCTTCACGCCAATCCGGGGCTGGCGCGCGACACCGCGGTGTTCATCACTTTTGACGAGAGCGGGGGCTATTACGACTCAGGCTATATCCAGCCGCTGGACTTCTTCGGCGACGGGCCGCGCATCCCTCTGATTGTCGTTTCGGACTACTCGCGGGGCGGGCGCATCGTCCACACCTATTACGATCACGTGTCGATCCTGAAGTTCATCGAACGCAACTGGATACTCAAACCGCTAACCACGCGCAGTCGCGACAACCTACCCAACCCGGTCGCGAACGCCGACAATCCCTACGTTCCGCGCAACCGCCCGACGATCGGCGATCTGTTCGAGATGTTCGATTTCACCCGCGCCGCCGCAAGACGCGCCGCAAGACGCGGCGCTAGGCGCGCGCGGCTCGAGCCTCCAATGTAGTCAGCCAGCTTCGGAAATGAGGACAGGCTTCGCGCATCTTTTCCCGCCCGATTTCCAAGGCAGCCGCGACTCCGAACAAGGCCTTTTCGTAGCCAGGAATAAGCGCTTCAACCCGCTTTGACGGCGCAGCGATAGGCGAATCGTCGATTTCTTCTGGCGTGGTGAACTGATCCCGTATCGTCCGAAGAGATGCCTCCAAATTGGGGAGCCCGACCCCGCGAGCGAACGCCGTGCAATCGCTGAACAACAATCCCTCGAATTCGTGCATGATCACAAACGGGACAAAGCGATTGGAATCGAAATTGCCGCCCATCTCTGAAGAAACGTCGTTCGACAACGCCACTTCAACGGCTGCCGCCTTTTTAGTGACGTCCAGAGATGCCGCTTGTGCTCGGCCGGGCCATGCCTTGTCACCCGAAATCGGCAAACCATAGTAATCCACCATTGTCGTGGCAATGCTTCCTGGGTCGTATTTGAGGTGTGATACGATGTCCTTCCTGACGGCGGTCCATGGTCGGACGCCACCACGGCTCGAACGCCGGCGTGCATTTCCCAGTAAACGTGCCCCGACGCTTTCATATCCACAGGCCAGTAGGTGGGTGGCTAGTATCTCGTTCACGAAGGTTTCTTCGGTTTGGCCCTCCACGTGTACCAGCAACCTCGCCATAGGTCATTCCGGTCCTGGTCGGCCTCCCAGTTCGTTCTTTTCCCAAAGCTGGCCTAGACTGTAGTCTTCAAGCCAGGCCTCCAGTCGGGAGGGCTCCAGACGGGTCAGTTGCGTCCCGCCCTGAGAACGTTCCGCAACAAAAACATCCTCGGGTTCGAAATGACCCAGAAGAAGCGATGATTGAGTCGAGAGAATTACTTGGCTTTTGACCGACGCCTGCTTCACCAGTGAGCCCAAGAGCGTAATGGCATATGGGTGCAGGGCTAGTTCAGGCTCATCTATTAGAATGACCGATGGAAGAAATCTGTCCGGTTGAAGCAGCAGAGTCGCGAGCACGACAAAACGGAGGGAGCCGTCAGACATAGCCGAAGCGCCAAAATACTGGTCCGAGTTCTTATGCTTCCAGGTGAGCCGAATCGTCTCTTCATTCAGAAGGTCGGGTTTAAGTATGAAATCGTCAAAAAATGGAGCCACCTGCCCAACGGTACCGCGGATCAGTCGATACGATTCAGGGTGCTTCTGTTGTAGGAGGTACAGGAACGCGGAAAGGTTAGACCCGTCTGGTCGCAGGAATGCATTATCGTTCAATTTAGACGTTTTTCGTATTGGTGCTGATGGGCTGGCGTCGTTAAGGTGATAAATACGCCAGCTCTCAGGCCGAGCTCTATGTACACCAAAAGATTCATAATCCGCGTCGTTTATCGTGGCTTCACTACCGCTGTCCTGGGGAGTGGCTAGCGGATCGGCCTGAGCATCTTTGAATTTTTGACGTGTGCTATAGAGGTTATCATCATATGTAGGTTTCAGAACGACGCCGTATTGGTAACTTCCCCCGCCTATCGAAATATCAATCTCGATTTCCTTTGAGACTTTCGAACCAAAATGCAACAACTGTTCGGCACCGCCGGCTCTACCAACGTATTGCCGGAGTTCTGCTGGTCCTTTACCTGTTTCGCGTAAGAACTCGAAAACACTGAGGAAATTCGACTTGCCCGAGCCATTTGCGCCGATCAAAACATTAATCTGGCGCAGATCGCACCTCAGGTAGGAGATGCTCTTGAATCCTTTAACAGTAATGAAGTCCAATGCCGAGGGAGCGGCCATATATTAAGCTACCGCGCGCCGCGCTTATTGTCACCACCAGGCAAATCATCCAAACCATCGATCACCCGCTCCATCGCTATGCCGCGGGAGCCTTTGACCAGCAGCAGGTCGCCGACCCGCAGCAGGGCGCGTACGATTGGGGCGGCGGCGGCGCTGTCTGGCGCGGTGATCGGTTGAAAGCCGGCTCTGTTTTGTTGCGCTGCGGCGGCTGCGGTCATTTCCGGACCGACCACGACCAGGGCGGCGGGGCGGGCTGCTATTGCCTCGCTAATCGCCTCGATATGCAGCTCCCGGGACAGGGTGCCTAATTCCAACATATCGCCCATCGCCACCACCATCCGCGCCTCGGTTTGATCCGCCACCTCCCGCGCCGTTTCCAGCGCGACGCGCACAGAACTGGGATTGGCGTTGTACGTATCGTCGAGAACGCGAATGCTCCCCGCCTGCTTCAGAACCAGGCGTCCGGCGACCGGCTCCACGGCGCCAAGCGCCGCGGCCAACTGCGGTAACTGCTCGGTGCGCAGTGGATGTGTCGCGGCGACCGCGGCGATCGCCGCGGCCGCGTTCAAAGCCCCGGCCGGGCCCAGCAGGCATAATTCCAAATCAACATAGGCCGGCGCGCCGGGCGTTATTATTCCCGCGCGGAACTCGATGCGAACCTTCGAAAGCCCTTGCGCGGTTATGGAGCGCCGCGCCATCCGCACGTCGGCGCGATCGCCGGTGCCGAAAAAGATCGCCGGGACGCGATCGTGCGGGATACGAGCGACCAGCAGCGGGTCTTCCGCCCAGGTGACGATCGCTTTGCGGGCGCCCCCAAAAAGCGCGGCCTCCTCGTCGGCCACGCCCTCCCGCGTGCCCAGTCCCTCGGTATGCTCGATCTCGGCGTTCAGCACCATCGCGACGTCGGGTTCCACGATCCTGGCCAGGCGCGCGATCTCCCCGGGCGAGTTGGTGCCGCATTCGATGACCATCGCCTGATGATTCTCGTCCAGGCCCAGCAGCGTCAGCGGGACGCCAATCAAATTGTTGAGATTGCCGCCGGTGGCAAGCGTGCGTCCAAACAGCGCCCGCGCCGCCGCCGCGGTCAGTTCCTTGGTGGTGGTTTTGCCCACTGCCCCGCCGATCGCGATCGTTGGGATGGGACGACGAGCGCGGATGCGATGGATATGGTGGCTGGCGATCCGCCCCAGAGCATCCAGCGTGTCGTTGACTTCGACGCGCTCAATCGGCGCGATGGTCCCGCGCCCGACCACCGCAGCGGCGGCACCGCGCGCGGCCGCCGCTGCCAAGTAGGCATGTCCGTCGTGGGAGAGGCCCTTGAGGGCGACGAACAGGCCTCCCGGTTCGATCGCGCGGGAGTCGGTGCTCACGCCGCGGATGCGTCGGGTGCCGTCGCCGAAAAGCGTGCCACCGGTTGCTTGTGCGATCTCGGCCAGGGTCATTTCGCATCGGTTGGTGGGAAGCGCAGTTGCCATCGACTATCAAATTTGGCTGTCCGCGCGCGGCTTTACAAGCGTGCCTTGACAATGCCGGCGGGGCGCTTCAGCCTTTCGGCCATGGAGCAGAGTTATGAGTGACGCGCCCAAAGTCCTGGTCGGAATCATCATGGGTAGCAAAACCGACCTCGAATACATGTCGCCGGGCAGCGAAATGCTGGCCGAACTGGGGATCGGCTCCGAAGTGCGGATTTTGTCGGCCCATCGCACTCCAGACGCCGTCGCCGAGTACGCAAGCACCGCCCATAAGCGCGGCCTGGAGGTCCTTATCGCGGGCGCCGGCGGCGCGGCCCATCTGCCGGGCGTGATTGCCGCCAGCACGCTGCTGCCGGTGATCGGCGTGCCGATTCCGTCCACATCGCTCAACGGAATGGATTCGCTGCTGTCGATCGTGCAGATGCCACGCGGAATCCCGGTGGCGACGATGGCGATCGGCAAGGCCGGGGGCGCCAACGCGGCCCTGTTCGCTGCTGCCATACTGGCGCTGAAGTATCCAATGGTGCATGAGCGCCTGAGCGCGTTTCGCGCCAAGCGCCGCAAGGAAGCGTTGGACAACCAGATTCCCTGAAACTGAACGCCGGTAGCAGCAATGGACGATCAAACCACGGCCAGGATCCGCCAACTCGACGACGCGATCGCGCGCTACATCCGGCCCGATACCTTTCCGCTCGCCATCCGCATGATCGGGCCTGGCGAAACACTTCCCGAAGGTGTCCGCGTGCCGAGCGAAAGCTTCGGCGAGAACTGGATCGTGTGCCAATCGATCGGGGTGGCGCGCCGCTACGGATGGTCGATCGGGGTGGGTAAAGGCGACGTGATCTGCCCGCTCTCCGCCGTGGCCTTCGGTTTCCGCAAGCCTAACGACGAGGCGCTGGCCGGTTATACGGCGGTCGGGATGTACTGCGAAACGGAAGACGCCGCTGCAAAGTTGGAAGCCGGCACCTGGCGATTCGAGCCCGGCATTTACGATTACCTATGCGTCGCGCCCCTGTCGCGCGCCAACTTCGAGCCCCACGTGGTGGTCGTGTATGCCAACAGCGGCCAAGTGATGCGCCTGGTTAACGCGGCGCTGTACGAGCGCGGCGGACGGCTTGAAAGCACTACCAGCGGACGGTTGGACTGCGCCGATATCGTGATTCAGACGATGACGGCCAACGCGCCCAAGGTGATCATTCCCTGCAACGGCGACCGGGTTTTCGGCATGGCGCAGGACACTGAGATGGTATTCACGTTTCCGTGGGAATGCACAGATGAAATCCTGGCCGGGCTGGAAGGCACGCAAAAGGGCGGCGTGCGCTACCCCATTCCGGTCGCGATGCGCGGCACGGTCACGATGCCCAAGCGCTACCAGGAGTTGATGCGCAAGCTGAAGGACCGCGACGGCGATTAAGAGAAGAGAGAAAAGAGAAAATAGAAAAGAGAAAAATAGAGGGAAGAATCAAGAGTTAACGCCAAAATATCGCCCGAATTCTTACTCTCATTACTCTTTTCTCGTTTCTCTTTTCTAATCCTTCATGTCCTTGAGGGCCTGTTCGAACGCGCTCAGTGCCGCTTGGTCGAACAGCACCATCTCGACCCGCTCCGGAAGGTGTTCCCGTTTGAGGTAGTCGCGGATTTCCTCGAGCATCACTTCCGCGCAGCGTTTGATCGGGAATCCCGCTATTCCGGTGCCGATTGCCGGGAAGGCTATCGACTTGATTCCTTTTTCGGTGGCGCGTCGCAGTGAATTGCGGCTCGCGTCGCGCAGGCTGCGCTCGCTGGCCCGTCCCCCGAGATGCATCCCGGCGGCATGGATCACATAGCGCGCCTTGAGATTACCGCCTGTCGTGACGGCGGCCTCGCCTAGCTCGATCGGACCGATCTGGTCGCATTCGGCCTGAATCCGCGGCCCGCCCCGGGTGCGGATTGCCCCGGCCACTCCCGCCCCCAGCATCAGGTCGGTGTTGGCGGCATTGACCACGGCCTCGCAGTCAGACTCGGTCAGGTCGCCCTGGCGTGTTACAATGCGCATGCGCCAGTCTCCGCTCATGCGAGTTCTCCTTCACCCAGGATTTCGCTTTATCCATTATCGCATCGACAGGTGAATCGATACACGACAATCCCCCGCAATGCGGCGCCCTTGCTAATATTGCTGATGGCCGCCGCCTGGTTTGGATGCCGCACCAACCAAACGCCCGACGGCGACGCCGGATATCTGCGCGTTGATATCGATACCTCGCCGCTGTCGCTTGATCCGCGCTACGGCACCGACGCGGTCTCGAGCAGAATCAACGAACTGATTTTCGATTCGCTGGCGCGCATTGACGCGCATGGCACAATCGCCGGGGATCTCGCGGAAAGCATCGAGCGGCCCGCGCCGACGCAATTGGTATTTCATCTGCGGCACGGAGTTCGCTTCAGCGACGGACGGCCGCTGACCGCGCGCGATGTGAAATACACTTACGATTCGGTGCTCGCGCCCGCCACTTTGTCGCCCAAGCGCGGCGATATGGGCGCGCTCGCCGCGGTCGAGGCGCCCGACGATTTCACGGTTAAGTTCGTAACCAGCCGGCCCTACGCTCCGGCGATGCAATGGGCGCTGCTGGGCGTGGTGCCCAACGCAACGCCGGCGCCGCCGCGGCGCAACCAGGCGTCGCCGGCGGGCAGCGGTCCTTTCAGGCTCGGCAAGTTCGTGCGCGACGAATGGGTGATCCTTGATCGCAACCCGTACCATCGCGCCGATCCATCCGCGATTGGCGGTGTGGCTTTCAAGGTAGTCCCCGATCCAACGGTCGGCGCGCTCGAATTAATCAAAGGCATCGCGCAGTTCGCGCAAAACAATCTGCCGCCTGCCCTGGTTGCCTACCTGCGGGGGCGCCACGGGTTGCGGGTGATGCAAGCGGCGGGCAGTACGTATCAATATATGGAATTCAATTTCCGCGACCCGATCCTCGCCGACCCGCGAGTGCGGCGCGCTATCGCGATGGCGATTGACCGCGACGCGATCGTGGCTTCGATAATGCGCGGCACGGCGCGGGTCGCAACCGGGATGCTGGCGCCCGAGAACTGGGCGTACGAACCCAATGTCACACGCTATCCGTACGATCCGCAATCCGCGCGTAGGCTGCTTGACGCCGCCGGCCATCCGCTGCGGTCCGACGGCAAGCGCTTCACCTTGGTTTACACGACCACGCAGGGAGAGGAGCGCCGCCTGCTGGCCGAGGCATTTGCCGCGATGCTCGCCAAAGTCGGAATCGAGCTCAGGATCAGAACTTACGAATGGCCGACATTCTACAGCGACATCCAACGCGGCAACTTCGATGTCACCTCGATGGCGTGGATCGGGATCAACGACCCGCATCATTACTACATGGTATTCGATTCCGCGATGACGCCGCCCAAGGGACTTAACCGCAGCGGGTACTCGAATCCGCAGATGGACCGGTTGCTGGAAGAGGGCGAAGCGGCTTTGGATCCGGCACGGCGCAAGGCAATCTACAGCGAGGTGCAGAAGCTCGCGGCGGAGGATCTTCCCTACGTTTCGCTGTGGTGGCAGGACAATGTGGCAGTCATGAGCCCCGAGGTAAGCGGCTTTATGCCTTTCCCCAACGGCAGCATGCGCTCATTTGCCGGGGTAAGCCTGGCGCCGGCGGCGCGATGATTCGCTTCTTCCTGCATCGACTGCTTGCATTGGTGCCGGTTGCGCTGGGCGTCGCCACCCTGACCTTCGCGCTCATCCATCTGGTGCCGGGCGATCCGGTGGTAGCGATGCTCGGTGAAAACGCCGCGCCCATCGACGTCGCCGGCATGCGCCATCAGCTCGGATTGGATCGCCCGCTTGCGGTTCAGTATGCGGCCTACCTGGGTGGCCTGATCCGTGGCGACCTCGGCTCGTCGATTGCCTATCATGAACCGGTGCGATCGCTTATCGCGGCGCGCTTTCCCGCGACGCTGGAATTGGCCGCCGCAGGCCTTGCGGTCGCGATTCTGATTGCCTTTCCCCTCGGATTCGTCGCAGGAGCGCGCCCTGGCGGAGCGGCGGATTTCGGCGCGATGGCGTTCGCGATCATGGGGATTTCGGTACCGCATCTGTATTTGGGGCCGCTGATGATGATCATATTTTCGCTGCATCTGGGATGGCTCCCGCTGACCGGGCGCGGCGGCCTGGCCCATCTGGTGCTGCCCGCCATCACCATGGGTACCGCGCTGGCCGGAATCCTGGCCCGGATGCTGCGCCAGAGCCTGGTGCGGGTGCGCGAGGCCGATTTCATGCGTACCGCGCGGAGCAAGGGGCTCAGCGAAATGCATGCGCTGGCGGCGCATGGCGTGCGCAACGCGCTTACTCCGGTGGTGAGCCTGCTGGGGTTGCAAGCGGGAGCGCTGCTGACCGGATCAATCGTGGTCGAAATCATCTTTTCGTGGCCTGGTATCGGGCGATTGATGATTGAGGCGATCGGGGCGCGCGATTATCCACTGGCGCAAGGCTGCGTCCTGGTGTTCGCGTTGACCTACGTAATGGTCAATCTCGCAACCGACGTGGCCTACAGCCTGATCGACCCGCGCGTAAGGCTTGGATGATGCGCAATTTGTCACTGGCCGCCGGGGGACTGATGGTGACGCTACTGCTGCTGCTCGCCGCCGCGGGTCCGCATCTGGCCGCGACCGATCCGCTGGCGATCGATCTCGGCCACGCGCTGGCCGCTCCAAGCCAGACGCATCCGCTGGGATGCGACGCATTGGGCCGGGATCTGCTGGCGCGCACGTTGTGGGGAGCCCGGATATCGGTGGGAATTGCCGCCGCCGTGGTGAGCGTGTCGATGGTGCTCGGCTGTCTAATCGGCGGCGTGTCCGCGTTGGCCGGCGGCTGGGCTGACGAACTGCTGATGCGCGCGGTTGACGTGGTGCTGGCCTTTCCGGGAATCCTGCTGGCGATCGCGCTGGCGGCAATTCTGGGCCCGGGCCCGGTCGATCTCGTGATCGCGCTGGCTGCGATGGGATGGACCGGATACGCGCGGCTGGTGCGCGGCGAAATCCTCTCCCTGCGCGAACTGGACTACGTCAAGGCGGCGCAAGGCCTGGGCGCTTCACCCGCCCGCTTGCTGCTTTTTCATCTGCTGCCAGGAGTGGCCGCGCCGCTTGCGGTGCAGGCCAGTTTCGGCGTTGGCGGTATTATCATTGCCGAAGCGGCGCTGTCCTTTCTGGGACTGGGGATACCACCGCCGCAGCCGACCTGGGGCGGAATGCTCGATGAAGGCCGGGCTTTTTTGCTGGTCGCGCCGCATCTGACCACAGTGCCTGGATTGGCAATTGGGCTTTCGGTGCTGGGCTTTAATTTTCTGGCCGACGGACTGGCCCAGTTATTCGGCCGGCGCAGCTTGAGCTGAGGTGAACGCCGGGCACGCTCATCAGTTGATACTCTCTGCCTGACCTTGGGGCGGTAGATAATACTGCAAAAGAATGTACGGCGGGGGCGGCAGGTGCGCTAAAAATCAGTGGGACAGGCGTCTCACCTGTCGATGATGCGCGAGCCTCTTTGCTCGCGCTACCCTTATATATTCTATCAGCACGGAGACCATAACCACTGGTACCCTTGAATTGAACCTCCAGCCATATTCGGTGGCGCGACCAAAAAAAGCTCGCGCATCATCGACAGGCGAGACGCCTGTCCCACTGGTTTTGGAGGTCACAGGCTTCCAGCCTGTGACAAGCGCATGCGGACTTCTCCGCGGGCATGGGTGAGGCAGGAAATTGGCGCAGTTTTGGATAATTGGCTACGTTCAGCATAGTGCGAGACAAAAAGAACCGGCACGGAGGCCGGCGCTACGGGAAGGGAGCGCTCGTTCAGGCCTGATCTTTCGAGGGAAGGGAAGTTTTTTGGATTACTCAGAGCGGGTTGCGGCCGCTTTCAGCGCGGCCAGACTTACGTTGTACGGCGGACGCGCCACGCCTCGTTCGGTCACAATCGCCGTGACCAATTCCGCCGGGGTGACGTCGAAGGCCGGGTTGAAAGTCCGTACGCCGGCTGGCGCGATCCGCCGCCCGGCGATCTCTGTCAGCTCGGACGCGGCGCGCTCCTCGATCGGAATCTGCGCGCCGGTGGGACAGTTGAGATCGATCGAGGAAAGCGGGGCGGCGACATAGACCGGCACACCGTGGCGGCGCGCCATCACGGCCAACGGGTAGGTGCCGATCTTGTTGGCTACGTCGCCGTTGGCCGCGACGCGGTCGGTGCCCACGATCACGCAACTGATGCCGCCGCGCGACAGGACCATCCCCGCCATGTTGTCGGCGATCAAGGTAACCGGAATGTGGTCCTTCTTCAGTTCCCAGGCGGTGAGCCGCGCGCCTTGCAGAAACGGGCGGGTCTCGTCGGCGATCACACTGACCCGCTTTCCCGCCTCGCGCGCGGCCCGCACGATGCCCAGCGCCGTGCCGTAGCCCGCAGTGGCAAGGGCGCCGGCGTTGCAATGGGTCAGGATCTGCGCCGGATCATCGCTGATCAGGGCGGCGCCGAAAGCGCCCAACGCCCGATTGGCGGCAATGTCCTGGTCGTGGATGGCGATTGCTTCCTTGCGCAGCCGGGCAAACAGCGCGGGCGCGTCAAGCGAGGAGTGCTCCGCGATGACCCGGCCCATGCGATCGACCGCCCAGGCCAGATTGATTGCGGTGGGTCGGGCGGCCTTCAATGCTCGGGCGACGATCGCGAAGCGCGCCCGGGCGCGCTCCCCGCTGGTCCCTTTGAGGCCCAGCGCGACACCCATGGCGGCGGCGACACCGATCGCGGGAGCGCCCCGGATTACCATCGAGCGAATAGCCTCAGCCACGCCGCGATAATCTTTGTAAACACGATAGACTTCGCGGCCAGGAAGCAACCGCTGATCTATCATCCGCACGCTGCCCGCGCGCCATTGCACAGTGTTAATCGCCACAGCCAGATTATGCCGTAGCGGTTGCGGCGCAGTCGACTGGCCGCATCGACGTGGTCGGCGGCCGCAACGTATGCTCATCCGGTCCGCAAGCGGGTATCGAATAATGGCAGGAAGACCGATTCCGCCAAGTGAGTAAGACCGGTCTGACGCGATGATATCGCTCTAATGATGCCGCCTACCAGGCCGCCGGGCGCCCCGCCGCGGCGTGCCGGAGGTGGATTAAGTCTCAGCTCGCCCGTTCGTACATGCCGCGCGCCTTGCGCTTTACCATCCCCGCGTTAATCCAGCGCGTCACTGCGGCGAAGATCTCCGAAGGGCGTTTCTCCTTCAGACCGCGCACCCCGCGCACGTCGGATGCTTTGAACTGCTTGGGTAACTCCTGAAGCACCGCTCGCCAGTCGATTCGTCCGCCACCCGTTGCGCGGCGGGTAGCCCGCGGACCGCGGGCAGGCGCGGACTGTTTGCCGGTGAGCATACCCAGTCTCGATTCGTCTTCCTTCAGGCGCTCCAATTCGGCCTCTTTGGTACGAATCTCGCTGCGCAATGTCCCAATTAGTGCGCGCGCCTGTTTTTGAAGTTGATCGAACGCGGATCCTAGTCCGCTGCTACCGCGTCGTGGCATCAGATATACACTCCCATTTCTGAATTAGAGATGCATTGCTAATTGGCAATTTATATACATAGATAATACCGCACAGGCAATCCCTGTCAGAGCAGCGGTTCGAAAGCTACACTCGGTCCAATAACTCGCATCAACCCGGACGCCGGCTACTGAAAGTAGATAAAATCGTTCGGTACCGGATCAATCCCGCAACGCCGCGTCAGCGGCGCGTCCTGGAGGTCTGTTAGCTTAATAGGCCGTATTTAATCTAAAACATACAGATCTACTATTATTAGTTACAATCACGGACTTCCCCTGCCCTAAAACGGACGCGTGGAGGCGGGCAAGGGAAGGGGAAGGGCGGCCCAACAGTGCTCACCCTATGTCGCCAAAAGTTGCGAAGGATCACTAAAAGCGCTAGGAATTTGTGCCCCCGCAATGCTATAAGGGGGCCGCTAAACGGTTGACCTTGATGCAAGCCGCCCCCGCTGAGCCTGCGCCCTTGGACAATCCAATGCTGCAATCTCTTGGGGGAGATTCGGGGTGTTTATAGCCGAGCAGGCATCAAGGGACCACGCAAGGAGAAGTGAATGGGCCGCAGACTGTACGTAGGGAACCTGGCCTGGGCTGTCAGCGATCAGGATCTGCGCGACTTGTTCTCGGAAGCCGGCAAGGTGGAGAGCTCTCAGGTCATCGTGGACCGCGAAACGAACCGTTCCAGAGGTTTTGGGTTCGTCGAGATGGGCACTGATGAAGCGGCGGATGCCGCCGTTAAGAAGTTAAACGGTCGAGACCTCAAGGGCCGAGCGATCCGGGTCAACGAAGCGCAAGCTCGAAATACCGGGGGCGGCACCCGTCCCGGCGGGGGCCGCGAGCGCGACTGATTGGTCCCGCTTCCAGCAGCGGTTCCCGGATTGCCGATTGACTTGCCGGCCTGTTGGCCGCGTCACTTGGGCGTTGGGGGAAGACTTGTTCGGGGTGGCTGTTCGAATCTGTCCGAAGGCGGCGCTCGGACCGGGTGCTGTTTGCTGTATGCGGTGCGCAACAAGCGTGTGTCCGCGTTGCCGCACCGCTGCGACTGACGACGCATAGTCAGCCAAGCCAGCCTGCGTCTGTGGCGATCGCTTGACCCCCGCCGATGGCGGGCACGAAATGGATTTCGCTTGACTCGCGCACCTGCTCCAGCAGCCCGCCCACTGCCATATCACCGTCGACGGAAACCGCCAGAGAGCTCTTGATGTCGTCGCCTTCGACGATTTGGTTGCGAAACCCGGGGAATCGTTGGTCCAGATTCCTGACCACCTCGCCTACCGTGCGTCCCGGCACGACGACGGACTCCTGGCCCCCGGTGTGTTTGCGCAGCAGTGAAGGAATAAAAACCGTAGGCATATAGGTGCTAAACGCGGGGCCTAAGACCCCGCTCCCAAAATCTTCCTGGCGACCCGGTTGCTTTCCTCAAGTTTTCTGGTCTGCCAGGGCAACCGGTTATCTAATTAATCGCGCTTGGCCGACAGGATCTTGAACAGACGCGGTGGTGATATCGGCAGGTCCGTTATCCGGACCCCGATCGCCGCTGATGCGGCGTTGGCCACCGCCGCCGGCGGCGGCACGATGGATACCTCGCCCACGCCACGCACGCCCAGCGGATGGCCCGGATTGGCGACCTCGACGATGATCGGGTCGATCATCGGCAAATCCAGGCAGGTCGGCATCCGATAGTCCAAAAAGCTGGCGTTGCGCAGCGTTCCTTTTTCATCATACACGTATTCTTCGTTCAGCGCCCAACCCAATCCCTGGACCGTTCCCCCCTGCATCTGGCCCTCGACGTAGCTGGGATGAATCGCCTTGCCCGCATCCTGGACTACCGTGCAGCGCAAGACCTGTACCTTGGCGGTCTCCGGATCGATCTCAACGTCAACCAGACATCCGCAGAAGGCCGGACCCACACCGGTCGCATAGACGTTTGCCCTGCCGGTGACCGGTCCGCCCGTGCGGGTAAGCCGCGGGGCCAGTTCCTTCAGGCTGAGCGGCGCGACGCCGTTTTTCTTGGAGATGGCCTTGCCGTCGACCCAATCGACGTCCTCGGGCGCGATCTCCCAGACCTTGGCCGCGCGCTCCTTGAGCTGGCGCACGACGTCATGGGAGGCCTGATAGGCGGCCAGTCCGGTGGCAAAGGCGACCCGGCTGCCGCCGGTGCCGTCGGTGTAGCCGATCGCGTCCGTATCCGCCACTGAGGGGCGAACGTCCTCGGCCCGCAGTCCCAACACCTCCGCCACGACCATCGCGGTGGACGCGCGCGAACCGCCGATATCGACCGACCCGGTTACCAGGCTGGCGGTGCCGTCGGCGTGAACGTTGACGATCGCCGAGGACTGCATCCCGCCATTGATCCAAAAACCAGTGCCGACGCCGCGTCCGCGATACTTGCCGGGCACTTGCGCGAGCGGAGTCTTGTAATGCTCGCTGTTTTTGATCGCCTCGCAGACCTCGATGAACCCGATGCGCGGGAATTTCGGCCCCATCACGGATTGTGTGCCCTCGCGGGACGCGTTCTTGATGCGGAAATCGAGCGGGTCCATACCGCACCGCTGCGCCAGTTCGTCGACCACGCCCTCCACGGCGAAGGCGGCGTTGGTGGCTCCCGGCGCCCGATATGACGTGGTCTTGGGCTTGTTCACCAAGATGTCGTAGCCGTCGACCAGGAAGTTTTCGATGTCGTAAGGCGACAGGCCCGTAAAGCATCCGAGCCACACCGGCGAGCCGGGAAAGGCGCCCGCTTCGTACGCCAGCCAGGCCTTGGCGGCGACGATTTTGCCCTCCTTGGTGGCTCCCATCTTGACTCTGAGGATCGACCCCGAGGTGGGGCCGGTGGCGCCGCGCATCATCTCCGTGCGCGTCATCACCATCTTCACCGGTCGCCCACCGGAATGCTTGGAAAGCAGCAGTGCCACCGGCTCAACGTGGACGGTGAGCTTGGCGCCGAAGCCGCCGCCAATCTCCGCGGGAACGACCTTGACGCTGCCTTCGGGCAGCCCCAACAGGGTCGCCGACATGATGCGCACGTCAAAGGGTCCCTGGGTCGAGGTATAGATGGTGGCGTGGCCGTCGCCCGGGAAGATGCCCAGGGCGTTGGGCGGCTCGATATAGCCCTGATGGACCATCTCGGTGCGGAACTCGCGCTCGACGATAATCTCGGCCGCCTTGAACCCGGCCTCGATATCGCCGCGCTTGAACTGGAATTCGCCGGCGACATTGGTCTGATCGTCGGGCTTTTCTTTGCGCCGCAAGGCGGGATTGAGGATCGGCGCGTCGGGCTTCATCGCTTCGATCAGATCCAGCACCGCGGGCAGGATTTCGTATTCGACCTCGATCAGACTAAGCGCTTCCTCCGCGATATGCGGACTGGTCGCCGCCACCGCCGCCACCCCGTGGCCGGCGTACAGCACTTTGTCCTTAGCCAGGATATTGGAGGCCAGGTACAACGGATTGATCGCCGCCTCGCCGCCCATGCGATAGACCGGTGCGGTGGTTTGCGGGGCAAAGTCAGCGTGGGTGACGACGGCTTTCACGCCCGGCAGACGCAGGGCCTTCTCGGTATTTATCGACTTGATGCGGGCGTGGGCGTGAGGGCTGCGCAGCACCTTGCCGTACAGCATCCCGGGGAAGCTGTAATCAGCTCCGTACTTGGCCCGTCCGATTACCTTGTCCAGACCATCGTGACGGACCGGCCGCGTGCCGATAACCTTGAATTGTTGCGTCTGAGGCGTGTCCATAATCAGCGCCCTTGTAGTTCCTTGGCCGCATGCTGGACGGCGCGCACGATCTTGTCATAGCCGGTGCAGCGGCACAGATTGCCGGCCAGCGCGTAGCGGATTTCCGGCTCGGTCGGGTTGGGGTTGCGATCGAGCAGCGATTTGGCCGACATCAGGAAGCCGGGCGTGCAGATGCCGCATTGCAGGCTAGCGTCCTCCAGGAACTTCTGCTGCAACGGATGCAGCTTGGTGCCCTCGGCGAGTCCCTCCACGGTGACGATCGTTTTGCCCTGCGCCTCGGTGCCCAGCATCAGGCAGGCGCATACCGGCCTGTCATCGACCAGCACGGTGCAGGCGCCGCAGTCACCGGTCAGGCAGCCTTCCTTGCTTCCAGTCAGTCCAAGGATGTCGCGCAGCGATTCCAGCATGCTCTGGCGCGGCTCGCACAGGAACTCCACCGGTTCGCCATTGATGGTTGTTTCTACGACTTGTTTCTTCGACATTATTAGATTCCTGTTTGTTTCCTGGTTGATCAGTTTTGGCGCGCCCGCTCGGCGGCGCCCAGCAACGCGCGGCGCGTGAGCACGCCGACTACATGAACGCGGTATTCCGCGGTGCCGCGCATGTCGTCGATCGGCACAGAGGCTTCGCGCGCCAATTCACCGGCCCGCTCCGCGGTCTTTTCGTCCAGTTTCTTGCCAATCAGGTATTCGGCGGCCTTGGGCGCCAGGATCGGCGTGGGCGCAACCGCAGCCAGCCCGATCCGCGCGGCGGTGACCTTGTCGCCGTCCAGGGTCAGGGATGCGCCGGCGCCCACGATCGCGATATCCATTTCATTGCGCGGGATCATGCGGATATAGCGGTCCGAAGTATGCGGGGCGGGAGCCGGAATAAGGATCTGGACCACCATTTCGCCGCGCTGCAGCACATTGCTGCCGGGGCCGGTGAAGAACTTCTCAACCGGCACTTCCCGGGTTCCGCCGGGGCCGGCGATCTTCGCGATCGCGCCCAGCGCCAGCAGGGAAGGACTGGTATCGGCCGCCGGCGAGGCGTTGCACAGATTGCCGCCGATTGAGGCGCGGCTTTGAATCTGCAACGACCCGATCAGATGGGCCGCTTCGGTCAGACCCGGATAATGCTTGTGCATCACCTGGCTTTCGTGGATCTCGATGCAGGGAACCGCCGCCCCCAGGCGCAGTCCGGTCTTGGGGTCGAATTTGATTTCCCGCATTTCGGGAATGCTTTTCACATCCACGAGCAGTTTGGGTTTGCGCACCGCGTTGCGCATCTGGATCAGCAGGTCGGTGCCTCCGCAAATAACTCGTGCACTGTCACCATCGGCGGAGAGCAGCTTGACTGCCTGATCGACCGTGGTGGGGGCCTCGTAACTGAACTCGTGCAAAGTAGCCTCCTCGGCGGCCCATCGCCGCTTGATTTTGGGAACCGCTTGGCGCTTGCGCGCAGGTCGGTTCCTGGGCCGGGGGTTATCCTGATGATTGATACCGCAGACGCCGCCCCTTGGAAAGCCCGCCGCAAGACTTTCCTTAGGCCCTTGCGGTTTTCCCATCCTAAAGGATAGACAACGCCTGCGCGAGGTCCTCGATCAGGTCTTCGGCGGCCTCGATTCCCGCCGCTAGCCTGATCAGTCCGTCGGAAATTCCCAGCCGGGCCCGATCCTGTGGCGCGATACCGGAATGCGAGGTCGTGGCCGGCCGCGTGATCAGTGTCTCGACGCCGCCCAGGCTGGGGGCGCATATCGGAATGGCCAGCCGCGCCATAAAGCGCTGGGTCGCCGCGGCGCCACCATTTAACTCGAAGCTGAGCAAACCCCCGCAGCCGTCGAGCAGTTCGCGCGCGAGGGCGTGGTCGGGATGGTCCTGCAATCCCGGATACATCACGCGTTCGACCTTGGGATGTGCTTGCAGAAATTCCGCAATCCGCTGCCCATTTTCGTTGTGTTGGCGCATCCGCAGCACCAGCGTCTTGATTCCCCGGTCGAGCAGAAAGCAAGCATGCGGATCGAGGCATCCGCCCAGATGAATCAGCTTATGGTTAATCCGCTCAATCCAGGCGCTCGCGCCGATTACCGCGCCCGCCACGATATCGGAGTGTCCGTTGAGGTACTTGGTGCAGCTATGCAACGACAGGTCGTAGCCCCAAGCCGGCGGACGAAAGTTGACCGGGCTCGCCAGCGTATTATCGATCAGCGAGACCAGGCCGTGAGCGCGGGCGAAATCCACCACCTTGCGATGGTCGGGAAGCTGGAGCAGCGGGTTGGACATGGTTTCGACGTAAATCGCCCTGGTGTTGGGCCTGAGCTTGCGCCGCCAGTCTTCGGGGTCGGCGGCGTTGATGAAGTCGAAGCTGATGCCGAACGCGGGGAGATCGCCGGTAATGAAGGTGTGCGTGCCGCCGTAAAGGCATTCCTGGGCCAGCAGATGGTCCCCGGACTTCAGCACAGTCAGCAGGGCGGTTGAGATGGCTGCCATCCCGCTGGCCGTTACTAATGCGGCCTCGGCGCCTTCCGCGGCGGCCAGAACCTTGCCCAGCGCCACGTGGTTGGGGGTGTTGTTGAGCCGGATATATTTGAGGTCCTCGTACTTGTCCTGCCCGGCATACTCAAAGGTCGAGGACTGAAAGATCGGAACGTTAACGGCCCCCGCAAACCGCGGATGCGGATCGCCGGCATGAATCAGATTGGTTTCGAGCTTCACGATCTTTCTCCATACTAGGGGCTTAATTGGTGACAGCTTAGGTACGCCGAACAGGACTACAGACAGAACTAACCCATGAAACGCAAGCCCACAATCCAGGTTGAAGACAGCAGCGGCAACATTTTTGCGGACCTCGGTTTCCCTAATCCCGGGCTTGAGCAGCTAAAAGCCGAACTCAAGTTGCAGATCTATCGGATCATGAAAGATAGACGCTTCGTGGAGTTGCTTGCCGCTTTGGACCGCGATGTCGAGATCACCGTCCGGCCCAAGCGAAAAGAGCATGGCGAAGTTTCGGTCGTGGTTTCGTAGAGCGGCCGCGTACGAGGTAAGAACGACGCCTTCACATTTTTAACGCCCGCTCCCTGACCAGGGAGAGGGTTAGGGTGAGGGTGTCAGGCATCCATCAAAAACTCCACCACAATAAATCACATCGGGGCGATTCGACAGGCACGCGTGGGCGCCATGATCATAAGAAGGGACGCCCTTGAGTAAAATCGGCAACCTCATGGACGCGACTGAATCCGTCATGGCATGATTGCGACGGTCGAAACGGGGAGTGGAGTTGCCGACGGACAGGAAAAAATGGTGGTCCCGCATGAAGCGCCCGGCGCCGCCGGCGCCAGCCGGCGAGGGGCCGTTGGTTGATTCAGTTTATGGGGTCAGCGTCAACTGCACCAACCTCGAGCGCTCACTGGAATTCTACAAGGCGATTGGCTTCAAGGAAGTCGCCGATATTGGTGAAAGCGGCGGCGGCGGCCTGGAAAAGGGTTTGCGCATCCCCAATCCGCGCGCACGCGGCAGGCTGCTCAAATTGGGCGATGACCCCAGCGGAATCAATCTTGACCTGATCGAATGGCTGAGTCCGCGCACTGAGGGCCGCGCCTATCCGCGCCTCAGTCACGCCGGAATCGCGCGCATCGCCCTGCACACCGCGAATCTCCAGAAGACCTACGAAGAACTCAAGGCGAGGGGTTTCGAGTTCTATTCCGAGCCCCAGGTGCTGCAGTTCCGCGGTAAAAGCTCACTGTTTGTTTGCTTTGAGGACCCTGACGGGACGGTGCTGGAGCTGATTGAATCCCGCTCTGACGATACCGGCCGGAAATAGCGCCGGGATATTGACGCCGCTGTTTGCGCGGCGCGGTTGGTGGATTAGGCAGGGCTGCGAAAAAACCAGGAGGCAGACATGGCCGAACAGAAGGTGGCTATCGTGACCGGCGCGGCGCGTCCGTGGGGAATCGGATACAGCGTCGCGCGCGGGCTGGCTGAAAAAGGGTTGGACGTGGCAATCGCCGACCTCAGAGAGGACTGGGGCAGCGAATCGGCCAAAAAAATCACCGCGGAGACCGGACGGCGCGCGATCTTCGTCAAGACCGACGTGACCAGCCGTGCCAGCGTCGCGGCGGCGGTAGCACAGGTCGCCAGGCAACTGGGGCGCATCGACGCGCTGGCCAACGTCGCCGGCATAATCATTTTGGAATCGATGGAGAAGATGACCGATGAGGGGTTCGACAAGCAGATAAACGTCAACCTGCGAGGCACCGCGTTGTGTTGTCAGGCGGTAATCCCGCACATGCGCGCGGCGGGTGGCGGCAGAATCGTCAACATCGCGTCGGGCGCCGCCTATCAGCCGCTGCTCAACCAGACCATCTATTCCGCCACCAAGGCCGGGGTGGTGGCGCTGAGCCGGGTGCTGGCCCGGGAGCTGACGCGCGACAAAATCGTGGTGACGGTCGTGGCGCCGGGCGCCACGGGTACCGCGATGGGCAAAGAGGGAGGTCCGGAGCCCGGAGAATTCGAACGGCTGGAGCGCCATATGCCGTGGG
Source organism: Binataceae bacterium (SeqCode) (assembly GCA_035939115.1). Taxonomy (GTDB): domain Bacteria; phylum Desulfobacterota; class Binatia; order Binatales; family Binataceae; genus JAJPJA01. The sequence continues at coordinate 161,828 of DASZGF010000091.1, forward strand.
GACGCGTGCTGGAGCCAAGCGAGATTGCCGGTGTAGTGGTCTACGCGGCGACCAATCCGAGTCATATCCTGACCGGCCAGGTGCTGCATTGCTACGGCGGCGCTTACATGGTGTAAGGTGTTTCCCGTGGCACAGGCTTCCAGCCTGTGATTTGTCTGAAAGGAAGCATCTGCAGTTAAATTTCATAAGGTATACTTAGTTTAGTTTTCCGGCTTTCAAAGGATTCACAGGTTGGAAGCCTGTGCCACTGAAAAGAAAGACGACAAGCTGATTCGATTCGAAAGTTAGACCAGTGAAGCCACCCGATCGTGGGGCTGAGCCCCGCATGATGTCCTATGAGGCCGAGCGCGCCGGTTATCGCGTGGAAGTGTCCCAGCGCTTTAACGCGGTCCTCAACATTATCGAACGCTGGCGCGCGGAAGATCCCGATGCGCCGGCGCTTATTTCGATCGGCGCCGGCGGAGAACTGGTGGCCGAGCAAAGCGTGTCGGCGCTGGCGGCGGAATCGAGGCGGATGGCGCGCGCACTGATGGACATGGGAGTCGGCAAAGGCGACCGTGTCCTGGTGATGCTGCCCCGGGTGCCGGCATGGTACACGGCGATGCTGGGCGCGATCCGCATCGGCGCTGTTCCCATTCCCACCCCCAATCTCTCAACCGGACGCGACATCAACTATCGGGCCAAGGCCTCCGGAGCGATCGCCGTCGTCACCGACGAGCCCGGAGCGGCAAAGGTTGATGAGGTCGTGGACGAACTCCACACCATTAGGCATTTCGTGCGCTGGGCACCGGGACATGCGCAGCGCCGCCGATGGCGTGACCTTGACCAGCTTATGGAGCGCGCAGGCGACGGCGACACGCCCGCTGATCCGACCGGCCGCGACGACCCGATGCTGATTTTCTTTACCAGCGGAACCGTGTCGTATCCCAAGATGGTGCTGCACACGCAAGCCTACGGCTTGGGACACGTAGCCACTGCGCGCTTCTGGCACGACTTGCGCCCGGGCGATCGCCATTGGACGATTTCAGACACCGGCTGGGCCAAGGCCGCATGGGGCGGCTTGTTCGGGCAATGGCATGAGCGCGCGTGTGTGGTGCAGGTCGCGCTGGGCAAGCCCGATCCGGACACGATACTGGGGATTATCGGCAAGCACGGGGTGACCTCGTTCTGCGCCCCGCCGACCTTGTACCGCATGCTGGTGCAGGCCGATCTCAAGGCGCATGACCTTTCCTGCCTGCGGCACTGCACCAGCGCCGGCGAGCCGCTCAATCCGGAAGTGATACGGGCGTGGCGCGAGGGGACCGGCGGTCTGACCGTTTACGATGGTTACGGGCAGACCGAGACCACCGCGCTGGTCGCCAACTATCGCGTGATGGAGGTGCGGCCGGGCTCGATGGGCAAGCCGGTGCCGGGCTACGAAATCGCGATCGTCGACGACGAGGGCGGACGCGTCGCGCCGGGCGAGGTGGCGAATATAGCAGTGCGAACGGAGCCGCGGCCGGTGGGTCTGTTTTCCGGCTATCTGGGCGACGAGGAAGCGACCCGCAATGCTTTCCGCCACGGATGGTACTACACCGGCGACAAGGGCTGGATCGACGAGGACGGCTACTTCTGGTTCGAGGGACGCGCCGACGACGTCATCACTTCGGCCGCCTATCGAATCGGCCCGTTCGAGGTCGAATCCGCGCTGGTCGAGCATCCGGCGGTGATGGAAGCGGCGGTGGTCGGCAAGGATGATCCTGAACGCACCCAGATAGTCTGCGCGTTTGTGATCCTCGCCCCAGGATGGAAAGGGTCCGACGAGTTGACCCACCAGCTGCAGGACCACGTCAAGCACGTCACCGCGCCCTACAAGTATCCGCGCGAAATCCATTTCGTCGAGGAACTGCCCAAGACCATCAGCGGCAAAATCCGCCGCAGCGAATTGCGCCGCCAGATGCGCGAAGCGGACGGGTGAGACGGGCGGCCGTCGGCATCCTACTACGACACCTATCGGTGATAACGGCAACCGCTCGCCCCGGCCTATTTGTAACGCGGTATAATCTCTTTGCCGAATCTGATGATTTGCCGCTTCACCTCGTCCTTGGGCAGGAAGCCCTGGTCGCCTTGCCATACGAACCATTCCGGATGGACGTTTTCGTTCATTGCATCCATCTCGAGCCGTATGTCATCGGCCGTGCCCATGTAAACAAATTTGCACTGCTCAAGGCGTTGGGGCGTGACCTCGTGGGCCGGGAGCATTGTCTTGCCGCTGGGATAGCGAGCTTCGTCCTCCGGTACACGCCATGCTTCCGAGAATCCGAAATAATGGAAAAATTTTGCGAACGCTATTCCGCACATGCCCTTCGCGGCTAGTTCATATGCGCGTTCCTTGCTGTCGGCCAGGTAGATGCCGTGCAGGACGCCGATGCGCTCGCCCAGTTTCAGATCGCGGCCGGCTTTGTGCGATTCCTCGCGATAGGCCTCGACGAATTTTCGCACCACCGGCGGTTGCGGCAGCAGGATAGTGGGAATGATTTGCTCCCGCGCGCACCAACGGATGGTTTCCTCGCTGACCGAAAAGGCCTGGAACAACGGCGGATGCGGCCGCTGATACGGTTTTGGCACCACGTTGATCTTCTGGATAAGCCCGGCCTCGTCCACCTCGCCGGGGAAGCCGTACTCACGGGTCCATTCATGGGCCGGCCACGGTGTGCCTTCCTGCGGATAGGGATACTCGTAATACTTGCCCTTGAAACGGAACGGTTCATCTCCCCACGCCAGCTTCAGGAACTGGAACACCTCCTCGAACGCCTCGCGATTGACGCGGTCGTTTTCGCTCTTGTCGCTGCTGGTCGCGCCGACATGGATTTTTTGCGCCATCTGATTGAGCCAGCGTGTTTGATAACCGCGCGCGAAGCCCACAAACGTGCGTCCCTTGGTTAACTGATCGAGCCATGCAATTTCCAACGCCAGGCGCAGCGGGTTCCATCCCGGCAGCACGTAGCCGATCGGACCGACCTTGATGTGCTTGGTGTGATGAATCACGTGCTGGGTCAGTACCGGCAGACTGCCGATTTCGACGCCTTCGCTGTGCAGGTGATGTTCGGGAAAGCACACCGCGTCGAAGCCCACGTCCTCCGCCACCTGCGCCAGTTCCACCACCTCAGCGATCATTTGTTGCCAGAGCTCGGGATGGCTGGCGATCGGGCGCCGCGCCTTGCGTTCTGCCAAAGTGGCCGGCAGCGTGGGTAGAAAAAAATACATGAATTTCATGGCGTTCTCCTTGCTGGCGCGTGCATCCGACAGAACATTACATGCCTTGATCGCAAAGCGAAAACGGATCTCGGTGTGGAAGGTGCGCCAGGGGGCGCATTGGATACCCTGGGTGGCCTTCAATGACCGGTAACCCTGGCCATAAATCTGTGCTACATTTGCGCCAGCAAATGGCGGGCGCGGAGGCCCGCCCTACTGGAGGCTCCCATGCATGACCTGGCGATCCGTAATGGCAATATCGTCGATGGCAGCGGCAAACCGGCTTTCGCCGGGGACATCGCGATCGATGCGGGGGTTATAACTTCCGTCGGTGGCAAGGCCGGCGCGGCGCGGCGCGAAATCGACGCGGCCGGGATGCTGGTCACGCCGGGATGGGTGGACATCCACACCCATTATGATGGCCAAGTCTCGTGGGATCCCTACCTGAGTCCCTCCAGTTGGCATGGCGTGACGACGATCGTGATGGGCAACTGCGGCGTCGGGTTCGCGCCGGTCAAGCCCGGCGAGCAGGAATTTCTAATCGGATTGATGGAAGGCGTCGAGGACATTCCCGGCGAAACTCTCGCCAAGGCGATGACGTGGAATTGGGAATCCTTCGCCGATTACCTCGACGCGCTTTCGGCGATGAAACGTGTGATCGATGTGGGCGCCCAGATACCGCACGGCGCGGTGCGGGCCTATGTGATGGGCGAACGGGGCGCGCACAACGAGCCGGCTACCGAGGAAGACATCGCGCGGATGGCCGCGATCGTACGCGACGCGCTGCTTGCGGGCGCCGTCGGTTTCAGTACTTCGCGCACGATGGGTCATCGCGCCATGAACGGCGAGGTGGTGCCCGGGACGTATGCTGCCGAGGATGAATTGTTCGGCATCGGGCGTACCCTCGGCCAGGTCGGCCATGGCGTATTCGAAATGGCGTCCGATCTGACGGGTCCCGACCGCAGCATGGACTGGATGGCCCGGCTGTCCAGGGAAACCGGCCGTCCGGTCAGCTTTATTCCGGTTCACCTGGCGCGCAACAACATGATTGACGGACGCGAACTGCTGGCGGAGATCCGGCGGCTCAATCGCGAGGGAGCGCGCCTGGTGCCACAGATCTCGGCGCGTCCGCCCTCCCTGCTGATGAGCCTGCGCGGCACGGCGCATCCGCTGATCATGCATCCGACCTACCGCTCGATGGACAAGCTGCCGTTTGCGGAAAAGCTGGCGCGCCTGCGCGACCCTCAGATTCGCGCACGCATCCTGGCCGAGGGCGCCGAACTCAAGTTGGGCCCCAACGCCGATATGCTGACAAGGCGGTTCGACAATTTCTTCCAACTGGGCGACCCGCCCAATTATGAACCCACCGCCGCCATGAGCATCGCGGCGCGCGCCCCGCGCGAAGGCAAGACACCCGAAGAACTGACTTACGAGATCCTGCTGCAGCGCGACGGCACCGAATTTATCTACGCTCCGATCACCATGCCGCTGACGGATTACTCGGCGCGCAATCTGGATTTTATCGGGGAGCTGTTGGGCGATCCGGACACATGCCTTTCGCTCAGCGACGGCGGCGCCCATTGCGGTCTGGTGTGCGACGCCAGCATGCCGACGTTCCTGCTGACGCATTGGGTGCGCGACCGCAGCCGCGGAGCGCGTCTGCCGCTGGAAAAGGCGGTAAAGATTCAGACGCGCGACACAGCCGAGTTTTACGGATTCATGGATCGCGGCCTGCTTGCTCCGGGGATGAAGGCCGACGTGAACGTTATTGACTTTGCCAACTTGAAACTGCACGCGCCCGAGATGGTCGTTGACCTGCCGGCCAATGGGCGCAGGCTGATTCAAAAGGCCGACGGTTACAAGCATACCATCGTCAGCGGCGAGGTGACGTTTGAAGATGGGCAAGCTACCGGGGCGATGCCTGGCAAGATTGTTCGTGGAGGTAGTACACGCGTGTAAGCTGAGGCATTTTCATCGCCCGCCATTTCAAAAGGCACCCTCTCCCTAACCCTCTCCCACAAAAAAGTGGGAGAGGGGATAAAAAATTTCATCATCAAGTCGGAGAGAAAAGTTTTATCCCCTCTCCCATTACTCTATGGGAGAGGGCCTGGGGAGAGGGTGCCTGCTTCTCCGCACCGCGCGCGCTTTCCATAGCAACTATTACCGACAGGTGATAGCGATGCCGGAATTCGATGTTGTAATCAAAGATGGAATGATTATCGACGGTGCGCGGATGCCGCGCTTTCGCGGCGATATCGGCATCAAGGGCGGGCTCATTACGCGGATCGGCAGGATTGATGCGTCCGAGGCGCGGCACGAGATCGACGCTACGGGTCTGATTGTCGCGCCCGGATTTATCGATCTCCATACTCATTATGATGCCCAGGTTTTTTGGGATCCGTATCTGACTACATCGGGCTGGCATGGTGTTACCTCGGTAGTCATCGGCAACTGCGGTTTCGGCTTTGCCCCGATGAGGGAAGAGCTGCGCGAGCGCGCGATGCTGTCGATGACGCGGGTCGAGGCGATACCGCTGGCGACGATCAAAGCCGCGCTCCCATGGGATTGGGTTAGCTATCCGCAATTTCTAGACAGCATCGATCGCGTGCCCAAGGCGGTTAACGTCCTGTCCTACATCCCTCTCAATCCGTTGCTGATTTGGGTGCTGGGCCTGGAGGCCGCCAAGGCCGGGCGCAAGCCCACTGACGCCGAACACGCCGAGATGGCCCGCTTGCTGAACGAGGCGATGGACGCGGGCGCGTGCGGATGGTCGGCGCAGTCGGTGGGGCAACCTGGCAGGCCCGATCGCGACAGCGCAGGCGGGCCGCAGGGTGACTTCGACGGCACCTCGATGCCGTCTGACGTGATGTGGCCGGAAACCCGGATGGTACTGGCCAAAGTCCTGGGCCAACGGGGCGAGGGCTTTATTGAGCTTTCCAGCGGACTGGGCGGCCGGGAGCATTGGGAGGAGCTGGCCGCGGTCAGCGGGGCGCCGATGCTGTGGCAGGCGGTCGTTGCCAGCGGCGGCGAGATTGGCGAGAAGATGCGCCGCGACCTGTTTGCCTGGTTCAGGAGCTGCCATGAGCGGGGCTTGCGCATCTATGGCCAGGGCCTGATGAACGAATGCCCACTGCTGTTCACCTTCGAATATTGGGACCTGTGGGAGTCAGTTTGGGACGAGCTGGCCGGGCCCGCGGTGCCCAATGAGCGCAAGCTGGCCAATCTCGCCGATCCCGCGCTGCGCGCGAAGCTGCGCGAAGCCCCGCGCAGCTTCAGGTTTGTCGATTCCATCAACGATACCGTCTTGTTGGCGACCGCGAGCGCTGAATACAAAAAGTATGAGCGGACGCGTATCGGCGATATCGTGCGGGCGACCGGTAAAAGCCCGGTGGACATCATCTGCGAGGTGGTGCTGGCCGACCGCCTCAAGACGGTTTTTCAGACCCGTCAGTTTCACATCACGCCCGAGGGGATCAAGGAACTGGTAGACAATCCATATATCATTCCCGGCCTGTCCGACGGCGGCGCGCACACTAAGTATCTGACCGGCGGAGGCTACGCGACCGAGTATATATCCAATCTCGTGCGCGAGCGGGAATTCAGCAGCCTCGAAGATGCCCATTGGCGGCTCAGCGCGCTGCCCGCATCGTGCGCCGGCTTCAGCAATCGCGGCATACTGCGCGAAGGCGCGGCCGCCGACATCATCGTCTATGATTACGAAAAGCTCGGCTACACCGCTCCCGAATTTTCCCGCGATCTTCCCGGCGATGAGTACCGGGTAATTTGCCGCGGCCGCGGCTATCGCTGGGTGCTGGTCAACGGCACAGTGACGATCGAGAGCGACAAGCAGACCAATAAGCACTCCGGCGCCCTCCTGCGAGGTGGGAACATTTCCGGCGCTTAACCGGGGCGGGTGTATTTTCGTAACCGCGTGACCAACTCCATCTCCTCCGGCGATCGGCCGATAGCGAATGAGTTCGGAGGTAGGAATCCACGGGGAGATCTGGGTCGACGCCTCGTAACGGGGGTAGCCTCAGGCCGAGGCCCTACCCGCGGAAAATAACGGGCATTGGCGGCCCTTGCGTGTGCTTACCAAAAGACCACGCCAACTGCATTTGACGGTCACTGAAAACGCTTTTGAACTCGGACGAGGGGATAACTGAAAAATGCCAGTTAGCAAACGAAGGCTCACGCGCAGTGGGCCGATCATCGTCTCGGTCCTGGCTGTGTTCTTAATCCCCGTGCTGCGTGGCGTATTCTTCCGAAAGGATCAGCTCGCGCAGGCGCCGGTATTCGGAATCTGCTCTGATGCAACGGCGGGCGCCAGCGAGGGCATGGCGCAACTCGGTTCGGTGATCCGAAATGAACCGGTAGTACCCATAAAAAACTTGCCCAGATAACGAGGGCAACAGATTTTTGAGGCCCGGTGCCGGCGAGGACCTGGAGGTCACCGGCGACTGCCAGGTCACCGGCCAGGTAGCCGGTGGCAAATATTGGTACCGTAACGTCAACATCTACACCAAGCCCAGGTCCAACATCGGTGGAACGCTAAGATTCGACGATTCAGTGATCGATTTTCACGCCCAGTCGATCCTGGTGGAGAACGGGGGGAGCCTGATTGCCGGGAGCGAAAACGACGAGCCCATCGGCAGAAACAGCGGAAAACTGACGATTTATCTTTATGGCAAAGACCAGGGGGCCGGCGGGCTGGGAATCGTCTGCAAATCGGATCCCAAGACCTGCGGCGTTCCCGACAACGTCTGGAACTCCAACGGCAATGCAAAGGTGCTTCTGGGAAATGGCGTCATGGACTACTTCTATAAGTATTCTCCGCTACCCTTCGACAATGGAACCGATGCAAGCGGCAACGCGGGCTACTTCGGTTACAAGGTGCTGGCGGTTTCTTACGGCGGCACCTTGCAGTTGTTCGGCAAGAAAGGCGCGGTCTATCTCCCGAAACTTAAAGATAACGATCCCGGCCGGAGCTGGGGCAGGCTCAACGGGACGATCCCGCCAGGGGCCACTACACTCAGTCGACAGCACGGTTCCGATCGACTGGCAAAAGGACGATCATATCGTCGTCACGACCACCGACTATCTGGCCAACCACTCTGAAGAACTGGTCATCGAGGCGATTAGCGGCGACGAGATTACTTTCCACACCGTCTGTTCCGCCGACGCCACCTGCGCATCCAAAGGCGTTCAGTGGACCCACAACGGCGCCAAATATTCCCTGGCCGAAGCGGACCACAAGGGCATCTCACGTCTGAAGCTGAATCGCACGTCGGCCGAAACTCGCGCCGCGGTGGCGCTGCTGACTCGCAGCATTCGCATCGTGTCCGAAGGCGATGAGGCCATGAAGCCCTTCCCGCCGGCGCAAACAGGCTACTATTTCGGCGGACACACGGTGGCGCGACAGGGATTCAAAGTCTTCCAGATGCAGGGGGTTGAATTCCATCAGTTGGGACAGGGCGGCCGGCTTGGGCCACTACCCGGTCCATTTCCACATGGCGCGGCAAGTCCCCCGTTCAGACACCCCAGGGCAAGCGGACACCTTCGTCAAAGACTCTTCGGTCAGTGAATCGATGACGCGATTCTACACCATCCACGCGACCGATCGTGTCACGCTGGCCCGCAACGTGGGCTATCTCTCGATCGGCCACGGGTACTATCTCGAGGATGCGACCGAGACCGACAACAAGCTGCAGGCGAACATTGGAATTTTCCCCCGCGCCGCAGTCGATAATGCACAGAACCCGCGCAAAGTACCCGGTATCCTCACGTCGCCCAAGGCTTATGTTAATAAAGAAGCAAACCAGAATGTCATATTCAATAGTGATAAAGACACGCCCGCCGTTTTCTGGATGACCAACGGCTGGAACGACTTTGTGGTCAACATGGCCGCGGGCGCCGGCTTATGCGGAGTCCGTTTCTGGGAAGTGCCGGCGAATATCAGCGGTGGCTTGCGGAGTCAGACGTGGGAGTCCTATGCTTCCGAGCAGCGATCCGCAGACCCGGGGACGGATTTCAATCATGCCGGGATATCGCCGCTGAAGACCTTTGACGGCAATTTCTGCACTTCGGCGATGACTTCATTTCAGAGTGTCGGTTATACCAGAGCTGTCCCGGAGTCGGCCAGATCGTCCAGCCCGTCAAGAACGATTACGCTCCGGATGCCCAATTCTATTGCGACGGTAAAGGAACAGATAAAGGGAAGTGTGGCGAGCTTTCCGAGGACGGTGAAAAATGCGTGATCGACCCCAAGTGGCAGGTCTGCAGAAATAGCTATTATCCGGACATCGACCCGGGAAACGCACATCAAGCTAACAGATGCCGCAACACGACGGGTCCGTGTAACCTTGAGACTGATGCTTGCAAGAACACGGACAAACCAAACTGCCTTTGCACGAATGAGAACGAAACAAACTGCATGGTGAGCGTAATCAATGACTATACCACCGGCTTCAATCATTCCCAATACAATTTCGCCGCCGTCTGGCTGCGCGGCCGCTGGTATCTGTTCAGCAACAGTTTCATCTCCGATGTGCAAGAATGCGGGCTTGAGCTTCGTATCGGGCGGTGACTATATTGCGTCCTCGAGCCTCCCGGGGGCTGTGGGAGCTGGCGCTGAAAAGCGTTTTCGTCGGTCACACCCAGCCGCAAACCAGGGACTACTCCTATGCATCCGTCCTCAGTCCCTTCAACAAGGACTCACTCGGGCTAAAATGCGATAACGCAGACGACGGCGCCTACTGTATGTCCAAGAATAACGGATTCGTCCTGGGAGGGTTTACGGCTTTTGCCAACAGTGAGCGCCTGTTCAACATCTACGATGGCCCCGCCAATCAGGACTCGAATGCTCTCGACATTAAAAAGGTCACATTGGGCGACAATGCGGACAACTCAATCTACAAATCCTTTAACGGGATCCCCAGGGACAGCAAAACCAGGCAGTGTTACATTCCGAACGCGGCGATCGCCTGGAAACAGTCCAATGGCTTTTACTATCCACCAACCTTCCATTCAAAAAACCTCTTTTACGACAAAGTCGACATACGTCATTACGTCATCGAACCGCTATTTGCAGCGGGGACATACAAAAGCGATGTCAACAAGGCAAAGGAACGTTACTGCACTCAGCAACCTACGATGTTCGACAACTTCACCGATATAGACCGCGAAACCTTACTGATCGACGACGACGGCTCGCTGACCGGTTACGGAAAAACCAGCTCGGTCAACCTGGATAGTTTCTTTGCCGCTCCAGTCGAGGGGCTCGAATGTAAATCGGATGAGGGCGCTGAAAGAGGCGCCACGGCCAGGACCAGTCCCTACCAGTACGTGACATCGGTGGTGTTCCCGGATTGCGCAAAAGCGGGCGGCTCGGGGTGTGGTTCCATGTGGAGCGAGGACTGCGCGACTCCTGAGTGTTACGGTGTGCCCCTGTATCGGGAATATCTGACCGGGACGGAAGACAACATGGAGGACACAATGAAGAATAAGCCTCCCAAGCCCGAGCGATTGCTATGGCCGCCAAATATCAGAATGGCGGGAGAGAGTTTTTGTCAGCGCTCATCCCTGACGCTTAACCATGGCAAGTACTACATCGATACGACAACTAAAAGAGATAGGCAGAATGGGTTTCCAAATGTGAACGTTTTCGAGAAGAACCAAAAATACGATGTCTTCCTCGTCTATGCCAAGCCGGACACGAAGGAGAGCTACAGTTTCTACTACGGCTCGGGCCTGGATAAGAAGAAGGCCGAGGCAGCCGTAGGGCTGATTCGCGTGAAAGTCCCTGATAAGAAGTTGATTATCGAAACCGTTCCCGGCAGCTCCCCAATCTTGAAGGCGACTTACTCCGACCCCTTAATGACCGTAACCCTGGACCTGTCGACTCTCGCGGATGAGTATAAGACGACCGCCATGAACGAATGTTTACCCGAGACCTTTTGCAGGTGGGATACGTTGACCAAGAAGTGCGTGGGCAAAAGCCCACAAGAAGTGGCTCAACCCCTGAGCCAGGGGGAACTCGATGTTGCGTGCGGCTACGCCGGCGAGGATATCACTTGTCCGACCGGGGGCTGCATCGGATTCCAGCTCACGCTTCCGGAGAACTTTGAAGCCAACGATACGACGCCTCCGCAAGCCTCCTGCTTCCCGACCGTTGACAACCCCTGGAACCCGATGCTCGATCGGTGCGGGCCGACCACGAATACCTCGCCGCCATATATCGCCGACAAGGATGTTGCCGGCGAGTGTTTCGAAGCGCGCATCACCAAGAACTTTTGCGGGGATGACGATGGGTCCAGCGGACATGTTGGCCAGAGCAGGGGAAACGGCGCCCTCAGCGTCGGATTGCGCGCTCGGGCGGGAGCGGCTAAGCGGCGATGACACCCTTCATGTTCAACCAGCGATGGATGGGATGGCTAATAGCGGAGGAACCGTAAGCGAAGCCCGCTTTTTGGATGATCTGAGCAGCCGCTAACCCCTGGTTACAGTCCGGGGATTTGCGCTCCCCGGGGAAATCCGCGAACCATTCAACGCTTGATTGCCCAACATGCGGTTGCCCACCCGCAACGCTTACTATTGTTCTCCCCTCACAGAGCCTGTCGATTTTCGTATGCTGACGCGTGAACACCCTCTCCCGGACGGGTCCCGGACGGGAGAGGGTGTCAGGGGGAGAAAATTTACTTCAAATTCAGCTTGAACACCTCGATCGCGTTATCGCGCAGGTAGCGGCGCTTGGCCTCGTCCTTGATTGGCACCGCCCATCCTTCCTGCGAGCAGCGCTGCATCGGCAGGATCGGATAGTCGCTGGACCACAGGATTTTGTTCGCGCCGCGCGTGTTGGCCAGGTTCCACAGCTCCTGCGGCACATGCTTGGGCGCCCATCCGGAAGTGATCATGTAAAAGTTGGGGAACTTCTGCAGCAGCGCGACGGTCTCGACGTGCCACGGATGGCCGACGTGGGTGCCGACGATGGTCACCTCGGGAAAGGCGATCAGAACCTCGTCCAGGTTCATCGGCTGCTGCAGCCTGGCCTGACGCAGGGGACCGGGCGCGCCGCAATTGATTTTGATCGTAATGCCCAGTTCCGCGCACTTGGTATAGATCGGAAAGTAGCATGCGTGATTGGCTGGCAGGCCGACCAGCGCCGGCATCATCCAGATCGATCGGAAGCCGTATTCTTTGTAGGCGCGCTCAACCTGCCGCACGGCCCGCATCATGCCGGTCGGATCGATCGCGGCGCATCCATACAAACGCCCCGAATAACGCTTGATGATATCCGACACCTCCTTGCAGGCGGCGTTAAAGTGTTCGTCATCGATGCGTTGCCCGACAGAGTACGGACCGGTGGGCAGCTCTTGCTGGCCGGTGGCGGTAAGGATCGCCGCCTCGATCGAGCATTCGTCCATATCGGCCACCATCTGCTCGACGGTTGCCCCTTCCATCAGCGCCTTGGAATTGCGGAACCAGCGCGCGATGTTGGGGTCCTGCGAGGGATTGGGCGCCTTGGGCGGAAGGCCAATGAAAGGGTCGATCAGTTTGTATTCTTGCGCCATTGCTAACCTCCTGAGTGCTAGCGGTTCCGGGCCGGGATCACCGGCAACACAATGTGAGATGAATGTTGTGAATCGTGGAAAACGGTTTGCACGGCCGGCTGGGTATGCCGCGCCACGGCCGCCGGCTCAGCAGTGTTCGGGTTGCGGTCAAACTTGGGAAAATTGCTGCTGGAAATCTCCAGCCGGATGTGGTGCCCCGGCAGGAAGACGTTTCCGGTGCCCTGGAGGTCGATGGTGAACTCGTACACCTGGTCCGGCTGCATCAACTCCGGATGCGATGGCGAATTGCGGTAGCGGGCCCTGATCAGGCCGTCGCATAGATTGGCCGCATAGCCGTTGGGGGCGACGTCGACCAGCTTGGCCGTGAAGTCCGTGTCGGGCGCCGAACTGGAGGCGTAAAGCACGACAGTGACGGGACCGGTTACTTCCAGCGGCTCGCTTAGCGGCGGGGTCGAATACACCAGCACCTCGGAGCGCGCTTCCACCGAGCGTTGGTCGTAGATGCCGCCAAGGCCGATGGTCGGAATGGGATTGAGCGGATTGTAAAGGAACGCATCGGGTGGCTGAGACTTCGGCGTGTCGCGGCTTAGGCGGCCGTCGCCGTTAAGCGAGTTGGCGCGGCCGGCGCTGTGCAGGTAATAGCGCGTGAACTCGGTGCCTTCCAGCGGCCATTCCCGCTCATGGCACCATCCCTTGTTCAACACATAGATCCGTGCCGGCAGCTCTGACGCGACCCAGTTGTCGGCGTCGCGCAGCCAGTGATCGAACCAGGTCAGCTTGGTTTCGCTCAGCGGCACCAGCGAGCGCCATCCGTAGTCGCGCTCTCCGATGGGTGAGAGCTGCGATTGCAGCGATCCGTGGCCCCAGGGACCGAAGAGCAGCCGCTGGCCCGCTCGGGCGCGTTCGTTTGCCGCGTGCATGCGCAGTCCGGCGTAATTATGCAGTGCCCCGGCCTCAAACAGGTCGTACCATCCGCCCATGTGCAGGGCGGGAACGGTCACGCGGTCGTGATGAGCGATGATGTTGCAGCGCCGCCAGTAGTCGCCGTCGTCGGGATGGGCGAGCCAATCCTGGAAGTAGGGCGCCAGTCCTTCGAGCTTGAACAGCGGCAATTCCATCAGCGGCATGTGCGAGAGCGTCCGCCGCAGCCGTTCGACGCTATCCAGGATGTTTTGCCGTTCGGTTTCACACTGTTCGGGGGAAAGCGGCAGGCGTTGCAGTTGACCCAGGGCGAGATATTGCGCGGCCCACGCGGCGACGAATCCGAGCCGGAACGCGCCGCCCTCGTAAATCCATCCGTTGTGGAAGTCCGCGGCGCTGACGACAGGGCAGATTGCCGTCAGATGCGGCGGCGCGGAAATCGCGGCCAGCAGTTGGGTGGCGCCCACGTAGGAGGTGCCGAACATTCCGATCCGATCATTTGACCAGGATTGCCCGGCGCACCATTCGACGGTGTCATAGCCGTCTTCGATGTCGCAGAAGAACGGCACGAATTCGCCGTCCGAGGCGAAACGGCCGCGGCAGTCCTGAATCACTACGGTGTAACCGGCTTCGACCGCGTTCAGCACGTGCACGGTATCCAGCACCATGCGCGGAAACGTCTTGCCGTAGGGGGTTCGCTCCAGCAGCACCGGATTACGGCCTGAGCCGCTTTGACGGTACACGTCGGCGCGCAGCACCACGCCATCGCGCATCGGCACGGGTAGGTTCTTTTCGATAATTATGTCAGCCAACTGCAGTCATCCCTTGATCAAATGCCTCCACGGAAAGCGGCGTAACGAAAACAACCCGACGCAATCGTGCGGAGTTAGAGCCCAAGCGCAACTGCCACCCGTTCCAGGTGGTCCTCGGTGGTTCCCATCAACACTTCTTCAGAACGGGCGCGGCGGAAATAGAACTGAAGATCGTACTCCTGCATATAGCCGATGCCGCCGTGGAGCTGAACCGCGTTAGCGGTTACGGTGGTGTAACTCTGGGCCGCAAACGCCTTGGCCGCGCTGACTTCATAATCGGCCGCTAATCCGCGCTCCACCGCCCACACGGCCTGGCGCGCGCCCAGTTCGGCGCCGTCGGCCATGATGGCCATGTCGGCACATATATGCTGGACGGCCTGAAAGGAGGCCAGGGTGCGTCCAAACTGGACCCTCATTTTTGTGTATTCCACGGTCATTTCCAGCACTTGACGCGCTCCACCAGCCATCTCAGCCGCGCGCAGCGCAACCAAGCGGTTCAACGTCCGGTTGACGATCGGCCAGCCATGATCGCGCTCTCCCACCCGGTCGCCGGCGCCGGCTGCGACGTCCTCGAAGCTCAGTTCAGCGGCAGGATCGCCGCCGGTAGTGGCAAGGCTGCGCCGCGTGAGTCCGCCAGCATCGCCGACGACGAGCATCAGCGTTACGCCGTCTTCCGTTTCGCCCTGGTTGGTGCGGCCCGAGCAGAGCAGCAGATGGGCCGCATGACCGTATTCGACGAAGCGCTTGAGCCCCGTTAGCCGGTAACCGCCGCCGGCGGCAATCATGGCGAGCTTGACCGCTTGCGGTATCGGGCGCGGGTCGGCTTCGCTGAAAGCGGGGACCGCAATCAGATCGCCGGCGATGATTTTCGCGACCAGGTCGGTTCTTCCCGCTTCCAGCAGGGTCAATCCGGCGGCCACCGTATGGATGAAGGGACTGGGCAGACAGGCGCGCCCCAACTCTTCGGCCAGCAGAGCAGCGTCAATCAGACTGCCGCCAATCCCTCCGGCGCTTTCCGGAAACGGCATCGCGAGCCAGCCCAGGTCGGCCATCTTGCGCCACAGCGCCGGTGAGTAACCCAGCGGGTCGGTCTCGATCTGCCGGATAACGCTTTTGGGCGCCTCCTTGGCCAAAAAGCCGCGGGCGCTGTCGCGCAGCATTTCCTGCGCTTCACTCCATCCCAGATCAATCACGCCGTTCTCCCGGTCCCTTTCGAAGCGAAATCATTTCGTCACCGCACTACCCCCGCGGCATCCCAAGACCGCGCTGCGCAATGATGTTGCGCATCACCTCGTTGGTGCCACCCGCGAACTTAAACAGGGGGAAACTTCGGTACAACTTTTCCAGCCGTCCTTCGACGGCCGTCAGCGTATCCTCGGCGCGAAGGGTGGCGTAGGGACCCATGATATCCTGCGCGGCGGTCGCGATACGCTGGTTGAGTTCGCTCATGAAAACTTTGAAAACCGAGGCCTCCGCGTTGGGAACCAGCCCACGCTCGATCATCCACGCACTGCGCAGCGAGAACAGGCGGAGCAGTTCTATATCGACCGCAAGCCGCGCCAGCGCGATGCGTACGCGCGGATGCTTGCTGAGCGGGCGGCCGTCGACCACTGTGTTCTTTGAGTAGTCGATAAGATTCTCCACAAAGCGGCGAATGCGCGCATGGGGCATCAGCCGTTCAAAGTCCAGCGCCATCGTCACGTAGTACCATCCGCTATTCTCCTCGCCCACCAGGTTGTCGGCGGGGATTCGGACGTCCTCAAAAAACACCTCGTTGCTGCGCTCGCTGCCCATCGTCGCCAGCGGGCGGATAGTCACCCCAGGAGCGTCAATGGGGACGATAAAGATGGAGATCCCTCGATGCTTGGGTGCTTTGAAGTCGGTGCGCGCCAGCAGCCAGATGTGAGTCGAGTGGTGCGCGGCGGAGGTATAGATCTTCTGCCCATTGATAATGTAGCTGTCGCCCTCGCGCACCGCCCGGGTTTGCAGCGAGGCCAGGTCGGAGCCGGCGTTGGGTTCGGTATAGCCGATTGCGAATTCGATCTCGCCGGTGAGGATTTTGGGCAGATACTCCTGCTTTTGCCGCTCCGAGCCCACCCGCATGAGGGTAGGTCCCGCCGAGTTGAGCGTAAGCCCGCCGGTGGGCAGATTTTCCGCCGCCATCTCCTCCAGGAACAGCCACTGATCGATAGCCCCGCGTCCCTGCCCGCCGTACTCCTTGGGCCAGCCGATCCCGAGCCATCCCTGCTGACCCATCAGGCGGACGAATTTTTTCCCCAGCGGCCCGATGGCGTACTGCTCGCGTTCGACCTCGTCGCGCAGCTCCGGGGTCAGATGTTCATGGATGAACTGCCCGACCTGCTTTTGAAACGCTTCCTGCTCTGGGGTAAGGGAAAAATCCACTGACCGCCTCCGGTCACCTGATCTTACGAGGATGGCTTAATGGGCGGACAATGTCTGGACGACATCGAACCGCGGTCGCGAAATCTTCCATGACCCGGTCACCAGTTCCAGTATCGCCCCGAAAAGCGCTTGTTGCGCTCCTCGATCCCGCCCTTCAGCCCCTTTTCGCGAATCGTTTCGCGGAAGTCGAATTCGTCCTGCTTGCGCTTTATCTGCAGTGCCAGCGGATGGATGGTGTAGTGCGGCAGGAAGAAGCTCGGCACGCCCAGGGTGCCATAGATCTCGTGCTGGAAGGACTTGCTGAATGCCAGGCTGTCGCGCGGCAGGCTGCACAGCGCGTGGATCAGTTCATTGACTTCGTCGTCCAGCTTTTCCATCGGGACCGAATGATTGATGAAATTGAAGCGCTCGGCTTCCTCGGCCGTGAATTTGCGCCCGGTCATCAGCAATTCGCGCGCGCGTTTGAGGCCGCACTGCATCACCACGAAGGGGAAGCACCAGACCCCGCCCGCATCGCCGTACCGAGATTCGGGAAAACCAAACACCGTATTATCCGAAGCGATGGCAAAGTCGGCGACCAGAGTCAGGAACAGGCCGGCGCCGATGCAATGGCGATGGACCCGGGCAATGGTGGGTTTGAGCACGAACATCATGTCGCGCATGACCTCGGTGCGAAAACGCAGCGCGTAGATCCCGTCGCGCACGTTGTTTTCGCCCACGTCGGCGCCCTCATAGAACAGGTCCGGGTCGCGCAGATCGAAGCCGACGCAGAAGGTGTCGCCCTTGCCCATCAGCTCGATCACCTTGACGTCGTCGTCCTGCTCCGCCCGGTGGTAGGCCTCGACGATTTGGGTGAACATCGGGTCGGTCAGCGCGTTGCGCCGCTCCGGGCGATTGAGAATAACCCGCGCTACGGGACCGTCCTTTTCATATAAGATCGCGTCGTCGCTCATCGTTTCCTCCATTGCCGGTTTTGGATCCGAAATCAGTAGGTACTACGAGTGCGGCGTGCCTGCCAACCTCGACAAGGCCGACTGAACTGCGGCCTCAACCGCCGTACCGTAAAAAGCGCCCGGGCACCACCGTAGATATACCCGATGATGACTGGGCAGATTAGAGCGCAAACGCGTAGACCACGAAATCGTGGCCGAAATCCGCATGAACCATCCGCCACGCGCGCGCCAAGCCGGGGATCACTTTGAGCCATGCAATCTGAATCCAGTCAAACTTGGCGGGCAGGAACGGTGGTATCAGCCCATTTCGCGTGTAGGTAGCTCCAGCGATGCAGCCTCCTGGTATTCGGAACCTGCCCGCTCGAGCAATCCGAAGAGGGGCTCGGAGGGGTCGGGACGGCGCAAACGGCGGGACTCGATAGCCAGAGGGGCGAGCGCGGCGGCGCACTTTCGTCAATCGAGGGTGGTGGTGTTGGGGTCGCCGCCGATGACCGCCGGGTGGCAGCGCACTCAGAAATTGTGCCATCTGGTGGGCCCTCGCCTCGGGACTGGCGCGATCTTCCAGGTGAGCCAGGGCGAGGGTCACCCTGCGCCCGGCAAGGTTGATGTCGGCCACCATTCCGTCATGCTGTCCGACGCGGCGCGTTCCCGGCGCAGTTCCCCCTGAGCCTCCTTTTGCTCGAGGTCGTGGAACATCGGCAGGGGGACGGTCCTGACGTTTTCAAGGGGTGCTGCGGACAGGATTGCGCTGTTGTCCTAGCTAATTTCCGGTGCAAAAATCGCCCGCGGCTTTTCAATTAGCGCAAGCAAGCAAAGATAAATGTGTGGAAGGAGTGGTTTTTGGACGCGCAGGACTTGACAGTTTGGCTGTATAGCGGTTATCTGTACAGCCATGGCCGTGAGGCATAGAATCGACGAGGTCATAGGCGCGACCGCGAAGATGTTGTGGGGCAGTCTGGGCGCGGTGTATCGGCGTTGTGGTCGCAAAGGCTGCCATTGCGCGACCGGTGAAAAGCATGGCCCGGTCTTTTATCTGACCCGCAGCGAAGCAGGGCGCACCCGTAACATCTATATACCACCGGAGTTGCGCGAGGAGGTGGAGGCGGGAGTTGCCGCTTATCGGCGCTATCGAGAACTGGGCCAGGAGATTGCGGAGGCCAACGCGCGGCGACTGGGATTGGGAAAGAAGCGGGGCGGGCGCGGATGATCCAGCGCCAGCACCTGCAGCGCAGTATTTTCGAGG
>DASZGF010000092.1:0-49467 GCA_035939115.1 Binataceae bacterium (SeqCode)
GGCAACCACCACCGGACGGCCCCCGGCCATTGCTTCGATCGGAACATAACCGAAATGTTCGTGCGCCGCGGCATGGACCACGCACAAACAGCGCGACACCAGCGCCAGAAGTTCCTTGCGTGGCACTGACTTCAGGAACACAACCTGCTGCTGCAGGTCGAGGTCGCGCGCCAGCGCCTGCAAATCGGCCAGCGTTTCGCGGTTTTCCGCCAGGCGATCATCGAACCCGCCCGCGACGACGAGTTGGATGCGATCAAAAAGCTCAAGCGGCAGGCGCGCGCGCAGCGCCGCGATCGCCTCGATCGCCAGCCGCACGTTTTTGGCGCGTTCGTAGCGGCCGATCGACAGGATAGTAATTATTCCGCCGTTTGGGCGGGCGGGATCTTCAGTCTGATCGTGGCGTGCAGTGTCGACACCCGGATAAAGCACTTCCAGGGTGCAACCGCGCAGGCGTGGAAACACGCGGCGAAAAGCCGCGGCAGTATACTCGCTGTTCACCACGATCCGATGAGCCATGCCGGTAGTGACTTCCTCCAAGCGGTCAATCGGCGCCCGATACCAGCGATACCATCCTCCACGCTGGGGCGCCACGAGCTGATCGGGAAAATGGCAGTAAAAGATGATTTTCGCACCGGTCAAAAGGCGCAACGCAGCAATCGCATGAGGCACCAGGTCGCAGAAAATCACGTGGAATCGATCCCGGCCCATAGCCAGTCGTCCGGCCAGGTAATGCATGCGAGCGATCGCGCAGGGCGCCCGCAGGCGTTGTCCCAGATGCAGCGGGATAAACCCTCCGTGCACCCGGACGTCGACGCTGCCGTCGATGGTTTCTTCGAAACAACGGGTTCGATCGTGATGCGCCGTGAACAGGGCCACCCGATGTCCGGCCGTCCGCAGATGCACCGCCGCGTCCACGACCAGGCGTTCGGCGCCCCCGATGCCGAGGTCGGGATGGATGAACGCGATATTTAACGGACGCTCCAAGTCAACGCGCCGCAAAGATCAGCGCAGCCTCCGCGTTCCAGCCCTCGCACCATCGCATCGGGCGCAAGCGCCGGACGTTATCGCGCAGCTGGTTCAAGCGCGGCGCCGCCGGAAAGCCGTTGAACAGATCGTAGAGTTGGCTGGCCAACTGCTCCGCATTCCCGAACATTAAGCCGTTTTCGCCCTCATCCAGTTGCTCGGCCAGGCAGGCGCTATAATTGAGCGCCAGCACCGGCACTCCCGCACCAATTAGATCTGCAAGCTTCATCGGCAGGTCGAAACCGGAAGACGAACGATGGCAGCACAGACCCAGATCTGCCGCCCCCAGCATCAGGGGATAGTCCTCCGGCGCCAGCCAAAGAGTACGCAGATGCACCTTTTTAAGCCGCAGACGTGCAATCTCCTGCTGGTAGCGATCACGCAATGGTCCCTGGCCAGTGATCACAATCAGCAGATGCGTGAAGGAATCGTTCGCGTGGCCTTGGTCATGGCAGCTGATCATCTCATCGCACTTGGCAGCCGCCTCCAACAGCAGCGAAAAGTCTTCATCGGCGGTCCAACTGGTCGGGTAAACTATCAGTCCCGGACGCCGATCGCGATCGCAGGGAAAATCCAGACTGGCGCCGATGCGGCGGAACAAATTCTGCCGCACGTCAGGCGGCGTGGGCACAAACTGTGCGGCCGGCCGGTCATAGAGCACGATTGCCCCGGGAATACCCCAGTGCTCCGCCAGTTCCGAGCGCATCGCTTTTGAAACGCACAGGTGTCCATCGCCACGGCGGCCCAGGCTCTGTTCGTACCATCGCGCCAGGCGCAAGGCGGGGTTGC
Organism: Binataceae bacterium (SeqCode); assembly: GCA_035939115.1. Lineage (GTDB taxonomy): Bacteria > Desulfobacterota > Binatia > Binatales > Binataceae > JAJPJA01. The sequence goes on from DASZGF010000092.1 coordinate 1,813, forward strand.
CCTGCCTCAACTGCATGGCGAGCATCGAACAGCCGAAGTTGTGCCAATCGATGACCAGCCTGGCCGAGCGCGCGCGGGCCGCGATCAGCGCGACCAGCAAAGTGGGAATCGCGGGCGGATTCTGTACCAGGATGAAGTCGGGTTTTGGCACGCGCAGCCCGAGCATCCAGAGCAACTGCAGCGATTGCTTGCATACCCGCAACGCCATCAAGGCCGCAACCAGGGCGCTCGGCAAGCCGGCTTTCTGCCAAAGTCGGGGGGGACGCACCAAGTGCAGGCGAACGCGGGGATGCTCCCGGAGGGCGGGCAAGGGCGCACTGCCCGCATAGGCAACCACGTCGACCTCGATGCGGCTGTCGGCGAGTGCGAGTGCGTGATATTGCATGCGCGGGCTGCGGCCGAAATCGCCGAGCACGACCACCGCCACTCGCCTGTTGTGCTCAGCGTTCATCCAATCCTTACGGCCAATCAATCCGACCCGCGATTGATCGACGGCCCAGACTTCGATAAACGTTTGCCGCCATGCCGTCAATAGAGGGAGAATGCCAACTTTTGGATAGCCGGCTAGAGTCGGCACAACCCATGATGGCCGCATCTGGTTTCATTCCAGACCAGCACGTAGCGCGCCGGGTGGTCCTCGTAGGCGGCGGGACTGCGGGGCATGTCTATCCCGCCTTGGCGATCGCCAATGCCTTTCAGCAGGATTCGGCTTCGGTCGAGGTGGTGTTCTTCGGCACCGGCGAAGGTTTTGAAGCAAAGTTGGTGCCGCGCTATGGCTATCCGCTGATCGTCGTGCGGACCACGCCAATTGTGGGTGAAAGCCTGCTGGGAAAAATACGGACCGTTGGAGGCTTGGGCGGCGCCGTGATGCGCGCCCGCCGGATGCTGACGGAAGCGAGACCCGACATGGTTATCGGGTTTGGCGGTTACGCATCGGTGCCTACGATGTTGGCGGCACGCAGCCTGGGCGTGCCTACCGCTATCCACGAATGTAATGTGATCGCGGGCCTTGCCAACAGAATCCTGGGCCGGGTAGTCGATCGTGTCTATCTCGGTTTCGAGGCGGCGGCAGGACAGTTTCCAGCCCGGCGAGCGCTGGTGACCGGAAACCCCGTCCGGCCCGATGTGGGTGCGTTGGCAGCGCGACCGCATTGTCCTCCACCCCCGGGGCGGCCCGCGCGCATCCTTGTGACAGGTGGCTCGCAGGGGTCGTCCTTTCTCAATCGGCAGGTTCCAACTCTGCTAAGTCGACTCGCCGCCCAGGGCCGGAGCGTTGAGGTTCTTCATCAGTGCGGAGAGACCGATTGTGAGAGCGTTCGCGCGGCCTACCGCGATGCCGGCCTGAAGGCCACCGTTACCCCCTTTATCGACGAAATGGCCGACGCCTACCAATGGGCCGATTTCGCCATCGCGTGCTCAAGCGCTGCGACTTTGGCCGAAGTGGCAATCATAGGCCTGCCTATCATTGTTGTGCCGCTGTCCACTGCCGCGAAGAACCATCAGGTTTCCAATGCCACCGCTTTTGCGCAAGTGACCGGAAGCTATTGGCTGACTGAGGAGAATTGGAGACCCGAGGCGTTGGCTCGAAAAATCAACACATTGCTATGCGATGAAGCGGCCTGGAGGGAAGCATCGGGGGGCGTCCACCGGTTCGCGACGCCCGCCGCCAATCGAATGCTGGTAACTGACTGTAAATCAATAATTAAGGCGAGGCGATGTGAAACAAAAGGGTTGCTGCGACTTGTTTTGCTCTCTGAGTTAAAATAGCTTTGGCACGCCATGATTGGTCGAGCGTAACATGCGCGTCGTTAACAGGGGCTGGAGAAAGAAATGACCAGAAAGCTCGCTTCCGCTGGACTGGCGTTGTCTGTGATTTGGGCAGTTATCTCGCTGGTGGTAAAGGGCGGAGTTGGGATAAGCCGAGCGGACGGAGTGCTGGCTTTCAACATTACCAGGGCCAACGTTGACATCACGCACGAGACGGCAAATGTTTGCCTTAATTCATCATCATTTGTGAGCTGCCAGAGTGGAGGAGCTCCTTTCCTGTGTGCATTCGGTTTTAAATGCGGATTCGGAAATTCCTTCGATAGCGACTCCTACGACATCACGGCAAACCTGACCCTCTTCAACTCGACCGAGTTCCAGAAAGACCTCAACAATGACATCCAGTTCGCCCTGGCGCCCGGAAATTGCAGCAGCTTTGCCAGCACGGACGACTTGTCGATGGCACCACTTGGGACCTGGACCGGCAATATTCCCGGAGGTTCCCTACATAAGGTGATCAACAAGAACTTTACGATCTATAACTTTGAGGGAAATATTGCGGCGTTTACAACGGGATTGAATCCTGAGCTTAACGTTACTCAAGTATTTGGTGGTCCTACCGTTTTCGATCACCTGGAATTCAACCTCAAAATTCCGGGCCCCGGCAAGACTGGCAGTACAACCATGTCCCTTGAAGGAAATGCAAACCTGTGCGCGATTACCGGTCCGATGGCTCTGGCGGTTTTCATTCCGAACAGTGATGACTTTTCGTGCGTTACCATCCCTAGGCCGGAATTTGGTACCCTAGACATAAGTTCGGGGGTCTGTGGGGTAATTTTCTAAGCCCTGCTCCGAGACTCGGGGTAGTCACGCTGCAAACAAACGCGGGTTTGCGCGAGAGCGCAAACCCGCTGCGTTTCTGGGCAACGTGCCTTTCAGTCCCATGGGGCGCGATGGCGGGGAGCGTCGGCCCCGAGTTTCTTAGGCGTGAAGACTCCAGCTGCGAGCGCGATCACCCATCCGGCAGTAGGACATAAACGTCCGGCCGTTGGTGTTGGCGATCCGCAGATCCATCAACGGCCCGCGATTCACACAGGTGCGGCGTTCCATTGGGTATTGATCATTGCCGCAGCCGCGCTGGTGACGGGGATTCGGCTCCTTCCACTCTCACCCGCTGTTTTGGACGACGACGCCGCCCTGCTGGTGTGGTATCGACAGGCGGCCACGATTGCGGCGACCCTCCCGCCAGAGACGCCGGCCGCGAGCCGACCCGCCGAGTTGCGCCACCGGGTCGACCAATGGCGCCAGCATCATCGCGGCGAGTTCCATGCCGAGCGCCAGCAGGTGGCGGCGCGGCTTAAATCGGAGCTCACTCACACCGGCGCGGACGGCGTGCAACGCATCATCCTGGGCGATTACGACAGCTATCACTGGCTGCGGATGGCGCGCAATTACCTGCGCAGTGGAACTACGTGCGACACCGTGATTGACGGGCAATGCCGCGATACGTATGCCAACGCGCCGGTGGGCCGCCGCAACATTTACAATCGCTCGCTCCATATCGCCGCGATTGTTGCGCTGCATCGCCTGATCACCTTGTTCAAGCCCGCCTACCCGCTGGATGCCAGCTCGTTTCTGGTCCCGGTGATCGTCGGTGTGCTGGGCGTATTTCCGGCTTTCGCCATCGGCGCGCGGCTCGCGGGCGCCTTGGGTGGCCTTTGCGCGGGGCTACTGGCGGCGGTAAATCCCCTGTTTCTGGCCCGAAGCATCGGCAGTGACGACGATGTCTGGAACATTGTCCTGCCGCTGTTTATGGTCTGGGCGGCCATGGAAGCGGTTAGCGCATCGCGGCCACGCCGCCAGGCCGGATTCGCGCTGCTCGCGGCCGCGTTCGTCGGACTCCATGCGGCCACCTGGACGGGATGGACGTTTACCTACGCGGTCGTGATGTTGGCGATGATGGCAACCCTGCTGTTTGAGTTCCTTGGGTGGGTTGTCAGCAGGTACTCGGGCAAGTCATGGAGCCCGGGAAATTTAAGGCGGGCGGCGCTGGTTATGGTGGTCTTTTACCTTGGCGCCGGATTTTTCACGACCGCCGCCGGCGATGCGGGATACTTCACTATCCCGCTTGAACTGATCAAGCCACTGAGTGCCGCGTCCCATCCATTGGCAGGGGCCGCCGCCCAGATCGCCTGGTGGCCCGACGTGTTCTCCACTGTAGCTGAACTCACTCCCCAAAACCTCGGCACTATCGCAAGAAAGATGGGAGCTCCGGTCTATTTCTTCGTAAGCTGGCTTGGGCTGCTGCTCCTGCTGGTGCCAAGGACGGGATGGAAGCTGCCGCATTTCGCGCTGCTGATCGGCGGCAACTATCTCTATTGGTACCTGCTTGCAGCCTCCCAAGTCGGGCGGCTCAGTCTGCTCGTGCTGCTCGCCTCTCCGCTGGCTGGCGCTGTCCTGATCGATCTTTTTTCGCGGGGGGTTCTGTCCGACGACCTCGGCGCCGGGTTGATCGTCGTCGCCTGGTTCCTCGGCGCTCTGTTCTTGTCGTATCAGGGACCTCGCTTTGTCATGTTGATGGTTCCTCCTTTCGCCATCACATTCGGAGTTGCTATGGGCCGGCTGCAACAATGGGCGGAGCCAAGGGTTTGTCTGCTCCGGCCTTCCGCCACCTGGATTACGCGCCCGGCGCTGTTCGCCGTCCTCGCCGCAGTCCTTATTTTGCCGGTGCGTCAGGGCTATGCAGCCGCACGCAGCTATCTTCCCAAATTGAACGCCGCCTGGTGGAGCACGTTGAGCGTTTTGCGCCAGCAGTCGCCGCCAAATGCGATCCTCAACACCTGGTGGGACTACGGCTACTGGGCCAAGTACGTGGCGGAGCGCCGCATCAACAACGACGGCGGGTCCTTGAGAACTCATATTCCGTATTGGACCGCCCGGGCCCTTGCCGCTCCATCTGAACGGGAAAGCGCCGGTCTGCTGCGGATGCTCGACTGCGGCTCCGACGCGACGCCTGAAGCGGAAGGGAATGAGGGAGCGTACGGAAAGCTGCTCTCCTACGGCGTGAACGGGCTCAAGGCGGAGACTATCATACTCTAGCTTGCGCGGATGGGTCGCCGGCAGGCACAGGCATACCTCGCAGAGCAAAAGCTGAGCGCATCGGCGCAAGCCGATATTCTGCGCTCGACCCACTGCGACCCGCCGGCTTCATACCTGGTTCTGACCAGCGTGATGGAGCCCTTGGCAGGGTGGTGGTACCTTGCGAATTGGGATTTTCGCAGAGCTTATGTTGTTAATCGCGCGCGTCTGATGCCCGAGGCACCGGCCATAGCCGAGCTGGTTTCCCGATTGGGATATTCACAGGACGAGGCCCGCTCACTCTACCAGCGTGCCGCTTCGCTCAGGTCCCAGCCCGAGGAGCAGAAGTTTATCGAACCAAAGATGAGTAATGTGAACTCGGCCTGGTTCAAGTGCGACCGCGGCGATGGTGCGGACCTGGCTTGTGAGACGGACGTACGGCTCGACCAGGCGACCGTTGCCAAACAAGTGATATTCCGCTCGGCCAATCCGGCCGACAGCCGCGTTGCAGCCGTCCAGGACACCGCCGGCACCGGTGGAACAACCGAGCAGGTAAAACTCACTCCGGCACTCGTCGTGATCGCGGCGGCGGATCAGATGCGGGAAGTGTCCAACCCGGAGCCGGAATCTTCCGAGCTGGCGGTTCTGGTTGACGTCCCAGGGGCGCGGGTTCGGCTGTCCACTCCCGATCTGCTGCACTCCACGTTCAACCGCCTGATGTACCTCGACGGCAGATATGGCCAGCTTTTTGACAAAGTCCACGAGGAAACAGGCTTTGGCGGTGAACGGGTGACGCTGTGGAAAATCAACTGGCAGCGTCTCGAGACCTTCGACCAGGGCGGCTGACGAATGCGAGTTTCACGATCAGGCCAGCGGGCATGAAGCGCGTGCTCATGGTTCAGCCTTCGATGAATCCTCCCGGAGGCGGCAACAGCGTTGCAGCATGGATGCTAGAGGCTTTAAGGAGCGATCATCGCATCACGCTGCTGACATGGGAAATCCCGCGCCTGGAAGCAATCAACCGCTTTTACGGGACCTCGCTGCACCCTTCGGATTTCGAACTCACACTGATGCCGCGCCTGCTGCGTGCGATCGCACGGTGGACGCCGACCCCGATGGCATTAGTCAAGGACAACTACCTGCTGTTGAGGTGCCGGCGGATGGCTGGGAATTTCGACGTAGTCATCAGTGTCAACAACGAGGTGGATGTTGGCCGTCGCGGCATTCAATACATTCATTACCCCAAGCTTTCGCTGCGGCCAGAGGTTGATCTGCGCTGGTTTCATCGAATTCCGTTTGTGGTCGACGCCTACCGATGGCTAGGCTTCCGTCCGACCGGTTTCTCCGTGGAGCGCATGCGGCGCAACCTTTCGCTCGTGAACTCGGATTTCATCGGCGCTCGAGTCCGGGCATTGCATGGCGTGGAGACGGTCACGTTGTTTCCACCGATAGCAGGAGCCTTTCCTGCCGTTCCCTGGGAGTGCCGCGAGAACGGTTTCGTGTGTATCGGCCGCATATCTCCGGAAAAGCGGATCGAACAGATCATCGGCATCCTGTCAAAGGTTCGCGGTAGTGGTCTGGCGCCGCACCTGCACATCGTCGGAACGCCCGGCGGCGATGCCTATGCGGCCTTCATCAGAGATTGCGTTGATGCGAACCGCTCGTGGGTCACCATGCACGAGAACCTCCCGCGGGAGCAACTGGCGCAGCTTGTAGCGAGTCATCGCTACGGAATACACGCGATGGATGAGGAGCATTTCGGGATGGCAGTGGCGGAGATGGTGCGCGCGGGCTGTATCGTGTTCGCGCCCAACAATGGGGGCCCGGTCCAGATTCTCGGAGGAGACGAACGCCTGCTCTACAGTTCAGTGCAGGACGCGGTCGAAAAGATTGGTCTGACGATGCGCGGGCGTGAGCGTCAGAAGGAGCTCGGCGATTCACTGGCCCAGCACGGCGCCCTTTTCTCGGCTGAACGTTTCGCAAGTCAATTCCGCGAGCTGGTTGAGCCCTTCGAACCGGAGCTTAATTAAGTTCGGCGTGATCGGGGGTTGGGTTTTGCCGCTCGCCGCGGCCGGCGTTGGCTGTTTGGCGCGAACCAGAGCGCGAGCTGCTGCTCAGTGAATTCGCCAGCGGCGAGTTTTCTCATGACGAGCACGGTTTCCGCCTCGGTCATGCGCAGTTCGTATCCGTTGCGGTGCAAAAAGATGTAGGCGGCCATAAAGCTAGCCCGCTTATTGCCGTCAAGGAACGGATGATTGTACGCGATGCCGGCGGTGTAGGCGGCGGCCAGCTCAAAGATGTTCGGGTTGCCGTAGTGCCATAGGTTAGCCGGACGCGCGAGCGCCGATTCCAACAGGCCGCGATCGCGTATTCCCGCGGCTCCGCCGTGTTCCGCTATCAGCATCGTGTGGACGGCGATTAATACCGCGGCTTCGAGCCAGACCGGCTGCTTGCGCTTTGTCACTACTTCGCAAGCTCGCGAAGCGCATTGCGATAGCGCCGCATTCCCTCTTCGGCGGCTTCCATCTGCTTTTGAAACTCGGGGTCGTAAGCAACCAGTTCATAACCGGGGGCGTTTCAAGCAGAAAGAGCCGATCGCCCTTTTTGACCTTAAGCCGCGTCAGAGCCTCTTTGGGCAGCACCACACCCGCGGAACTGCCTACCGTAGTGATTTTCAGCGCCAGCATGGATGTCCTCCGTCCGAACAGGACTGATTATAACAGATATTATAATAAAGCAGAGCCGCAGGCGGGTTTTCCTGTGGCGGCACCATTCAGACTTCGCGGTCGACCTGGTCGTTGATCATGGCGGCCAGGCAATCGCGGTAGTTGATCGTGGAGTAGGACGTGGACTCATGCTCCAACGCATCAATCTGGAGAGGGGAGGCGGCAAGTAAAGGGTCTCGGCACTAACGTAGCAGCCGAATGGCCGCGAGCACACCTGCACTCGCGGAGAGGTGAAGGTTTAAGCGCGCTGATGCAGGTGGAGGAATAGTCATGCGCGAAATGTACCGCCGGAGCGGTTTCGATGGCCCGTTGCTCGAGGTGTGGATCGGCAACGCTATTGGTATAGACGACGTGGGGCGCCCATTCGCGCAATTTCGCAAGCGCCCGCTCGCTACCGAGTTCGGAAATGATCCACAACCTTGCCCCTGCCGCCGTAATGGAAACGCGATCGGCCGGTGCGTCGGTTTCGAACAACAGGGCAAGTTCGTAGCCCGCGTCCGCGAGTGCCGGAATCAGCCGGTCGAGGTAGATTTGACGCCTCCAACCAAACGAGCGAACGAATTGTACACAGCGATCTTCATCAACTTGCCATCTGAGCAACGACAAAATCGCGGCTGAAGGGACTGATCTTTGGCGCGCGCGTGCCGGAGGTGGGCGGCCTCGTGGCGCGTTTCAGACTTCGCGGTCAACCTGGTCGGTGATCATGGCGGCCAGGCAGTCGCGGTAGAGGGAGGGTTTGAGGCAGGTCAGTTCGTTGTGCGCTACGGCGGCTTGTTCGGCGGCTTTTTGGCGGCTGGCGGCGAGCACTTCGGGGGCGCGCACCAGTTCCAGCGCGCGCTCAAAGCCGGCGCCGTCGCCGCCGTTTCCGCTTTGGAACAGTTCGCGGAGTTCGGTTGAGTGAGCAACTCCCAGCACCACGGGCAGGGATGGGATTCCGGCGCGCAGGTCGGAGCCTACCGGCTTTCCAATCTTGCTCTCCGGACCGATGATATCGAGCACGTCGTCAACCATCTGGAACGCCAATCCGATCGCCGTTCCCAGCCGGCCCATCCGTTTCACGATACGATCGGGCGCGCCGGCCAGGTCAGCCGCGACGCGGCCGCCGGAGGAGAACAGCGAGGCCGTCTTCAATCCGATGAACTTCTTGTAATCCTCGAGGCTGACCGACGCATTGTGGCGCAGCCGCCCCTCCATCACTTCGCCCTCGGTCAGCTGGATGCAGGCCTCAGCCGCCATCCTGACCAGATGCTCCTCGAACCGGCCGCATAACTCGAATGCACGCGAGAACAGGAAATCTCCGGCGACCAGCGTCGGCGCCAGGCCAAAGCGGCTGAACGCCGAGGGCTTGCCGCGGCGCAGTTTGCCGGCATCGATAATGTCGTCGTGCAGGAGGGTCGCGGAATGGATCAACTCCAAAGCCACGGCGGCGTCGACCGCGTCGCGCAGCTGTTTATCGGTGCCTCCGCAGGCGCGGTACACCAGCAGGATGAAGCTCGGGCGAACTCGCTTGCCGCCGCCCGCGACCAGGTAGCGGCAGATTTCAGTGATCAGTTCCTCGTTGCAATCCAGCAGGCTGAGGAGGCGCGCCTCGACCGCCTGCAACTCGCTCTCCACGGCCTGGGCCGGAGTTTCAGGCTGCGACTGGCTCGAAAAGGCTATGGCTTTGTCGCGGTCCACGTCGTAGTTACAGGTTCCTATAATCCATTATACCCGCCCCTCAGACTTCATCTGAACAAATCCGCTTCCGCGGGCCGAATCAAGATCTGCGCGGTTCCAGGGGCCGATTTATAAGCGTATCCGCGGATCAATACCGCGGGGATGGCGCTGGCCTTTTCCATCAGCAAGCCTGCCGCGCAAGCCAGTTCGTCGGCGACCGCCACCACCGTATGGGACAGCTCGCGCCCGCCCATGTCGTGCGTGCCGCGCAGATCCAGCATCGCCTCCATTCCGGAAATGCCCAGGCAGACCTCGGTCAGACCGTCGCGCCAGGGGCGGCCAAACGTGTCACTAATGAGTACCGCAACCTCGGCGCCGCTGAGCCCCTTGAGTTCGGTCCGGAGGCTTGCGGCGGACGCGTCCGCATCGACCGGGAGCAGGATCGCCCGATCCTCGGCCATGCTGTTGGATTCATCCAAACCCGCGTTGGCGCAAACCCAGCCGGGGCCGGTTTCGACGATCAACACGCCCTTGTCCATCCGTACGATACGGCTGGTCTGGCGCAGGACCAGCTCAACCACCCGCGGATCCTTCTCCCAGCGGGCGGCGTAGTTTTTCGCCATCTCCGACGGAGCGATCTCCTTGAGGTCGAAAACCCTGCCTTCGGCTTTCGAAACCGCCTTTTGGCAAACGACGACGATGTCACCGTCGCTAAGCCGCAAGCCGGCCCGTTGGACCGCGGCCAGGATGAGTTCGGCGAGATTATCTCCCTGCTTGATGAGGGGGATACCCTCGAGCGCGGTAAGCGTGACTGAGGCCATGGCGATTAAGGGTACACTTCCAGCGCACTCAGGACTACGTCTGCGAGTGCGGCGGCGCGCGCCGGGGTGGTCATGATGGTATCGGTTGCGACGGCCTTGAGGCCCAGGGCGCGAATCGGTTCCAGGTAGCCGCGATCGATATTGTCGATGATCAAGGTTCCCACGCAATCGCGATAGAGCCTGGCCAGCCCCAGCGGCGAAACCTCATGGCCCAGGCCGCGCATCATCTTGTCGGCGGGGCCCTTGATGGTCTTGCCGCCGACCAGCGGGCTGATTGCGGCCACGCGCCCTCTGATTGAAGCAAGCGTGGAGCGCACCGATTTGAGCGCCAGAATCGGACCCAGTGAAACGAACGGATTGGAGGGCGCCAGGATCACGGCCGCCGATGCTTTGATCGCCTCCAGCGCCTGCGGCAGCGGCCGCGCGCGCCGCACGCCGCGCAATTCGATTTGCTCGACCTGGCCGCGTGCGCGGTTGCGCACGAAATATTCCTGAAACGGTATCGCCGCGCGCCCGCGCAACTTCACGAAGGTCCGCACCCGGTCATCGGTCATGGGCAGAATCTGCGCGCTAACCTTCAAGCGCCGCGCGATTTCCGCCGTTACCCGGCTCAGCGGCCATCCCTGCCGCAGCAGGTCGGTGCGATAGATGTGGGTGGCCAGGTCGCGGTCGCCCAGCGAAAACCATGCTTTGCCATAGAAGCCGGTCAGCGCGCCCAGGGTGTTGAAGGTTTCCCCGTCAAGCCCCCAGCCGGTGACCGGATTTGCCATTCCCGCCAGCGTGTAGATCACGGTATCGATATCGGGCGAAACATGCAGGCCGTAAAATTCCTCATCGTCGCCGGTGTTGACGATTACGCTCAGGCGCCGGGGATCGATCCGCCGCACCAGCCCGCGCAGGAACTTAGCTGCACCCACTCCCCCCGCAAGCGTCGTGATCTTCGCTTTGGAGGGGAGTAATCGGCCGCGCCCCATTGGGAGCCCGCTTTCCGTAAAGTTTTCGGTACAGGGTATCGCGCTCGACGGCGACGCGGCCCATCTCGGCGGCTTTGCGCTCGATCAGATCCACCGGGACGAATTCGCCCGCGTCACCGCCCGCCTGTGCGGTGATGCTTTCCTCCATCAGGGTGCCGGAAAAATCGTTGCATCCAGCCTTGAGCGTCAACGCCGCCAAATCGACGCCCATCTTCACCCACGAGGTCTGGAGATTGTCGATCTGGCCGCGCAGGAACAGGCGCGAAAAGGCGTACATGCGGAAGTCGTCGGCGCCTCTGGGCGGCGGCGGCGCCACCAGTCCCTTGCGAAACAACTGCGTGTTCTGATGGATGAAGCGCAGGGGCACGAATTCGGTGAAGCCGTGCGTGCGCTTTTGGATGTCGCGCAGCAGGCTTAAATGGTTGACCACATGATGAGGGCTTTCCACGTGTCCGTACATGATAGTTGACGTGGTCCGCACACCCAGGCTGTGCGCGGCGGTGATGATTTCGACCCATGCCGCCACGTCGACCTTCTTATGACTTAGGACTTCGCGCACGCTGTCGTCGAGGATTTCGGCCGCCGTGCCAGGAATCGAGCCCAGGCCGTGGTCGCGCAGCATTCCGATGTATTCCGGGTACGCCATCTTCGTGCGCCGCGCCCCGTACATGATCTCCATCGGCGAGAACGCGTGGATATGCATCGCGGGGAAGGTCGCCTTGATGACGTCGAGCAGGTCGCGATACTTAAACGGCGGCATGTCGGGGTTGATTCCGCCCTGCATGCAGACTTCGGTCGCGCCACGGGCCCACGCGTCGGCCACCTTGTCCAGGATCGCCTGGTCCGAATGGTCGTAGGCGTCAGACTCCCAGCGCTGGCGTTTGAACCCGCAGAACTGGCATCCGACGAAGCAGATATTGGTAAAATTGATGTTGCGGTTGACGACGTAGGTGACTTCGTTGCCGACGTCCTGCGCGCGCGCCAGGTCGGCGCATTTGATCATCGCGCGCAAGTCGGGGCCCTGGCAGGTGTAGAGCGCGAGCCCTTCCTCGCGGGTCAATTCGTTGTGGTCGTCATGGTCCAGGGCCTTCAACAGGGCCGCGCGCACTGCGGGCGAGGTCTCGGCCAACAGCGCGTCAAGAGGCGTGGATTCGATTTCGTCGACGTAGTTGCGCAGTTCAATCAGGTTCACACTACACCTCCGCCGGCGCGATGGGTCGGGCTTTCAAACCCGCCGCGGCCAGCCGCTTTACAGCCGGCAGCAGAGCCGGATCGATCCATTCATCATTGATATATTCCTGATACACGGGCAACCGCTCGTGCAGGCGAAATCCCACCCGCGCGCAGCGCTCAGCCAGTTGCTCGACGTGCGGCCAGGGCGCCTCAGGGTTGACGTAATCCCGGGTCAGGGGCGAGATACCGCCCCAGTCGTTGATACCGGCGCGCAGGAAAAGCTCGATGTCATTGGGCGAGAGGTTGGGCGGCGCCTGAACATTCATCTGGGCGCCCAGCAGCAGTCGCGCGGTGGCGATCGCTCGCGCCATCTCGACTTCGCTGGGCTCGGGCGCATCGGCCATCGCGATGTCGGGCTTGGCGCGGAAATTCTGGATGATCACTTCCTGGATATGGCCGTAGCGCTGATGGACATCGCGGATCGCGATCAGGCTGTGCGCCCGTTCGGCCGTGGTCTCGCCGATGCCCAGCAGGATCCCGGTGGTGAAGGGTATCCTGAGCCGTCCCGCCTCTTCCAGCATCCGCATCCGCCGGGCCGGTTCTTTGTCCGGCGCCCATTGATGGGCCCCGCCCCGCTTGCGCAGCCGGGTGGAAATGTCCTCGAGCATCAGTCCCATGCTGGCGTTGACCGGGCGGAGCATTTCCATCTCGGCATAGGTCATCACGCCGGCGTTGGTGTGGGGCAGCAGCCCCTCGGCCATCGCGAGTTCGCAGGCCTTGTACACGTACTCGATCGTGGTGCGCACGCCGAGGCTCTTGAGCGTTTCGCGGTACTCCTTGAACGCCACTTCCGGCTTGTCGCCCAGGCACATCAGTGCTTCTTTGCATCCCAGCGCTTGGCCGCGACGCGACCAGTCGGTGATCTCGTGCGGCATCATGGTCCAGGCGTCGGGGTCCCACGGGTCCTTGCGGAAGGTGCAGTAGGTGCAGCGGTCGCGGCACAGATTGGTGACGGGCAGGAACACCTTGGGCGAGTAGGTGACGTCGCGGCCCTTGACCCGATCGCGCAACTCGCCCGCCGCGTCCAGCAGCAGGTCGAGGTCGTCGCACTCGATCAGCACGACCGCTTCGTCCGCGGTCAGGCATTCTCCAGCCATCGCGCGGTCGATGACTGCGCGCAGGGGGGGCCGATGTGCCCGCTGCGAATCCGATGCGATCTGGGGAGCTGGCATACCGGCCCCGTTATAAGCCATCGGTTTAGCAGAGGCAACCGCCGATCTGCCGGCCCTCGCTTTTGCGGCTCTTTCTCCTCAAAGCCCTGAGCCGCTCAGACTGACCATATGCGGAGCTCCCGTGTCGGGGCTGTCCGCCGTCGTGAGCACAGCGCTGCGCGCTCCGGTAGCAGTGGGCTTGAACTTGACCGATATGCTGCAGCTTCCGAACGCCGCCAGGCTGGCGGTGCAGGTTGTGGTTTTCGAAAAATCGCCGGGGTTGGTGCCACCCAGGGCGATACCGGCGATGGTTAATGCGACACTTTGATTGTTGGTCACGGTAACCGACATGGCGCTGCTGGTGGTTCCGACGGTGTGGCTGCCGAAGCTGAGGCTGGTTGGCGCAACGGTGACTTGCGCCGCACCGGTGCCGGCCAGCGACGCGCCTTGCCGCGAGTTGCTGGCGCTATCAGTGACCGTCACTTTAGCTGATCTTGCCCCGAGCGCGGCCGGCTTGAACTGCACCGAGATGGTGCAACTGGCGAAGGCCGCCAGGCTGGAGCCGCAGGTACTGGACTTAACAAAATCGCCGGGGTTTGTGCCGCCCACAACGATACCGCTGATGCTGATCGCCGTGCTGCGGTTGTTGGTCAGCGTCAGCTTTTGCGTCACGCTGGTGCTGGCGACCGCCACGTTGCCGAAATTCAGGCCGGCGGGCGCGAGCGTCGCCTGCACCGCCGACGTTCCGTAGACCGCCAGCAGTTGCGGTGCATTCTTGGTGTTGTCACGGATCACGAATTGCGCAGCCTCAGGTGTGCCGGTCGGCGCCGAAGGCGAGAAGCTGATGTTAATCGTGCAGCTCTTGCCGCCGGCGAGAGCGCCGATGCAGTTGTTGCTCTGAGGGAAATCCGTCGGGTTGGAGCCCACTCTGCTGACCGCGTTGATGAAGATAGTTCCCGCGCCGGTGTTGGTCAGAGTCACTTTCCTGGCTGGACTGGTATTGCCGGTAGCCACATTGCCGAACATGAGGTTAGGCGGATTGGTGGGCGGGGAAGTAGTCAAGATGGCCATTCCCGGGGTGGGCGTCGGGTTTGGCACGCCCAGCGGAGCCTCGTACTGAAGGACGCGGTTGTTTCCCGCGTCCGACGCATAAAGGTTACCGGGGTTATCAACCGCCAGCCAAAGTGGAATCGAAAGGGTCGCCGCGTTGGGCGCGGTTCCGCCGAGGTTGGCGCTGCTGGTGATGAAATATCCATCCTGGCCGAAAACCACGTCGGCGGTAACGCCCCCCAGATTGGCGTTATAGTGCAGCATTCGATTGTTGGCCGAGTCGGCAACGTAAAGATTGAAGTTCGCGTCAATCGCCACACCCGCAGGGTGACAGAGCGTGGTGGAGCCGATGCCGCCTCCATTGCAGTTGTTGGAGCTGAAGTTCGCGCCCGTGGCGCCCTGGCCGAAAACCAGGTCGGCGACGGGTAGTGTAGCGGCATCGTGTACCTGAGCACACGGCTGTTGTCGAAATCGGCGACGAATAATCTGCCCATGGAGTCAACAGCTACTGCGGTAGGTTCGCACAAGCTGAATTTGTTAAGACCAGGTTGGTTGCAGGTGCCGGTGGTGAACCCCGCTTGTCCGAATACCTGCACGGCGTTCGGATGGTTGGTCGTTGGCTTGGTATAGGCGACCACTCGATTATTGGTTAAATCCACGACGTACAGGTTTTCGCTGGCATCCAGCGCCAAACTCCAGGGACTGCACAGGCTCGCAGCGGTTGGGGCAGCCAAGCCACCGTTGCATCTATTCGCGCTAAAGTTCGGTTGACCGATCACCAGGCTGGCAGCTTTGCCGGTCGTCACCGGCGCCAGAAACTTCAGCACCCGGTGATCTTCATTGTCCGCAACGTAGAGGTTGCCCTGCGCATCAACGGCCACCCCGGTGGGTGAGCATAAGGTGGAGGAGGTGGCCGCATTGGGAACGCACGCTTTGCTGGTGCCGGTGAAGAAGTCTGGCTGGCCGATTACGATCGCCGCCGGGGCGCCGTTTACGAACGAGGTGGCGTTGTTAAAGCCCAGGACACGATTGTTATGGGTGTCAGCCACGTAAATCCTGGACGGGATAACGCTGTTGTCGATGGCGACGGTTCCCAAGGCCGAGATGTCCAGGAGTCCAATCGCGTTTATGTCAGCGGTATCGCCGCCAAATCCGCTGGCATCGACCTTGTTTCGGTCGCTATGTGCGAAGTCGGACTGGCCGAGCACCACGTCTGCGGTGGTGTCGCCCGAGAATGCGGAATTATATTTCAAGACGCGGTTGTTTTCATCGTCGGCGACATACAAATTCCCGCTGCTGTCCAGTGCCAGGCCCCCCCGGACGGCATAAGCCGGCGGCATCCGTGTTCCCGGTGAAATTGCAGGCCATCCCATTCATGTTGCCGCCCTGACCAAACACCCTGTTAGCGCTGGTGCTGGTCATCGGAGTGGTGTATTCGAGCACCCGCGAGTTCGTTGCGTCAGTCACATAAAGATGGCCCGCCGCGTCCAGCCCCACGCCGTCCGGCCCACATAGAGTCGCGACGCCGGGGTTTGGACCGCCGCCGTTGCACAGCGCCGTGGTGAAATTGCCAGCCTGTCCAAATACTCTGTCGGCGGTCGTATCGTTAGCCGGATCGGGAGGATTGTTGTATTCGAGCACCCGGCTATTGCCGTCGTCAGCGATATAAAGGTTGTCGGAGGGGTCTGTCGCCAGGACGATCGGATCGCACAAGCTGTCGGCGCTTCTCCCGCCCTTGTTGCACACAGTCGTGCTGAACTGCCCTGCCTGCCCAAAGAGATCGTTGGCGGTCGCGTCGAGCAACGGGAAGGCGTATTCAAGCACCCGGTTATTGACCTCGTCCGCGATGTAGAGGACACCGGTGCTGTCGATTGCAATTCCGGCGCGTCTGCACAAGGTGGTGGAATTGGCCAGCTTTCCGGCTCCCTGGTTGCATGCCGAGGTGGTGAAATTTCCTTCCTGACCGAAGACCTGATCGGCGATTTTGTCACCCGAGCCCGGCTGGCCCGTGTTGGTGAACGGAGTGTTGTATTCCAGCACACGGCTATTCTCGCTGTCTGCAACGTACAGGTTGCCTGAACCATCCACGGCAAGGCTGACCGGGCCACAAAGACTTGAGGCGCTGACGCCGCCGTTGTTGCATGTGGTCGAGAAAAAGTCCGGCTGACCGATTACGATGTTCGCGGGCGCGCCGTTGGTCAGTGCGGACGCGTTGGCCCACCTCAGAACGCGGCTGTTGGCGAAATCGGCCACGTAGACCCGGTTGGGAACGCTGCTCTGATCGATCGCAACCCCGGCGAAGGACCTGGAGAGGTCAAGCGTCGACGCATTGGCGAAGTTTTCCGTGGCGTGAACGAAGTCCATCTGGCCCAGCACGCGGTCGGCGATCGTATCGCCCGCTGCCATCACAAAGCTGGGGCTGGCCACCGGAAACGAAAGCCGCTGCGCATCCTGGCGGTCGGGCATGAAGGTTATTGCGCTGGCATCGGATGAGAGCAATCCTGCCGCCGCGAGCGCGAAGGTTGCTGCCAATAGCATTCCAAGCTTGTGGAAACCTAATTTTCGTCGCATTCTCACCCTCCAGGAGGAGCGCCTTTTGAAAGCCTTAGCCCTAACCTCGCGCCAGCCAAATAGAGCCCGTCGACGATAGCATGACATTCCGCTCAAATCGCGCGATTTCATGCATGGAGCTTAAGCATCATAAAAGATAATCGTAAATTGATACAAATGGTATAGACTGGCAATTTCGGCGGGAGGAGTCGGCAGCAGTAAAGACTTTTCCGGGCGACGTCCTTCGAAACCCTCGGGTGGCAGCCTTTCCGCCGGGCGGCAGACAAAAGGCTTAACGGCCCTGCCGCTTGCGCGCACGCAGACGCAGATTCGGCCGTGCCTTTGCTCAACGTGACTTTGGCCGAAAGCGCCTTTGGGTTAAGCTATTCCCATGGCAGACGCGAGTGTGGTGGATTCCGAGCCCGGAACGCAGGTCGAATATGATCTGCAGCTGTACTATTGGATGAAGCTGATTCGCGGTTTCGAGGACCGCGTCTCACGGCTGCATCGTCAGAACAAGATCCTGGGCGGGGTTTACTCCGGCGCCGGACAGGAAGGGCTGGTTGCCGGCATCTGCGCGCCGCTGCAGGAGGGCGACGTGGTCCTGCCGTTGCATCGCGACCTCGGCGTGTTCCTGATGAGGGGTATCGATCCGGGCGTGCTGATGGCGCAACTGATGGGCAAGAACGGGGGGCTTTCGCGCGGCAAGGATTCCTTCCTGCATGGCGGCGATTTGAGCCGCGGCGTTTTCGGGTCCACCTCGATGCTGGGATCCTCGCTACCGGTGGCGGTCGGCGCCGCGCTCAAGTTCCAAATCAAAAAAGAAAAAAATGTCGCGGTGGCTTTTTTCGGTGAAGGTGCGGCGTCGCGCGGCGACGTGCACGAGGCGATGAACTTTGCCGGGGTCAGGAAGCTGCCGGTGCTGTTCGTCTGCGAGAACAATCGTTACGCCTACTCCACGCCGCTGGAAAAGCAGATGGCGATTGACGACGTCGCCGACCGCGCGACCGCCTACGGTTTCAAGGGCTACGTATGCTCCGGCAACGATCTGCTGGCGGTGCTTGATGTGTCCGAGCCGGTTTTGTCTAAAATGCGCAATGGCGGGGGGCCGGCTCTGATCGAGTGCAAGACCTACCGCTATCATGGCCATAGCGAGCATGATCCGGCGCTCTACCGCAGCAAGGAAGAACTGCTCAAATGGGAAAGCCGCGACCCGATTCAGCGCTTTGAGTTTTTCCTGGAAAAGCGGGGCCAGGACGTCAAGCGGCTGCGCGAGCAGATGGACGAAAAAGTCCGCGCGATCCTGCAGCAGGCGGTGGAGTTTGCCGAGAACAGCCCCTGGCCCGAACTCAACTCGGTCTTCGATGACCTCTACGCTACGCCCACCCCGGGCATGCTCAATGGAAAACGGAGCTAGCCATGGAGGTAACCTACCTGAAGGCAATCAACGAGGCACTGCACGAGGAGATGGGCCGCGACGAAAACGTTTTCGTGATGGGCGAGGACGTTGCCGAACTGGGTGGGGCGTTCAAGGTCACCGAAGGCCTGCTCGACGCCTTCGGCCCCGACCGCGTGATCGATACGCCCATTTCGGAGTCGCTGATCGTGGGTGCCGGAATCGGCGCCGCGATACTGGGGATGCGCCCGGTGCTGGAGATGCAGTTCGCCGACTTCATCTCCTGCGCCTTCGATCAGCTCGTCAACATGGCCGCGACCCTGCGCTTTCGCCACGGCGGACGCGCGTCCTGCCCGCTGGTGGTCCGCGGACCCTCGGGTGCGGGCATCCATGGCGCGATTTTCCATTCGCAAAATCCCGAGGCCTGGTTCACACGCGTTCCCGGTCTCAAAGTGGTTGCGCCGGCCACCCCCTACGACGCCAAGGGCTTGCTCAAGAGCGCGATCCGCGACAATGACCCGGTGATCTACTTCGAGCACAAGCGCCTTTACCGCAGCCTTAAGGAGGATATTCCCGAAGGCGATTTCAGCGTTCCAATCGGCGTTGCCGAGGTCAAGCATGAGGGCCGCGACCTGTCGATTATCACCTACGGCGGCACCGTGCAGCAGTCGCTTGACGCGGCGCGGATCGTCGAGAAGGCCGACGGCATTTCAATCGAGGTGCTGGACCTGCGCACCCTGCTGCCGCTGGATCGTGAAGCGATCCTGACCAGCACCAGGAAAACCGGCAAGGTGCTGATCGTGCACGAGGACCGCCTGACCGGCGGCATCGGCGGCGAGATCAGCGCCCTCATCGCCGAGCATGCATTCGAATATCTCGACGGTCCGATTGCGCGCTTGGCGATGTGGGACACGCATAACGCGTTCAGCCCGCCGCTGGAAGAAGCGATTTTGCCCAACACCAACAAGATCGTCGAGGCCATCAAACGCCTGGCGAGCTACTGAGGTCCTGTGATGGCGGTTGAGGTCGTGATGCCCCAGATGGGTGAGAGTGTCGTGGAGGGCACGATCACCAACTGGCTGGTCAAGGAAGGCGACCAGGTTACCGAAGACCAGCCCCTGGTTGCGATTTCAACCGACAAGGTTGACGCGGAAATCCCGTCGCCGGCGGCCGGTGTCATCGGGCGGATTGTCGCCAAGGAAGGCGAGACCCTGCCGATCGGCGCGCTGCTCGCCGTAATTGAAGCCGCCGATGCGCACGCCCCGCAGCGATCCGGGCCGGCCGCGCAAGCGGCACCTGCGGCGCAAGCAGCGCCCGCGGCGGAAGCGATGCAGCCTGCGGTGGAAGAGAAGGCGCCCCCAGCCGTCGTCGCGCAAAAGCCAGCGGTGGTTGCGCCCCTGCCAAGCGGCGATGGCCATGGAGCAAGTCCACGGCCCGCGGCTGCGGAGGAGCCGGGCGGGGTACAGCGTTATTCGCCCCTGGTGCTCAAGATCGCGAGTGAGCACGGCATCGATCTGAGCCGGATACGCGCCACCGGTCTGGGCGGCCGAGTGACCAAGCGCGACGTGCTGAAGTACCTGGAGTCACCCCAAGAGGCTGCGGCGCCTGCGGCAAGACCGTCCGGGACTGCGCCCGCGCGGCCGGCGGTTACGGCGCCGCAACCGGCGCCCGAACGTGTGGCGCCGGGCGCATTTCGCCCGCCCATCTACGAGCCGCGCGAAGGCGACGTGGTCGAGCCGTTTTCGCGCCGGCGCAAGATCATCGCGGAGCACATGGTCTATTCCAAGACCCATGCTCCGCACGTTGGCACTGTCGCCGAAGTCGATATGACTCGGGTCGCGCGCTTTCGCGAAACCCATAAGGATGCGTTTCGCCAACGCGAGGGCTTCAATCTGACCATCCTGCCGATGGTGGTCATTGCGACCGCGCGGGCGTTGCGCGAATTCCAGCGGATGAACGCCTCGGTAGCCGGCGATTCCCTGGTGGTGCGCAAGGAGATTAATATCGGCGTCGCCGTCGACACTGAAGACGGTTTGCTGGTGCCCGTGATTAGGGGCGCCGATCAGAAGTCGCTGCTGGGAATCGCCCGCGAGATCGATACCCTGGCACGCAAGGCGGCAGCACGGCAAATCACCGCCGACGAGCTTGCGGGCGGCAGTTTCACCGTGTCCAATCCCGGACGCGAGGGCAACCTGTTCGGATTGGCAATCATCAACCAGCCGCAGGTCGGAATCCTGCGGATGGGCGAAATCAAGAAGACGCCGGTGGTGGTCGAGGTCGATGGTAGCGACACGATCGCGATTCGCCAGATAATGTATCTGGCGCTGTCGTATGACCATCGGGTGATCGATGGCGTGCTCGGAAATCGCTTCCTGTTCCGCGTCGCGCGAATACTGGAGCAGGGAGAATTCACTTTTTAGGCCGCGGGGATAATCGATGATCAGCGCTGATGAAGCTCTCGCACAGGTCCTGGGCAGTGTCGCCAGGTTGGGGGTCGAGCGGATACCGCTGCGCCACGCCCTGGGCAGAATCCTGGCCGAGGAGATCAGGTCCACGCGCGACATGCCCGGCTTCGATAATTCCGCGATGGACGGTTATGCGGTGCGCGCGGCCGATGTGGCCGGCGCCGGTGAGCGCACGCCCAAGCGGCTCAAAGTGATGGAAACCGTGGCGGCGGGCAGTATGCCGAGCGTGCAGGTCAAGGCCGGTGAGGCGGTGCGGATCATGACCGGCGCGCCGGTTCCGCAAGGCGCCGATTCGATCGTCCCGGTGGAGCGCACGCGCTCAAGCGACGGCATGGTCGAGATCATGGCTGAACCGGCGCCGGGTGAATTCGTGAGGCCAAGCGGCGAGGACTTGCGCACGGGCGAACTGGTGATGGAGTCCGGCAAGCGGCTGAGTCCCTTGGATATCGGGATGCTCGCTTCGCTCAACCATGCGATGGTCGACGTATGGCGCCGGCCGCGCGTGTCGATCGTCGGAACGGGCGACGAGTTGGTTGATGTTGACCAGGTTCCGTCCGGAGCCCAGGTGGTCAATTCCAGTGCCTACGCGCTGGCGGCGGCAGTGGAGGAGTGCGGGGGCGAGGCGGTGATTCTAAAGGTCGCGCGCGATACCACCGATGAAATCCGCGCGCGCCTTGCTGAAGGTGCCGCAATGGACGCGATGCTTTCCACCGGCGGAGTGTCGGCCGGCGATTTCGATCACGTCAAGGCGATCCTGGACGAGCTGGGTATGCGGACGCTGTTTCATGGGGTCGCGCAAAAGCCCGGGCGGCCGCTGAAATATGGCCTTATCGGTCAGCGTCCGGTGTTCGGGCTGCCCGGCAATCCGGTTTCGACGATGGTGTGCTTTTATCTCTACGTCCGGCCAGCCTTGCTCAAGATGGGTGGCCACTCGGAACTGGGCTTGCCGCGAGTGACGGCGCGCTGCGCCGCCGACATCAAGACCGCGAACAATCTGACCGAATTCGTGCGCGTCAAGCTGGAACGCCGCGGCGGTGAATTCCATGCTCTGCCGGCGGGCAGACAGGGATCCAACATTCTGAGCGGACTTTCGCGGGCCGACGGACTGCTAATCGGTCCGGCGGGCGAGACGGTGCTCAAGGCGGGCTTTCAGGCGACCGTTTTGCTGCTTGCGCCACTGGCGGCGGAAGCGGAGGCCGGGTTCGAGGAATTCCAACGCTTCCACTGATAGTGAACGACCAAGGTGACCGCCGAACCAAAGATAGCGGCGGCGATAATCACCGCCGAGACTTTGAAGTTGAGGGTCGCCATGAAGGGCAGCAGCTTGATCTTGATCGGATCGAGCTGGAAGTTGGCGGTGATGACGTAAACCACCCAGACCGCGATAATCACGCTAGCAATGAACTTGGGATTCTTAAGGAACGCCGGCAAAATTTGCGCCTCCGGTTATCGATCGTGTCCGGTTTGGTCCCGGTTGTCAAATCTGACCGCTCGCTTAGATGCGGATTGAAGTGAAAGGCGGCTTTGCATGAAGCTCAGGATCGGCCAGGGATTTGATGCTCATCCGCTGGAGTCGGGACGCCGGCTGGTCCTGGGCGGCGTCCAGGTGCCGCACGATCGCGGCCTGCGCGGCCATTCCGACGCCGATGTCGCCGCGCATGCGCTGGCCAATGCGATTCTCGGTGCACTGGGCGAAGGCGACCTGGGCCGCCATTTCCCGGATCAGGATGCCAAGTACAAAGACGCCAACAGTATCGAGCTGCTGCGCAGCGTCTGGCGCCTCGCGACCGCGCAGGGGTTCAAACTGGCCAACGCCGATGTGACGATCATCGCGCAGCTCCCGCGCCTGGCGCCGTTCCTGGACCAGATGCGCGCCAACCTGGCCGCGGCGATCGACGCCGAGCCGCAATCGGTCAACCTCAAGGCGTCCAATCCGGAAGGATTGGGCGCGTTGGGCCGGGGCGAGGGAATAACAGCGCTCGCTGCCGTGCTGCTTCAGGCGGACTGAGCCTAAGCTCTGTTGCCCCTCCGATATGTCATCTTGCAGCCAATTAAAAGAACCGGCACGGAGGCCGGCGCTACGAAGAATTCGGAAAGTACGCGGCGGGAGTCTTTTCCGCGATGCCCGCCTCTTCCGTAGCGCCGGCCTCCGTTCCGGTTCTTTTTCTGTGATTCGTTGCCAGTTCCTGCTCGCTCGATTCTCAACCCTTGAGGAACTCGACGATCCGCTGATGTATGCCCATTGGGTTTTCGGCGAAGAAATTGTGACCCGCATTGGGAATCATGAAAACTTCGGCTTGAGGGAGACGGCTTTTGAGCACCTCGGCGTTGGCAGGTTTGATCAGAATATCCCGCTCGCCGTGCACGATCAGGACCGGGCATTTGACCGCCGGTAGCCGGTCGTAGCTGTTGAATTGCCTTATTCCCTCCAGGGTTCGTTCGATCACATCCGGCGGAGTCGCTGGCATCATGGCGGCGCCCATCAGCGCCATTTGCTTTATCTCCGGATGCGCCGACACGAAATCCGGTGGATGCACCACCGGCAGCAACATATCGATCGCCCGCTCCGGGTCGGTTGACATCAACTTAAACGCGCTCGTTAAGGACGCGACGGTCTCTTCCGCCGGCGGCACGGCGGCGGGTCCGCCCGTCGTCGTGCATCCCAGGACCATCCTGCTGACCCGGTTGGGATGACGCAGGGCCAGTTCTTGCGCGATCATTCCGCCCATCGAAATCCCGTACACCATCGCCGATTCAATTCCCAGCGCCTGTAGCAGATGGTCTGTGTCGTCGGCCATGTCCGGGATGGTGTAGGGTCCGGCCGGCTTTTCCGAATTGCCGGTGCCGCGGTTGTCAAAGTAGATGCACTTGAACCCCGACAGCATCGGCAACACCGGCATCCAGGCGATGCCGGGGGCGCCGAAGCCCATGATCAGCAGCAGCGGTTCTCCCGCGCCAAAGGTGTCGTAACTCAGACTGACAGCGCCGGCTTTGACGATTGGCATTTCAGCCCTTCCATGGAAAAATTTTTACGCGCTTGAACCAAAAAAAGGGCACGGCCGTGTTCCAACCGCGCCCCGATTCCGACAACCATCGGCGTCAGACCTTCAGGATGCTCTCCGGATGCTGCTCGTTGGGATCGACGCCAGGCTCCATCCGATAGACGACCGACTTGTCGACCTCAAGTTGGCCGTCCTCCGCGACGTAGATTTTGAATCGATCCATGGGGCGCGGCGCCGGTCCTTCGAAGTTGAGTCCGCTGATATAATAGCCCGACCCGTGGCAGGGGCACTTGAACTTCTGCTCGGTGGCCAGCCATCGCGGCGTGCAGCCCACATGGGTGCACTTGGCGAAGATGGCGTAAAAGCCGGCCTTGGTATGGATAATCCAGGTCCGATACGCCTGCTTGTATTTCTCGCTGACCTCGCCGATCACGTAGTCGGTGGGGAGGCCGGCTTTGAACTTGGAGGGGGGTAAAAACAGCACGCGCGGGAATGCCGAGCGCACCGCAGCCAGCAACCCGACCAGTGAGAACGCCGTAAAGCCGCCCCAACCCAGGCGGCCGAGAAAATCGCGGCGGCTCCACAGCGAGCCTAACTCAGCTTTTTCCCGTTCCCGCTTGGAGCGTTCCTTGGCCTGCTCCTCGTTGCGCCATCGCTTAAGCTCTGCCTCGTCGACCGGAGCTTTTCCCTTTGGTGCTGCCGCTGCCATTTAACCGCTGCGACCTCCGAAACCTTTCATTTCATTATATCGTGCCACGCGGTGCGTCCGTGTGGGTTTTTCCGTTCGAATTCTACCGCCGACCGCCTCCCGCTTGCGTACCGGCCATCGGCAGACTGCCGTTTTTGTTTGGCGGCGTCAAATAGCCCTGATAACTATTAGCTGAATCGAATCGCGCGATCCTTCCTCATCCAGCCCTTCTTATACAATCCCCTCTCGCGACATTCAACTCGCTAAGCTAGACCTATGGCTCACAGCTAAGATGATAGCGAGGACGGCGGCCTGAGCCTATGCCCGTCGAAAGGATGGCCACGATGGATTTTGGCTTCAATTCCGACCAGCAATTGCTGCAATCCACTCTATCGGAGTTCGCCCGACGTGAGCTGTTGCCGTCCTACGCGGTGCACGACGCCGACGTTGACTTGCCGCGCGATCTGATTGTCCAACTCGGGCAGATGGGGTTGCTGGCGCCGACGGTCGGGCCGGCATTCGGAGGCCAAGACCTGGATCATGTCGCCTTGGGAATCGCCCATGAGGAAATCGCCAGGGGCGACTTCAATGCCGCCTACGTGATGATGCTGTCGGCGCTGACCGGCGTGATCCTGGCCGAACATGGCGACGATCGGCAACGGGCGGCCTTCCTGCCGGAGATCTGCGCCGGCCGCGTCCTGCCCGCCCTGGCGGTTACCGAACCGGGGCGTGGATCGGACGCCGCCCACGTCACCTTCAGCGCCCGCCGCGACGGCGACGAGTACATTTTAAACGGCGAAAAGAGCTCGATATCGTTTGCCTCCTACGCCGATTGCGCGCTGGTAATGGCCCGCACCGGAACGGCCGAGGCGGGGGCGCGCGGGGTGAGCGCATTTTACGTCGATCTGCATTCCACGGGCATCAGCCGCTCGCGCTTTCTCGACCTGGGAACCCGCGCGATCGGGCGCGGGCAGCTCTTTTTCGACGCGGTGCGGGTGCCGGCAGCCAATCGCGTGGGTCCCGAGGGCGCGGGCTTCGTCGAAGTGATGAAGGGGTTTGATTTCAGCCGCGTGCTGATCGCGCTGATGTGTATCGGCGCGGCTGAACAAAGCCTGGAGGAAACCTGCCGGTATGTGACTGAGCGGCAGGCTTTTGGCGGCAGCCTGGCCCGTTTCGAGGGCGTATCCTTTCCGCTGGCCGAGGCGGCGGTCAAGCTACGGGCGGCGCGCCTGCTGTGTTACGAGTCATTGTGGCTTAAGGACCGCGGACTGCCCCACACCGCCGAAGCCGCCGGTTGCAAATGGCTGGGGCCGGAGTTGGCCGTCGAGGTGCTGCATCAATGCCTGCTGCTGCACGGCCATCTGGGCTTCAGCCGCGATCTGCCCCATCAGCAGCGGATGCGCGACGTCATTGGCCTGGAAATCGGCGACGGCACCGCCCAAATCATGAAGCTGGTAGTAGCGCGCGGTCTGCTGGGCGAGGTTTCACGACCGTATTGAAATTGATCGAGCCCTGAGGGTTACCAATTGTAGCCGACCCCGACGCCGCCGCCGCCGCGGTCTGAACTGGCCGGGAAGATCCAGTAATGCGTGGGGTTTTCTTCGTGCCGCTTATGCAGATAGTAGAGCAACTCGGTGGTGCCAACGCCGATCAACCCGGCGCCAACGACGTCGGAAAACCAGTGCGCGTCGTGTCCCATCCGGCCCAATCCCACCGCTACCGCGGCCGAGTATGCCGGCAGCGCCACGTACCATTGGTAGTCGTAATGCTGGCTGATGCCCGCGGCCAGGGCGAAGGCCGGAGTCGCCTCGCCCGAGACGAAGGACTGTCCGCCCTGGAAGAACGCAAAGGCTCCCTTCCCCGCGTTCGGGCGCTGGCGTCCGAACGCATATTTGAAGCCCAGCGTGATCACACTGGCTGCCGCCACTCCCGCACCGGTGGTGATCATGTCATGGCGCGCGGTCGCATCGTTAGTCACGAAGCCTGACAGGAAGATGAGGCCCGCCGCGGCCGACAAGGAGTAGGTGCCGCCATTCTCCAAGCCGTTGGCGGCGCCGTTGGACATGCTGCGAATCTGCGAACGCAGGGTGTTGTCGAGCGCGAACGCGCCGCCCAGCGCCGCGCCCGCGCCAAGCAAGGTGAAATACACTTGCGGCTGCGTCAACATGTCGAAGCGGAAATGCAAGGGCGCGGTGATAATGTCCTGCGCGTCCTCGGTTCCATTGTTCAGGGTGTATTTGAAGTCCGAATTAAGGTCGTTGAAAAGGTCCGATCCCGCACCACGAGCCGGTATCGACGCTGCCAGCACTACCATCATCAACGCGCCGCAAAGAGCCCTACGGCTGACTCTGTTCATTTCGCGCACCCCTTTGTATGGGCTTATGGCTCGCGTGCTGTTTTAGCTAGACCAAATCGGTCCAGTGGACAAGGAAAAGGTGTAAGTTTGAAGGGCGGGGCGTGCGCGATGGTATGAAGCCGACGCCAGCGGCTAATGCAGTACGGTCTGGCCCTGCGTGTCTTGCGAATAGGGCGGAGCTCCCAAAGTGGGGCGGCTCGAGCCCGTCGCGCTGCCCGTCGTCGCCGGGGGAGCGGGAGCCACGTTTTGCTCGCGAAGTGGCGGGGCGCTGGGCTCTCTTATCGGCGAGGGTGGAATAGGAACTTCCGCAACCGGACCGGGCGTTCCGTAGTATTCACCCCAGGTGTCCTCTTCCTGACCGCCATTGAGGACCGGCGCCAGGAAGGTGTTGGTGGCCACGTAATGCCAGGGGCGCGCAACTCCCCATTCCAAAGCCCAACCGATCGGGCTCAGCAGAGAGGCGATAGCCCGCACGGGATGGGAATCTTCCTGCCGATATTCGTTGGGATCATGCAGCTGCCAGCCGGCATTCGGGTCCTGCGGCTGCTGTTGAGCCTGTGACGCCAGCGGCCAGGCCAGCACAGCGCCAAGCAAAGCGACAAGCGCCAAGGTACGCATGGTCCTAACTTTGTCGCGCCGGGCGGCCACTGTCAACCTTCGCCGATTGCCCGGCGTATCGTTTCCATCCAGGTGCGAGGGTCAATCTTTACCTCTTTGCGCTGCGAGACCGGCGCGCCGATAACTAGTAGACTGGCCACGCAATGATCAGGCGAGGCTTTTTACTGGCGTTGGTAATGTTTGCGGCTGGTTCCCATCTCGCTAATGCAGGAAAAACGCGAACCGGGAAGCCGGCGGCCAAACGTGCGAGCGCAGCGGCCGGAGCGCCCTTGGCCGGACGCATCGCCTTTATCGGCGAGGGCGCGAACCTCTACGTCTGCGGCGCGGCATGCGAGAAGCCTACTTGCATCACCTGCGCGGCCAAGGCGGAACACGCGCTTGCGGAAGCGCTCGCGCCAGTCGCGCTGAATAGCGGAATAGAACGGGCGGCTGCCCCTGCGCCGCAATACGAATTGCCAACCTTCTCACCCGACGGCACTCAAATCGCCTATTCCTCTGTTCAACGTGGACGCGACGGCGTCAGCTTCGGCATCAACGCCTACGATCTCAACCGGCGCGCGGCGACCGTCATTTTTCAGAGCTCCGACCGTCCCATCTATTTCTTCTGGCTGCCCGATGGCCGCCGCCTCTTCTTCCTGGCGAGCGACGGCGAGAGCCTCAAGCTGATCCTGGCGCAGGCGCGCGAAGCCATGCCCGTCAGGATACTGTTGACCGGTCTGCCATTGTTCTTCGACTGGAAAGAGGCATCGAGCGACCTGGCGTTCCATTATGTGCCGGTGGAAGGGGCGGGCCCCGAGCAGGTCGGTCTGATGGGCGTCACCGACCGTGATCAACGGGTGGTCAAGGCGATCTCAAAGGGCAAAGCGCCTTTCAGGGGCCCGGCGTGGTCGCCCGACGGGTCGCACCTGGCCTACGTAATCGACAACAAGAATGGACAATCAGCTTTGATGGTCGCCAACGCCGACGGCAGCGCGCCCAAACCGATGGTCGGGCTTGCTCCCTCAACCACCGCGTTCGTGTGGGCGCCGGATTCCGGGCATATCGCGTTTTCCACGCTCAAGCAGCAGGGCAAAATGTCCTATGACGGCGTGAACCTGCTCGATATCGGCAGCGGCAACATCAGCACGCTGGTGAGCGATCCGGTGATCGCCTACAACTTCTCGCCCAACGGACGATGGCTCGCCTATATCGGAACGACGGAGACGTCGAACACCTGGAACGTGATTGCGGCCGGCGGCGGCAAGCCGCGTAGGCTGTGCAGCTTTGTGGCCACGGGCACCGAGTCGATCGTGTACCAGGTATTCGATCAATACGCACTGTCCCATCGATTTTGGTCGCCGGATTCCCGGGCGCTGGTCTTTGCCGGTGTGATACTCAAGGAAGGGCAGGCGCCGGCCGAGCAGATGCCGCCGCCCTCGGTGTGGGTGCTCCCGTTGGATGGAGGACCGCCCCGGACGATGGCTGACGGCAGTATCGCCTTCTGGTCGCCGCGTTAAGCGTTAAAAACATGCGCCGCTATATTGAACAGGATACCAAGCGGGCGCTGACGCCGACCGGCGGCGTTTTGAGCGGCTTCGACTTTTCGCTTAATCCTTACATCGGATGCGCCTTTGGCGACAGCGGCGGATGTCCGTACTGTTACGTGCGCGCGCTGCCGGTGGTGCGTGCGGGCGAAGGGCCGTGGGGAAGCTGGGTAATCGCCAAGCGCAATTTGCCCGAGCGCCTGGAGCGCGAATTGACCGCCCTGGAGCGCGCCGGACGGCTAACGCAGACCACCATCTTCATGTCCAGCGCCACTGATCCATACCAGGGGATCGAGCGGCGGATGAGACTCAGCCGCGCGGCGCTAGCGGTGCTGGCCGACCATCGACCGCGGCGCTTGCTGCTCCAGACCCGCAGTCCGATGGTCGAGCGCGACGTGGACTTGCTGCTCCGGTTGGGGTCTCACGTTATCGTCTCGCTGACGCTGGAGACCGACGACGATGAGGTCCGCCGCCGCCTCACGCCGACGTCGCCCTCGGTCGCGCGCCGCGTGGCGACCGCGCGGAGTCTGCGCGCCGCGGGTGTTTTCGTACAACTGGCGGTCTCCCCGATGATTCCCAACTGCGCGCAGCGCTTCGCCGAACTGGCCGCAACCTGCGCCGACCGCGTCATTATAGATACTTACCTGGACGGCGACGGCAGCGGCGGAAAGCGCTCACGCGCACTGGGAATCCCACAGTTGTACGCGCGGTTGGGTTACGATGGATGGTTTGAAAAAGGCGCCGAGGCGGAGTTGGCCGCGGCGATGAAGGCGCGCCTGGGCGAGCATCGCGTACTGTTCAGCCGCGCCGGCTTCAACGCGGTCTAGAGAGGATTTCAATGGAGACCGACGCAACGCTGTTGTTCAACCCGTTCGACCCTGAGATTCGTGCCAACCCGTATCCGCATTACCAGCGCCTGCTTCAGGCTCCGCCGTTGAGGTTTACCGCGCTGATCTCGGCCGTGATCATTTCGCGTTATGACGATATCGAACGCGTGCTCACCGATTACGAGCCGTTCTCCAACCATCGGCCCGAAGCCACTCCGTTCAGGCAATTGGACTTGACCGGCGGCGCGGCGACGATGCTGGGCGCCGACCCGCCCGTGCATACGCGGCTGCGAAAGCTGGTCTCGCGCGATTTCACCCCGCGCATGATTGCCGCGATGGCGCCCCGCGTCAGGGAGATCACCGGCGCTCTGCTCGACGAAGTTGCGGCCAAGGGCGAGTTCGAGGTGATGGCCGACCTGGCCAATCAGCTGCCGGTGCTGGTGATCGCCGAGATGCTCGGTATCCCCACGCAGCGCCATCGCGAATTCAAGGCCTGGTCCAACGCGATCATCTCCAGTTCGGCGGTGCCGCCTTACATGCCGCGTCCGCCCGAAGCGATCGAGGCGACGGCGGCGCTGCGCGAATTCCTGGCCGGCGAGATCGAACGCCGGCACGATCGCCCCGGTCCGGATTTGATAAGCGCTCTGATCGCCCACCAGGAGGCCGAAGTTCTGACTCCGGGAGAGCTGCTCGCCTTTCTGATCCTGCTGCTGATGGCGGGCAACGAAACCACCACTAATCTGATCGGCAACGGCCTGCTCGCCCTCGTGCGCCATCCGGAGCAGCTCACGCGGCTGCGCAATGAACCGAGCCTGATGGCCTCGGCGGTGGAGGAAATCCTACGCTTCGACAGCCCGGTGCAGGGCGCGGTCCGCCTCGTGCGACAGCCGGCAAACATTGGCGGTGTGGAGATCGAGCCCGGCACGTTGGCAATCGTTTTGCTGGCCGCCGCCAATCGCGACCCGTCCAAATTCGATCGTGCCGAAGTGTTTGATATCGCGCGCGATCCCAACGAGCATATCGCCTTCGGCCACGGAATCCATTTCTGTCTGGGCGCTCAGCTTGCGCGCCTGGAGGGTGCGATCGCTCTGTCCTCCGTGCTGGAGCGTTTCCCGCGCCTGGCGCTCGCCGATTCAGCGATGACATTGAGCTATAGAGGTTCGCTGTTCCTGCGCGGCCTCAACTCTTTGCCGATGTCGATCGGCTCCAGGTCAACAATCTCTTCCTAGCCGAGCCCGTCAAAAAACTGGGTTCTGAGCACTGAGGTTAAATGCGATGGCTGCTTTTACACCCTCTCCGTTTATTCCAAGGGAGAGGGTGCAAAAACAAGGCTCGCGCCGGTGCACGGTGCTCAGCCCACGAAGATCGACAGTCCCTAATCTTCGTGGCAGGCCCAAGTCGGAACTGAATGAAGAAGATTCACGCTATGAAAATCGAGAATGCGATGTAAAAATGCGGCTCAACCGAATCATCAAGGACTTGCCGAAAACCGGGTCGGTCGTGATCACCAGGAACGGCAAGCCGTGCGCTGCACTTGTAGCGGTCACCGAAGAAACCGATCTTGAGGCCCTGGCGCTCGCCCAAAACGAGCCTTTCTGGCGCATGTTCGACGCCGCTGTGAAGCGTGCTGAAAAGGAAGGTTGGAGCGATCTGGACGATCTGTGAGACAACCGAAGCTCCAAATTACAAAGCTGACATCATGTAAGATATCGCGGCTCGCTATTCCTGCGCAGCCTCAACGCTTTGCCGCTGTCGATTGCCTGAGTTGGCGGCGTCGAGGACCATCTGATGGACGCGACGATCTCCGGTCAATTCCGGATGGAAGGTCGCGGCGAATACGCGGCCCTGGCGTACCAGGACCGGCTCGCCCCGGTAGCGCGCGAGCACATCTACGGTTGGTCCGACGCGGATGATTCGCGGCGCGCGGATAAAGATACCCTTGTACTGCGGCGGCTCTAAAACGGCCTCGAATGAATCGATCTGACGGCCGTACGCGTTGCGCTCGATGTCGATATCGATCATTCCCCACGATAGCTGCGCCGGGCGGGTGACGTTCCTGGCCAGCAGGATTGCGCCCGCGCAGGTGCCGAAAATTGCTCCGCCTCGCGCAATCAGGTTACGCGCGCTGGCTTCGATTCCTGATCCGGCGAGCAGCTTCAGCAGCGCGGTCGACTCGCCGCCCGGAATTACCAGCACGTCGAGCGCATCGACTTCACGCGCTGTGCGCACCTCTACCGCGCCGGGAACCGCCGCGACGTGGGCGGCGAAGTCGCCCTGGAGGGCAAGCACTCCGACCGTCATTACCAGCCCCGATTCTGGAGCATCGAATCGGGCGCCAGCTTTGAGATTTCCAATCCCGCCATCGCCTCGCCCAGGTCCGAGGACACCTGCGCCAATATCTGGGGGTCGCGAAAATGCGTGGTCGCCATCACGATCGCGCGCGCTCGGCGCTCGGGGTCGCTCGACTTGAAGATTCCCGAGCCGACGAACACACTCTCCGCGCCCAGGCGCATCATCAGGGCGGCGTCAGCGGGGGTGGCGATTCCGCCCGCGGCGAAATTCGGCACCGGCAGCTTTCCCTCCCGGGCTACCATCCTGACCAGTTCGTACGGTGCGCCGAGCTGCTTGGCTTCGGTCATCAGTTCCTCATCGCCGAGGGTGCCGAGCTTGCGGATGGCTGCAACCACGCAGCGCATGTGGCGCACCGCTTCGACGATATTTCCGCTGCCCGCCTCTCCCTTGGTGCGGATCAACGCGGCGCCTTCGCCGATTCGGCGCAGCGCCTCGCCCAGATCGCGCGCGCCGCAAACAAATGGCACCTTGAACTCGTGTTTGTTGATGTGAAACGACTCGTCGGCGGGCGTCAGCACTTCGCTCTCGTCGATAAAATCAACGCCGAGCGCCTGCAGTATCTGGGCTTCGACGAAATGGCCGATGCGCACCTTGGCCATGACCGAAATCGAAACCGCCTGCTGAATCTCGCGAATCTTCGATACCTGCGCCATTCGCGCGACGCCGCCTTCCTTGCGAATATCGGCCGGCACGCGCTCCAGCGCCATCACGGCCACCGCTCCCGCGTCCTGCGCGATTTTGGCGTGCTCGACGCTGACCACGTCCATGATGACCCCGCCCTTGAGCATTTCCGCCAATCCCGTCTTAAGCCGCATGGTTCCGGTTTGTTCCGCCATATGAATCTTCCTATTGGTTTCTCACAGAATGCTTCCGAGACCGCCCGGCGGGCCCTGCTCCGCGCCGCGGGCGGCCAGACGTTCAATAATTTGAGCCAGGCGGCCGATTGCGGTTCCAAGCTCCTCAGGTGAGCAGTAGCCGTAGCCGAGCCGGAAGCAGTTCACGAAGCGGCCGTCCACGTCGTGCGCCGGCCCGGGCACGATAGAGACGCCCTGTTCCACGGCATGAAGAAAAAGCTGGATCGATGAAATCGCGGGCGGCATCGTGACCCACAACTGAAATCCGCCTTCCGGCCGGCTCCACGAAACGCCCTTGGGCATGTACTTTTCCAGCGCGCCGATCGCGGCGTCGCGGCCGATGCGATAGGCGGCGCGGACTTTTTGCAGATGCGTATCGTAGCCGCTGCGCAGGAACGCGGCGGAGACCGCCTGCGTAAGTGAAGGCCCGCCGAGATCGACGTAGCGCTTGAAGGCGAGCAGTTCGTTGACGATGGCGCGGTCAGCGGCGAGAAATCCGCTGCGCAAACCGGTCATGAAGGTCTTGGAAATCGAACTGACGAGAATGCGCCGCCCCGGCGGGAGCATCGCATAGAGACTGGGCGGCTCATCGCCCTCGAAACGCAGGTCGCGAAAAATCTCGTCGACGATGATCAACGCGTCGTTGCGCCGGGTCCATTGCGCGAGTTCATGGCGATCGCCGGCGGTCATCGTTTCGCCGGTGGGGTTGCGGAAATCGGGACAGACGTACAGCACGACTCGCCGCCTGGCGCTGGCCGCGGAAAGCTGGTCGAGGTTCAGTGCGGAGGTCCCGGTCTCGCACGCGACCGTTTGAACCGTCTCCCCGTACATCATGAACAGGTTCGGAATTGCGGAGTAGGTCGGCGTCTCGCACAGGGCCGCGCGCCCATCCTCGCGCGCCGCCAGAGCGGCCAGGGAAAGCGCCTGCTGCGATCCGTTGGTCAGGATGATTTCGTCGGGCGCGACTGGGTTGGCGGGCGCCAGACGCTGAGAAATCGCCTCGCGCAGTTCGGGCAGTCCCGCCGGCCCCGCGTATTCGTAGAGGCGGCGCGGATTGTGCGCCAGCACCTCGCGGCACAACCGTTCAAGGAGGTCTTCGGCAACCATGTCCGGATTGGGCACGCCGCCGGACAGATTGATAGTGCCCGGGCGGCGCTCAATCATCATCAGCTCGCGCAAGCCCCGCGCGTAACCTTCGCGCAGGCGGCGAATCGAACGCGCAACCTCGGGCGCGGGTTCGTTGTCGATCGTGGCGGAAGGCTCGGAGTCTGGAATCGAAATGAAGGTGCCGCGGCCGACCTCCGAACGCACCAGTCCGGCTTTCTCGAGTTTCTGAAAAGCCTTGACGACGGTGAGTTTGTTGATGCCGAGTTTTTTGGAGAGCTCGACCACCGAGGGGATGCGTTCCCCATCGCGAAGCTGACCGGCGTCAATCGCGCCGCGGATCGCGTCTTCCACCTGCTGGTAGAGCGGCGTGGCGCCGTTGGACTTGAGCCGCAGCTTCCAGTTCATGTTGGTGATATATCATAGTACATATCATATGTCAATTTAGAACATATCTATGGCGAAAACAATGCTGGTAGAAAAGCCGTGGCACAGGCTTCCAGCCTCTGATTGGACGTCTGCATTTGTCTGTAATTTCTCTCCCCCGGACGGGGGGAGAGAATGAACATCACAGGCTGGAAGCCTGAGCCACGGAAGAAGGGAGCAGCGGAATGGAGCAGGGAGAATGGAGCAGGGGAGAATGGAGCAGGGAGAATGGAGCAGGGGTTTCTGCTTGCCTTTTTGACGGTGTGAGAAAAGGTTGGGGGTGCCCGGCGAGGCGATTGATTCGCACCGGGCGGGCACCCGGGTTTTCTCGACGTTACTTCTTTTGCTCCATCGGGGCGCCGCAACACTTCAGGGCGCCGGTGCCGCCCTTGGTCACGATGACCTGGGAGTTGCATTTGCCGCAGATGTAAACTTTGCCAAGCTGGTTTGCCATGCGAACGATCAAGTCCTCCTGTCGACTCTAATCATTAAAACTCTTCCCGCTATGGGTTGACCACGACGCTGTGCTAACCCCCCACGATATCACGTCCTCAAAACGCCGCTAGATACCCTTGAACAGCGGCTTGCGCTTCTCCAGGAACGAGCGCACCCCTTCGGCGCGATCTTCCGTGGTTTGCAAAAGCGCGTACAAATCCTCTTCCAGCCTTATACCCTGCCCGAGCGTCATGTCGAAGCCCTTCACCACGGCTTCCTTGACCAGGCGGGCGGCAATCGGCCCGCGGCTGGTAATCGACTCGATTAGCTGGCCGGCCACGACGGAAAACTGCTCGCGATCCTCCGCCAGATAGGTCACCAGGCCTGATTCCATCGCGCGGCGTCCGTCTATGACGGCGCCGGTCAAAATCATCCGCAATGCCTGTGCGGCGCCGACCAGGCGCGGCAGTCTTTGCGTGCCGCCAAAGCGCGGCAGCGTGCCGCACGCGAGTTGCCGCAGCCCAAAGTGGGCTCCTGCGACGGCGGCGCGGATATCCAACGCCATCGCCAGTTCCAAGCCCTCATCCAACGCATCGCCGTCAATCAGCGCAACGGTCGGCTTAGCCAGAGCCGCGAGGGTCTCGACCACCTGGGGATCCACGTCATCGTCGAAACCGGAGCAAAACGCGCCGTCCGCACCGCTGACGACCAGCAATTTGACCGCTTCGTCGTCTTCAACCTCATGCGCCAGTTCGATCAGCGCGGTCGCCATCGCCGCGTTCAGGTGGTTGCCCTCGGGTCCCGCCATGACGGCGGTTATGTAGTCGGGATGCCGCCGGATCTCGACTGACGGTGCGCTGCTTGTCTGACCCGCCCGCGCCTTGGGAGATCGCGCCGCCGGACGCGGCGCATCGATGCCGCTGCGCTTTGCCTTGCGCTTCATGGGATAGGGATACGCGCCGGTCAGCCGCGCGAAACGGCAGCGGGAGCCGGCGCGACGGGTTGCCTCACGCCGCGGCTCCACTGCGCAGGTCTTTGCGTAGGATTTTGCCCAGCGCATTCTTGGGCAGTTCGGGCAGGAATTCGTAGAACTCCGGCCGTTTGAAGCTGGCCAGGCGCGAGGTGCAAAACGCCTTCAGATCGTCGGAAGTGGCCTGTTGCCCGGAGCGTATGACCACGAACGCCTTGATCACCTGGCCCCACTCCTCGGAAGGCTCGCCGACCACCACCGCTTCTTCGATCGCGGGATGGCTCATCAGGACCGATTCCACTTCGGCCGGAGCGATATTCTCGCCGCCGCGGATGATCATGTCGTCCTTGCGGCCGGCGAAAAAGACGTAGCCGTCATCGTCGATCCATCCCAGGTCGCCGGTGGCGCGCCATCCGTCGCTCAGCAAGGCGTCGTCACTGCGCCCGGCGTAGCCTTTCATGATGCGCGCGGTGCGGATGCAGATCTCTCCGACCTGTCCCGGATGCAGCAGGTTACTGTATTCGTCGCGTACCATCACTTCGACGTCGGGTAGCGGCTTGCCGATCGAGTTAAGCCGCTTGAGCTTGAGTTCAACTTCCTCTGGGTTGCCTTCAAGCCGATGGTCGGCGGGGCCCAGCACGGTCAGCGACGAGGTGGTCTCGGTCTGGCCGTAAGCGTTGACAAAACCGACCGTCTTGGGGAACGCGGCGATCGCCCTGCGAATGACCGGCAGCGGCATCGCGGCGCCGCCATAGGCCAGGTTCTGCAGACTTGAGAGGTCGATTTTGGAAAAGCCCGGCTCATCGAGCAGTTGCTTCATCATGGTGGGGACCACGAAAGCGTGGGTCACCTGTTCCTTTTCGACCAGTTCCAACCAGGTTTTGGCGTCGAATTGCGGCATGACGACCATTTTGCGGCCGGTCCAAATCGACGTCATCATCGCCGTGGTTCCGGCGATATGATAGAACGGCACGCACACCAGCGCCGTGCCGCGGTCGGTCCCGTCGGCCATCTCCACGTTGGCGGTGACGTAGGCGGTGAAATCGTGGAAGCTGAGCATCACGCCCTTGGGCAGCGAGGTGGTGCCGCTGGTGTACATCAGGACCGAGACGTCCTGATCATCGACCTCGGCCTCGTTTTCGTCAGGCGAGGCGGTTTCGGCCAGCGCGGCCAACTTCTGCATGTGGCTGTTGGCCGTCCCCAGCGCCAGGTATTCCTTGACCGAGGTCAAATCGGAGCGCAGCCGCGCGACCAGGTCGAGGTAGCGGTCCCCCACTAGGAGCACCTTGGCCTTGGCGGTATTGATCATGTACTCCAGTTCGAGGGCCTTGGCGCGATAGTTAATCGGCAGAAAGGTGAGTCCACTCTTGGCGGCGGCGTAATATGCCGCGACGTAGAGATCGGAATTGGTGTCCAACGCCGCGACTACGTCGTTGGGTTTTAGCCCGGCCTGCTTGAATACCGTGCTGACGCGGCTAGTCAAGTCGGCCAGCGCCGCATAGGTGTGCCGCTGCTGGTCGAAGACCAGGATTTCCTGGTCCGGAAGCACGGCTGCCGGGATTGTTAGGAAACTGATGGTGTTCACGGGCAAAGCTCCATTTCAAATTCAATTTCCGCCGCTTGCAGGAGGAAAAGAATGGCCCTTCCTGGTAATCGATCCCTTCCTGGTCGCCGGTCCGCCGCCGCCGGCCTTCAGCCGCTGTGCCAGGCGCCGCTCAAGTTCCAGCGCGCGCTCTAGGGGCAGTTCCAAGCCTTCCCAGACCGCAGTTTTGACGATCGCCGCGACCTGCCTGGGAACCGCGCCCAG
This sequence comes from Binataceae bacterium (SeqCode), assembly GCA_035939115.1. Classification (GTDB taxonomy): domain Bacteria; phylum Desulfobacterota; class Binatia; order Binatales; family Binataceae; genus JAJPJA01. The sequence goes on from DASZGF010000092.1 coordinate 39,639, forward strand.
TTCCTGCGCCAAAGCCATCGCGCGGTCTTCCAACCTCGCCGCCGGGACAACTTCGGCGACCAAACCTATACATAACGCCTGATTAGGGTCAATCCATCGCCCGGTGAGGCACAGGTCCAGCGCCCATCCCAGACCTAATCGCCGCGACGCGGTCTGCGTGCCCGCCACACCCGGAATCATCCCGGTCCCGGTCTCCGGCAGGCAGATTCGGGTGTCGTCAGCGGCGATTGCCACGTCGCACAGCAGCAGCATCTCCAGCCCGCCGCCGACCGTGAAGCCATGAACGGCAGCGATGGTGGGGACGGGCAGGCCGCGCAGCAGACCCCATACGTCGCGCCGGAAGCGCACCCAGCGTGCCACTACCGGCGAGGGCGCCTGACCGAATTCGTGCAGGTCGCCGCCGGTGGAAAAGGCCGGTCCCGCTCCGGTCAGCACCATTGCGGTGATTTCGGTGTCGTGATGGACCGCCCACAGGGCTTCGTAGAGACCGTCGCGCATCTCGACATTGTAAGCGTTATATTGCCGGGGGCGGTTGAGCGTAATCCAAGCTATGGTGCCCCGCTTGTCGAACAGCACCGCCGCGGGATGTTCATGTTCGCGATCGGTGCCGTCTTTGCCAGCGGATACCAACAGATCTTTCCCCTGTCAGATAGTTTCCGGGATACCGGTGAAAGTGGCCGGGCGTCCGCGCTCATAAACCACAAGGCCGCCGATGATAGTCAGATCGACGGCGGCACCTGCCACTTCCGCAGGCGCCATCTCCATCGGATTGCGCGGGAGCACTATCAGGTCGGCGGCCGTGCCCGGGTTGAGCATCCCGCCGTGGCGGCCGGCCAACTCGGACCCGGCGCTGGAAAAGAGGTGATATGCCTGCGCCAGTTCGATCCGTTCCTCCGGCGCCAATTCCCGCCCCATCTGGTCCAGGCGCATCGCCGCCGCCGCAATCCCAACCAGCGGCTTGGCGGAAGTCACCGGGGCGTCGCTGCCCGCCGCCATCCGGATCCCTGCCTGGACCAGGCTTCGGCATCGGTAGGTGTAGGGAATGAGGCCTGGCTCGGACAGATATTTCTCGCCGCGGTAAAAAATGAAGCCCGGATTGGTCACTACCCAGGCCTTGAGCGCGGCGATTCTGGGAATCTGGTCGGGCGCGATCACCCCGCCATGCTCGATGCGGTTGGTAACGCCGGCCACAATCTCGCGTCCAAGCCGCGTTTGGGCCGATTCCAAGGCACACAGCGCGGCTTCCACTTCCTCGATCTCGGTGGCGTGAAAGGCGCATCCGGCACCCGCCTCCAGTGCGCTGCGGACTTTGGAATCGAGTTCCGCGTCGCGCGGGTTGCGGCCACCCCTGAACTTGACGCCCAGCACTTGCACCCCGGCCTCGCGTCCGGACCGGCGGGCTTCCGCCCAGCTTTCTATATGATCCTCGCCCAGCATCAAGGCGACGTGCTGGGTGATTGCGCCCCAGGCCACCAGTTGACCGAACAATTCAATATGCCTGGGGCCGTTGCGGACGGTGGCGTCGGTGAACGAAGTCACGCCGGCCGCGGCCAGTTCGCGGCTGTAGCTTTTGGCGCGGGCTTCCAGAGCGGCGTTGGTCATCGGCGGCATCCGCGCGGTGAGCCACTCCTCCATCCCGGTCACCAGTCCACTTAAACGATTGGCCGCGCCGCGATAGAGCCGAGCGTCGGGCAGGGGAGTGAAATCGGGCTTTTCCAGTCCCAGAGCGCCGATCGCCCGCGAATTGAGCCAGGAGGCGTGCAGGGTTTGATGGCGCAGGCGCAGCGGATGTTTGGGCACCGCCTGGTCGAGTTCCTCGCGCGTCGGCCCGCGACGCTCCTTGAGCAACGCTTCGTCGCATCCGAAGGCCTTAAGCCAGTTGCCGGGCGCGTTGCGAGCCGCCGCCTGGCGCAATTCCCGGAGCAACTCGGCAATATCGCGCGCGCGGGAAACCACTACGCCGGCCGCCGCCGACGCAGCTTCAAGGAAATGCAGATGGGAATCGACCAGGCCGGGCGCGACCGTGCGGCCGTCGAGCCGAATCAGATGGGTTTGCGGTCCGACCAGCGGCTTGAGTTCCGCATAGCGGCCGCAGGCCATGATCCGGCCGCCGCTGACCGCGATCGAGTCGCTCTGCGGATGGCCGAGGATCCGGCCCTCGTGCAGCATCAGATCGGATTTTGCGTCACTCATCTCCCAATCATTACTTATGGAAGGGCGGTCCCGACCGAGAAGTAAGGAAGCAGGGGTAGAAAAGATGCGAGAGGCTCCCTCCGGTTCCTTTCTCACTACTCACTTCTCTCCCCTCACTCCTGATTTGAACGCGACAGCGCCCGCTCGTTTCATTTGACGCCACGTTGGCCCAAGCTTGCTCATGGGCCGCGGTCGCGGCGATGAAAGAGGCGGGCGCCGCCGCTGTGGAAATTGCCTAGTCGGAGGAGGGAAGCGGTTTGGCTTCCTTGATCTTCATGGTGGCGTCGCAACATTCGATCGAGCCGTCACCCGGCTTGTTGCACAAAACCTCGGTTCCGCACTTTTCGCACATATAGCGCTTTCCCAACGCGTTGGCCATTGCTCTGCAGTCTCCTTGTCAATCGCGGCTGGTCCTAACCCGCCGCCTAAATTTAATCACTCAAACGGCAACTCGCTGACCACGGCGGGAACTTCGCCGTCGGGGTCCTTCAAGGTAACCCACGATCCCGGCTGCCAGGCGCTGTGATGCATGATGCCCAGCCCCACAATACCAAATCGCGGCGACGCCGCGATGCTGGTCACCAGGCCAACCTCTTTGCCGTCCATCCAGGCGGTCGCCCCCGCTTGCGGTTTGCGGCCGGCGATACGCAGTCCGTAGAGCCGCTTCTTCACCCCGCCCCGCGCCGTAGCACGCTCGATCGTCTCCTGGCCGACGTAGCATCCCTTGTTGTAGGAGATGCCATTTTGCAGTCGGGCTTCGAGCGCGATCGTTTTCTCCGTGGCGTCGACGCCGACGCGGGCAAATCCCTGTTCCACCCGCAGAACTTCCAGGGCGGCGACGCTGGCCTCGCGGGTTCCCGGATTGGCACTAATCATCTCCCGCACCAGGCTTTCCGTCTGCGGAGTTGGAACTACCACAGTGAACGCGGCTAGTCCAATACGGGGCAGATTGGCGACCAATTTCTCATCGTGCTTGACGAACCGCCATGGCGCAAGGCCCGCCGCCTGCGGCGCTATAGACGCCACCGCCGCGGCGGATTGCGGTCCGACCACCTCGATTACGGTCAAATTCTCCTGCTGTTCCATCTCAACGTCGTCGGCGACGAGGAACTTTTCCAGATGTTCGCGCGTCCGGGGCCACAGACCGCGTTCGACCTCCAGGTAAATCGCATCATCGTCGGCCCACACGTAGATATCCGCGACCACGTGAGCGTGATCGGTAAGGATCAGCGCGTAAGTCACCGTCCCGGGCTTGAGGTTCTTGATATCGTTGCTGCACATCCCATGCAGGAACGAGGCTCGGTCATCGCCCACCACGCGCACCGCCAGGCGGTCCTCGCGCCGGCAAACCCCGGCGTGGGCCGTCAGGGCCTGCAACTGCGCCTCGATTTCGCCGCTTGCATGTGATTCATCTGACTTCATAGACTGGCCTGCTATCTCACCACCATTCTAGCGCCGCTTGGAATGGATTATAATACGGTTGGGGGAGGAGACTATGGGTGCATTTCTTTTGGGCTTCATTTGCGGTGTTGGCGCGACGATTTTCATCTTCCTCTATGACGAGGGCGAGATGTTCCTGAAATTGGCCAAAGGCGTTCGGGACGTGACCGCCCGCTACAAGCAACAGCAGGTCGGCTGAAAGCCCGCGAGCGGTTGATTTTGCCGATGCGAAGGGCCGCGCGTCACGTATGCAGGACCCTGACAGGCGTAGGTCTGTGCGCGCTGTTGATTGTAATGACCGGCGCGATCGCTGCCGCCGCCGACGATGCCAAGTCGTTGTCGGCGCGGCTCAGCGATGAGGCCTTTGCCCTGCTGACCTCAGTCAGCGAGAAGCGCGATACCCCGAGCCCCCTGCTGGGTCCGGTGGGGGTGTTGGCCGCCGATTCGCAAAAGCTCAGCGCCGCGCTTGAGTCGGGCAATCGGCGCGAGGCCCGGTTGGCGATGGCCGCGGTCAAATCCGACGCCGCCGAGGTGGACAAGGCGGGTGGGTCCGGCGGGTTGGACGCCGGCAAATGGGCCGCAATCAAGCACGATCTGGGCGCGCTGTCGGCGATAGTGCCCGCCGCGCCGGCGGCTGCCGTTGCCGCCGCATCCCGGGATTCCGGTCCCTCGGTGACTCCGACAACCGGTGAATCGCGCTCCGGCCCCGAGGTCCGAATCGAGTCAGCCCAAATGGCCGGCGCCGACGTGTTGCGTATCAAGGGGTATATGAGCGGCCATGGCATCCGTTCCGCCGGTATCTATCAGGGCGGTACGCGCGTGGCCAAACTCGACGTGAAGCGCGTGCCGGGCGACCAGGTGATCCGGTTTGATCTGCAGATTCATGGTTCGGCCCAGGGCGAGGTATTGCGCGTTTACGACTCGGCGGGCCGCAGCGCGCAGGCGTCGATTGCCGGAGAAGCTGAAGCCGCTGGACCGATGGTCGAATCGGGACCCTCAATCGTCGCGCCGCCGCCTTCCGAGGCACCACCACCGCCGGCGCCATCGCTGGACAGCGACGACAATGTGGCATTGGGCGGCGGCGACGACTTCGGTACTACGGAATCGAGTCCGTTGGCAAGCAATCCTCCCGACGCAAGCCCTTCGGAGGACAACACCAAGGAGATTCCCGCCGCCACACCCCCGCTCTCCGGGCCCAAGCGCCGGATGCGCAGCCATCTGCGGGCGCGCGGTCCCAACGATGTGCGGATCCGGATCGACAGTGTGACTGCGGTTGACCCCGGGATGTACGACTACGTGATCAGAGGCCAGATTACCGGCAGTGATCTTGAGAAGGCGGGCATCTATGTGGACGGACGGTTGGCGCAGGAGATTGCGCTTAACAGCGGCGCCGGCCTGCGCACCAGCGACTTCGCCCAGAGCTTTAGCGCGGTCGGTTCGGAAGCCACGATCAGGGTCTATCGCACCCGGCGCGATTACAGTGAGACGTCGATTAATTTGGGGACAGCCAGTACCGCCGCCCCTTCAACCAGTCCGCTGGTAATCAATTCCACTATCGGAGGCGCCTTTGGCGGCGGCCTTAATCCCGGTCAACTGGCGATCCAAATCACCTCGGTCCAGGCGGCGACGCCGTCGCTTTACGTGGTCAGCGGAATTATCTCGGGGCATAACATCGCCTCGGCCGGGATTTATCAGAACGGGGTCCTGGCCCAGCCCCTGAACGTCACTAGCGGTGGCGGTATCGGGGGCCTGATTTCGGGTCTGATACCGAGCACGAGCCACCAAATCTCCTTCGGCGGGCGCTTCAATCCCGCACAGGGTTTCGCGACCGTGCGGGCTTACGATCGAAGCGGCCTGATGACGGAGCAGCCAGTCAGCGCTGGAGGATCGTACGGGGTAAATCCTTACGGCGGCCTGAATCCATATAGACCCAACCCATACACCGGCTTGCCGCCGTATGGCGGTGTGACCCCGGGGTTCGCCGGTCCGGGCATTGGCGTCGCCCCCGGGATCGGTGCGTCACCGCGCACCGGCGCCGGTGTGGGTCTGGGTACGGCGCCGTGGTGAGAGCCGGCGAGCCTGCCTTGCCTGAGCCGTCAAGGCGCATTACCTTATGGACATCCAGCCCGGTTTTGCAAAATGCTATCTTTTAGAGACACCGGTTTTACAGGTTAATAGGAAGGTTATGCTGCTTCAGGCCACTCAGTTACGTCCGGGGATGATCATTGAGTATAACAAGGATCTCTGGCGCATAATGACCATCACGCACATCACACCGGGCAACTGGCGTGGGATGGTGCAGACCAAGTTGCGCAACATCAAGAGCGGTTCGCAGACCGAAAACCGCTTCCGCTCGGAAGATCGCGTCGAGCGGGTGATTCTCAACCAGATCCAGATGGAGTTCCTCTACCAGGACGGCGACGACTTCCATTTCATGAACACCGAGACCTACGAGCAGACCACCATTCCCAAGGATCTGATCGAGGACGTGGTGCCTTTTCTGACGCCCAACATGCAGGTCGAGGTGGAGCTTCACGAAACCACGCCGCTCAACGTCAAGCTGCCCAAGACCATCGATCTGAAGGTGGTTAGAACCGATCCCGGAATGAGGAGCGCGGCGGTCACGAACACGCTGAAACCCGCCACCGTGGAGACCGGCCTGGTGATCCAGGTGCCGCATTTCGTGACCGAAGGCGACACGATTACGATCAATACCGAAACCCACGAATACATGGCGCGCACCAAGTAGACCCAAACCCCGGCCCCTTCTTACGTAGCGCCGGCCTCCGTGCCGGCGTCTTTTTGCTTGGCCATAGATAACCGTGCACCCGTCGAAGCTTCAGCATCGCAAACCAGGAGAACGAGTGACGGTCCGCAAGGGCCGTTTTGATGTGAAGGCCCGTTCGAAGGCGCCAACGAATAAGACCGCGGACCCCCGCCAGCAGCCATCAGGACCACGCCTCAGGGTCTCCGCCGACCTGGTCATCGTCCATACCCAGCCGGGCCTGGAAGTCGTCGCGATACGCGAGGCGCTGGCGCGCATTCCGGGCGTTCGCGAAGTGGGCCGCCGCAGCATCGCGGAGCGCAACGGGATGGCGCTGATGACGGTCGAGCGTCCCCAGGCGCTGACCCGGATGCGATGCGCCGAGGACCTGTTTGCGCTGGTCGGCTATGTCCGCCCGCTGGGGAGCACCGAGGATGGCCTGGAGCTGGCGCGCAAACTGGCGCGCAACGCACCCTATGTCGAGACCGCGCTGGCGCGGCGCGTGGTGGTGACGCCGGGCAGCCGGTCGGGACAGCGTCTGGACTTCCGGGTGGTAGTGCGGACGGTAGGCAGCCACGAGTACCGGCGGGTCGATCTGCAAAAAGCCATCGAACAGGGGATATCGGAGCGCGGTGATCGGCGATGGCGTCTGCAAGAGCAGGGCGACGTCGAGTTCTGGGCGACGCTGCTCGATGATGAGCTGTTCCTGACCATCCGGCTGAGCGACGATCGGATGCGCCAGCGCGAGTACAAAGTGGCGCATTTCCCCGGATCGCTGCGCCCCTCGGTGGCGGGCGCGATGGCCCTGCTGTCGCAGCCGGCCGACGACGACGTGGTGCTGGACCCGCTTTGCGGCGCCGGCACAATCCTGATCGAGCGGGCGCACTTGGCGCGCCACCGGATGCTGCTCGGAAGCGACAGCGATCCTGAGGCACTCAACGCGGCGCGCGAGAACGTGGGTCCGCGCTACAAACCGATCGAGTTGCGCAGTTGGGACGCAACGGCGTTGCCGCTTGGTGACGGCGAAGTAACGCGCATCATCACCAACCTGCCCTGGGGCCGCAAATCAGGTTCGCATCCCGACAACCGCCGGCTGTATCCCAAGCTGCTGCGCGAATTTCGCCGCGTCCTGGCCCCCGGCGGTCTGATGGTCCTGATGACCTCGGAAACCCGCCTGATGCGCGATCTGTTCGACCAGCACCAGATCAGACCCAGTTCGATCCTCACAGTGACCGTCCACGGCGCCCCCGCGTCGATTTACGTCTGCCGGTTCGCCGCCTGAAAATAATGGTGACCCCCCTCGCGTTGAAAGACGCGCACTAGGGGAGGATGATTAGGTCCCCATACGAACGCATTAACGCGGCTTTCTTTTTAAGAGACAGATTTTCATGCTGTCTTCACCTTAGGTTTGCAATCTGCTATAGATTGGCCCAACAACTAGTTGGGCAAAAGGCCGAAAATGGGGGAATTCCTTAGGCTCCTATTCCAGAGGGTAAGTCGTTTTTTGTCCAGAGTGTTCGTTGGCAACAGCGCTAGCACCAGCGGTGACGAGCCTGATCAGCCATTAACACCCTCGGTAACGGAACAACCACACGTCACAGTTGCGCCTGTGGTGATAGCACGAGTCGAGCCTACATTTACCGACATCGACCTGCCTGCGCTCTCGGGACAACTGCGGCTTGATGAGCTCGGTCAGGAGTCCGGCAAGCAAAACCTACCCCCTAGCGACACCACTTCGCTTGATCCAGTGGAGCAACGAATCGTTGAGCTCGTCCAAAACCGTATCTTCAGGGTTCGCAGCGAATACGAACTGGCGGACCAAACCCTGGCGACGACATCGCGTATCGGAGAGATTGATGCGGGCATTTCAAGAGTCCCGACATGCTCGAGGAATCGTTGACGGATCTGCGCACTCAGGCGCGGGTGAGTCACGATGAAGTCTTCCTGCGGCGGGAAAGCGCGCAGCGATGTAAGCAGGAAATTAATGACTTTCGCAACGAAAACGGAAGAGACCCTCGACCGAATAAAACGCGTCATCCCAGGGTCTTCGCACTTTTGGGGCTGATCACTATTGAGGGCTTCTTTAATGGTTCAATATTGTCGCGGGGCCTTGAAGGCGGTTTGATCGCAGGTTGGGTCTTGGCCATTTGCCTTGCGGCAATGAATACGGTGACCGCATTCCTATTTGGGTGGATGTCACACAACTTGGTGCACATCAAATTGTTACGCAAGCTCGGCGGATCCTTGGTTCTGGTCGGATGGATAGGATGGATGGTGGGCTTCAACTTGGGGGTCGCGCATTATCGTGACGCGTTAGGGGGTCAGGACCCGGACAACGCGGGTATCATAGCCCTTGAAGACCTACGTACCCACCTTCTTTCCATTCACGATTTCCAGTCCACAATGCTTCTTGCCTTAGGAATTCTTTTTTCTGTTTTGGCTTTCTACGACGGCTTTGGCATGGATGATCCCTATCCTGGCTATGGTGCCGTCAGCCGAAAATGGGAGGAAGCCTGTGAGGAGTTCCAGCAGGTCAAGAAGGGCGAGGTGTCGACCCTAGGCGTTTTGAAGGACCAAAAAATCAGCCGGCTCCGAGGGGAAATCGATTATTTGGCAAACATGTACAGCCGACTTCCTGACGAGCTTCAACGCCGACGCTCCCTGGCGACGAGGTGGGAGCACGACATGGAGCGACTCCAACGCGCTGCCAATACCATGGTCGCCACCTATCGCGAGGCAAATCGGCGGGCCCGAAGCAGTCCTGCACCAGCCCATTTCGGCCTGCCTGTTTCAATGGCACTTCCAGATAATCCTGTGCGCGAGAATCTAGACAACGGAAACAGACCGTCCCTGGAAGTTATCTCCGATGCACCTACCAGGATCACCCGCGAGTACGAAGCCGCAATCAACGGGTTACCGACCCTCGAGGAACTGTAGTGACAAGGAGCGAACTGGAAAGACGCCGCGAAAATCGCATCTATGCGGTGCTTTCAGTTGCGGTGATTGGGGTCGTTATCGGTCTCTTGTACCTGAACAACTCGCGGGTCAACGTCGCTTGGAACTTGCACACCCTCTGTCCGCAGAACAAGGCTCCGGCAGGTCTACTGATCGTGATGGTTGACACTAGCGATTCGCTGAACATCCTTCAGCGTACTGCTGTAACAAATGAAATCCAGGAAGCGATTAGCAAGATTCCTGAGCACGCCGAGGTCCAGCTGTATAGCGTCGGTCCGGTAACGAACCAGCTACTGGAGCCAAAGGTTACGATCTGTAATCCTGGCAATGCTGAAGGGATGGTGTCTGTCAATTGGTAGAAAAGCATTTAGCATCAGGACACGGCGCTGAGCGGTTATAGTGTTAGTTCCCTACGCGGCCTGTGCCCGCGAGTTGCTATTATCGATATCGCGCCAGCCGACCAGGCGGCGCAGGGTG
>DASZGF010000093.1:0-2232 GCA_035939115.1 Binataceae bacterium (SeqCode)
CAAATTGAAGAGCGACTCGGGAAAGATGAGAAAGCAAGGCACGTGCTCTTCGACTGGTCGATGGCCGAATTCGTCGAACACTACCTGGGTGACGAAAGGCTTCAGACTGCGTACCTCGGGCAGGGAGTGATTGGGACCAACGCCAGCCCATTTGACGCCGGGACCGCCAGCATCCGCTTCCATCATTCATCGGGGCGGCTGTGCGGCATGCCCGGTATGTGGGGTTACGTAGAAGGCGGCATGGGTATGGTCTCGTTCTACTTTTGCGATGCCGCGCGAGAAGCGGGCGCCGTGGTCGCCACCACAGTCCCTGTCGCACGGATCGCACCCGGCGAAGGTGTATTTCTTGAGGGCGGCGAATTCATCGCCGCACCCGTGGTGATCTCAAATGCCGACCCACGGCAGACGCTGCAACTTCTGGGCCCGGCGGCCGATCCTGCATGGCGCAAGCGCGTCGAAGAGATTCCGATAGAGGGCTGCACCGTAAAGCTGAACGTGCTGCTCCGTGAGTTGCCCAACTTCACCGCGCGGCCCGGAACCGATCAGCCGCATCACTACGGACAAATTAACACACCACTCACTAAAGCTGAGTGGAAGGCGGCGTTTGCCGCCGCGCGCCGCGGCGAATTGCCTGTGCACCTCTGGTGCGAGCTGTACTTCCAGAGTGCTCATGATCCGACCATGACCACCACCGGGCGGCATACGATGAGCGTCTTTGCGCAGTATGTTCCATATAAGTTCGCGCGAGGCACATGGGATGAACGGCGGGAGGAAGTCCGCCAGCTCGCGCTCAATTCCCTGGCCCGCTTCTGCTCTAACATGGACAGCGCCGTCATCGATACGCAGGTGCTGGGTCCACCGGATATCGAGCGCAAGGTGGGACTCACCGGCGGTCACATTTTTCAAGGTGAGTGCCTGCCACCCTACATGTGGTCTAGCCGGCTTTCGGCACGCACGCCCATGCCGGGCCTCTACCTGTGCGGAGCATGCACGCACCCCGGAGGCAGCGTCATTGGCATCAATGGGCGCAATGCCGCAATGGTTGTTCTCCGCGATACCGCCTAGCTTCGCGCTCGCGGCTTACTAAGGTATTCTGCGCGGGCATGACTACCAAACCTGCGCTCAAACGCGAGCTCGGACTGCGGGACCTCACGCTGTTTGCCGTCACCTGCATCATTTCCGCACGATGGATTCCTATCGCCGCGCATGCCGGACCAGGTTCCGTCACGCTCTGGTTTCTGGCAGCGGTGTTGTTTATGGTGCCTCTAACCGTGGCTGTGGCCGCACTGGTAGCAAAATACCCAGAGGCGGGCGGTTTATATCTTTGGACCTGGCGAGACTTCGGAGCGTGGGCCGGCTTCCTGTCTTTCTGGGTTTATTGGATGGGGATAGCGTTCCTGTTTCCGACTGCCGCGCTTCTGTATATCAAGGCCGGCTTCTCCATGTTCGGTCCCTTGGTCGCTCGCCTGGGCGACAACCGTTTTTATCTACTCGCCGCTACTGTGGCGGTGATTTGGATCGCGTTAGGCTCGAACCTGATCGGGCTGAAGGTCGGGAAGTGCACAGAAAATATCGGCGCTCTGGCCACCTGGTCGGTCGGGTTCCTGCTGGCCGGGGTGGCCTGGATTGTGTGGATGCGTCGCGGTTCGGCGACGCCCCTGCATATTCTTCCGAAATGGAGTTGGGGAACTATCAATTTTTGGGCCGCCATCGCCTATGCGACTTCCGGCATGGAAGCGGCTGGCATGATGGCTGGAGAGATCCGAGAGCCGGAGCGCACGATGCGCCGAGCGGCTTGGATTGCTTCCGGGTTTACGGCAGCATTTTATGTATCGGCGACGGTTGCGTTTCTGATCGTGCTTTCGCCCGACCATATCAGCGAGCTCAACGGCTTCGCGGAGGTGGGAGATTCCGCGGGCCTGGTCCTGCGCGCCACGTGGCTCTCTCCCCTCATCGCGCTGCTGGTGGTGGTCAGCGGAGTCGGATTCGTCGGTGGAATTGGCACAGCGGCCTCGCGACTACCATTTGCGGCCGGCGTGGATCGTCTGCTGCCCGCGCCTTTTGGCAGGATTCATCCGCGATGGGGAACGCCTTACGTATCCATTCTGGCGCTCGGAACGGTAGCGACGCTCCTGCTGGTCGTCTACCAACTGGGCGACAGCATGAGGGTCGCCTACGATGAACTGGTGTCCCTAATGGTCATCGCCGGGTTTCTGCCCTTTCTGTATATCT
>DASZGF010000094.1:0-2375 GCA_035939115.1 Binataceae bacterium (SeqCode)
ACGAACTATATACCAATTTGTTTCAGCTGTTTTTCAACAACCTGCTAGGACACTTGGCCTGAATCTACCGTCCACTTAGGACAGTCCCCCCCGCCCGCAGACTATCTGCACACCACACTTGTTAGGGGCAATATAGCGGAACCGTGCTGGAATTAGGTTCAAATTCGGGGCACTCGCGCTTGTGGGCGGGTATAAAAACAGCGGATGAAGCGACACGTCCCAGCGCCCCGTATTCTCACGGTGAAGGAAGTCGCCAACTACCTTCAAGTCAGTCGTGCCACCGTCCTTCGCTTATTGAAGCGGGACCAACTACCTGCCTTCAAGATCGGCAGTGACTGGCGCTTTAATGTGGAGCAAATCGACCGTTGGCGTGCGGAACAGGAAATTAGATACCGTGATGCTGATCAAGCTTTTTCATAAACGAGCGGGCACCTCATTATCCAATGGTTGAGAGTGGAGAAAGGGCACGAAGGGGCGACGGTGCTTGGCGACTGAGTAAATCGCTGCGAGCAGTTTGCGCATGGCGGCGATGAGCGCGAGCTTGTGGGGTTTGCCACGTTCGACCAGCCGCCGATAGAAGGCCATCAGCCAGGGGTTGCTGCAAGTGGCGGCACTGAGAGTCGGCATCCACAATGCCTGTCTGAGCCGTCGATTGCCGATCGGGGTAAGTGACGAGCTCTTCGGTTGATGCTTACCCGAGTGCCGGTGTCCCGGACACAGCCCGACGTAAGCGGCCAGTGATGCGGCGCTGCGGAAGCGGGCTGGATCACCGAGTTCGGCGATAAGCATGGCAGCGGTGTTGTCGCCGATTCCGGCGATGGTGGTCAGGAGCTTGCCGACCTGGTGCTGTTGGAGCCTGGCGGTGATATCGCCATCGAGCTGCTTAAGCCGCTGGCGCAGAGTCTCGAGATCCTCGCAGGCATAGCGTACGCCGGTCTGATGGGCCGTAGTGTGTTGGCTGCCAACCGAGACCGCGGCGGCGGCGATCAGTTGCCGTGCCAGTTCCTCGCCTACGCGGTGGCGGCCGTCATAGTTCAGCTTGGCCAGGCGTTTGCACGAGAGGCCGCGAACAGCCGCAGCCGTGGGATACTGGCGCAGGATAGCGGTGGCCAGCTGGGTGTTGAGGTTTTTGAGATAGCGGGTGAACTCGGGAAAGCCCAAATCGACCAGCCGGTGGAGCTGGTTAACCCGATCGACCACATCCTGCATTAGCCGTGCGCGCAGCCGCACCAGCTCACGCAGTTCCCCAACCGCGGCCTCCGGCAGACAGGTCACCGCCGGACGTTTCTGCGCGCCGAAGCGGGCGAGTTGCAGACAGTCGATGCTGTCGGTCTTGGTGCGCGCCAGCTCCTCGCCGGCGAAGCGATGAGTACGCAACGGATTGACCAACGCCACTGCGTAACCTTGGGCGACCAGCGCGGCAAACAAGTTCTGCCAGTAATGGCCGGTGGCCTCCATCACCACCAACGTGCGGTCCTGCTCGGCGCTCGCCGCCGCCAGGGGCAGGTCTTCGCCACCCCGTGCGCCGGCTCGCGCCAACAGCGCGAACAGCTCCTGATAGCCGGCCACGTTTTCCGCAAATGCAGTGGCCTTGACCACTACCGCTTCGGCCCGGTCAACCACCGCAACGTGATGCGACTCCGCCCCGATATCGATCCCCACCACCAGCATCTGTGGTCCTTTCGACGATTTCGCTCGGGAGTCTCGACCGCGGTGTTCACGCCCTTCCTTGTACATACGAGGACTGCGCCCACGGGCGCGCCCCTGGATACCATTCGAGCCTTGCTGAACACCGGGCGAGGGCGCCAATCTAATTTGCGAGGACCCTGCCTCCAGGACACTGCGGCGACCCTCTCCCGAATATCGTCGTCGAACCTTTACACCCTCATCCATTGCTGAGTGAAGGTCATACAAGGACACTACCTGTATGGGCGGCGCCTTGATCTTTCTTCTTCAGATGGAAGTTGAGGCCCATCCGACGTCGAGAAGACAGGCGCTGACATTTCGAACAACTATCCCCGGGGTTCAGCCTGCGAATTCCTGACTGGGAGCGCCAGTGCCTCGCGGCCCCCATATGCGATTGGCGGCCTCAGCCTCTTCCTATTGGCGGCCGCGATCCACTGGAGTGCGGGAAAGACGCGTTAGGAGATTTCCTTCCAAGCTCCGGAGGAATCGCGCACGCCGATTGCGCCGCTTCCGTCGCGCTCCGCGCCGATGAAGGAAGCCATCTCGCCGGCGGTCTGGCCGTGGAAGAGAAGCATAGCGATCCCGTCTGGCTCTATAGCCGAACTGGCCACGAGCGTCGCCCGCGGCTGGCCCGCCTGATCAAACAGCGCCAGAAAGGACTCTTCGGATGGCAGTGTCGAAGCAATGAT
>DASZGF010000095.1:0-55931 GCA_035939115.1 Binataceae bacterium (SeqCode)
CGATGTCCCGCGCGATCGCCGACCAAGGCCGCACCATCCGCATTCCGATTCACATGGTCGAGACGACCAACAAGGTGTTGCGCGTCACGCGCTTTCTGGTCCAACGGCTGGGGCGCGAGCCGACCCTGGATGAAGTGGCTCGTGAGCTGGAGATGTCACCGGACCAGGTCAATAAGGTCCTGAGAATCGTCAAGGAACCAATTTCTCTCGAGGCGCCGGTCGGGGACGACGAGGAGAGCTCGGTGGGCGACTTCGTCGAGGACGAACTGGCGCCGTCGCCGATGGAATCCGCGATCCATTCCAACCTGGGGCATCATACCCGCAGAGTGTTGGCAACGCTGACCCCGCGCGAGGAGCAAATCCTGCGGATGCGGTTTGGGATCGGGGAGAAAACCGACTCGACGCTTGAGGAGGTGGGTAAGCTGTTCGCGGTTACGCGTGAGCGGATCCGGCAAATCGAGGCGAAGGCGCTGCGCAAGCTAAGGCTCACGGCGCGGTCGCGCGATCTCGAAGGCTTCCTGGGCCAAGAACCAGGCGGCCGGAAAAGCAAAAGCCCTCGTTAGCAGCCCACGTGGGGATTCTCGGGATAGGCGGGCGCTTCGGGTTCGAACCGCCGCTATCATGGCGGCGCGGTTCGAACCCCGCTACATCTGCTGTGGAAAAATAAAAGGCGGGCCGAAGCCCGCACTTTTTGTTCTACCAGCGATCGCGTCCGCGGCCGGCTCCACCGCCGCCGCCGCCACCGCCGAACTTCGACTCGCGCGGCTTGGCTTCGTTTACCTTGATGTTACGGCCCTTAAGGTCCGTGTCGTTGAAGCGCTGGATCGCCGTAGCGGCGTCTCCCGCACTGGCCATCTCCACGAAACCAAAGCCCTTGGATTGGCCTGAAAACTTGTCCGTGATCACGGTGGCGCTTTGCACTGCCCCCGCTTGCGAAAAGAGTTCTTCCAGGTCGCTACCTGATACCGAGTAGGCCAGATTGCCTACGTACAATTTGCTGGGCATCAATGCCCTCCGAAAGTTTTGCTGGGGTAGCTCCGAACAGAAAACCCAGGCTAATTCCCGGGTTGGATGAGGGGAACGATTCCGAGCTGTCTAAAACGCATCATACATGATCCGCGGCGACAAAGATATAGACGCAATGATCATGGGGAGCGATCCATACGGGGATCGTTCTTCTGTCCCCTTTCCTTATCTTTACTTTGGGAAAGGGCGGGGGAGAGGTCATGCGCAGCGGCAATGGCTGCACAACCTTTCAGGGAGAAGGGCGCGGCTGCGGCGCGCCCAAGAGAGGGTCCTTTGTCAGCGCGCATTTTCCTGCGCGCGATTCGAGAATGAATGACCGTCCGCATGAACCGCGTGCGGCCGCATTTTGATTTCCGCTATCTCCAAATGGCGGGCGGTCTTATCCTTCCAACCGAACCCCAGGTGTTTGCAAATTGGTTCGCAGGCGCGGGAAAACTCACCTTACAAAAAGGAGGGGTGCCCGAGCTCTCAGGTTTGGCGTGAAAGATGTTACCTGCAGAACCATCGCTGGCTCTCGCCGTTGCGTTTCCGCACCAAACGGGGGATAATTAAAGATGGTGGTGTTGACATTGTGTTAGGCATCACCGATCCGGCCATCGTAGTCCCGTCCTGACCGCCTTTCGAGCCGACCACGAGACGCCAGACCCGCCGTCACACTGAAGCCCAACGAAGGACCTCGTGACTGTCGCGACCCTTGTCCGCAGTCCGCCACAGGCCCGTCTCGTTGTGCTCTGTAACGAAGGAGGCAGCAAATGCCCAGCGCCTACTCGGCCGAAAGCAACGCGGCATTGGTGGCGACCTGCAGTGCTTGTCACAAAAGCCTGCCGACCGCCTTGATGGTCAATCTAACCGGCTCCGACAAGAGTCATCGCACCTACAGCGCCGTCTGTCTCGCATGCGCAGGCAAAGGCTGGCGGCCGGCGGGTTTCGCTGGAGTCTATCAGTGGCAACAGCAGTGATCCGCGGTGGTGCATCACCATCGTAGTAACTAAAGACTATTTCACCACGATACCGACGCCGGAGGATGCGGCAGTCCATCGGAATTTGAAAGGTTGTCGTGTCATGTTCGCTACAGGAAGGAGAGGAGGCTTGCTATGGAAACAATCTCAGGATCGCTGGCGATCAGTTACGATCCCCGCAAGGAGATTTATACTTTGCGGTTTGGCCCGGGTTCATCAGCCGAGAGTTCGACCCACAAGGCCTGCTTATCAGACGGCCGCTCTTGCGGAAAGGTCCGAGTGAACCTTACGGATGCGCTGCAATTTCTGGAAAAAGCCGGGAAATCTGACGCGACCGAACTCCTGGCCAGGACGCGGATTGACGGGGGTACGTCGGTGCGAGTGAACATCACTCGACACCAGCACGGCACCCTGGTTCAAGTATAGGCAGTTTCCCGCATCGCGGAAGTCGACGCTTGTGTACCACCGCGCTCCGGCTAAATGAGTCCAGTGCGAGTCAACGTAAAGTGCTATCGGAGTTCAGACTGAATAGCACTGGCAGAATGAGAAAAGGAACATGGACCATTCAGTATTGTTTGCGTGTGTAGTTGCTGCGTCTTTCTTTTTGATTTTCTTTAGCGGCTCTGTTGCCCTGGGCCGTGAACGGATCAGATAAACTTTACCATCGCATGATCATAAACACCGGAATTCCGCTCGGCGGCGTTGCGCGCCGAGCGACGCTGGTTGCCACCAAGATCACGCCTCACCCAAGCGCTTGGCGAGTTGCTCAAGATGCCCCTTCAGGACATCCAGGGCGTCCGGTGCTCCGGGCGGTGGTTTGGCGTCAAGCAGGCCTATCTGGCGCAACCAGGACCAACTGATAAGGTCCCCGGGGTAGAAGCGCCCAGTGCGTTTCACATAGGCGTCTCTGCTCTCGTAGCCGGGTTTGCGTTGATCCGACTGCCGCTGGCGTTGGAAGCCAAAGGCGTCCTCAAGCCAGACCTCGGATCTGCCGGACAACATTGCGAGGACGCGCTTATCGAGACCTTTTCGTACATTCACCAATGGCACCTCATAGTTCTGAGTGATTCCGGACCGCCGGGCGCGTGTCCTACCACTGCTCGCCGCCAGGCGCGACCTCGTCGCGGAGCTTCTGTAACTTGCACCTTAGATTCGCAATCTGAAGCTCGCGATTGCGGATGTCGCTTTCAAACGACGCGACATGGGGATGGCGGCGTTGGGCTATTCTGAGGCCCGGCAGTGTGGTTTCCAAGTCCGTAATTCGTTGCTCCAAAACAAACAGATGATTCATGTCCATCGGATCTCCCCGGTTGCAGCAGTTTGTCTGCTACTGCCTGACGGCTGCTCTTTGGGTGTCCGCACGATTCCCGCCACCTCGGCCGTTTAGCTCGGCCGGACTGAGAACCGTTTAGCCACGTAATTTGTGAAAAAGGGCGTAAACAGGTGGAGTCATTCACCAGCTTATTCTGAATTGCTCCAAAAGAACAGCGGCCGACGGAAACGCTAAGCAGCAGGGCCGACTATGGTTGTGGTAGGCGGGTTAGGAAACGCGATGCTTGGTGCGATGGCGATCGGAGCGGGCCGGACTAACCGGTTTTGGCCCACGGACCGGGACGCTGGCCGCTCTGCTTGTAGCGGCGATAGTCCGCCAGAATCTCCGCGTGGTCGAACGCCAGCGGCGCGGGAAGGGCGTCGAGCGAGAACAGACCGGCGGCCTTGGCGTCATCGTCGGCGTGCGGCTCGCCCTGGGCGCGGCCCACGTAAACCAGGCTAACAGTGTGGCCCCGCGGATCGCGGTCGGGCCGCGAATAGACCCCGAGCAGATCGGTTAACTCCACCTCCAGGCCGGTTTCCTCGCGCATCTCGCGCATCGCCGCGGCCTCGACCGTCTCGCCCACGTCCACAAAACCCCCCGGAATCGCCCATCCGTGGGGATAGTTCTTGCGCTCGATCAGCACGAAACGGCCGTCGATTTCGATGATCACGTCGGCCGCGATTGGAGGACAGGTTGGACGCGCCATAGACTAAAAGGTTAGCAACTCTCCCGGCTCCGTACACCTGGTTGACAAGCATCGTTGCGGCTGGGAAGTTCCGATCATGAAGGTTGCCCGTCTTTACGACTTTGGCGATATCCGCGTGGAGGAACATCCCACCCCTCAAGTCGGACCCAACGATATCCTGGTGCGGGCAACTGCCTGCGGTATCTGCTCGGGCGACATCATGCCCTGGTACATCCGACGCAAGGCGCCGTTGGTGCTGGGTCATGAACCAGTGGGGATGGTCGAAGAGGTGGGCGCGGAGGTGCGCGGGTTCAAACCCGGGCAGCGAGTTTTCGTCCATCATCACGCGCCCTGCTTTCAATGCACGGCTTGCCGGCGCGGCGAGTACGTGCAATGCCCCACCTGGCGCAGCAGCAAAATCGATCCGGGCGGGATGGCTGAGTTCTTCCTGGTCAGCGCCATCAATCAGCGCGATACGCTGGCGCTGCCCGACACCGTGCAGGATCTGGACGGCGTTCTGGTCGAGCCGTCGGCGTGCGTGGTCAAATCGTTGCGCCGCTCAGGGATGCGGCCGGGCGAAACGATCGTAGTGATCGGTCTGGGCATCATGGGCATGATGCACGTGGTGCAGGCGCGCTACCACGGGGCCGCGCAGATTATCGGCATCGATCTGTTCGAATCACGGGCGCAGCGCGCGCTTGAACTAGGCGCCGATCACGGACTGGTCGCCGATAACGATATCGTGGAACGGTTACGCGATCTGACCCACGGCGCGATGGCGGACGTGGTCATCGTCGGGCCCGGCACCGTCCGCGCATTGCACACCGGCCTGGCGCTGGCGGGCCGGGGCGCCACGGTGGTTCAATTCACCGCCACGGCACCCGACGAGGAGATGACCATCAAGCCGCACGATCTGTACTTTAACGATACTCGTTTCATCACCAGCTATTCGTGCGGTCCCGACGACACGCGTCAGGCGCTCGATCTGGTGCAACGCGGCGTGCTCAGCGCTTCCGCGCTGGTGACGCACAGCTTTCCATTGACGGAGGTGTCGCAGGCGTTCGCAACCGCGCAGCGCCAGGAAGCCCTCAAGGTGGTGGTGACCTTTGACCGATAGGGCCACGCCCAGGAACACAGCAACCGCCGCCCCTAAGCGCGCGCGCAGCGCATCCGCCGGCGCGCGGCAGACCAGGCAATCCGGGTTGGATAAAGGCGCGTCCGACGCGTCGGCGGACGTCGTCATTGAGCCGCCGGTGCTGCGTCGCTTTCGCCGCCAGTACCGATGGGAACACACCGAACTCGAACCTTACAAAGTCAGCGCACACGCAGGTGGTGAATTCGCCGGCGCCTCGCGTCAGGTTCTGGTTGGCAAACGCGGCGAGCGTGTTGCCTTTCATCTGCGTTATTTCGAATTGCAGGCGGGCGGCTACACCAGCCTGGAACGCCATCGGCACTCCCATGTGGTGATCGGCGTGCGAGGACGCGGCGTGGTGCGCGTCGGAGAGGAAAGTTACACACTGAAGCCGCTGGACGCGATCTATATCTACCCCGAACAGGCCCATCAGCTGCGCGCGACGGGACGCTCCCGATTCGGCTTCTTCTGCATCGTCGATGCGCGCCGCGACCGGCCGCGTCCAGTTAAGTCGTCGCCCGCGGCAGTCAGCGCATCGAAACGAGCCAAGCGCGTCTGAGGCAGTCTGTCTGGCGCTTGCCACCAAACAAAACAAGGGCAGCTCTTTTGGAGCTGCCCTTGTTATTCAGACCTTCAAACCGAATTAATACAACATACCTGTTAAGGGGTGCCGCCAGCCGGAGGCGGAGCGCCGCCGCCTGGGGGAGCCTCTGGTGCCGGCGGGGGAGCCGCTTCAGGCGCCGCTGCTGCCGGAGCTGCTTCCGCGGCCGCGTGGTGACGATGACGCCGATGATAACGCATCCCACCACGCCGTCCTCTCGGAGCTCGGCTCATGGTCTTTTCAGCGATAGCCTCAGCGCGATCAGCCGCTGCTTTGGCATCGTTGGCCGCCTGCTCGGTACGGCTCGCCGCCGACTGAGCCTGCGAAGCCGCCGCTTGAGCACGCTGAGCAGCCGCATCCGCGCGCCCGGCCGCCTGATCGGCCTGATTGGCCGCGTTGATGGCGTTCTGCTCTGGCGTCGGGTTGCCCGAAGAGCATCCCGAAGCCACCAATGCCACCAGCAAGACGGCGCCGGCCAGCCCAATCAACTTTGAAGTTCCCGTAAGTCCCTGCATCAATTTACCTCCTTAGAGTCCTCGCACCAGCCTAACGACTTGCCAACGAATTTCCGTTCGGCTGATGATTGTCACATAAACCGCCCAAATGCAAGCCTTGGACATACGCAATGCTACTACGAGTCCGCTTTCTGTATTAATCAGGCTTTGAGCACCCATTCTTCGTCGTAGTGTCTTTTATCAGAAATCATCCCCCATGTCGCCCATCCCGCCCATACCGCCCATTCCATCCATGCCCGGCATACCGCCCATTCCACCCATACCTCCCATGCCGCCCATTCCACCCATGCCGCCCATTCCCCCCGGAGGCATCGCCGGCCCCGCGGTCTTTTTCCTGGGCTTCTCCGCAATCGCGGCTTCGGTCGTGATCAGCATCGCGGCCACGCTGGCGGCGTTCTCAAGCGCGGTACGCACTACCTTGGCGGGATCAACGACTCCGGCTTCCAACAGATCGCCGAAAGTCTCGGTGCGCGCATTGAAGCCAAAGTTACCCTTGCCCTCGGACACCTTGTTGTAAACCAGGGGCGGCTCGAAGCCGGCGTTGGCCGCAATCTGACGAAGCGGCTCGCCCATGGCCTGCAGGACGATATTGACCCCGGCCTGCCGATCCTCGGACAGTTTGAGTTCGCCCACGGCCTTTTGCGCCCGAACCAACGCCACGCCGCCGCCGGGTACGATTCCTTCTTCGACCGCAGCGCGCAGCGCATGAACCGCATCCTCCACACGAGTCTTCTTTTCCTTCATCTCCACTTCGGTGGCCGCGCCGACCTTGATTACCGCCACTCCCCCACTCAGCTTGGCGAGCCGCTCCTCAAGCTTCTCGCGGTCATAGTCGGAGGTGGTCTGTTTGATCTGTTCGCGTAGCTGCGCGATGCGGCCCTGGATGTCCGCTTTCTTACCCAGGCCGCCAACCAGCGTGGTGTTGTCCTTGTCGATGACCATGCGTTTGCATCTGCCCAGCGCACTGAGCGGCAGATTTTCGAGCTTTAGACCCAGCTCTTCGGACACCACCCGCCCGCCGGTCAGGATCGCCATGTCCTGCATCATCTCCTTGCGCCGGTCGCCATATCCGGGGCCCTTGACGGCCGCGACTTTCAGCGTCCCGCGCAACTTGTTGATCACCAGGGTGGCGAGCGCCTCGCCTTCCAACTCTTCGGCGATGATCAGCAGCGGACGGCCGTCGTGGAGGACCTTCTCCAGCAACGGCAGCAAGTCGCGCATCGCGGAAATCTTTTTGTCATGGAAGAGGATGAAGGGCTCCTCCAATTCGACCGTCATGCGTTCCGGATTGGTCATGAAATAAGGCGAGAGATAGCCGCGGTCAAAGCGCATCCCTTCCACCAGGTCCAGCACGGTCTCCAGGCCGCGTGCCTCTTCGACCGTGATCACGCCTTCCTTGCCGACCTTGTCCATGGCGTCGGCGACGATCTTGCCAATCGCGGCGTCACCGTTGGCGGCCACGCTGGCCACCTGCGCCATCCGCGCATGATCCTTGACCGGGCGCGCCATGGCCTTGAGCGCCTCGACCGCTTTTGCCACGGCGGCATCGATTCCGCGCTTCATATCCATCGGATCGAGGCCTGCCGCCAACAGCTTGATTCCCTCGGTAATTATGCTGCGGGCCAGGACGGTCGCGGTGGTGGTGCCATCGCCGGCGACGTCGGCGGTTTTCTGCGCCACCTCGCGCAGCAATCGGGCGCCGATATTTTCGAATTTATCCTCGAACTCAATCTCTCGCACCACGGTGACTCCGTCCTTGGTCACCTGTGGAGCACCGAAAGGTTTTTGAATCAGGACGTTGCGCCCCTTGGGGCCCAACGTTACCCGGGCTGCCTGAGCCACCAGAGTGGCCCCCTTGACAATTCCCGCCCGCGCTCTTTCATGAAGCTCAACCACTTTGGCCGGCATGGTAAATATCTCTCCCGAACAAGTTTTATAGAATATGCAACGTCCCGGTTACGGGACGTTACCGCTCGCGCATAAAGTTAAGCACGACCGGCGCTATTGCAAGGGGCTTCGCGTTTATCTTGGCTGCCAGTCGCCGGCATGCCAAGATGATTCGAGGCCTCCTATGCCCGAACACAAGCATCTTCAACATCCCCTGCTCCTGGCCTTCGTGGTCGTGCTGGGCGCCGCCGCGGCAGGTTTCTCGATTGCCAAGATCCGCTCTCTCACCGCGCCCGGAACACTCGCCACCGCTCCGGTTTGGAACCCTGGCCAGGATAGCCTTGCCCAAGGTGACGATCAGGACAGCGAAAACAACGAGGTTTCGCCCGCCCAAGTCGAGCAATACCTCAAGGTCTACAAGGCGATGCAGCGTGATCGCAAGCTGACCGTGGACCAAGCGACCGAGACGCAGCACATGACAGTCGAACAATTCCGCGACATCGAAGCGCGCATCGAACGCGACGGCGTGCTGCGTGAGCGCGTCCGCCGCGAACTGCTCAAAACCGCGCAGGAGAAAAGCAACGCTCTGAAGCTCAAGCCTCAGAGCGCGCCTTCACCCTCGCAGCCATGAATCCTCGACTCACGCGCATCGGGGTCTCTAACCCCGCTGGTCACGCGAACAAATTACTTGGTGACAGAAGTGGCGAACGCCGCCTCCAGGCGGGACACCGCGTCATTGGCATGGCGCGACGCGTCCTCAGCGGCGGTGGCGTCGTCAGTCGCCTTTTTGGCCGCAGCCTCGGCAGCGCTGGCGGACTGCTCGGCGGCCGTAGCATCGGATTCTGCTTTGGCTTGAGCGGCCTGCGCTCGGTTGGTGTTTTCCTGAATAACCTTCATGTCGGGACCGCAGGCCGACAAAGCCCCTACGACGGCCAAGATTCCTATTACTCCAACCCATGTCTTCATCCGGAACACCTCCTGTCCGAAAAGCAACCTCAGTTTAAGCCAAAGGGTTTCTCTTTCAACACCGACATAGTTGCAAAACAACTTATCCGTGGCAAGGTTCCGTCGAAACAACATCTGCAGCGCCCTGTGCGCTTGAGACCCCCATGCGCTGCGGTGATGATTAGCTGTGCTTGTTCAGAAGGACATTGACAGTCAGAAAGCCTAACGATTAGATTCGGGTGGGCGGACGCAAACAGCGGGTCTGTCCAGCGAAATCGCATGCGAGGTCCATGCCGTAATGGCCACAATTATAACCAGCGAATGCATCAACTGCGGGGCCTGCGAGCCGGAATGCCCCAATACTGCGATCTATGCCGGCGGCGTCGAATGGGAACTGGAAGGTGTGACCTCAGCGCCGGTGGCCCAAGACATTTTCTACATCGTGCCCTCGAAGTGCACGGAGTGTGTGGGCTTTTACGATCACGAAGCGTGCGCGGCCGTCTGCCCGGTGGACTGCTGCGTGCCCGATCCAAACATTGTCGAAACCGAGCAGGTGCTGCTCCAACGCGCTCGCGCCCTGCATCCTGAGCAGACTTTTCCGGACGACCCACCCTCACGCTTCCGCAAGGAGGGCGAGGCGCCGGCCCAGGCCGCACCCGCCAACGGAGCGACTCCAGCCGCGGCGCCCGCCTCGGCACCAGCACCTGCGGCAGCCGCTCCCGCTCCGGCCCCCGCGGTGGCAACTGCCCCGGCACCCGCCGCCGCCAAACCGGTGGCAGCCCCTGCTGCGCCCAAAGCGCCCGCGCCGGCCGCGATTCTCAACCTGCCCAAGGATGTGGGCGCGCTGCCGGGACCGATTGGCGAGAAGCATTTCGCCGGAGAGGCGGAAGAAGACTTCGACACAGTTCTGGGATGGGTCGATCTCAAACCCGTCCAGAGCGCGCCGATTCCGGTTCAGATTGCGATGCGCCTTGGCGAACCGGTGTTGGGTGCCCTGCCCGACCGGCTAAAGGCCGAACTGGAGGAGGCGGTGGGCAATCCGCTCGCTTTCTCGCGCGCGCGCTCCACCGCACTCAACCTGATCCTGAACCTGATTCTTTATCCCGCGGTACTGACCGCGATAGCGGTGCTCGTGCTTGGTGACCGCCTTTTCTCACAGGCATCGAGCGGTTGGATCATGCTGGGAGTGACGCTGGCGATGATCGAGGCAATCTGGCGGCTGCGAGAGGGAATCCTGCATGCGCAGCCGGCCTCGGCCCTGGTCTACCGCGCCGCTATTTGGGGAATACCGCTGGCGCCGTTGGGCGCATTGCTGGTGCGCGGCAGCCATTTCAGCCGGGTCAAGCGCACCGTGGGATTCGACGGCTACACAACCGATTTCTATGACGAAAAAGTCGAGCGCGACCGCCGCTACGGCACCGTGTACACGGTGGAGGAACACAGCAACGCCTACCTGGTCAGGCTGGAGATGCCGCGCCGTATCCCGGCCTCTTCGCTCAAGCGGCTGTGGAGCCTGCCCGACGAGATGCCCGACTACGATTACAACATCAGCCTGGGCGATGCGATCCTGACCATCTCGGCCAGCCTGCGCGGCGAAGCCCTGCGGCGCTTGTCCTATATTTCGTCGTCTTTTCCGGCTGATTTCACCACCCGGATCGACTTTGACGAGCCTGCTGTGGGTTTCAAACATCGATTGAGAAACAAGGTCATTGAGATTATCGTGCTTAAGAGCAGAAACGAAGAAATTTCCCGCGCCGCCTGACCCAGCGGCGCGGCCCAAGCGGCCCGGCATCCGCAGCGCCCGCCCGGCGCAACGTGCGAATACGCGACGCGACATATAACGATCTCCCGCGCGTGCTTGACATCGAACGGCTCTGCTTCGCGCAACCGTGGAGTCTTGCCTCATTCAGACGCGAAATCTCGCTGTCCTTCTCGCGGGTAATGCTGGCGGTGATGGATGAAGGCGGCGAGGGCGGCATAGGCGTCGCCGGCTACCTGTGCCGATGGCTGGTGGCGGGCGAGTCGCACATCCTCAACATCGCAACCCATCCGGATTTTCGCTGCCATGGCGTGGGGACGGCGCTGATGGAGGCGGCGGTAGCCGAAGCGCACGCGCGCAAGGCGTCACTGATGATTCTGGAGGTCAGGCGCTCCAATCTGGAGGCCCGCCGGCTGTACCGCAAGTTCGGCTTCGAGGAAAGGCGGCTGCGCCGCAACTATTATGGGCCCGGGGAGGATGCGCTGGTGATGGAACTGATGACCGGTTGATGGAAATTTATGCAAACAGTGCCAAAATAGCCTAAATTCTCCTCTCCTCCTGCAACATCTTAACCGATTTAAAATTTTGTGTCATAATCAAGTCGGTCCGGTTCCATCGTGTGGGAGGTGAACGCACCAGCGTCGCCAACCCGCCGAAATCAGGCACCCGAACCCCGGGAAAATGATGCTACCGTTCAAAAAAGGCGAAAAGGTCGTCTACCCTGCCCACGGAGTGGGAATAATCGAGGATATTCAAAGCAAAGTCATCTCCGGCACCGAGCGCAAATTCTACATGCTGCGAATTCTCGACAGCGAGATGACAATCATGATTCCGACCGAAAACGTCGACGCGGTCGGGCTGCGCCGTGTAATTGGCAAGGACATGGTCACCAAAATCTACAAGATCTTGCGCGAGCGCAAGGTCGAGGTCGATAGTCAAACCTGGAATCGCCGTTACCGCGAGTACACCGAGAAGATTAAAACCGGCTCCCCGCTGGAAATCGCCAAGGTGCTGCGAGACCTGCTGGTGCTAAAGGGTGACAAGGAGCTTTCCTTCGGCGAACGCAAGATGCTGGATACTGCCCGCAGCCTGTTGGTCAAGGAGTTGTCCATCGCGCGGGCCCATCCCGAAGAGAAAATCATCGAGGAACTAAACACCATTTTCGCCAACTGAGGCGATTCCATTCGTCCCCGATGCTTTGAAGGTGGGTGGCTGCTGTGCTTGAGGTGCAGCAGCCACTGTCTTTTTTTGCTCTCCTCTCGCCCACTTTTCCGTGGGAGAGGATGAGGGGGACTGACGCGCTTCAAGTCACAAGCCACGCATTATGGCCGGGACAGAAATCGATCCATGAGGGTCACGGCAATCATCGTGGCCGCGGGAAGCGGCACCCGCTTGGGCGATAGCGAGCCCAAGGCGTTCGTCGATCTTGCCGGCCAGCCCTTGCTCTACTATTCGCTGCGAACGCTGCGCGAGGTGGCGCCCGTCGCCGAAGTAATTATCGCCATTCCGCCCGGAAGGGAGCCCCAGGCGCGCCTCGCGGCGCAGCGCGCCGGCCTGCGCGTGCCGCTCAAGCTGACCGCGGGAGGCCCCGAGCGACAGGAGTCGGTTGCGATTGCGCTGTCGTTGGCCAGCCCCGAAAGCGGTGTGGTGGTGGTGCATGACGCGGCGCGCCCGTTTGCCCCGGCCGCGCTGTTCGCCGCCTGTATCGAAGCGGCCGCGCGCAGCGGCAGTGCGATCGCCGCCATTGCGGTCGCGGACACTCTGAAGGAAGCGGCCCAAAGCGTCATCACCGCCACGCGTCCGCGCCAGGGCCTGTTCGCGGCCCAAACCCCGCAGGCCTTCCAGCATGAACTACTGATCGCCGCGCACCGCCTCAGCGCGGGGCAGCCTCTGCCCGCAACTGATGACGCCTTTCTGGTCGAGCGCTTGGGGACGAAAGTCGAGATCGTCACGGGGTCCCCCCTGAACTTCAAGATCACCACCCCCGAGGATCTGCGGATGGCGCGCGCCCTGATCGCCTCGGACCGTTTATTGGCCAGCCAGTTCGACTGAGCTCACCGCTCAACTCAAGACAGAGGGGGCGAACGGGTATAGTGGGCCGGGCGGCCGTGCCCGCCATCGATGCGCGGGTGGCCCGCGCCACCAAATGACTGAAGCGGATTTCTATCGCAGGCGGGTCACGCACCGGCGGAAGACAGGCAGCATTTTTCGCATCTTGGCGGGTGGCCACAGTGTAGCTCGCCCACCCCACTCCCCACCGGCGGGCACGGCGGCCACCCTACTGTTAAAATCTTCAGAGTTAAAATCCAGGCATTCAGAACAGATAGCGGCGCGTGTTGATGCTGATTAGCAGGCCCATCGCGGCCATTAGTACGATCAGTGATGAGCCGCCGTAGCTTACCAGGGGCAGCGGGATGCCTACCACGGGTAGGATTCCGGTGGCCATCCCGATGTTGATTGCGGCTTGCCAGAAGACCATCGCGGTCAGGCCCAACGCTAACAGCGCTCCGAAGCGGTCGCGGGCTCGGGTGGCGATGGTCAGGCCGCGGCCTATCAGACCGGCGTACAGACCCAGCAGCAGCATCGAGCCCGCGAAACCGAATTCCTCGGCGAATACGGAAAAGATGAAATCCGTGGTTTGCTCGGGTAGGAAATTTAGCCGCGCCTGTGTCCCTTTCAGGAAGCCCTTTCCCCACGATCCTCCCGATCCCACCGCGATTTCCGACTGGATAACGTGGTAGCCGGCTCCCAGCGGATCGGATTGGGGGTTGAGGAAAGTCACCACCCGCTGCTTTTGATAGGGCTTGAGCACGTGCCACGCCACCGGCATCGCCAGCACGGCGCCCAGGGCCAGGATTCCCATCGTGCGCAGATTGATTCCCGCCGCGAACATGATCGAGGCGAAAATCAGCACCATCGTCAGCATCGTGCCGAGGTCGGGCTGTTTTAAGACCAGCACCGCCGGCAGCGCGAGCAGGAGTGCCGGCACGGCAATATGACGCAGACGCAAGCCGCCGGGCGGCGGCTCCTCGCGCAGATACCGCACCAGGACCAAGATCAGCGCGAGCTTGGCCAGTTCGGAGGGTTCAAGCGTGAACAGACCAAGGTTGATCCATCGTTTGGAGCCGCCGGTGGCCTGGCCGATGACTCCGACGGTGACCAGCAGACCCATCACGGCCACATAAATCGGGTAGGAATAACTGGCCAGCGCGCGGTAGTCGAACATGACTACGGCGAACATCGCGGCGGCGCCCGCTGCCGTCCAGATGACCTGGCGGATTATCAGCATCTGGAAGGGGCGATGCTCGCTGTAGGACGCGCTGGCGACGCTTAGCAGGCCAACCAGCGCGATGGCGAAGGTCAGGACGAAGACCGCCCAATCAAAGTGATAAATCAGCCTGCGGTCAAAGCCAAAGCGCATCCTGCTAATCCCCGTGCTCCTTCGTGCTGTCTGACAACTTGGCCAGCGCGCCTGCGGGCAGCGGCCAACTGGGCGGATATAGTTGGAAGTACCTGACCAGGACGTCGCGAATAACCAGCGCCGCGGAACTGCCGCCGTGTCCGCCATGCTCGACGACGCAGGAGACCGCGATCCGCGGGTCGTTGCCGGGAGCGTACGCGATGAACCATCCGTGGTCCCGATAGCGCTCGGGCAGGTTTTCTTCCTTGGTGCGGGCGCCGGCAGCTTCCTTGACCACCTGGGCGGTTCCAGTCTTCCCGCACACCTGGATTCCGGGAATCGCGGCTTTGTGCGCAGTGCCCATCGGGCTGTTCACGACTCCGCAGGCGCCTTGGCGCAGAATCTGGTTTTGCTCGGGGGTCAGCGGGATGCGCGCCGCCACTTCGGGTTCGTAGGCTCTGATGGTCGAGCCGTCGAGCGCTTCGATGCGTTTGACAAAATGCGGCTTGTAGCGGATGCCGCCGCTGGCGACCTCCGCCGCCAACTGCGCCAACTGCAGCGGAGTCACCGCGACGTAGCCCTGGCCAATTGCGACCGAAAGGGTTTCAGCCGGATACCAGCGCTCATGGTAGCGGCGTTCTTTCCACGCCGAGGATGGAATGGTGCCGGCTTTCTCATGGGCCAGTTCGATGCCGGATTCGATCCCGAATCCCAGCTTGTGCGCCCACAGCGCGATCCGGTCCACACCCAGATGCTCGCCGACGTTGTAGAAGTACACGTCGCATGACGCGATTATCGCATTGATCAGGCTAATCGTACCGTGGCCCTGCTTGCGCCAGCATCGGTACTCCCGGCGGCCATACCAGATGCCGCCCGCGCAGTGAAACGCGGTTGACCTTTTCAGCACGCCCTCCTCCAGCCCGGCGATGGCATCGACCAGTTTGAAGGTGGACCCGGGCGGGTAGGTGCCCTGGATAACGCGGTCCTGGAGCGGATGGGCGTGGTCGCTCATGATCTGGCGCCATTGCGGGGCGGTCAGTCCGGTGGCGAATTGATTGGGATCAAAGGAGGGATGGCTGACCATGGCCAGAATTTCGCCGGTGCGGGGATCGATCGCGACCAACGCGCCGACACGATTTCCCAGCGCCTGTTCAGCCGCATACTGCAGGTCGAGGTCCAGGGTCAGGATCATGGCGGCGCCCGGCTTCTCCGGCGTCTCGTTGAGCACACGCAACCGGCGCCCTACCGCGTCCACCTCGATTTCCTGGTTGCCGCTAACGCCGCGCAGCCGATCCTCCCATCCCCGTTCCAGCCCGAACTTCCCGATCTCATCCCCCATGTGATAGCCGGGGAGTTTTTTCAGCTCCTGCTCGTTAACTTCGCCCACGTAACCGAGCAGATGGGCGGCGATCGGCCCATAGATATAACGCCGCCGCGGCGTGACCTGGATGCTTACGCCGGGCAAATCGAGTTGATGCGTCTCGAGCGTAACCACCTGGTCCCAGGTCAGCCGCTCCTTGATGGTCACGGGCTCGGATGACGGTATTCCTTCATCCTCCGCCTGCGAGATTTTGTCCTCGACATGGTCGCCGCCCAGAAACTGCTCCAGTTTGCTGATCGTCGCGGCGCGGTTATGCAGGTCTTCGGGGACCAGAACCGCGTCGTAAGAGGGACGGGTATCGACCAGGATGCGATGGCGCCGGTCGAAAATCAGTCCCCGCGAAGCGGGCAGGCGGCGAATGCGGATACGGTTACGGTCGGCCAGATCGGCCATCTGGTGGGTTTCGATAATTTGCAGGTAATACAGGCGCAGGGCCACCGCTCCCAGCATCAACATCATGAAGATGGTCAGCGCGGTAAGGCGGGGCTCCAGCTTGGGCACCGCCAGTTTGCCTCGTCGGCGACTTAAAACCGCCATCCCCCTAGATCATCCTGGCAGTGAGCCGGAATACAACGTTGATGTGATTCGCCGTAAAACTCGCTTTCATTGCGTTGTATTAAGGCCTGCTCCTTATAATTTATTCCGCCGCAACACGGACAGGCAATCGCAGCGCCCGCTTGCCCGCGTCAAGTAGCGCAAAGATCAGTGGCGCCACTGCCGCGGTGAGCAGCGCCTGGAACACTATCAGCCGCAAGGCCGGAGCCTTGATGTTGGACACCGTCGCGATGCCGCCGGTGATCGCCATCACCCCCAGCGTCTTGAGCAGATCGGCCAGCGCCACCGTAAGCGGACCGATTATCCTTCCAGTCACCCAGACGTGGCGCGACAGTTCGTAGGAAAGCAGAAAGATTAGGGTCATGATGAAGGCGTTCAGGCCCAGGTGCGCACCGGAGGAGGCGTCGGTCGCGTAGCCCATCGCAAAAGCCAACGCAGGCGACAAGGCGTTGTGTTGTTTGAGGCCCAGATCGACGGCCAGAATCAGCACCAGGTCAGGAAACAGGGCGCCGGCTGGCAGCCACAGCCTGACCTCAGTTTGGAGCCACAGTGCCACCATGGTGGCCACTGCGAACAGCATCGTCTGACGCACCTTAGCTCGTGCCGGAGTCGGCCAGATGGGGCGGGGTTTGAATAATGACCAGCACTTGTTCGAGCCTGCGCAAGTCCGCCGCGGGATTGAGCGAAACGTTCAGGAATAGCCCCGGTCCCTTGCGTTCGATGGCGCTGACGGAACCAATCAACAGCCCGCGCGGAAAAACCCCGTCCAGCCCCGAGGTGACCACCGCGTCGCCCACCTTGATGTCCGCCGTGCGCTCAACATATTTGATGATCACGCCGTCATCGGCCACTCCTGAGACTATACCGCGGACCCGGGAGCGCTGAACGAACGCGTCGATTGCGCAGGTGTGATCATTCAGTAGCATTACGCGCGAGGCGCTGCGGCTGCTCGCGATGAGCTTGCCCACCACGCCGCCGGTGGCAATCACACCCATCCCGGGGGCCAGGCCGGCAGTGCTGCCCTGACCCAGAATCAGGGTGCGTGCCATGCCCGTCGCGTCCGACCCAATCACGTCGGCGGCGACCATCTTGAGGTCCATCGCCTCCTTAAGGTCGAGCAGTTCGGCCAGGCGGTGATTTTCCAATTCCAACTCCACCATCCTGGACTGGCGCTGATTGAGTTGCGCGACCTCGTCCTGGAGGTGCTGGTTTTCGCGTGCGACGCTGCCCAGCATGAAGTATTGATGGAAAATGTCGCCGGCGCTGTGTCCCATCCGGGAACTGGCGACCTGGAAGGGGCGCATCGCCTCGGAGACAATGCCCTCCGGACGCGCCAGGGCATCGCCCTGCTTGACCCCGCTGGAGAGCATATGGGCGGCCAGCAGCAGCAAAATGCCGCCAGTCAGCGCCACGCGGTTGCGCCATAAAAAGGTGTCTTTCGGATCCTGCATTACCGTCGCGCTCTGCCAGCGCCGCGCCCTAAGTTGTGCAGGGGTTGGTGTGCAGTCGTTAAAAAAGCGCCGTCCGGCAAGCCTCAGTCGACGGTAACGTCGCGCAGCAACGACAGTTCATCCAGCACCTTCCCCGCTCCCATCACCACTGCCGTAAGCGGATCGTCGGCCAGCGTGACCGGCAACCCGGTCTCTTCGCGCAGCAGAACATCGAGGTTGCGCAGCAGCGCACCTCCACCGGCCAGAACAATCCCTTTGTCCACTATATCCGACGCCAATTCCGGCGGCGTGCGCTCCAGCGCAATACGGACCGATTCCACCACCTGGTGGACCGGTTCCATCAGCGCCTCGCGAATCTCCTCGTCGGTTATCTCGATCGTCTTGGGCACGCCGGCCACCAGATCGCGCCCCTTGATTTCCATTGTTTGAATCTCGTTGCCGGGGTAGGCCGAGCCGATCGTAATCTTTATCAGTTCCGCGGTGCGCTCGCCGATCAGCAAATTGTACTTGCGCTTGATGTGCTGGATGATGGCCTCGTCCATCTTGTCGCCGGCCACCCTGACCGAGCGCGAAAAGACCACCCCGGAGAGCGAAATCACCGCGACTTCGGTGGTCCCGCCGCCGATGTCCACGATCATGTTGCCGGCCGGTTCGGTAATCGGCAGTCCGGCCCCGATAGCCGCCGCCATCGGCTCCTCGATCAGATAGACTTCGCGCGCTCCCGCCGATTCGGCCGATTCGCGCACCGCGCGCTTTTCCACCGCCGTGATACCGAACGGGACGCAGATCACGATACGCGGCCGGACCAGCGTCTTGCGGTTGTGAATCTTCTGAATAAAGTAGCGCAGCATGTTCTCGGTGATTTCGAAGTCGGCGATCACGCCGTCCTTCAATGGGCGGATGGCGATAATCGAGCCGGGCGTGCGGCCCAGCATCTTTTTCGCCTCCGCGCCGATCGCCAGTACACGCCGCGCGTTGCGCGAATCCTTTTGCACCGCCACCACCGAGGGCTCGTTGCAGACGATTCCCTCACCCTTGACGTAAATCAAGGTGTTCGCGGTGCCTAAATCGATCGCGAGATCGTTGGAAAACCAACCCAGAATTGAATTCAGAACCACCGTGTGTCCGCCCTTGCCTCCCGGCTCTTACGAAACAACCACCTTAAACCACCCGGCCGTCAGCAAGCCACCTTCCCCCGCCGAGATGCCCTGACGGGCCCCACACGGGGGTCCACTCAGGTCCGCTGCGCTGCTATGCCCCCGAAACAAACTGGACAAATATCCCCCAAGCGTCCAGTGAAAAGCTAACAAAGATAATTGGCCGAAGGCAAGCCACAAGACCAAAAACGATGATTTTCGCGCTTGATTTGCACACAACCGGTCCGAAATGGGCCCGCGGAGGGTCCGGTGGGGCGATTGCGATGTGAAAAGCGCTTCGATTAGAATTAGAATCGGATCACGATGCTCAACGCGATGCGCAAACACGCCTACTCGTGGGGGATCCGGATTATTCTGGGTCTGATCGTGGTGGTGTTTGCATTTTGGGGAGTCGGCGCCGGCTTTTTCTCGCAGGTTAAGCCGGTCGCCACGGTTGACGGCCAGAAAATCCTCGCCGATGAGGTCCAGCGGCAGGCCGACGTCATGCGCCGGAGCTTTCAGAACATGTACGGGCCGCAGGCGGTCGAAGTGCTCAAACATATGAACCTTCAGGAGCAGGCCCTGGACCAGATAATCGACCAGCGCCTGGGCGAGCGCGAGGCGCGCCGTTTGGGTCTGCGGGTGAGCGATGAAGATCTCCGCAACACAATCGCCGGCGAGCGTGCCTTCCAGATCGATGGCCGGTTCGACGTGCAGACTTATGAAGCGGTGCTGGCGGAGAACAACATGACTCCGCCCCAATTCGAGGAGCTCACACGCACCGAACTGACCATGAAGTTGCTGCGCGACATGATTTCGCAGGCGGTCGTGTTGAGCGACGCGCAGGCGCGCCAGGTTTACGACCAGCGCAACGAGCGCGTTGCCGTCGCCTATATCGAAGTACCCTCGACCGATTTCGTCAGCGAAATTCATCCTACGCCGCAACAGGTCGAAAAGTTCTACCAGGAAAACGGCGAGATGTTTCGTGAGCCCGAGCGGATCAAGGTTGACTATATCCTTTACGATCCGATCAAGATGGGCGAGAAGCTTAACCCCTCGGACAAGGAGATTGCCGACTTCTACAAGAGCAACCTCAAGACCCTGTTCAGTTATCCCACGCGCGTCCGCGCCCGCCACATCCTGATTTCGGCTACGCCCGACGCTCCCCAAAAGACACGCCAGCAAGCCCAGGCCAAGGCGGAGCAAATCCTGCAACAACTGAAGCAGGGTGCCGACTTCGCCAAACTGGCGGCAGAGGATTCGGACGACCCGGGAACCCGCGACCGTGGCGGCGACCTCGGCTTTTTCGAACGGGGCCAGATGATTAAGCCGTTCGAGGACACCGCCTTCAACCTGAAACCCGGCCAGCTAAGCGGCGTGGTCGCAACCCGTTTCGGCTTCCACATCATCCGCGTCGAGGAAGTGAAGGCCG
Organism: Binataceae bacterium (SeqCode); assembly: GCA_035939115.1. Classification (GTDB taxonomy): domain Bacteria; phylum Desulfobacterota; class Binatia; order Binatales; family Binataceae; genus JAJPJA01. The sequence continues at coordinate 20,180 of DASZGF010000095.1, forward strand.
CCCATACCGACACGCTGGAACAGGCCAGGCCGCGAATCGTCGAGCTGATTAGAGAACGCTCGGGAAAGAAAGACGCAATTGAAGCCCAACGCGGGGACCTGACAGCCGCCCTGAGCGGATCGCGGCTGGGCGATTTGGCCGCCAAACGAGGATTGCAGGTGGCCACCACGCCGATGTTCGCCGCCGGCGAGCCGATTCCCAAGGTGGGTGCTAATCCTGAGTTCGCCAGCACCGCATTCAAGCTGGGCAAGGGAGAAGTGGCTGCGGTCAATGGCAAGGGCACCGGGCTGTTCCTGATTCAGCTCGTCGATCGTGAGCCGGCGCATATTCCGCCGCTCAAGCAAATCTCCGATAAGGTGCGCGACGAGTTGGTCCGGCGCGAGGCCGAAAACAAGGCGCGGGATCGGGCTGACAGCCTGATCAAGCAAATCAAGAGCGCGTCCCATTTCAACCAGGTTGCCGAGATCAATCATCTCACGGTTCACAAGACCGACCCGTTCGAGCGCTCCAGCAATACCGTTCCCACCATCGGCGACTTTCCCGAGGTGACGCAAGGGGTGGGCACCGTCACGCCGGTTCCGGGTGTGATCCCCAAGGTGATGGTGCAAAGCGGCAACTACTACATCGTCGAACTGCTCAGCCGTCAGGCCCCCGGCACCGCGGAATGGAACAAGGCGGCGGCCGGCTTCAAGGCGGAGCTCCTGCAGTCCACACGCGAGCAGGCCTGGGACAACTTTTTGGCCGGACTCAAACGCAACGCCACAATCTCCATCGACGCGAACGCTCTGGGCGGCGCGTCGACGGAATCATAGATGAGAGGAATGCGCAGACACCGATGAGTTCTGATAGCGAACCTCCACCATTAACCGCCAACATCATTGACACCCGGGAGTTCTTTCTTCCCGGTTCGGGCGTCAGCGCCTTGCTGGTTCACGGGTTGACCGGCACGCCCTACGAGATGCGCTACCTCGGCGAGCGGCTATCCGCGTGCGGGGTCAGGGTCTTCGCGGTGCGGCTGGCGGGACATGCCGGCACGCCCGAAGAACTGGGCGCCACCAACCATCATCAGTGGTATGAAAGCGTCGTGGACGGCTGCGAGCGGTTGCGTGCCTATGGCGACCCGATCGTGGTGGTGGGACTTTCGGCCGGAGGCGTGCTGGCGACGCGGCTGGCCCTGGATCAGGGCGAGGTGCTCAGCGGGGTAGCGATGCTGGCGCCGGCGTTCTTCCTTCCCTTCTGGCAGCGCGCGGCGCTGGCCGCCATCAAGCGGCTGGGTCCCAGGGCTGGAATGATCTATCTCCGCGCCACCGCGGGCGCCGACATCCACGACGACGCCGCCCGCCAGGTCCATCCCAGCGCCCGGCTGATGCCGCTCAGCGCGGCGTTGAGCCTGTGCGAGATGTCGGCGTTGGTGCGTCCGCGGCTGGGCCGGCTGACGCAGCCCACCATGCTAATCCACAGCCGCCAGGACCATACCTGCCCATTCAAAAAGAACGTGGAATACCTGATGGCCAACCTGGGCAGCGTGCACAAGCGCCTGGTCACGCTCGAAGAGAGCTACCACGTAATCACGGTCGATACCGAAAAAGAGCGTGTCAGCGACGAAGTGCTGAGCTTCATCCGGGAGCTGTTCGACCACCAAACCGCCGAGCCCGTCCGAGCGCTGGCTTAGGCAGAGGATATCGCTCAATCACGTTGCGCGATGAGCGATTTGCTCGCTCTCCGCTTCCGTAGCGCCGGCCTCCGTGCTGTCCGCTCCCGACAACTCGCGCATCTGGACGATGACACTGGATTAATCGTCGTCGGGCCGCGATGCCGCCCGCGCGACGTTCATCTGGTAGGAGGCCGCAGTAGCGGGCATTGGAACCCCCAGCGCCGCCGCCTGCTCCATGATCAGGTGGAAGTCCTTGTTCATCAGAGAGATGGGAAATTGCGAAGAGTAATCGTTGACCACGGCGCGGAGCAGTTTGTTTTGTTGCGCGGGCGACACCACGGCAGTTTGGGAAGGCACGTTTAGAAGGTGTTCGCGCCGCAGCCCCAATTTTTCTCCCAACGCGATCGCCTCCGCGAGGGCCTGCATGCTCACGCCCATCACGGCGTTGACCACCAGTTTCATCGCGGTGCCGCTGCCGCTGGGTCCGAGAAGAAAATGCTGCCTGGCGAGCGCGGCTAGAATTGGCGCGCAATCCTTGTAGGCGCTTTCGCTTCCACCCGCCAGAAGCGTAAGCGTTCCCTGCTCGGCCAAAGGCGGCCCTCCGGAGATAGCTACGTCGAGCACCTCGAGGCCGCGCGCCTGGCCGCTTCGCCACAGCTCGCGTGAGGTTTCGGGAGAAATCGTGCTCATCTCGATAATAATGTTTCCAGGCGTGGCCGATAAAATAACGCCGTCGGCACACCCGTAGATGGCTTTGACCGCGCCGTCATTGGACAAGCACGACATGATCACGTCGGACTCCATCGCGAGCGCTCGCGCGCTTGGCGCCACCGCTGCTCCCTCCGCCGCGAGCGCCTGCGCCTTTTCCCGCATACGGTCGAAGACCAGGACCTTGAAGCCGGCGTCGACGAGTCTCCTGGCTATCCGCGATCCCATCGCACCCAGGCCGATAAAGCCGATGACTGAATTGCGAGTGTTCATGACACCTCTTCTAAAGGTTCTGGGAGACCTGCCGCCCGCTCTTCATGCGCTGCAGCCGTCTAATACCAAGGCGTGAAAAATGACCGCACAACCGCAATGGGTTGAAGTGGCCACAGATGGTATGATTTGGCGTTTTCTCCAGAAAATGGGCGCAACGGCCTCGAGAATTCGCATGACACGTGAGACGCGGAACGGTCGATTTGGCTCGGCTGGTACCGGCAACGCGGCGCCGGGCGCCCTTGCTGAGCAAAAGGGGGTCTTGCGCAAAGAGGGCGAATACTGGACCGTAGGCTACGGCGGGAAAGCCTTTCGTCTAAAGGACACCAAGGGAATCGGGTACCTCGCCCATCTGCTGCGTAATCCGGCGGCCGAATTTCACGTGCTCGATCTGATGGGTGGAATTGCAAGCCGGCGCGAGGAAGACGAGGCCAGTCAGTCGGTGCGGGGCTTGCCCCGGGGAGATGAGGATCTCGAAAAGGCGGGGATCCATATCGGTAGCCTGGGCGATGCGGGCGAGATGCTCGACGAGCAGGCCAAGGTCGCTTACAGACACCGGCTCTCGGAGCTGCGCGAAGAATTCGAAGAAGCGAAGGAGCTCGGAAATGTCGAGCGCGCCGAGCAGTTGGAAGAGGAGATCGATGCGCTGACCAGGGAACTCTCGCGCGCCGTGGGACTGGGTGGACGCAGTCGCCGCGCGGGGTCAGCTTCGGAACGAGCCCGGCAGACCATCACCAAGACAATCAGGGCGGTGGTGGAAAGAATCGCGCAGAGCGATGCCGCGCTGGGAGACATCCTGTCGCGATGCATCAGGACCGGCAACTTCTGCTCCTACCAGCCTGACCCCGATCTGCCGATTGCGTGGGAATTCGCGGCGACGGGCACAGGTTCGGCTGTCGAACCAGTGCTACAGGCAAGCTCCAGTGGCGAAGCTACTCCAGCGCGTGCCGATCGTCCGCAGGCGTCGGCGGTGGTGTTGGACGTATCTCCGTTCGGGGTCGCGGAACGAACTGCTTTTGCAGGGCGAGAGACCGAACGTGGCGCGTTTCGCGCAGTGTTGGATCGCGCGCTCAGCGGCCACGGCTCCCTGGTGATGCTCGCGGGCGGACCGGGCGTGGGCAAGACCCGTTTGGCGATGGAGATGGCGGAGTATGCCTCGCGCGTTGGCTTCCGATGCCTGGTCGGGCACTGCTACGAACGGGACGAACCATTTCCCTATCTACCCTTCGTCGAGATCATTGAAAGCGGTCTGGCGCAGGCGGCGAGCCTGGATGATTTCCGCCGGCAGATGGGCGGCAATGCGGCCGAACTGGCCCAGCTCGTTCCAAGCCTTCGACGGGTTTTTCCCGATATCCCGCAACCACTGGAACTGCCGCCGGCGCAGAAGCGCCGCTACCTTTTCCAGAGCGTTTCAGAGGCTTTGGGACGTGCGACTCGCACGCGTTCGTACTTGACTATAGTTGAGGACCTTCATTGGGCGGACGAATCCACACTGGCGCTCTTGATTCATCTGGCCAATCGCGTCGCCCAGCTTCCACTGGTAATCATTGGGACCTATCGCGACGGATATTCTGACAATCCGGCCTTGGTCAGAACTTTGGAAGAACTGATTCGGCTGGGTATCCGTCCGCTAAAACTGGGCGGTCTGTCAAAGGACTCCGTCGCGCAGATGTTACAGGCGTTAACCGGGCGCCAGGCTCCGGAAAGTCTGGTGAGCCTCATCTTTGAGGAGAGCCAGGGCAATCCATTCTTCGTCGAGGAGGTGTACCGGCATCTGGTCGAAGAGGGAAAGGTCTTTGATGGCGCCGGCCAATTCCACACTGACATAAAGATCGACGAGATCGACGTGCCTGAAAACGTGCGGTTGATCATCGGCCGCCGGCTGGAGCTGCTTGATGAGAATGAAAAGCGGGCGCTGGCCGCCGCTGCGGTGATCGGGCGCAGTTTCAGCTTTCAACTTCTGACTGCGACCAGCCGGATCGACGTTGACGAGCTGTTTACCGTCATCGAGAAGGCGCAGCAGATGGGAATAATCGTCCCCAGTTCCGAGGGGCCCGAACAGCCCTTCACCTTCGTCAATGAACTTGTGCGTCAGACGCTGCTGGCCGGCATCTCGGCTCCCCGCCGGCAATACCTGCACGCCAGCGTCGCCGCCGCGATCGAGCGGCTCTATCCCGGCGCCGTCAACGAGCGTGCCGGCGAGATCGCTGACCATCTCCTTAAGGCGGGATCGTTCGCGGAGCGCCAAAAACTGGTTCGTTGGCTGACGCTGGCAGGCAATCGCGCGCTTGAGGCTGCGGCATTTGAGGAAGCGCGGCGCAGTTTCCGCTCCGCCCTCTCGCATCTGGACGCCGCCGCGTCAGGACAAAGAGCTGGGTTGTCTGCGAGCCTTGCGATGGCCGAGCGAGGTCTCGAACGATGGGACGCGGCACTTGGCAATCTCCGAGAAGCGCTCGAAATTTATATCAGTCTCGGTGATCGGGAGATGATCGGGAGGAGCTTTACCGAGTTGACCGATACCTTTATCGGGGCTGGCCGCTTATCGGAGGCAGCCGAAACAGCTAGTCGCGGACTCGCCTACCTTCAGGCGGATGTTAGCGCTGACCGCGTGCATCTTCTCGCCGCGCTCGGACAGGCTCGCGCAGTCTTAGCAGGCTATGAGCCGGCTCATGAGGCGCTGCGCGAAGCATTGGACCTGGCATCCCGGCTCTCCGATCCGAAGCTTATGGCCAGAGTCCTCGGAGCCCGGTCGATAGTTCATTTCCACTTCTTTCAATTGCGGGAAGCCGCCGACGACGGGCTCCGCAGTGAACAGCTTTACGGTTCAGAAGCTCCACCCTGGCAGCACGGCTTGCAGTTACGAGTTCTGCATCGGACGTTGCTTTATCTTGGACGCCTGCAAGATGCGGTGAAAATTGCGGAGGAGCTTGAACCCCTGGCGCGCAAGATAGGGCAATCTTACTCGGTCGCACTCTACCTCAGCGCGCGGGCCTGGGTGGAATTTGGCAAAGCCCCGGACCTGGCCAAACTCGAATCTGACCTTCAGCAAGTGTCGAACTCCGATCAAAAGAAGCGGTTTGCCTACTGGGAAACGCTCTCTGAGATACAGCTAAGTCTGCTGAATTTCTTTCGCGGCAACTGGGCAGATGCTCTATTGCATGCCCGCGCCTCCTGCCGCCTCGAACCAGAAAGGTCTTTCGATGGGATGGGCGCAGGAACGGTTTTCCGGCAGCTCGCTTACGCGGGCGATCACGAAGGGGCATTGGCGATCCTTGCAGAAAAGCGCGCACGGCTACCTCTTAGCGGTCAACCCAACACCCGAGGTTCGTGGTTGATGCTCGCGCTTGTGATTGAGGGCCTCGTCATGCTCGGCGAGCAATCGCAAGCCGGAGAGCTTTACCCGCTCGTTCGTGAGTTGGTCGACACTGGCGCCATAGCGCTCTGGCCGATCTCGCGCTTCACCCATACGACTGCGGGTATCGCCGCATCAGCGGCACGTCAATGGCAAGCGGCTGAAGACCATTTTCAGATCGCGCTGCAGCAAGCCGAGTTCTTTCCGCAACGCCTCGAACAAGCGGAGATACGCCGCTTCCACGCCATGATGCTAAAGGATCGCGCCGCTTCCGGTGATCACGAAAAAGCGCAAAGGCTGCTGAGTGAAGCGCTGGACATTTACACGAGTATCGGAATGCCCCGGCACATCGAGATCACGCAGGCGCTCTCGACTGGTGTTGTGGCTAATTAACCCTAAAGCGAAAATAATTTTAGGCTCTCACGCCTGGCGGCTGCTATTAACCCCCTCGCCCGCTTAGTTACGGGAGAGGGCAAGCGGCGCGGCTGTTGCGATTTTTCCGCAGCAGCCCTGACGCGCGGGTGAGGGTGCAGGTAACGGTCACCATCGATGACCGCCATGAGTTTCGGTAATTTGTACTGATTTTATTTTCGCTTTAGGGTTAAGTCCGCCAACGGCCTGGATCACCGCAACGTAGGGGGATGCACGCCATTGTGAAGCCGTTTTTCACGCCTCAAAAATGACCGACCGAGGTCCATTACGACAGGAGGGCGAAGGATATGCAGACATCAGTTGCGCAGCACAAAGGCCCTGGAATCGTTTACCGCGTTGCGTGCCAAAACCCGGCTGCGGCAATACCTTCGACTTGCGGATTACGGCCAAAGAAGCCGGGATGTTGGCAGGCGCCATCGCCTGTCCCCGCTGCAGGCGGCACGGCGGTATGCTTAAGCCGGCCGGCCGTCTGGGCGACAAAGTGTTTTCGGCCAAGTTGGCTTTCAAGCTCACCGGAGTGGGGCCGACCCTCCCGGATGAGGAGGGTGATCTGCTTTCCGATATCAGTTAAGGGGCCGGATGCGCTCCGGCGGTGTTGACGAACCCGCCGCCTATGCACAGTGCCCATTCAGGCTGCTGCCGCTCAATAAAAACGACTGCAACCAGAGACGGTCACAGCCGTTGAATTGATCCATTGCAACGGGGCCGTGTCGAAGCCGCCATCTTTCGTCGTGCGCGCTCAGCAGATATCCCGCGACCGGCCTATTCTGCCAGGCACTGTGAATTACGTTAACCACAAAGATTACGCAGCACCCCGCATGCGTGCGGATGGCCATGATAGGAATTTTCTCGGTGGCAGGCTGCGCGGCGGTGGTCGACCAGCATGGGACGCCCGCGCCAACAAGTAGCGACCTTGGTTCAAGCTCTTGCGTACGTATGCTCAAAGCTAATTGGTCGATCGCTCTGGTCACCGCAAGGGAGCCAGTGCCAAGCTAAGTTTCCCGAAGCAACAATCTATCGTGAAGAGGAGGAGAATCTGCAAGGGACGCAACAACTGCACACGTCGAAGACTCGCAGATTGGCATGTTTACTCCGTTTTGGGTGATATTTTGAACGCAATTGCCACGTTTGCACACGTGGTATGTTTGAAGCTGGCCAGCTCTGAGGCTCGGCTCCTGCGGATGTGTGAATCGATTTTTCACGCCTGTCTGATGAAGCGGTAGTAGAATACGCATAAGTGGATTTAGACGGGGGCGTCCTGCCGCCGCGTGTCCGTAAGTTCATCGTAATGGATTCGCCGAATCCTATAGCCTGCGCGGTGGTTGCGGCCATCCTCATTAGTGGACCCCCGACTCTGTCCCGCAGGGCGCTTCTATCAGGTGTGTGCAAATTTATGCGCTCCTCATTCCTCATCCTCCTCATGTTGAGTGTTTCGGGTCCAGGACTCTCGGATTGCTCGGCCGCCGAACAGACCAGCGTCCTTTTATCCAGTTATTTGCATCAGTGTGGCCTGCCACTGGTGGAAGCAAGAGTGATCGCAGGTCTGGCCGGCAATCGCACCCTGCTCTTATACGGTTTTGTCGCCACGCAATTTAGCAAGCTCGATGCAGAGAGCCACGCGCTGGATTTCATGGACGATCCGGATGTCGAGATCAGTAACCTCATAAAAGTCACACCCGAGCTCCTGAGCCTGAGTTCATCGATTGATGGCGCTGCGCTGGTTTTCTCGGAAGCCTCGACAGCCGATCAATCTGCGAATGACACTTCGACCGCTCAGTTAGAGTCACTGGGCGCTGAGAATGCTCTCGAGTTGCCCGACGCAATCACCGACCACGAAGCTAGGCAGCCATTAGAATCGTTCGACAACGACGAGTAGCCAATGCGGTTCTTTGACGAATCAAGGCGGACGCGCTTGAGCAGCAGCGGGTATCCATCCTCGCGTCGTACTCTGCTCACCGAAGTAACGGAAGGCACGTTGCGCGCTTGCATCCTGGCTTCGGCGGTTTGCATGGGAGTTTGGTTGGGCATGCGACCGCACCGGTGTAACGGCCAGTCCCCATCGGCTTCTCGCCGCAATCGGACTGTTCAGATGAAAAGCGCCGCGTGCAGCGGAGTAGAAGGCGTTGCAGATTCCGATGTTCCGCCTGGCTACACCCTGGTCAATCTCACGGGGATTGGAGGGGACTGCTTCGCAATGTTCGAAGCGAAGGATCCGAACGCGTCGCCGCCCGGATTAGGTAGCGGCGTCGCTGACGTGTTTGGACCGGACGGACGTTTGACGCTGCGCTTCTCGGCGATCACGCGACCAAATGGACAATCGGAATTGGTCGAGTACCGCCGCCTGCCGGTTGGCGAGATGCGGTGGCTAAAGGCTCAGCGGTAGCAGCTTCGAGACCAGTTAGCGACCACCACCGTCCATCGTAGCGATCCCCATTGCCCTGCTTCGTCTGATGAGATTTGCGCCTCCCCGACGCCAGCGCTTCGCCACTTTGTGACGCGCTTATTCACGCCTGCTGAAGTGACAACTGAAAGCGCGACCGACGAATCCGGAGATTCGAGGCGCGAGGAGGCCTTCATGGTGCATTCTACAGAGGAATTTAGTGGCCGACTTTTCCGGCTGGAACTGAAGTTCGCCGAGCTCCAACGCTCTAACCGGCGATTGCGACTGATTATTGGCGCACTCCTGTTAACCGGCGGGGTGCTCATTACCATGGCGCAAGCCAGTTCGGGCGTGAGCGAAAGTCTGGAAGCGCGGCAGTTCGTCTTGCGCGACAGCAGCGGCAGGGTGCGCGCGGCGCTCGGATTAAGTCCGGATGGCGCAGTGGGGTTAAATCTTGATGACGCAAGCGGACGCACGGCCGTCACCCTGGACGTCGAGGCCAACGGCTCCCCCGGCCTGGACCTGTACGACCAAAACGGTAAGCGGCGCGCCATCATCGCGTTGGCCCAGCAGGGCACGCCGGGCGTCGGGCTGTACGACCCGCACGGTAAACTGCGCACGAGCCTGGATGTTCCGGCTGCAAACACTCCTGGACTGGCCTTTTACCATGAGAACGGCAAGCCCTCCTGGGGCGTGCCCTAAACGCAAGGAATGCAATTGTTTATGCGATACTTAATTACGGTGATTTTCCTGGTCTGCGTGCTCGCTGTTTGCGCCAGCGGATGCGGGCCGAGTTATGATTACGGTTACGGATACCCGGCATACGGTTATGCGCCATACTGGGGTGGTTTTCGGGGCGGCGAGTCCCGCTTTGAAGTGCACCATCCCTGGGAGGACCATGGCTATGGTCATCCGTACGCATTCTATCGGGAACCCACGGAGCGTTTTGCCAGCGCAGGCCATTTCGGCGGTTTCCATGGTGGCGGCTTTCACGGTGGTGGCTTCCACGGCGGGGGAGGAGGGCATCGCTGATGGGCGCGCCCGTGCCTTTTGTTCCAACAAGCACGTCGTTGCGCGCTGGGCCAGGCAAATCCCGGGACAATTTCTGCCGTCACTCTCCCCCTGACACATCAGGGGGAGACAATCACCGCTAGTCGATGTGGTACACCTTGGCGGCGGTATCGCGGACGATCTTCCGCAGTTGGTCGGGCGGCAGCATACCCAGGCGCTTATCCACGATTTCACGGGAGCGCGGAAAGGTCGCCGCAGTATGCGGATAGTCGGATGACCACATTATGTTTTCCGCCGGAAAGCGGTCGAGCAGATTGACGAATACCGGATCGGCGATGAAGGTGGCGTAAACCTGGCGTTTGACGTACTCGCCGGCCCGCATCGGCAGCTTCATTCCGCCCAGCGTGCCCATCCGGTTCTGCACCGTGTCCAGCCGGTACATGAAGTAGGCCATCCAGCCGACATCATTCTCGGCCGACACGATCTTAAGCCGCGGGAACTTCTCAAACACCCCGCCGTAAACCATCACCGACAGCGTCCGCTCGATTCCATGATGCATGTTGGCCAGCCGCAGCATTAGATCGCTCTTGCCGGGACTGGCGATACCGCCGCCGCGATTGGTCAGGATGTGCAGCGACAGGGGCATTTCGAGATCTTGCGCCGCGGCCCAGAACGCGTCGTATTCAGGGGAGCTGTAGGGATGGTCGTCGGCCGGTTCCGCCCAGATCATGGCGCCGCGCACGCCCTTTTTGGCGATGCGCTGCAACTCCGCAACCGCGGCGGGGATATCCTCCAGGGTGATGAGCCCCAGCGGAATCAGGCGCTTGGAGTCGTAGCCGCAATACTCGGCCGCCCAGTCGTTGAAGGCGCCGAAGCAGGCGGCGCGCAACTCGGCGTCATCCAGCCCGAACAGCGGCATCCCCATCGAGGTGTAGATGACCTCGGCCTGAACCCCGTCGCGGTCGAGATCCTTGAGCCGGTAGGCCGGTTCAAAAACGCTGCGCGGCGCCTGCTCGAAGCTTCGCTTGTTATGCTCGGGCAGTTCCGCCGAGGGCACGCCGGCGCCGAAAAACGCCGCCACCGGCATCGGATCGATGTTGCCGCAGACGAAGAATTCGCCCTCCTTGCCGCCCAGGTCCCTGACTGTGTGGGGCGCGCGGTCGCGGAACTTTCGATCGATACGCTCCGCCCACATGCTCGGCGGCTCGACGAAATGGGAATCGGCGGAAATCAAAAGATAGTCTGACATGGATACTGCTCCTATGAATCCAGTCCGTAGAGCTTAGCGGACGTGTCGCGGACGATTTTGCGCAACTGGTCGGGCGGCACCATGCCCAGCCGCTTGGCCACGATTTCGCGCGAGCGCGGGAAGGTGGCCGCGGTATGCGGATAGTCGGAGGACCACATGATATTGTCGGCCGGATAACGATGCAGCGAATCGACGAATACCGGATCCGCGATGAAGGTGGCATAGACTTGCCGCCGGATGTACTCGCTGGCCCGCAGCGGTAATTTCATTCCACCCAACGCGCCCAGGCGGTTTTGCACGGTATCAAGCCTGTACATGAAGTAGGCCATCCAGCCGGCGTCGTTCTCGGCCGAGACGATCTTGAGCTTCGGAAACTTCTCCAAAACGCCGCCATAGATCAGTGTGGTCAGCGTGCGCTCGACCGCGTGATGCATGTTAGCAAGGCGCAGCAGCATGTCCTTGCGCGCGGGCGCCACGTTTCCACCCCCGCGATTGGTCAGTACATGGAGCGACAGCGGCATTTTGAGGTCCTGCGCGGCGGCCCAAAATGGCTCGTATTCGGCGTCGCTGTAGGGATGGTCGGAGGCGGGCTCGGCCCAGATCATGGCCCCGCGGATGCCTTTTTTGGCGACCCGTTGCAGCTCGGCGACCGCCGCCGGAATATCTTCCAGGGTGATCAATCCCAGGGGCACCAGGCGCTTGAAGTCGTAACTGCAATACTCGGCGGCCCAGTCGTTAAAGGCGGCGAAGCAGGCGGCGCGCAACTCGGCGTCATCGAGTTGGAACAGCGGCATCCCCATCGAGGTGTAAATGACTTCGGCCTCCACGCCATCGCGGTCCTGATCCTTGAGCCGATAGGCCGCGTCCCACACGCTTTGCGGCGCCGCTTCGAAGCCCTTTTTGTTGAACGCCGGCAATTCCTGCGAGGGCACGCCGGCGCCAAAAAAGCCCGCCACCGGCATCGGGGCGATGTCGGCGCAGACGAAGAACTCGCCCTCCTTGCCGTTGAGATTTTTGACCGTGTGCGGAGCGCGGTCGCGGAATTTCTTGTCCATCCGCTCCGCCCACATGTTGGGAGGTTCCACGAAATGTGAATCGCCGGAGATCAGAAGGTACTCTGACATATGCGCCTCTCCTTTCGCGTCCGCGCCGGCTCAAGTCCGATCGCGGCGCCGTTCCTGGCCCGGTTGCCCTGATGGAAATCGGTCCGGAACGCTTGTTTTGCTTGAATCTTCGCTTACCATAGTTTGGCCGCCGATCAAAGCCGGATCACGCGGCGCAGGAGGTCGGAACCAATGGCATCGGGCATAACCCGTCTTAATGGCAAAGTCGCGATTATCACCGGCGCCGCTGAGGGGATCGGACGCGCCATCGCGATGCGCCTGGCCGAGGAAGGCGCCAGGGTCGCAATCGCGGATATAAATGATGCCGTCGCCGCCAAAACTGCGGAGGAAATCCGGTCGTCAGGCGCACAAGCGGTCGCCGTCAAGTTGGACGTAACCAGTCTGGACGAAGCGACGGCGGCGGTCGCAAAGGTTGAGCGCGAACTGGGTCCGATCGACATCCTGGTCAACAATGCCGGCTGGGACAAAGTCGAACCGTTCGTCGACAACACCCCCGAGACCTGGGACCGCGTGATCGCGGTCAACTTTCGCGGGCCAATGAATTGCTGCAAGGCCGTGATTCCAGGCATGCAGGCGCGCGGCCACGGCAAAATTCTGACGATCTCTTCGGACGCCGGACGCGTCGGGTCAATGGGCGAGGCGGTTTATGCGGGATGCAAGGCCGGTCTGATCGGCTTTTCCAAAACGCTGGCGCGCGAGCTGGCCCGCAACAATATCAACGTCAATGTCGTGTGCCCGGGTCCAACTGAAACCGCGCTGCTGAAGTCCGCGATGGCGGATCGGCCCAAGGTGTTGGAAGCGATGGCCAAGTCGATTCCAATGCGCCGTCTGGGCCAACCGCAGGACCTCGCCGGGGCGGTCGCGTTCTTCGTCTCCGCCGATTCCGATTACGCCACCGGACAAGTGCTGAGCATCAGCGGCGGCCTGACAATGGCGGGGTAACCCAACTTCGAACTGTCGAAGTTGGGTTAGTAGCCCGCCATAGGGCGGTGGTATGGATTGCCCGTGATCACACCCAAACCAATTCATAGGTGGCGCGGCGCAGCGCCGCGCGTCGATGGCGGGCACGGCGGCCCGCCCTACTAAAATTTAACGTCAGGGGTGATCCGCGATCGGCGGGAGCACCATGATCTGGCCGGACATCTCGGGCTGATGCTGCAGGCATTTGAAGTCGAACAATCCGTCCCGGTGGAAGGTGAAAATGTAGGAGGTCTTCTTTAGCGGCGGCACATCCACGAACATCAGTATCTGCGAATCAGGCCCCAGCAGGGCGAAATCATGGTCGTCGTCGGGTTGCAGGTTCCAAAACGTGATCATGGTGGGCTCGCCGCGATGAACCGCGATGAACGACGGTGAATAGGCATAGACCTCGCCAAAGTGGTCGATCGTAGTCTTGGGGCCGGTCTCCTTGACCGTTACCGCCTGGGTCATCAGGGTCACCTCCGCGGAGGCGCTGCCCTCCCTGGTGACGGTGACGATTTTCGAAGCTTGCACGCCGGGAAGGTAATAGCGGCCGGGCTTGGACATCTTGGCGGACGGCGCCATAGCGGTCTGCGCCGACGCCGCGGCGGATACGCACAGCGCTATCGCACAGACCGATGCAAGCATCAGGGCCTTCGCAGAGCGGGACTTAAGCGGCGGATTGATCATTTCACAACTTCTGCTTTCGATTGGTTGGATATAATATTCCCGGACAACGAGATGCTGGCCAAACGAAACCAGTGGCCGGCGACGCAATGAGAATAACGGGGATGAGATCCAGCCGGAAGCCGCAAAGATATAGCGGCGTTTTTCCCGGGACCCGATCCAACCTCTGGCGGAGTTGAGCGTGCTTTCAGTTCTGGGAGGCCTGCTCGCGCTTTCAGTTGGCGCGGGCTTCATCGGAGCGCTATCGGGTCTTGGAGGCGGGGTCTTCATTGTGCCGGCGCTGGTGATACTGGCGCATGTGCCGATGTACGCTGCCGTCGGGATCAGTCTCATCTCCGTGGTTGCGACCAGCGCCGGCGCCAGCGTGGCGTTCGTACGCGACGGATGGACCAACCTGCATATCGCGATGGTGCTCGAATGCGCCACCGTGACCGGCGCGGTAATCGGGGCGTACATGGCGGGCATCGTTCCCAGTTGGGCGCTGGAGCTGCTGTTCGCCCTGATGATGCTCCAGTCGGCGTATTTCTCACTGCGCAAGCAGGATGACGACCTGCTGCCCAAGGGCAGTCCGATCGCCGAGCGGCTGCAACTGGGCGGCGAACTGCCTAACCCCGGCGGCACACCTACGCATTACGGTGTGACCAACCTGGCCGGCGGCGCAGCGTTGATGGTAGCCGCCGGGCTGTTGTCGGGACTGTTGGGAATCGGCGCGGGGGCGCTCAAAGTGATGGCGATGGATTACCTGATGCACGTGCCACTGAAAGTTTCCAGCGCCACCAGCAACTTCATGATTGGCGTAACCGCCGGCGCCGGCGCGCTGGTGTTCCTGGCGCGCGGCGATGTTTCCACCGTGATCGCCGCGCCCGTTGCAATCGGCGTCACCATCGGCGCGTTCGCCGGCAGCCGGGTTCTGCCCTATGCCGACGTCAAGTGGTTGCGCATCGGTTTCGTGGTAATCCTGGTGCTTATCGCAATCGAGATGGGCTGGCGCGCAATCACCGGAGTATGAGCATGAATGCGCAAGACGAAGATCGCATCCTGCGCGTGTGGACACCGGCCATCCTGCGCACCGTTCTGGCCGCCGCCGGGGTGGTGCTGATTATCGGACTGGTCGCGATGGCCACCACGCCGGGCGAGTACCTGCAACACTTCCACGCGGTGCAGGACAATGAGCGGGTCAAGGACTATGGCACCTTCCTGGACCTGCTGATCCGCGCACGGCAGGGCAACCCGCGTTCGATTATGACGCTGGGGCTGATGATTCTGACCCTGGTGCCGCTGGCGCGCGTGATCTTCTCCCTGCTCTTCTTCATCAAGACGCGCAATAAGCCCTTCGTGATTTTCACCGCCTATGTGCTGGCTGGTCTGGTCGTGGGTGTGTTACTGGGCCGAATCGGTTGAAAGCGTTTTGGATTAAGATCGCGATCCGAGGAAGGTGAAATGCCTACTGATCGCTACACCAAGTTTATATTCACGTTGATCGCTATCAGCCTGACCGTGATTGCGTTGCGCCCGTACTTCTCACCAACCTCGGCCGGCGCCGCGGATATGAACGGCTGCGGCCACAATGCGCAATCCATGCTATGTTGCTGGGTGGGGGTCCGGACGGAACCGTCCCGATAGCGAACAGTGGTCATTTGCCAATAAAAGTCTTGGTGGGGAATCCGTCCGCGAATCCGGTGCCGGTCATAGTCGTCAATCCACCGACCCCACTCTTCCATCGGTGAGGACATCACCCGGCAGCCCCCGTGGGCGTCAGGGCATATACACTTTTGAGACCCGGCCGTGCGCGTCGAACACCACCAGGGTCCGACCCGGATGTTGGCAGTAGTCCCATATCTCCATCAGGTTGGAGTGCCAACCGTGGCAGTCTGGAGGCGGACTTCCCCACGCGGCCAGGACCTGGTCCTTGGTCATCCCGGGCGCCACGCGTCCGTCCTGAATCATGGCCCGCGTGGTGGCGTTGGTTTCGGGGTGTGCCGATAGATAATCGGTGCGGCGCTGCTCGCTGATTCCGGGGCCGCAGCCGGTCAGCAAGAAAAGGGAAAAGAGAAATGAGAAAAGAGATAAAGAGAGCGCAGCCCGCCTGTGATGCACGGCTTGATTCCGCCTCTCATTTCTCATTTCTATCTTCTCTTTTCTTGCTCATTTGTCAGTCGCCTTTGACCAGGCGATGCGAATCACTGTCGAAGTGCTGGGTGGAAAATTCGAACAGCTCGCAATCCTCCAGCGCCACCATCTGATGAATCAGGCCGGTGGGTACATCCATGCATTCGCCGGGCCCCATCTCGAACTCTTCCACCACGTCGCCGTCGGCCTGCTCCTTGACCCGCACCAGCATGCGGCCCGAGCGCAGGAAAAAGGTTTCGTTCTTTATCTTATGATAATGCAGCGAGCAGCGCTTTCCTTTCCGTATTTCCAGGATCTTGCCGCAGTACAAATCGTTGTTGGCGATCCATACCTCGCGCCCCCAACCCTTGGGGACAATTCGAACAGGCTCCCTTGCTCGACTCATAATCGCACGGCTTCGCTCCCTGCCTGAAAGCCTTTCCCCCTTTGGTCCGATTGCTCACCACCCGTGCATGCGGGATTGATAATGTTGTCCATTCCTACTGGCCCGCGTTGGAGCAAACGCTGTTAGTTTTAGCGTATTTTGCACCTATCCGGCAAGTCTCAATCTGTTTCAGTTCCCCGGCGCCAGCGCCTCCATCGTGCGTTCGTCGGGCAGCGGACGCTTGTCGGTGCGCAGCGGCAGGATACAGACGTGCGTCGCGCCGGCCCGATGATGCGCCGCGATCCGTTCCCTCAGCTTGTCCTCTCCGCCCCACGCCACCACTGCGTCGACCATCAGGTCGCTGCCGCCGTTGGCAAAGTCCGCCTCCGTAAAGCCCAGCGCCTTAAGCATGTTGGCGTAGTTGGGCAGGCGGATGTAGGTCTTCATGTAATCGCGGGCGGCATCGCGCGCGATGGCCGGGTCGGTCTCGAGCAGCACGGCCTGGGCGACGCAAATCCATGCCTTGGGACCAACTATCGCGCGCGCCTTGGCAGTTTGCTCGGGCGGAACGAAATAGGTGTGGATGCCGTGGGTTTGCTCGGCCGCAAGCGCCAGCATCTTCGGATGCAGCGCGCCGATTACGATGGGCGGTTCCTCCTTCGGCTTGACCGCCATGTAGAGCGCCGATTTCATCTTCGGCAGGTACTCGCGCATGTAGGAATAGGGCTTGACGAACTCGCGTCCGCGCACCCGCACCAAAGGCTCGTGGCTGACCCCGATTCCAAGCACAAACCGCCCGCCGGAAATCTCGGCCAGGCTTCTCGCCCCGGCCATCATGGTCATCGGGTCGCGGGCCCAGATATTCGCGATGCCGGTGGCGATAATCACCCGCTCGGTGTTGCCGGCCAGGTAACCGGCATGGGCAAACGGCTCGCGTCCGACCGCCTCGGGAATCCACATCGCGTTATAGCCGAGCCGCTCGACCTTGCGCGCGAAGGCGGCGCTATCGCCCGCCTTCATCCCGTCGAGGATTGACCACACACCGAGTCTGCCGATTTCCATACCAATTTCTTACAGGGTTTCGCGGCCTGCAGAAAGTATCCCGCAGGTGCTTCGACATTTGACGGCGGCGCGGCTATAAGGTCGAATGTCGGAGCAGACCGACCCCGTGAGGTAGAAGCGATGAAGATAGGCCTGATGTTCACCAACGCCGGAGCTCTCGCCCAGCCCGATCTAATCGCCCATCTGGCTACGACCGCGGATCGATGCGGGATCGAGTCGATGTGGACTATCGAGCACGTCGTCATTCCGCAGGGATTCAAGACTCCGTACCCATATGCGCGCGACGGTAAGCTACCGGGTGGTGACACCGGACCGATTCTCGATCCGCTCATTCCATTGTCGTTTTGCGCCGCGCTGACCTCCAGGTTGAAATTCGGGACGGCGGTCATGATCCTGCCCCAGCGCCATCCCATCTACGTCGCCAAGGAACTCGCCACTATCGACGTGATGTCGGGCGGGCGCGCGATGCTCGGAATCGGCAGTGGATGGCTCAAGGAGGAATTCGAGGCGCTGCAAATCGACTTCCACAGCCGGGGCGCGCGCACTGACGAGGCGGTCGGCGCGATCCGGGCATTGTGGCGCGACGATCCGGCCACTTTTGAAGGCAAGCATTTCAAGTTCCGCGAGATGAGGAGCTTTCCCAAGCCCCTGCAAAAAGGTGGAATTCCCATCCATGTCGGGGGTCATTCTCCCGCCGCGGTGCGCCGCGCCGCCCGCCTGGGCGACGGCTTTTTTCCCGCGCCCGGCAATCTGAATGTGCTCAAGGACCTGTTCACCAAGGTCAGGGAAGAATGCGCAAAAATCGGACGCAATCCGGCTGAGGTCGAGCTGTCCGCCGCCGGACGGCTAACCCCCGACCTGATCAAGACTTTCCAGGACATGGGGGTGGCACGCGCCATGACGATTGTTCCAGGAGCCGATCGCGACGGTATCTCGCGCGGATTGGAGAAAATCGGCAACGAGCTGGTCAAGCTGTAGGCCGATTCGAAAACGGTTTGAAAAGGGAGTGAATTGAATCACGCCAGGCGATGGCACTTCTGGGGTCCATCGCCGAAGACGGTTGTTACTTTTTTAGTTGGAAGAAACTTCGACGACCATAATCGTTCAGGTCAGGTCCTCACGGCGCGTGCATTTCTGATGTTCCCATGTAGCCGGCCTCTTCAACGTACTGGGAAGCTCCGGACCTGACCTTAATTGGTGTTGTAAACCGGAACCTCAGTGGGGAACTGGCCCTCGTCGCGGTAACCCTGGACGCGACCTTCTTCGTGCATCGGCGCCAAGCTCCAGGAATCCAGGAAGTATTCGAAGGTTTGGTCGATTGCTCTCGAAAACTGCAATTTCAGGATTTCCACTCCATTGAAAACCATAACAATCTCCTTTGTTTCCCTGTTTAGAACCTAACCATTGGATATGACTACGCAACCGCTATGCCAGCTCTGCCGCCTAGCTGTTGTGGTCTTTTAAAACTACGTTTCCCAACGGTCCTTCCCCATCTCCACTTGATCAATGTGTGTCCAGACTTTAGCTTTGGAGCACGACCTTCTGCGTCAACCGCCGCAACCACTTGGATTCCAACCGCATGGAGACCGAACTGTCCGGACCCGCCCTCGATGGAAGGATGGACGGTCTTTTGCGGCTTGCATCGGAAAAATCTCGCCGCGAGGCCCGTCCGGTCCTGGTCAGCCTTACTCAGCCAATCCAGTCCTGTGACTCGCTGGCACTCTTTAGCGCCGCGGCGGGGTCCTGCGCGGACCGTCTGCTGTGGTCGCAGCCCGATTCCGGTTTCTCCCTAACCGGTTTCGGGGCGGCATACGTGATCGAGACCGCGGGTTCCCGCCGGTTTTCCGACACCGCCGCGGTTTGGAACGCGCTCTGTTCGGAGGCGTTAGTCGAGCCGGGTAACGGCCCCTACGGGCCCGTCCTGATGGGCGGCTTCTCCTTCGATCCGGGTCAATCCGCCAGCCAAGTATGGCGCGGTTACCCTGACGGGCGGATGGTATTGCCGCGCATTTGCCTGACCACCAGCCGCGACCATTGCTGGCTGACCTTGAACGCGGTACTCCGTCCGGAAGTGTCCGCCGAGGAGGAATCGGCCGAAATCCTTCGTATGCGCCGCCTTCTACAGATGGAACCGGCCGCAATCGCCGACCGTCCTTTGTGCGCCAAACCGACGCTGTCACAGCTTCGTTCTTCGGCCGGATGGCGCAACGAGGTTGCGGCTGCCGCGCGAGCGGTGCGGCGCGGCGAGTTGGGAAAGGTGGTTTTGGCGCGGGCAGTCCAACTCCAGGCCCCGCAGCCTTTTGATCCCGCCCTTGCCCTGCGGCGGCTCGCCACCGGCTACCCCACCTGCGTGGTCTTCGCCGTCGCGAACGGGGACGGATGCTTTCTGGGCGCCACGCCGGAGCGGCTGCTGAAGGTCTGCAAGGGCGAGGTCAGCACCACCTGCCTGGCCGGTTCGTATCCGCGCGGGGCCACCAGCGAGGAAGATCGGAATCTGGCCCGCGCCCTGCTCGCCGATCCCAAGGAGCGCAGAGAACACGCCCTGGTACTGACCGCCATGGTGGAAACGCTCGGTTCCTGGTGCGCGCGCCTCGATGTGCCTGAAACTCCCTCGGTCTTGAAGCTGCCCAACGTTCAGCATCTGTGCACGCCCATCTGTGGGCGTCTCGCACCCGACCGCAGCGTCCTGCATATCGTCGAACAACTCCATCCAACGCCGTCGGTTGGCGGACAGCCCCGGGACCTGGCGCTGCGGTTCATCCGCGAGCGCGAGGCGCTGGATCGGGGATGGTACACGGGGGCGGTCGGATGGGTGGACCATCGGGGCGAGGGTGAATTTGCCGTGGCGATACGCGCTGCTCTGCTACGCGGCGCCGATGCAACGCTGTTCGCCGGTTGCGGCATCGTGGCCGATTCCGATCCCGATCGCGAGTACGCCGAATCCTGCATCAAGCTGACCCCGATGCTGACTGCTTTGGGAGCCTGCTGAGGTGAACATCGGCGTGGCGAATGCCTACTGGTCCGCGGCCTTCGTCGACGAGTTGGCGCGCGCCGGTGTGGGCGACGCATGCGTGTGCCCGGGGTCGCGCTCCACGCCCTTGGCGATCGCGCTGGCAAACCATCCCGCGATCAAGGTCTGGACGCATCTGGACGAACGCTCGGCGGCGTT
This sequence comes from Binataceae bacterium (SeqCode), assembly GCA_035939115.1. Classification (GTDB taxonomy): domain Bacteria; phylum Desulfobacterota; class Binatia; order Binatales; family Binataceae; genus JAJPJA01. The sequence continues at coordinate 40,732 of DASZGF010000095.1, forward strand.
CTTTGCCTTGGGGATGGCCAAATACGCGCGGCGCGCCATCGCCGTCCTGTGCACCTCGGGCAGTGCCGCGGCCAACTTCTTCCCGGCGGTGATCGAAGCGCGTTACGCGCGCGTCCCGCTGATCGTGCTGACCGCCGACCGACCCCATGAACTGCGCGACACCGGCGCCCCGCAAACCATCGACCAGATAAGGCTCTACGGCGCACACGTCAAATGGTTCGTCGAGATGGCCCTGCCCGAGGCGACCCCCTCAGCCTTGCGCTATGCGCGCGCCATCGCCTGCCGCGCCGTCGCCGAGGCTGCGGCGGCGCCCGCGGGACCAGTGCATCTGAACTTCCCGTTTCGCGAACCGTTTATGCCGCAGGCCGACGATGACGCGCCGCCGTCGGCCGGCGCGCCGGACCGACCGCCCCACATCATCGTCGATGACGCCGCGCCGGCGCCTGCGGATGATGCCGTAACCGCCATCGCCGCCGACATTCGGGCATGCGCGCGCGGGCTCATCGTATGCGGCCCGAACAACGCGGCGGATTATGCGGACGCGGTTGGACGGCTCGGCGCCCATCTGGGCTTTCCGATCCTGGCCGACCCCTTGTCGCAGGTGCGCTGCGGACCGCATGACCGCAGCACCGTGGTTGATAGCTACGACGCTTTTTTGCGCCTCGAGGAGTTCGCGCGGCGCTATGTGCCCGACGTCGTCTTGCGCTTCGGCGCGCTGCCGACCTCAAAACCGCTGGTCCGTTACCTGGAAGGACAGCAGGCCGCCTGCCGGCAGATTTTTGTCGATACCAGCGGATGGAACGATACTGCCTTGCTGCCTGCGCGCGTCCTGCATGCCGACCCGGGGCTGCTCTGCACTCGCCTGCTCAACGAGCTGCGCGGATACAATCCGCCACCCGGCTCCGAGCGATGGTGTCAGGACTGGCTTAAAATCGCGTCCCTGGCGCGCAGTGCAATCGCGCGCCATCTGGAAGGACTCCAGATTCCGTTCGAGGGCAAGGTCTTCGCCGAACTGGCGGCGCTGTTGCCGTCCGCGGCAGTGCTGTATGCGGGCAACAGCATGCCGGTGCGCGACCTCGACACGTTTTTTCCCGGCCGCACGAGCCCCGTCCGCTTCATGTCCAACCGCGGCGCCAACGGTATCGACGGGGTGGTGTCCAGCGCGCTGGGCGCGGGCGCAAACGCCGGCGTACCGCTGGTCCTCGCGATCGGCGATCTGGCCTTTTATCACGACTCCAACGGTCTGCTGGCCGCCAGACAGCATCGGCTGCAAGCCACTATTGTGTTGCTCAACAACAACGGCGGAGGGATTTTCTCCTTCCTGCCCCAGGCCGACCATCCCCAGCATTTCGAGCAGCTCTTCGGCACGCCCCACGGCCTGGATTTCAGCCGCTTCGCCGCTGTCTATGACGCGGGCTTTACCCGAATCGCGACGTGGGAGGACTTCCGATGCGCAGTTGGCCAGGCGCTGAAGTCGCCGGGCGTCAATATAGTGGAAGTGCCAACCGAGCGCGCAAGCAACGTCCGGCTCCATCGCGAGGTCTGGGCCGCCGTCGCATCCGCGATCGCGCCCGCTCTCGGTAATTAGGCGAGCGAGGTCGGGAATGTTGCGGCAGAACCTCTTTCACCTCTCCCGCTTGACGGGAGAGGGCGCGCGGCCGCAGTCGCAGACAAGGCCGCGCGGGTGAGGGACCTTGTGAAAAATTCGCTCCGCTCTGATTTTGATCTTCCGACTGAAGTTCTTGAGTTTAATCTCGGCGGCGCGAATTACAACGTGGTGACGGCGGGGGCGGGGGCTCCGCTGATGCTTCTGCATGGCTTTACCGGATGCGCCGAATCGTGGGCTCACGTCCACCCAGCGCTGGTCGCGCGCTTCAAACTGATAATGCCCGACTTGCCGGGGCATGGGCGAACCGACTCGCCCACGGATCCGGCGCGCTACAGGATGGAACGCTGCGTCGAGGACCTGATCGCCATTTTGGACGCTTTGGGCCTCGCGCGGACCCATCTGCTGGGCTATTCGATGGGTGGGCGAGTCGCATTGGCTGCGGCGACCGAATATCCGTCGCGCATTGCGTCGCTTATCCTGGAAAGTGCGTCGCCGGGACTTGCCACGGCCGCCGAGCGACAGGCGCGAGTCGCAAGCGATAATGCCCTGGCCGACTTCATCGAGCACGAGGGGGTCGAGGCATTCGTCGCGCGATGGGAGCGGATCCCGCTATTCTCAACCCAGGAGCGGCTACCGCAAGCGGTACGCGCGCGGATCAGACAACAGCGCCTGCTCGGCAATTCCACGGGGCTGGCCAACAGCCTGCGCGGCTTGGGCACCGGCGTTCAATCTGCGCTGTGGGAGCGCCTGGGCGAGCTTCGCATGCGATGCCTGATCATGGCGGGCGAGCTCGACACGAAGTTCGTGGACATCGCCCGGCGAATGGCGGCGGCAATCGGGGGGTCGCGCCTAGCGGTGGTGGCGGGCGCCGGGCATACCGTCCACCTGGAGCAGCAGGAAGCATTCGAGCGCCTGGTGATGGGGTTTGCGGGCAGCGCCGACAGTATCGATCTGGAGTAATGAGATGGCAGTTAATTGGATTAAGATTCGCGACTACGAAGACATCCTGTACGAGCGCGCCGAGGGCGAAGCGATCGCCAAGGTCACCATCAACCGGCCGCGCCGGCGCAACGCCTTCCGGCCTCAGACCGTCACCGAGATGCAGCGCGCGTTCGCTCATGCGCGCGAGGATCAGAGTATCGGGGTGGTGTTGCTGACCGGCGCTGGCAATCAGGCCTTTTGCTCCGGCGGAGACCAGAGCGTGCGCGGCGACGGCGGCTACGTTGACGACGGGGGCGTGGCGCGGCTCAACGTGCTGGAGCTGCAGCGCCAGATCCGGCTGCTGCCCAAGGTGGTGATCGCGGTGGTGGCGGGCTACGCGATCGGCGGCGGCCACGTGCTGCATCTGATCTGCGATTTAACCATCGCGGCCGACAACGCGATTTTCGGTCAGACCGGACCCAAGGTCGGCAGCTTCGACGGCGGCTACGGCGCGACCTATATGGCGCGGGTCGTCGGGCACAAGAAAGCGCGGGAGATCTGGTACATGTGCCGCCAGTATAACGCGCAGCAGGCGCTCGATATGGGACTGGTCAATACGGTGGTGCCGCTGGCGCAGCTGGAAGACGAATCGATGCAGTGGGCGCGTGAGATCCTGGAAAAAAGCCCCACCGCGATCCGCTTCCTCAAAGCCTCCTTCAACGCCGACACCGACGGCCTGGCGGGACTCCAGCAACTGGCCGGCGACGCCACCCTGCTGTTCTATCTGACCGAAGAAGCCAAAGAAGGCCGCGACGCCTTCATGCAGAAGCGCCGCCCCAATTTCGCCAAGTTCAAGCGCTTCCCCTGACGCAACGCGATGACCTCCGAAGTTTCAACCGACGGCGGCAGCGGCGATGAGCCAGAAAACCTCAGTTGACCCGAGGCGAACGAGCTTGTTTTTCAACCTCTCCCGCTTGACGGGAGAGGTCGCGCCGCCGCAGTCGTAGACAAGGCTGCGCGGGAGAGGGACCTTGTGAAAAATTCTTCCCGCTCCGGTCTTCATAGCCCAACCGAGGTATTTGGCCTGAGATCCGGTCGAGAACACAGTTGGCATGCCTGGACGCTCGCGATACGCGTACCGACACTGAGCGCTGCGGTTGTTCCGGTGCTGGTCGGCACTGCGCTGGCGATGCGCGAGCGTCGTGCGAGTCTGTCCGTCTTTGTGGTGACCTTGTGCGCCGCGCTGCTGATTCAAATCGGCACCAATCTGACCAACGATCTGTTCGATTTCCAAAAAGGCGCCGATACGGGTGCCCGCCTGGGTCCGGTCCGCGTGGTGCAGGCGGGACTGCTTTCGCAAAAGCAGGTAGCTGCCGCCAGCGTGCTCAGCTTCGGACTCGCGATCGTACTCGGTCTATATCTGGTAATGGTCGGCGGATGGCCGATCATTGCGATCGGGTTGGCCGCGGTGGCGTCGGGAATTGCGTACACCGGCGGTCCGTGGCCGCTGGGCTATCACGGACTGGGCGACGTTTTTGTCTTTGTCTTTTTTGGCGTCGTCGCCGTGGTGGGAACCTTTTATCTGCAAGCAGGGAGCGTAACCGGCGCGGCGCTATTGGCCTCGCTTCCGGTCGCGATGCTGGTCACTGCGATCCTGGTGGTCAACAACCTGCGCGACATCGATACCGATCGTAAAGCCGGGAAACGCACACTGGCCGTACGCTTCGGGCGCGAAGCCACCCGCCTCCAATACTCAATTCTGGTGCTGGGCGCCTACCTGGTCGCGGCGGCGATGTGGATCGGCGGGGCGAACTCGGCGTGGGCCATGCTGCCGTGGCTGACGCTGCCCCTCGGTATCAGATTGGTGCGCGATGTCTGGCGTGGCGAGGGCGCGCCGCTCAATCTCGCCCTGCGCCAAACCGCGGGACTGCACCTGGTGTTCGGCGTTTTGCTCGCCGCGAGCTTCGTTCTGTGAAGATCCGGCGGCTGACCTGGCGCGCCTATCGAATTCCCTTTCGGCGGATGTTTGTGACCAGCGGCGGAGCGGAGCAAGTCCGCGAGGGAGTTATCCTCAGACTCGAAAGCGATACTGGAATATGCGGACTCGGCGAGATCGCGCCATTGCGTGGGGGAACGGCGCGTAACGTCGTACATTGGCTCACGCATCTGCCGCGGCGAATCGAGGGAATCGAGGTCGATGATATACCGCAAGCCAGCCGACGCCTCGAAGTCCGCAAGGAGCTTCGCGCTGCGATTGCGTGCGGGCTGGATATCGCCGCCTGCGATCTGCTCGCCAAGGAAGCGGGAGTGTCCGTGGTCGAACTCCTCGGCGGATGCCGGCGGCGGCTGGTTCCGGTCAATGCAACGATCGCCGAGGACACGCCCGCGCTTGCGGCACAATCCGCGCGGCGCGCGGTTGAGAGCGGCTTTCGATGCGTCAAGCTCAAGGTCGGCATGATGGGCAGCCTCGCGGCCGAATGCGAACTGGTGGGCGCGGTGCGCGATGCGATCGGCGCGGACACGCTGTTGCGCCTTGATGCCAATCAGGCCTGGGATCGCGACACCGCGATCGATTACATCGGCGAACTCGAGCGCTTCGGCCTGGAGTTCGTCGAGCAGCCGGTGGCGGCGCACGACCTCGATGGCCTTGCCGAGGTGCATCGCACCGTCGGCACTCTGATCGCCGCCGACGAGTCCGTCAGCAGCCGGGCTACGGCGCAAGCGATCGTCGAGATGGGCGCCGCCAGTCTGCTGGTGATCAAGCCGATGATCGTGGGCGGGCTGCGGCCGGCGATGGAGATCATCGATCTGGCGCTAAGCTGCGAGCTGGAGCCGGTGATCACCACGACGATTGATTCCGGCGTGGGAATCGCGGCCGCATTACATCTGGCGGCGTCGTTTGAGGGAAAACGGGCGTGCGGTTTGGCCACCGCTGAACTGCTCGAATGCGACCTGACGTCGGCCACCCCGCAGCCGCATGACGGATGGATGGCCTGCCCCGACGGTGCGGGCCTAGGCGTGGAGATCGATGAAGTCAAAGCAGCCGCATACCTGGAGCGGGCCTGACGCGGACAGCGCCAAGGCCGCCTACGTGCGGTCGATGTTCGCGCGCATCGTTCCCCGCTATGACCTGGTCAACCGGCTGATGACGATGGGACTGGATCGGCGATGGCGGCGGATGACGGCCCAGATGGCGGCTCCGCACGGCGCCGTGGCGCTGGACCTGGCCACCGGCACCGGAGATCTGGCATTGGAGTTGGCGGACCAGGGCGCCAGGTTCGTGGTCGGAGCGGATTTTTGTCCCGAGATGCTGACGGCGGCGGTCCAAAAAGTCCGTCCGCACGCGGGCGGCGCCGGGATAGCATTCATGGCCGGCGACGCGCAGCGACTGCCGTTTGCCGACAACACTTTCGATTGCCTGGTCAACGGCTTCCTGCTGCGCAATCTGTCCGACCTCGACAGCGCACTGCGCGAGTTCCGCCGCGTTCTGAAACCGGGAGGACGGCTGGCCTGCCTGGATCTCACCCATCCGCCGCCCGCGCTGCGCCCCATCTTCTGGCCCTGGTTCAGGTTGGCAGTCCCGATGCTGGGCGGCCTGGTAAGCGGCGATTTCGACGCCTACACCTACCTGCCCGATTCGCTGCGCACCTACCCCGATGCGCCGCGCCTGAGCGATATGATGCGCGTTGCGGGCTTCGCCGGCGCCGCATACCAACGCCTCGGCCTGGGCACGGTTGCGATCCACAGCGCGGTGAAACCCTGAGGTTACCGTCGGGTCATTGGTAGCCGTTGAAAAGAACGCCGGCACGGAGGCCGGCGCTACGGGAAAAAAAGAAGAGCACTCTCCCCGTAGCGCCGGCCTCCGTGCCGGCGTCTTTCCTCCGCCCATCGGGCGCAACTCGACACGCCGAACCGAATCCAAGAGATGCAGCTAGTTAGTTAGACGAGAAAACCGGACCGATAAGAATTTTTCATAAGGTCCCTCACCCGCGAGACCTTGTCAGCGACTGCGGCTGGGCGACCCCTCCCATCGAGCCGGAGAGGTCTAACTATCAGAACCACGCTTTCGGGACCGGTAGGCCGGGAATCGGGGTGCGCGTGCGGTAGATGCTTGCCCTGGGCGGCGGATCCACGGGATCGTCGCCGAAATATCTTTCGTCACCTGTCACAACGTAAAGGTCCTGCATGTCGCGGCCGCCGAAAACCACGCTTGACGGCATCGTGAGTGGCACCTTGATGGTGTGCGCCAGGGTGCCGTCACTCCTGAAATGCACCACCTCGCTGCCCATCGCCGCCGCCACCCAGATTCCTCCCTCGACATCTACCGCGAGGCCATCGGGCATGCCGCTTTTCAGCCAGGCGAATGGACGGCGGTCCTTAAGCGTGCGGTCCGGGCCGACGTCGTAAACAAAAACGGTGTCCGTACCCGAATCCGAGTGATAGAGCAATTTGCCGTCGGGGCTGAAGCCCAAGCCATTGCTCAGTTCGATGCCATCCCACATCGGCACCATGGTGCCCGGCGGATCGATTCTGAACAGCGTTCCCGGAGCCGGATCGGGCCTTGGATGGGCGAACACGTCGTAGCCGAAAGTCCCTGCCCACACGCTGCCTTGTCCGTCAGCAGTCATGTCGTTGAACTGGAGCGGTTTTCCCTCGCGGTGCGTGACGATATCGCGCACCGCCCCGGTCTTCTCATCCCATGCTACCAGACCGCCTTTGCCGCAGAACAAAAGCCCGGCGGCCTGGTTGAACACGATCCCGCCGATATATTTGCGTCCGGCGATCAAGGTTTCGATTTTGCCGTTGGGGCCGCGGCGATAAAGTCCGCCCAGCTGCACGTCGGCGAAGTACAGGCAGTCCTGATCGTCCACGCGCGGTCCCTCGACCAGTCCGTATCCGGTCGCCAGAGTTTCAAGTTCCATTCGCATAGGCCTCCGCCGCAAAGATGGACCGCCTGGTTACGGCTTGTCCAGAACCGTCAATGCAATGTCTCTCTAATTCGGCGGTCCGTTTCTGTCCAATGTCCGCGCGCGCGGGCGAGGCGGGAAATTAGCGCGCCGTTTTTCCTGTCCCGTCGCGTTTCTGTAGCGCCGGCCTCCGTGCCGGTTCTTTTCTCCTCGCAGTCAACTCTATTCAACATCGAAAGAACGCCGGCACGGAGGCCAGCGCTACGGTAAAGAGCGCTCGCTCTAACACCGCCGAGGTCAGCCCATCGCGGCTCGGATTTTCGTCGGCCCTGGCCTGTTAACCGGTCCACCAGGCGGGGGGTGGTGCGGGTCCGAACGCGCGCTTGACCTTCCAGAACCCCCGATCGACGATTCCGCCGCCCTGCATGCAGATATAGGCGCCGCCGCCCGCATTGTCGGAAAACGTGCCGTTGAAAATGCAGCTCGAAACGTCTTCGAACATAATTCTCAACGAAACGCCCGGCCCGCGGACCTTTCCGACCGCAATCTGCCCTTCGGTATCGAGATTGCGGCACAAGGCGTTGCCGCTCGCGCAGCGGTACGTGCCTGTAATCGCCGATTGGTTTTGGATCATCGACAGCGAGATCAGATCCACGGCGCCGCAGCGCGACATCCGCGCCACGCAGTTGCCCATCGAACGGCCTTCCCAGAAACCGGTGACGTCGACCTCCGGCGCCAGCGGCGGCGGGGAGAGCAGCGCACAGCTATCCGCCGCTAAACCGGCGATCAGGCCGAGGACAAGCCACCATCCGGAAACCCCGGGCGCGGCGAATGAAGTGCGCGGAAATTGTAACGGCACCAAACGCCCCTGCGGTCTTTTCACCATCGACCGGCACCTCGGCGCCCGCGGACGATGCGCCATCTCGATTCGCTAAGTAACTAGCCGGTAGATGCGGCCGGCGTTCTCGCACACCATGGCGCGCCGGTCGGCCTCCGGCAGCCCGCCGAAGTGCTCCTCGATAGCCTTACGCGAGTTGGGCCAGGTGGTGTCGGAATGGGGAAAGTCGGATGACCACATGATGTTGCGCGGCCCGATCATGTCATAGGTGCGGATACCGGCGAGGTCCTCTTCAAAAGTCGCCAGCACCTGGCGGTGGAAGACCTCCGAGGGTTTTTCCTTGAGTGTGGAGCCCGCCCATGCGCCCTGCTTTTCCATCACGTGATCCATTCGCTCCAGAAAGTAGGCGAGCCAGCCGATTCCACCCTCGGCCACTACAATTTTGAGCGCCGGATGCCGGCTGAGCGTGCCGCTGTAGATCAACATCGCGAGGCTCTCGGCGATGGTCATCGGGGTCAGGCAAACAAAGGCCTCAAGTTGGCCGGGCGCGGGATTGGCCAGGCTCAGCGCCCCGCGTTTGACCATCGAGCCGCCGCCGATATGGATACTGACCGGGCGCTGTTGTTCCGCGGCGGCGGCCCAGAAGCGATCGTAGGCCGGGTCGGTAATGGGGAAGTCGGCCCCGTCCAGCCCGATGAACAGGCCGCGCAACCCGGCCATTTGGGCGGTGCGCTCCGCTTCGCGCACCGATTCTTGCGGGTCATGGATCGGCACAATCGCCTGCCCGATAAAGCGCTGCGGCGCGACGGCGCAGAACTCCGCCAGCCAGTCGTTGTAGGCGCGGATCAATACGGTGCGCAGTTCGGGATCCTGCGCGCTCATCGCGCCGTCGCCATACAGCACCTGGGCGTCGATCGCGTCGCGGTCCATGTCCGCCAGGCGCGCCCTGGGATCGTAAGCGCCGGGTAGCATCTCGGAGAAGCGAATCACCTTGCGGGCCAGTTCCTCGGGCTTGCGCCCTGCCGCTGCCGCCAGAATCGTGATCGGGCTGGGCTTTTTGTTGTCCACCACCCAGGCGTCATAACCCTGCATCTCGACCACCCGCGGCGCGCGCTCCCGGTAGCTGGCCGGAACCCGGGCCAAGTAAAGATCCGGCGTCGAATTCACATGCGAGTCGGCATCGATAATCCGATAGTCCATGCGCTTTTCCCCCACGCAGCCTGTAGCGAACTGCTCTACTCGATCGGCAAACCGTAGAACTCGATCGCGTTGGTGCGGCCGATTCGCAGCTGATCGGCGGACGATACGCCTTCGAACTGTGCCGCCAGGATGTCGGCCGAATGCGGCCAGGCGCCGTCGAAGTGCGGATAGTCGGAACCCCACATCAGGTTCTTGAGGCCGATGATGCTGCGGCAGAAGATCGCGGTGCGGTCGTGCATGAAGGAGCAGCCCACATGCTGATGGAAGATTTCGCTGGGTTTGCGGTCCGAGGTGATGCCGTTGAACGAGCCGGCCCATCCCTGGTCGCGCGCGAAACGGTCGTCCGCTCGCTCCAGCATCGCCGCGGCCCACGCCGCGTCATTCTCCACCGACGCCACTTTGAGTCCGCGATGGCGGTCGAACACGCCGGAGAAGATCATTGAGGTGATCGCGTACATGGTCGGGGTAAAAGCCAGCGAGAAGTCGGTCAGCGCGTTGGCGGTATAAAGAAAGCTCTTCTTGCTGGCGGCAACATGCAGGCTAAGCGGTAAGCGGTTGGCTTCCGCCGCGGCCCATAGCGGCTCCCAGTGCGGGCGGTCGTAGCCATGGCCTTCTTCCTGCTGGATGCTGATCATGGCGCCGCGCAGGCCCAGCTTGGCCGCGCGTTCAAGCTCGGCGACGCCATGCTCGATCGGATCGGTGGGGATCATCGCGACGCCGAACAGGCGCCGCGGCGCCGCTGAGCAGTACTCGGCCAGCCAATCGTTGAAGGCGCGCAGGATCGCATACTGAAAGTCGAGATCCGCGATGGTGAACATCTGCAGCCCGAAACTGGTGTACAGCAGTTCGCCATCGACCCCTTCGGCATCCATTTCCTTAAGCCGCTCGATCGGATCGTAGCCACCCGCAACCACGTCGGAATAGTGACCGAGGAAACCGAAATCGCGCGACTGGGCGCCGCTGTACTTGCCTTTGGTCGCGACCAGGCCAACCCCCTGGCGGGATTCGCCGACGATTTCGGGGGTCAGATAGAAGTCGGTCTTTTTGCCATAGACCAGCCGTGGAGCGCGGTCCTGGTACTCGCGGTCAAGCCGCTTGAGCCACAGATCGGGCGGCTCCACAATATGCGAGTCAGCCGACACCAGCTTAAACGGCAATCCCATCGGTTTTTCCTCCCTCCAGGTGGTGGGCGAGCCGACCTGCGCCCCGCGCATGTGCGGTTCGCAGCCCGGTCGGTTCCCAAGCGCCCTTGAGCGTAGCGCACCCGCGGGACGAATAACAAACATCGAATAACAAACAGTCTTGACTGATCGCAACATAAGGCGCTAGAAGTTGGCCGGTCGCGAAGGGACGTCGTTGGGGATTAGTTATACGGGCGCAATATCAGCCTTGGCCAGTCAGGCAGCCGGACGCGGAAAAACGTGAGCGAAAAGACCAGGAGGAGGAACCCGGAAGAAACCCGCCGTAAGCTGATGGGGGCTACCGTAGCGTCGCTGTTCGAGCGCGGTTACGGCGGCTTGAGCACGGTCGATGTGGCCAAGCGCGCCCGCGTCTCCCGCGGCGGGCAGCTCCATCACTTTCCCCACAAGCAGGCGCTGTTGGCCGAGACGGTGGCACATCTGTTCGAACTGCGGCTGGCGGAATTGCACACGCACATTCGTAAGCTGCCGCCCTCGGCACCCGAGCAGCGCCTGGCGGCTTTTATCGATGCGAGTTGGCCAGCGTTCAAATCGCGCACTTTCTACGCCTGGCTGGAGCTGGTCGTCGCCAGCCGCACCGACCCCAAGCTGCGGCAAGCCAGCACCGCGCTGGTCGGCGGCTATCGCGGCGCAAGCGTCCAAATGATTGAGGCCGCGCTTGGCCCGGGCGTCGCCCATCTGGCGCTTGACTTCGGCGCCTTGGGGGCACTGGTCTTCGGCAATATGGAGGCGATGGCGCTCAACCGCATCGCGATGGGCGCCGGCCACGAGGATGCGCCCCAAATGCTGGCGCGGCTGGAAACGCTCAAGCAGTTGAGCGCTCTTTTCCTGCGCCACATGATCGATGCAGCCGAAAAAAGCGCTGAAGGCCACTGACCCCTCTGCCGCGATGGAAATGTCTGGCTGGGCGTAATAAAAGCTGCACTTCTGCGCCCTTTCCCTGACCAGGGAGAGGGTTAGGGTGACCGGGCGTTTCAACTATGAGCGAACCTCAACTGCCCATTCCCGCGCTACTGCCCGACACGGAAGCCTTCTGGCGCGCCTGTCATGACGGCCGCCTCGAAATAAACCGCTGCCAGGCCTGCGGATGGTTAATCCATCCCTCCCGCCCGGTCTGTTCGCGATGCCAAAGCCGCGACGTCAAGCCCCAGCAGCTAAGCGGCAAGGGCGCGGTGTTCAGCTACACCATCAACTACCAGCCCTGGATCCCGAACATGGCCGTGCCCTTCATCATCGCCCTGGTAGAGTTGGTCGAGCAGAAAGGGCTGCGGCTGACAACCAATCTGATCCATTGTCCGATCGAGTCGGTCCGGATCGGGATGCCGGTCAAGGTTGTGTTCAAGCAGGTTAGCGACGAAGCCGGATTGCCGCTGTTCGAGCCCGATTCGCAGGCGCAGGATGACACCCCCGCGGCGGCGCCCGCCACGGATGATCGCCCCAAGATTACCGCCACCGAGTACGTCGCGGCCCATCCGCTGCGACGCGTGGCCGAAGTCGACCGCATGGAGCGCAAAGTGATCATCTCGGGGGTGGGGCAATCGGCCGTTGGCCGCCGGCTGCTGACGCGCGGTGACGTCGACCTGACTACGGAAGCGGCCTTGGAGGCGATCGCCGATGCCGGGTTGCGAATGGACGAAGTCGATGGGCTGGCCTGTTACCCCGGCGGCGGCGTCGGCGGCGGCGCCGGTTTTTCCGGACCCGGCGTGGCGGAGATGGCCGACGCGTTGGGGCTGTCGGTGTCGTGGCATCTGGGGGCGGGCGAGGGTCCCGGCCAGATGACGCCGGTGTTCGCCGCCTGTTTGGCTGTGTCGGCGGGGATGTGCCGTCATTGCCTGGTCTATCGCACGGTGAGCGAGGGCAGCGCCCAGGCGCGCGCCGGACGGGGGCGGGCGGGTATCGGCGCCGGCGCCCATGAGGTCAGCGGGCCGTTCGCGTTCCTGCTGCCCTTCGGCGCGATGTCCGCCGGCAATTGGCTGGCGGTCTATGCCGCCCGCCATATGCATCAGTACGGCACCCGCCGCGAGCACCTGGGAGCGATCGCGCTGGCCGGCCGCCGCCATGCGGCATTCAATCCCAAGGCGATTTATCGTGAGCCGATTACCATGGACGATTATCTCAACGCGCGCCTGGTAAGCTGGCCCTTCGGGCTGTTTGACTGCGATGTGCCCTGCGACGGATCCACCGCGGTCATCGTGTCCCATGTCGAGACCGCGCGCGACCGCCCCAAGCCGGCGGTGCGCGTCAACGCGATCGGGACCGCGATGCGCTCGCGGCCCAATTGGGACCAATGGGAGGACATCACCACCGGGCCGCAGCGCGACGCGGCGGCGCATTTGTGGTCGCGCACCGATCTCAAGCCCGGCGACGTGAATACGGCGCAGCTTTATGACGGGTTCAGCTTCCTGACCCTGGTGTGGCTGGAGGCGTTGGGCTTCTGCAAGAAGGGCGAAGGCGGACCGTTCATGGAAAACGGCCGCATCGAATTGGGCGGCGCGCTGCCAATCAATACGTGGGGCGGCCAGTTATCCGGTGGACGGCTGCATGGCTTTGGCTTTCTGGCCGAAGCCGTACGCCAGGTGCGCCGCGAGGGGGGAGCGCGTCAGGTTCCCAACTGCGAAGTGGCGGCGGTGGGCGTCGGCGGGGGCACCTATTGTGGCTGTATGCTGCTGACGCGCTGAAACATCGTCAAAAAGGAGACCGCTTAAGGATGCTGACCGCACGAAGACTGATCCATCTGACGCACGTGTTGGCCGACAACGATCAGCGCCGGGAGGCCGAGCGCTTCTACCTCGACGTGTTCGCGGCGCAAACCTTCTTCGACGCCCGTCCGATGCCGGGGCTGGAGCGCGACGAAACCCTGACGCTTATCGGCAAGACCCAGATCATACCGATGGCGCCGATCGACGAGACCTCCGTGATGGCCAAGGACTTACGCAATTATGCCGGCGGTTTCATGGGTATCGCGCTCAAGGTTGACGCCACCCGACCGGTAATCAAGCACCTGGAAGAGCACGGCCTGCATCCGATCTGGGCGCCCGGCTACGAGGACGTCTTTGTGCTTACCCGCCGGCGTGAGAGCTGCAACATCCCCTATGAGTTCTGCGCCGTTGAAATGCCCAATGACTTGCGGCTGCGTCCGGAATGGTCGCCCGACTGGTGGCGCGACGTGCATCCGCTGGGGATCGAAGGATTGGCCAGCGTCGGCACAGCGGTCAACGACCTGGCGGCCGCGGAAAAATTCTATCGCGACGTGTTCGGCTTCGAAGTCCTGGACTGCGGCGAAATCAAAAGCGAGTCGGCCGACGCGGTGATGGTCAGAGGCGGCGACCTCGTCCTCGAACTGATGCACCCCAAAAAGTCCGGCACGCCACTGGCAGATTTTCTGGAGCGCAAGCGGGCCGGTTTTTACTCGATCAACTGGAAGGTCACATCGCGAGCCAAAGCGCTCTCCTACCTCAAATCCAAGGGCCTCAATCTGATCGAAGGTCCGGAGCGCACCACGCTCGACCCAAGCGCCATATTCGCCGCCCGCCACACGTTCGGGGAATAGAAAAGAGAAACGAGAAATGAGAAAAGAGAGAAAGAAGGCCTGATTCGGACTATCGCTGATTGATCTCTATTCTGCCTCTCATTTCTCTTTTCTCGTTTCTCTTTTGTCTCTATTGCATCACCTGCGACATGCCGGCAGGGGTGCCCCAGCGGGAGGAATCCTTGTATTGATCCGGCATCTCGTTGTCGATCTTTGAATTGTACATTACCGCAAATGTAATGTGGTTGTTCTGGATGTCCCACATGGTCGAACAGATGTTTCCCGGGCCACCTAGCGCGGTAACAAAGTCCCCTGGCGACCCCGGCAACGGCGTGGGAAAATAGATGTTGAGAACTCCCTTCCAGAAATTACCAGTGTTGTCATAAAGGTCGATGTCAATCGGTTCCAGCGTTTCCTTGTCCAGGAATACGATCCGGTGAGTATAGCAATAACCGCGCTGCATCGACGGGATCCGTTGAATATCCACCACGTAGGCGTCGCGGAGCTCCCACTTGCCTACTCCCGGCTTTGGGAAGGATACGGGGCTGAAATAGTTGTTGTAATTCTGATAACCGGCTGGGTCGGCGTGCGCGATTTCCAGCACCCGCTTGATGCCGAGCAGCTTGCCCTGAAAAATCGGCGGTTGGATGTTCAATCCTTCGCGTGAATCGTCGGCCACGTAGTCCCCACCAAGCAGAGGCGCGCAGCGGGCAGCCGAGGAGAGCCTGAGCGAACGGCGCAGCGCGGGCACAAACACGTACACCTCGGGATCGCGCGCGGGGTCATCGTAGAAAATCAGCAGGTCGTTGGTGTACTTGCTCTGCTCGGGCTGCCAGACCACGTTGTTCTGAGACAAAAAGATGTCGCCTTGCTGATCGGGCGCATCCACGCCCATTCCGGGATCGCTTATGTGTTTGAACTTGAAATAGATTTCGTACACATAGCTGTAGGTTTTGTTCGAATAGCGGTCGACGGAAGTCCAGCCCGCGCCGTTCTT
>DASZGF010000096.1:0-7952 GCA_035939115.1 Binataceae bacterium (SeqCode)
TTCCGCCATTGGTTGATTTGCCAAAACGGCTGAACTGACCGTCCCGGACGGAACGGCCGTTACCGCGTCAAACTAGAATTCGGCCCTCGGTGTGTCAAGGTTCCATGACCCGCCGGATCTAACGCAGTCCGTTATGGCAGCCGGGGACCGGTGACCGCCGCCATTGTGAACGATCGACCGCGCGCGCGGGTGATGGACGCGATGAGCCGGCTCAGCAACGCGCAAGCCTCCTTTCGGGGGCGCGGCCGCACAATGACTGGACATGATGCAGGACGCGGTGTTCAGCTTCTGCCGCCCGTCAGAGGCGTGGTGCGCTCAATCGCCGCAATGGGCGTCGTTGATCGAAGAATAACAAAGGACGAAGCATCATTCGACGCTCCGCCTTCGATCGCCAGACGCGTCCTACTCCGCGAGCAATCAGCACCCTTTGTGCGCCGGGTGCGCCGGCGCATCCACGCTGGCAAATTCTCCGTGCGTCAGATAAATTGCCGGCATGGGAGCTTCCTCATGCGCCAGCGCTTGAGAGCGCCCTGGCAGCTCGGCATACGCGCTGACCGCGGTTGTTTGGCTTCGGGGATCCTCGCCCTGATCCGACGCCCGTCAAGCCGCGGCCATTCGAGCGCGTGGAGGACTTGCGCCGGTTGGGCGCAAAAGTCCCTGGTGATCCTGCTGATGCTTGTTACACCAGCCGCCGCCGTGGCCCAGCCGGTTCTGGGTCAGCCCAATTTGAAGGCTTTATTTGAGGTGGTCGGCCGGATGCACAACATCGACGCCGAACTGCTTGCGGCGATGGCCGAGGTCGAATCCGGCGGCGATCCGTCGAGCGTTTCGCCCAAGGGAGCGATCGGTTTGATGCAGTTGATGCCGGCCACGGCCTCTGAGTTCTCGGTGCTCGATCCGTTCGACCCGGTCGCCAGCGTAATCGGCGCCGCCGACTTCCTTGACTATCTGCGGAATCGATTCGCCAGCAAGCTCGATTTGCAGGGCTTGCCGGTTTTGCTGGCCGCGTATAACGCGGGACCGGGCGCGGTGGAGAAATATGGGGGCATACCGCCCTACGCCGAGACCCACAAATATGTGCAGCGGGTGATCGCGCGATATGCCAGCGATCATAGCGCCCGGCCAACTACGGCGCCGGTCCTGATCCTGACGCCAGCGCCTTACCTCATACAAATTGACCCCCAATCCAATGAGGCCCGGGCGGAACCGGTTTTGATCAACGCCGACCGCGGCGGCGCCACGCTCAACCGGCTGGCCGCAATCCGGCCCGCGTCAGAACCGGTCCTGGCCGCGGTGGGCACCGGTACTGCGCCCTGGCTCAGAAGAGCCACCGGTTTGCCGCGGTATCGCATTCACGGAACCGGCCCCGGAGCAGTCAGCGCCATCGTGGTGGGCAATCAGGCGCGTCCATCAACGAAGATGCATCCGCGGCGCGGCAATGCGGGCCGGAATCGAAAATCGCGGAGTCTGCGGACCACTCCGTACTAGCGTCACACGCTATAGAGCGAGCCAAATACCGCGGCTCGCTGCGGGAGAGAATCCTCACTCACTCCACGACGAGATCTTCCCCGAAGTACGGCCTCACAAAGGGATTGGCTATCGCCTCCGGATCGCCGGGTCGTCCGTCCACATGGCCGGCGGCCGGGTTGCGCAGCCAGGTCCAGATCTTCCGTACATCGATTGGGCAGTTGCACGCCGAGCGCCCGCTCTCGTTCTGGTAGTAATTATTGGCGCGTTTATCTTTGTAGATCATCATCGCCTCGTATCGATCCACCTCGTCGTTATAGCGCCAATAGGCATCGGGCTTGACGTCGATCATGTGCTTTTTCTGCGTGATCAGACGGCTGCAACATTGAAGCGCGAATCTCGTCACCATCTCCTCGAAATCGACAATCTGAAGGCCGCCGAAGTTGTTGGTGTTGGGCCCGTAGAGCATGAAAAAGTTCGGGAACCCAGGCAGCATCGTGCCGAGGTAGGCGCGGGCCCCGTCCTTGGCCCAAAGCTCCTCGATCTGCTGGCCGCCGCGCCCGCGGATCTCCATCGGCCACAGGAAGTCGTTGGCCTTGAACCCGGTGGCATAGACGATAATGTGGAGCGGGTACTCCACGCCGCCCTCCACCTCGATGCCCTTGGGTGTGATCTGCCGAATCGGCTCAGTGACCAGGGTAACATCGTCGCGCAGAAGCGTGTCGTAGATGCAATTACTCCCATCGACGATAATCGGCCGCGCCGAGTAGGGCGGCGCGGCCGGAGTCATCTTCTCGATCAGATCAGGGCGGCTGGCGAGTTTGCGGTGGATAAACGCGAGCTGTGTTTCCCTGACTTTCTTGTTGTGCGCACTCCTTGCGTTTTCATCCTTGAACTCAGGATCAGCCCGCAACGTCTTCATGGTAAATTCCGGCCCCGTAAGATGGCTGACCCGGAATCGAATAAAGTTCGTGATGTAGGGAAAGTTGCGGTCCAGCCAGTTCACCTGCGGGGGAAATGGCTCGAGATATCCCTTCATGTCGAAACACCAATTCGGCGTCCGCTGGAAAACGTAGGTATGCCCCACCATTTTCGCGAGCTCCGGGATCATCTGATACCCGGTCGCCCCGGTCCCAATCACCGCGACCCGCTTGCCCGCAAGCTCCAACTCCTGCGGCCAGCGGGCAGTATGGAACGACTTGCCCTGGAACGTTTCCATGCCCGGGATGTCGGGGAGGTTCGGGCGCGACAGGAATCCGACGCTCGCGATCACCGCGTTGGTGCGCCAGGTCCGCGGCCCCTGCGGGCCTTCGGCCTTGATTTCCCACAGCTTCGCGGCCTCGTCCCAAATGACCGACTTGACCTCGGTCTCGAACGTAATGTCCCTGCGGACATCGAAGTGGTCGGCCACCCATCTGAAATACTTCAGGTTTTCACGCTGCGGGCAGTACGCGTTGGGATACTCGAAATTAACCCCGTAGGTATGCGTGTAGGTGCGGCTGGGCGAATCGACCCGCGCGCCGGGGTAACGGTTTTCAAACCAGGTGCCGCCAACGTCTTCGTTCTTTTCGATCACAAAGTATGGGATCCCGGCATGCTTCAATTGAACGGCGGCGTTCAGACCTCCCATGCCGGCGCCGATCACGGCGACCTTGAAATTGCGCAGATCCTGCTCCGATGGCGTCTGCGGCCAATCGAGCTTGCGCACCCACGGGTCCAGGGCCAGTTGCTCCAGCCACAAATCGAACTCGGAGGCCGGAATATCGGTTCCGGCGGCAAGGCTGAGGCTGCGATGGAGCCGCTCGGGCGGACCCCAGGAGATGTCGCCGGCGCCCCGGTCGCGATAGGCCTTCAGAAATGCCGCCGCCTTGGACTGAATCAACGCCACGTCGGAGGCTTTCTTGACCACGTTCAACTCGACATTCCTGACGGTGATGGTCGCGGACTCGGTGGCCGCGATGCTCTCATCGCCCGTGAGCTGATAGAGCAGACCCCGAAGCACCATGGGGTCGGCGTGCCTCACCGCGTCGTCGATGGTTTCATCTGTTGCTGTAAGCAATTCGGATCGTTCGGTCATCTGTGCAGCCTTTCTATCGATAGCAGTCGGTTTCGGGTCTCCAATTTCATTAGTCCAGAGTACACTCAAGCCGCAAGGCTTTCAGCCCGAGCACGATGCCGGATCGGTCCGCCGCTTGGTCGAGACTAAAAGACGCCAGCATCGGACGAAAGCGTGACCCTGACTGCAGGACCTGGCGTCGAGCAGGAGGCAATCAGACAGGAATGATGTTCAAAAACGCGAACCGCCGGCTGGATTTCGTTTTTGAGGGGAGAACGACCGCCCGCCCGTCTATGTCTTCGTCTCGACCCCTGAACCTTTCTGTCATCTCGACCCCTGAACCTTTCTGTCATCTCGACCGAAGTGGAGAGATCTCGCGCCGCCAGGCGCGATTCTTTCTCCCACGATCCGGACTGCGAGTAAGACGGCGCGGCGCCTGGTCGGCGCGATCGGCAGGAATATGGGCAAGCAACTCATCTTGGCAGCCGATGGGCTATTTTATGAAAATCGAAAATGTCCGCACGGCCGAGACGAATCTCAATCGGCTCATTAGCGATCTCCCCCGCAGCGGCTCGGTCATCATCTACCAAAAACGGAAAACCATGTGCCGCGCTGATGCCAATAACGGAAGACACCGACCTGGAGGTACTGGCGCTTTCTCAGAATAAGCGCTTCTGGAAGATAATTGACGCGGCCATCGCCCGCGGGAACGCGGCCGGTTTCAGCGACCTCGACGATCTTAAGTGATCCATCCGCCGGTTACTCAGAGCCCAACCCGGTGGAGTTCGGATTTCAATAATTAATAAAAGGAGGACAGGCGTCCCTGCCTGTCATGACGCGCGAGCATTTTTGCGCTTGCGCCACCGCTTTAAATCAAACAGGGTGGCGCGAGCAAAAAGACCTCGCCCATCATGGCAGGCAGGGACGCCTGCCCTACTTACAGCAGCAAACAGACGCTATAGAGCTAATCGGACCGTGGCTCGCTACGGGCGAGAATACTCATTCACTCCACAACGAGATCTTCTCCAAAGTACGGCCTCACCAAGGGATTGGCTAGCGCCTCCGCATCGCCGGGTCGTCCTTCCAGATGGCCGGCGGCCGGGTTGCGCAGCCAGGTCCAGATCTTCCGTACGTCGATTGGGCAGTTGGTAGCCGAGCGCCCGCTCTCGTTCTTATAGTAGTTTTTGGCGCGCGGATCTTTGTAAATCATCAGAGACTCGTATCGATCCAACTCCTCGTTGTAGCGCCAGTAGGCATCGAGCAAGACGTCAATCGTGCTTTTCTTCCCGGTGATAAGGCGACTGAAACATTGAAGCGCGAACCTCGTCACCATCTCTTCGAAATCGACAATCTGAAGACCACCGGAGTTGTTGGTGTTGGGCCCGTACAGCATGAAAAAGTTCGGAAACCCCGGCAGCATCGTGCCCAGATACGCGCGGGCGCCGTCCTTTGCCCAAAGCTCCTCGATCCGCTGACCACCCCGTCCACGGACTTCCATCGGCCACAGGAAGTCGTTGGCTTTGAACCCGGTGGCATACACGATGATATCGAGCGCATACTCAACGCCGCCTTCCACCTCGATGCCGCTTCGTGTGATCTTCCGAATCGGCTCCGTTACCAGGGTTACATCGTCGCGCAGCAGCGCATCATAGATGCAGTACCTGGCATCCACGATAACCGGCCGTGATGAATATGGAGGCGCAACCGGAGTCATCTTTTCGATCAGATCCGGACGCGATGCGAGTTTGCTCCGGAGAAACGCCAGTTGTGATTCTCTCATGTTCTTATTGAGAGCACTCCTTGCGTGTTCATCCTTGAACTCAGGATCAATCCGCACCGTCTTCATGGCAAATTCCGGCCCCGTGATATGGCTGACCCGGAATCGAATGAAGTTTGTGAGGTACGGAAAATTGCGGTCGAGCCAGTTCACCTGCGGGGGAAAAGGCTCGAGATATCTCTTGTTTTCAAAACACCAACTCGGCGTCCGCTGGAATACGTAGGTATGCCCCACCATTTTGGCGAGTTCCGGAGTCATCTGATACCCGGTCGCGCCGGTCCCAATCACCGCCACGCGCTTGCCCTTAAGCTCCAACTCCTGCGGCCAGCGGGCGGTATGGAACGACTGGCCCTTAAACGTTTCCATGCCCGGGACCTCGGGAAGGTTTGGACGCGACAGGAAGCCGACGCTCGCGATCACCGCGTTGACCCGCCAGGTCTGCGGCGCCTGCGGGCCTTCGGCCTTGATTTCCCACAGCTTAGTCTCCTCGTCCCAAATGACCGATTTGACTTCGGTGTTGAACATAATGTCTTTTCTGACATCGAAGTGGTCGGCCACCCACCTGAAATATTTCAAGTTTTCACGCTGCGGGCAGTATGGGTTTGGATACTCGAAATTGACTCCGTAGGTATGCGTGTAGGTGCGGCTGGGCGTATCCACCCGCGCGCCGGGGTACCGGTTCTCAAACCAGGTGCCGCCAACGTCTTCGTTCTTTTCGATCACAAAGTACGGGATGCCGGCATGCTTCAATTGGACGGCGGCGTTCAGACCTCCCATGCCGGCGCCGATCACGGCGACCTTGAAATTGCGCAGATCCTGTTCGGAGGGCGGTTGCGGCCAATCGAGTTTGCGCACCCATGGGTCCAGGGCCAATTGCTCCAGCCACAAATCGAACTCGGACGCCCGAATATCGACTCCAGCGGCAAGGCTGAGGCTGCGATGGAGGCGCTCAGGCGGTCCATAGGAGATGTCGCTGGCGCCCTGGTCGCGATAGGCCTTCAAGAACGCGGCCGCCTTGGACTGAATCAACGCCACGTCAGACGTCTTCTTGACCACGTTCAACTCGACATTCCTGATGACGACGGTTGCGGACTCCGTGGCCGCGATACTCTCGTCGCCCGTGAGCTGATAAAGCAGCCCGCGCAGCACCATGGGGTCGGCGTGCCTCACCGCGTCGTCGATGGTTTCATCTGTTGCTGTAAGCAATTCAGATCGTTCGGTCATCTGTGCAGCCCTTCTATCGATAGCAGTCCGTTTCGGATCTCCAACTTCATTAGTCCGAGCAACATCCAGCCGCGAGCTTACAGCTTCAGCCCGGTGCCATCCACGATGCCCATCGTTGGTCGAACTCGCGATGCGTCTGGACGCGCCTGATCGTTGCTCCGTTTCAGAAGCGGTCGACACCGGACCCTAGTTTCGACACGGCCATCGCGCGCGACGAGGCGGAAGGCCTTACCGATCTGGCTGACCTTGACTGACCGCGCACAGATTTCGCAATCACGACAAAAAAAGGGCGGAGCATTTCCGCGATGCTCCGCCTATGGCTGACTCATTCCCTAAAAGTAGAAGTCGCGGATCGAACCGTCATAGCAACCGCTGCCGAGGCAGCAGCGTTTGAAACCGCCGGCCGGAGCCGCAAGGACAGAGGTCGTTGCGGCCGAGCTTCTCTGTCAGCTCCTTGTCGCCATGCACGAGTTGCTTGCCGCGCTTGACCTGGGTCTGGGAGGGGAAACCTTTGCGGCGCTTGCTTGTGACTTCAAAAGCGGTCGGACTCTCGAAGTGTTTTTTTTCGCATGGCCAGTCTCCTTTGGATAGTTGCCAAACCCGGAACGAAAAAAGGGCGGAGCATCCTGCGATGCTCCGCCTCTGTATTCCCCGGCCGCGTCCTACTCTCCCGTGTGGCGACCACGCAGTACCATCGGCGCTGGAGGGCTTAACTGCCGTGTTCGGGATGGGAACGGGTGTTTCACCTCCGCCATGGCGACCGGAAACTTTGCTCACCGCATTGCGGCGAGTCTTAATATTCGACAACTGAAAGTAGGTACTTCGTATCTTTGTGCGGCGATGAGTGTGGCGAGACCTTACTTAAGTCCGGAGCGAAGCGGACCTAAACCTTCGCTGACTTTTATGCGAAGGGAGGATGGTCAAGCCGCACGGCCAATTAGTACCAGTCAGCTCCGTACGTTGCCGTACTTCCACCTCTGGCCTATCAACCTCCTGGTCTAGAAGGGGCCTTTAGGATCTTACGATCGGGATACCTAATCTCGGGGAGGGCTTCCCGCTTATATGCTTTCAGCGGTTATCCCGTCCGCACATGGCTACCCGGCAATGCAGCTGGCGCCACAACCGAAACACCAGCGGTGCGTCCGTCCCGGTCCTCTCGTACTAGGGACAGCACCCCTCAAGTATCCTACGCCCACGGCGGATAGGGACCGAACTGTCTCACGACGTTCTGAACCCAGCTCGCGTGCCACTTTAATCGGCGAACAGCCGAACCCTTGGGAGCTACTTCACCCCCAGGATGTGACGAGCCGACATCGAGGTGCCAAACCTCCCCGTCTATGTGAACTATTGGGGGAGATAAGCCTGTTATCCCCGGCGTACCTTTTGTCCGATTAGCGATGGCCCTTCCATACGGGACCACCGGATCAC
>DASZGF010000097.1:0-6172 GCA_035939115.1 Binataceae bacterium (SeqCode)
ACGTACGTCTGGTGGGGCTACGGCTTGTATCCGGAACGCAACGGCGATTACGTGCCGAAACGCATGGATGCATGCACAGGCGCGGAGATCCTGGAGGAAGTGGTGCGGCAACTGCGGTTCGACCAATTGGACAGGATCAAGGCCTCATCAATCTGCGTCCCCTGCGACATGCCCTATGTGAACAACATCTGGATGCCGCGCAGCCGCACCGACAGGCCCCCCGTGGTTCCCGAGGGCGCGACCAATCTCGGGCTCATCGGCCAGTATGTGGAGGTTTCGCGGGATATAGCCTTCACCATCGAATACTCGGCCCGCACCGCGTGGGAAGCGGTTCACCTCCTGCTTAAGCGCGGCCCCGCCCCGCCGCCCGTTTATCAAGGCCAATATGATCCAAAGGCGCTGTTCGCCGCGTTCAAGGTGTTTGTCTGTCAGTGATTACCTCGCGGCGATTCGCTCAGTTGAGGCCAGATCACTCGTTCAGAGCTGCACGACGGTGATCCTGGGTAGAACAAGATCGTCAGCCTTACCCCAGCGAGCTGACCAGCCGTCACTTCAAAACAATCATCTCTTAAGTGCCAAGAGCCGACCATCCGCACTGGCCGCGCCGTCTAATCGACTGAAGAGTTCTCGCCGCACGGCCCTTCGCGAATGACATTCCGCGTCGGCGCGGCATACCTGCCGCAATCCCATGCAGCCGCACACGCTGCCGCAGCAGTGCCAATCCTCAGACGCTTTCTCTAGGATTATCGCTTTGAGCGAATAGTCAGCGTAGGGTGATCGAGAATAGACGTACCGCTCCTGATTGAATTGCCATGACCCGACCGGAAGACTTGCTTTATGCGGTAGACGAGCTGCCGCCATGGCCGCGCCTCGTCGTTCTCGGCATGCAGCATGCGATGCTGCTGTCGGTCAATCTGGTCCTGATCGTCATTGTTTTCCGGCGGGCCGGCGCGGGCGATGCCGCGACGCTCAGCGCGCTCAGCTTGGGGATGATCGCCTTGGCGATCTCCTCGGTGCTGCAAAGCATGCGCAAGGGTCCGGTCGGTTCGGGATATCTAGCGCCGCCGGTATTCTCGGCGATCTATATCGGCGCCGCTGTGCTGGCGGCCGGCACCGGCGGGCTTCCGGCCGTGTTCGGGATGACGATGTTCGCCGGCTTGGTCGAGATCGGCCTGGCCCGGTTGTTGCGCAAGCTGCGCGCTTTGTTCCCGCCGGCGATCAGCGGGTTCATCGTCGTGATTGTCGGACTCCAGCTCGGTATCATCGGCATTGGCGAGTTGCTAGGCGTCGAGCACATCCACCGGCCGGCCTTTCCTTATCACCTGATGGTTAGCGGCCTGACATTGGCGACGATGTGCGGGCTGAGTGTTTGGGGTCGCGGCATCGCGCGCTTGATCTGTTCGCTGCTCGGCGTCGTCGTCGGCATGGTGGCCAGCGTCGCAGCGGGTTTGGTCCCCGCGGATTCGATGCACAGCTTCGTCGATGCACCGATTTTCGCGATCCCGCAACCGCATTATCTCGCCTACGATTTTCAATTCCGCCTGATCCCGGCATTCCTGATGGCCGGAACCGCCGCGATGCTGCGGACCGTCGGGGTGATCACCACCTGTCAGAAAATCAACGATCTCGATTGGAAACGGCCCGAGCTGAAATCGATCCAAGGCGGCATCGTTGCCGACGGTATCGGATGCATCATCGGCGGTCTGATGGGCGTGATCGGGATGAATAGTGCGGTCGGTCCGGTTGGCGTCGCCAAAGCCACCGGGGCAACGAGCCGCTACATCGCTTATCCGTGTGCGGCGATCCTCTTCATGCTCGCGTTCATTCCGAAATATCCCGCTCTGTTCTTGATCATGCCGCAGCCGGTGATCGGGTCACTGATGGTGTTTACCGCCTCGTTCATGCTCGCCGGCGGGATCCAGATCATTCTCTCACGCAGCATCGACAGCCGAGCCACTTACGTCGTCGGTGTTTCGCTGTTGCTGGGGCTCTCCCGCGAGATATTTCCCGAGTATTTCGCGCGGGCCGTGCCGCTGGTGCATCAGTTTACCGGCAGCATGATGTCGATTGGGGTCGTCTCGGCCTTTTTGCTCAATCTGGTCTTCCGAATTGGCGCGACCCGCAGCGCAACGTTCGAGTTCGAGAAGTCGGACACACCGATCGATGACCTGGAGCGGCTGTTGCGCGCCCGCGGCAGGGCATGGTCGGTCCCCGCAGACGTCGCTGATCGCGCAGTCGCTTCGACCGGGCAGGTCATGCAGCATCTCGCCGATGCCGACCTGATCATCGGATCGCCGTCCTTGAGGATGACCTACAACGATTTCGATCTGACGGTCGCGGTGCGCTACCAAGGAGCCCTGCTGTCACTGCCGAATGTCGGCGTCAGGAAGCACTTTTTCCTGGACGAAGAATCTTTTTCCTATGGATTGGCCGATTTTTTGACTGGCGTTTATCCGGACCGGATGGAGTCGCGCGCTTCCGGTGAAAGCGCTGAGATCCGGCTGATATTCAGCGGATGAATAATCAGATGCGCTGGAAGCGGCTCATCGGAACGCCAAACGCGCGTCGACCGTTAAACCGGGACAAGCGCTCAAGCAGCTTCAGCCGGCACCGCAGCAGTGCCCGGCAACCACATTTTGTAGGTCTCTCTCAAAGCGATGACCACAACAAAGGAAATCGCAGCCGCTGCCATCAGCAGGAACGCCGGCGAAAGATCGTACTGGCTCCGCTTGATCGTGTAGACGGCAACCATTGGCGTGAGCCCGCCAAGGATCGCCATGCCCGTGTTGTAGCCGACTGACAGCACCGTGCAGCGTACTCGCGCGGGCACCAACTCAACCATCGTCGATGGAATGGTACCCCAGAAACATGCGCTCAGAACGGCAAACCCGATCTGCCCGAAAAGGACTACCAGAGGCGAATTGTGATGCAGCATCCAGAACAGCGGCCATGCCATCAAGAACATGCCGCCCGTCGCGAGAAGTAAAACGGGCTTCCGGCCAAAGCGGTCGGACAATGCACCGACAGGGGCCAATAGCAGCAGCAGCACCGCCATCGCAATCGTGTTGATGTCGAGCGCCGTCGATTGGGCGGTATGGTCGACTTGCCGGAGATACGTGGTTATATAAACAAAGGACATGTAGAAGCCGACCGCGCCCACGGCTCCCAGCCCGATCAGGCGGAGAATTGTGCGCCATTCGGTGAAGGCCTCGCGTATCGGCGACGCAGCTCCGGGCTGGTGCCGTTGCGGCCCAGTCTCCTCGATCACATGTCGACGAATGTAAAGGCCGGTGATGCCGACCGTGACCCCGATCAGAAATGGGATGCGCCAACCCCAGCTGTCCACCATCGCCCGGTCGAGCACGGTCGTCACCAATCCGCTGAGCGCCGATCCCAGGAGAATACCGCTGCAAGCGCCAACCTCAGCAAAACTTCCGAAAAACCCGCGATGGCCGGCAGCTGAACGTTCGACAAGAAATATCGAGGAGGTCGTATATTCTCCACCTACCGAAAGTCCTTGAAGCAGCCGCATCAAAACCAGCAATACCGAGGCCGTCACCCCAATCTGCTGATAGGTGGGAAGAGCCCCGATCAGAAAGGTCGGGATTGCCATCAGCGCGACCGATGCGGTGAGCGCCGTCTTGCGGCCCATCTTGTCTCCGATGTGGCCGAAGACCAGACTTCCCAAGGGCCGCATCAGAAAACCCGCGGCGAATACGCCAAACGCCGCAATCAGCGACGAGACCGCGTCTTGCGTTGGGAAGAAGTGGCGCCCGATATTCGTCGCAAAATAACCGTAGACGCTAAAATCGTACCACTCCATCACGTTGCCGGCGACGCCGGCAATGATGGCGCGCCGGTCCCCCGCCAGTCTTTTCGAGTTCATCCCTAAACCCCAGCAGCCTTGCGTAAGGGTCGGCCCTGTCGACAAGCGCCGATGCGCGATTTTACCCGAGCGGCGCTTGCTCGGATATGGACTGCTTTCCGAGGCGCCTGCGGTTCGCCACCATGCGACCTTCAGAGCCAGGAGGCAGCCATCGCAGAATAGGGAGGACTCCAGCAAATCGATCCAGCTTGGGTAATATTTCCACGGCCATATACATTAAATAGCTGGGCTTGAGTGCCAATGTTTGTATTTGTTAAATATTACCCTACTTATTGGTGTGTCTTCGATGTGGCGCGATCGGAAGTCTCCCTCAAAGCTGCCCATTACCAGCGCGGCGTTCACCACCGCCCCCGCGGTGGTGTGTTCGCCGATCTGGCCGGGAAGGATCGTGACAAAGATCGTGTCGACGCGTGCTGCGCCGATCGCGAGCGCTGCGAGCAGGACGGCGAACAAACCGCCCCACCGGTGCTTGCACAACCGCTGCAATGTTTCCCTCCCGCCAAGCTTCGATGCGATGTTTCTGCCAACTACGATAAGGATGGGTCAGGCTGTGGTCAACCGACTATACGCGCAGCCCCAATCATCGGGGAGGTGAAACCTTTTGCCAGTAGCGGCGGCGGAGACATCGTCGGCGTAGATCTGATCTCTTGTCGTGCCCGCAAGCTATATCTCCGGCAATGCTTTGTCGGACACCTCGACCTATCTGAACCAAACCTTTGCGAGCCTCGACGCGGCGCCTGGAACCTATTGTGAACGTGGGGCACCGGGGCGCACGCCAACAGCTTCACCCTTGACATCTCTGCAGCTACGATACCCGAGCCGTCGGGGCTTTTGCTGCTCGGGGTCGGCCTCGCCGGGCTGGCGTCGGCACGCCTCTGGCGGAAGCGGCGCGGGAACCGATCGCGTTAGCGATAGGGGCGCGAGCGGCCGCCCCAATTTTTTCCCGGGCTCGGCGAGCGCTTGGATCAGTCGGGCTCGCCCATTCAAGGACAGGAGCAAAGGAATGACAGCAGAGACCTTCGGCCCGCTCGTCCCGACGACTTTCTGGGGCTTGGTGGTCACTCTGGTTTTGATTGCGGCACCGGTCCCTATTCGAGCGCTTGCCGACGAGCCATCGCCCGCCGGCAAGGCGCAACGGCAGACTGCGCAAGACCGTTGCGAATTTTTGCTGGACAACGTCAGTGCCATTATTTTGAGCCTGGACTCTGACGGCAAAATCACTTTTCTCAATCACTATGGGGAAGATTTTTTCGAATATTCCGCCAAGGAGATCCTCGGCAAACCGGTGCTCGGCACGCTGACGCCCGCTACCGGGTTTGAAGGCCGTGATCTGGCCAGCTTTTTGGATGGGCTGAGGCGCGACCCCGATCGCTATGCCTTCAGTGTCAATCAGAACGTCCTGCGCAACGGTGAGAAAGTCTGGACATTCTGGGCCAACAAAGGCATTTACGATGATCGAGGTCAGGTAAAGGAAGTCTTGAGGGTAGGTCTCGATATTACCGAGCGAGAACGTCGTCTTGAGGCCGCGACTGAAGAACTTAGGGAAATCACCACCATGCTGGAAGGTCGGTCCTGGGTTCAGCGAAAAAAACTCAAAGAGATCGCGGCCCGGATCGAGGCGATCAGCGAGGAGCTGGAGCGGCCATGGACGTTAAGCAAGTCAGGCATCTTTGAGAGCGTGGCGCCTCCGGCCCATTAAGATCGCTTTAGCTTATCCCGATCCGGCGGCAGAGGGGTACCCGGCGGCAACTCCCGCATGACGGGCCGCCACCCGCCGATTGAGATAATCTTGTACCGCGTCGTCCACTGTCGGGAAGAAGCGGTTCTCTCCGACGCGACTCAGCAATCCGGAACGCCGGAACATGAGCCGCACCGGATCCTGTAGCTCGGCAAACAGGATCTCGGTGTTGGTTTTTTCCGCCTCGGCAACCAAGCCCAAAAGCGTATCGGTGGAGGACAGATCAATTCCGAAATTGGCGTGAAGATTGAGCAGAATGGCGTTCGGCGGGGTGCTGTCAGAAAGCAGAAGGCGCACCTCATTGCGGAAGCGAAGAGCATTGGCAAAAAATAAGGGACCATCCAGACGCAAAATTTCGAGGCCTGGAATGGAACCCCAGTCGGAAGACCCACCGATTACTTCGTAGGAGTGCTCCTTGCCCGGTACTGGGCCGAGGCGGGAGAGGAAAAGATAACTGGCGCCCCAGATAAATCGAAGCAGTGAGAGAACAACGGCGATACCCAGGCCCGGCAGTATCCCGACCGTAATCACGCCAAGCAGAGCCACCA
>DASZGF010000098.1:0-3161 GCA_035939115.1 Binataceae bacterium (SeqCode)
GCTGCTCTGCCGGCACGCTCATGCCTCATTGACGGCGAGGCGATCGTCACCGACCGGAACGGACTTGCGGTGTTCGACCTAAGGCGCTTTGTGTAGGGAGTGCTCCCCTTTGCACAGAGCGCCTCTTGATAACTGAGCCCCACACTTCGGCGCGGGGCTTTTTTCGTGGCGACTATTCGCCAGCGCTGGCGAATCGGATTAGACAAGCCTGCATATCCTTGGGACCGCGCTATCGCCCCCTCTGCGGCGCGGGTTTCATGGATGGCATTGATCCTTGGCCCCGCACTTCGGCGCGGGGCCTTTTTTGTCCTGGGGGCCATAGTGATAACAATTTGCTCGTGGCCGGCCCTCTGGGGGCAGGGGGGAAACCCTGTAGAAACTACACTAGCCGCGCGTCAGTTGGGACTGAAGCAGCATGGGCCTTGGGGAGTGTAGGATCTACGGGCGCTTTCCCACGATCGCCAGTGTTCGCTGACGATCCTCGGGGAGGCGGGCAAGCCAAGTAATTGTTCATGAGCGTTAAGTACGCGCGCCGCTGGCGGGTTCAGCGCCGCCGGGTGCGGATTATCGTACCTGATCAAGGTTATGAATGACGTGCTGCAACAGGCCGGCGGGTGGCATGTTCAATCGGATTATCAGCCAGTCGATTTTTCCAAAATCGACGAAAAGATACTCGATTTTAGCTGTCCACATATCAGCGAAGGATACTCAATTCCCGCCCCGACAGTCCAGCGGGGCTGCCCAAGCGGGCACCCAACACCGGCAGAGAGCAGGCGCTCGGCGCCGCACTGGCGGCGCAGGGCGCGGCACCGGCGGGCGGCCGTACACCGCGACCCTTTTGTGCGGACGATGCTCCGCACGAACAGAGGGCCCCGTGCTGCCCTAGCGGTGGCGCTGGGTGCGATGGCGCAGGGACGTCCCAGGCGAATTCACCACTGAAAACGCCTCAGCCCGGTCGAAAAAAGGGTTATCCTGAGCAAGTGGAGGCTCGTCATGGGCGACGGCATCATTCAGGCCGAACGGGAGCAGCTCGACCTCCACGGCAGGCGGCTGCACGAGTGGACGTGGCAGCCCCCTTCCCCAGAAGGTTTGCCGACAAACAGCCCATACGATGAACTCGCCGATGCGATCATCGCATCCGGCGCGAAGCTCTATAATCGAAGCGGGAAGCTCGTAGAACTCGGCAACAAGGGTGAGACCACTCCGGTTGAAATCTGGCAGCTGCGCTACATAATCGCCAAGCACATCGCGACCAGAGAGTGGACAAACCACGGGACCAGATCGAAGCCGGATTGGCGGCGGGGCGGCGTCTGTTCGTTCGCATTCCAGCCCAGTGCGAACTGCGACCGGAAGCCCAACGCGAGTGTTCTCAAGTGGCTGCTCAAGAAAGGGCTGGTAGAGCGAGCGCCCAAATTGACGCTGCAAATAAAAACGCCAATCCCCGACAAGCCGCCGACATACCCCCAGCTCACTGCCGCCGTTGCTGAAGCCGCCCGTTACAACGGCCGCCATACCGAGCGCAATTTCAAGGACCGGCGCAAGTGTGGCCTGTGTGCGGCACACAGGGAAGCGACCGGCGCCATAGCCGGTGAGCTGCTGCCAGCCGTGTTTGGAGGCGAGTGGAAACTCGCCAAAGGCGGAAACTGGCCGCCACACGACGAGTGGGCACTCGTCACGCCGCTATACGACCATGGAGCCATTTTCTACCAGCGCGGAGCACGTAAGCCGCACGGTTGGCACAACAGTGCGATCATCTCGCAGCCCTACAATCACGTATTCAGAGACGGCGTATTCCATCCTGAGTTCGTTGCGGCAGCCCAGGCACTATCGCAGCGATGCCAGGTCGATACCTGGGTGAACCCCGAACTATCGGCCTATTTTCCCGGTCAAAGCATCCTCGTCCTGCTGGCGGGAGGGCTCGCGCCCGGGCACGCTCCGTCATTCGGGTTCCGTGCCGTTCAGCCGGTCTGAACCGTGCGCATGAGCGGAGGTAGCAAATGGGCGATGTTGTCGATCTAAACGGCCGATCCCTCGGATGTGCCCCGCGTGGCCAACGTCCTGGTGGGCGTCCTCGGCGGACCGACACCAGTTCGCTGCGCGTAGGTTCGCGTCGGTGTACGCCCCGCGCCAGCTCCAGCGTATCGGGCCCGGCGAGCCGGTCTCACCGATCTTGCGAATTCCGTCATCGCCAGACCGCTGTTGAGCCGATGCCCACGAATGGCGATCGTGGTCCTGCGTTCCATCGTGATCAGCCGGAATTGTTCCCAGAATTCGGGTTCCAGGCTAATCGAGGTCTCGCGTCCGCTGAGCTTAACGTTATGTACGTACTGCTTCATGTCGGGTATTAGAGTAGCGCATGCCGCGGAAACGCCAACTTCCCGCCGGTGCAGAAATCGGCAAGTTATTGGCCGAGATCGACCGTACGCATCGGCTGTTACCGTACCAAGGACCTGGACGCCCTCGGGTACTGGCACTGAGCGCCGCGGTCCGCGTCTTTGTGCTGCAGGAAGTCATGGCGAAGCTTGCTCGGGCTGAAGAACGTGCCAACCGGCGCCGGCCAGCAGCACATCGTTCATGTCCCACAGCCCATCGTCGATCCGCTCAATTTCTGTGGTCTCTGCCTGAAGGAATGCATTCCAGCAGGCCGCAAGACGATACGCGTGCTCCGGATCGTTAGCTTTGGCAACCACTTCCCGCTGGCATCGGCGAAGCGCAGCGTCTCGTCATCGCGGAAATACACCTTCGAGGCGGGCGGCCGGTCAGGATCGCGATACGGCGCGCCGCCGGCACACAGACCATCAAGAGCTTATCAGCGGTTCGCTCGATTTAGGGACGAAGGTCCGCCCCGCTTCTAAATGGGCCCCGCCGCAATGATTTCCATGGTCATGGCGTAGAAAAATTTGAAGCTGCGCGGTAAAGAAATCATTAACCAAACTGGAAATACCATTCGGTCTGGAATTCAGAGTAGGAGAGGTCGAATGAGCGCTCCAACATCCGCGCCAGTCGCTGATGATAAGTCACTGCCCGCGCAGTCGGCTTTGGACGAGCTCCCAGTTCAGATCGAGGACGATACTGAACGGACCAAGTCTTCACTGGCGCGGTTGACATCACATTCGATCGATAGACTTGAACGGCTAATGTCCGAAATCCAGGAGATGCGA
>DASZGF010000099.1:0-3932 GCA_035939115.1 Binataceae bacterium (SeqCode)
GTGATCGAGCCGGGCAGCGACGCCGCGGTGCTCAGAATCAAGGGTTCGCGCCGCGCCCTGGCGCTGGCGGTGGATTCCAATCCACGCGCTTGCGCACTGGATCCCTATCTCGGCGCGATGGCGGTTACCCTGGAGGTCGCGCGCAACGTGGCCTGCACGGGGGCCCGGCCGGTCGGGATTACCGACTGCCTTAATTACGGTAATCCGGAGCGTCCCGAAATCATGTGGCAGTTCGTGCGCGGGGTGGACGGAATTCGCGACGCGGCGCAGGCGTTGGAGACCCCCGTAGTAAGCGGCAACGTGAGCTTCTATAATGAGACTCAAAGACGCGCGATACCGCCCACTCCGACCCTGGCTATGGTCGGTCTGCTGGCCGATGTGAACAATTGCCGGAGCCAGTTCTTCCGCCGTCCAGGTGACGTGATCCTGCTGCTTCGTACCGGAGTCCCCACGCTGGCGGCGAGCGAATATGATGCCCTCTTCGGCGGCGGGAACGGGCTGGGTGCGATTGATCTCAAGAAGGAACGGGCGCTTATCGACGTGCTGGTTTCGCTGGCGGAGACGAGACTGATAAGCTCAGCACATGACGTATCGGACGGCGGCCTCGCGGTAGCGTTGGCCGAGAGCTGTTTCAGCCCGTCGGGCGACCTTGGAGCCGCCGTCGAGCTGAGCGTCGCGGGAACTGACCCGGCCGTCAATCTGTTCGGCGAAGGACCCTCCAGCGTGATTTTGTCGATGGCGCCCGAGGCCGTTGCCAGAGTCGAACAGATGGTTGCGGGACGCGGTTTGGGATGCCGCAGGATTGGAACGGTGTCCGACGATCCGGTTTTGAGGATCGAGGCGGATATCAAAGTCGATGTGGCCGAACTGAGGGCCATTTACGAACAGGCGTTGCCCAGGAGGATTCAGGGGCATGGCTAGTTTGTTGCAGACCGAGCTTTCGGCCGAAATCGAAGTGGAAGAATCCAACCTGGACGTATTCCACGAGGAGTGCGGCGTCTTCGGCGTCTATGGCCATCCGGAGGCCGCCAACCTGGTGTACCTGGGACTCTACGGCCTGCAACATCGCGGGCAGGAGTCGGCCGGCATCGTCTCGTCCAACGGCAAGACGCTGATCAGCCATCGCGGGATGGGCTTGGTTGCGGACATCTTCAACAGCGAGGTGATCCAGCGCCTGGAGGGAACCCTGGCGATCGGCCACAACCGCTACTCCACCACCGGATCGACTACGCTCAAGAACTGCCAGCCGCTGGTAGTCGAATATGCGCGGGGCGGTCTGGCGGTCGCGCATAACGGCAACCTGGTCAACTTCGCCGAGTTGCGCGAGGGGCTGGAGCGGGGCGGCGCGATTTTCCAGTCCTCCTCCGACAGCGAAGTCATTATCCACCTGGTTGCCGCTTCCCGCGCCGCAACGTTGGTCGACGGCGTGGTCGACGCGCTGTCACAAATACGCGGCGCTTACTCGCTGCTGTTCCTGACCGAGCGCCAGATGATCGCCGCGCGCGACCCATATGGCTTTCGGCCGCTGGTCATTGGCAAGTTGAAGAACGCCACCGTGGTGGCCTCGGAAACCTGCGCGCTGGACCTGGTGCGGGCTGATTATGTGCGCGAGGTCGAGCCGGGCGAGATCGTTATCATCGACGAGACCGGCATGCGATCTATCCGGCCGTTCCCGACGATGCCGTCCAAACGCTGCATCTTCGAGTACGTCTATTTCTCGCGCCCCGATTCGACGGTGTTCGGCCGCAATGTTTACCAGGTGCGCAAGCAGCAGGGACGCGCGCTGGCGCGTGAATGTCCGGTCGCCGCCGACGTGGTTGTGCCGGTGCCCGATTCCGGGGTTCCCGCGGCGCTCGGTTACGCGGAGGAAGCGGGTCTGCCGTTCGAATTCGGACTGATCCGCAGCCATTACGTGGGGCGCACGTTTATCGAGCCGGCGCAGGCGATCCGCCATTTTGGCGTCAAGATCAAGTTCAACCCGGTGCCGGCGGTGCTGGAGGGCAAGCGCGTCGTGCTGGTGGAGGATTCGTTGGTGCGCGGCACCACGCTCAAGAAGGTGATTCCGATGCTACGGCAGGCCGGAGCGCGTGAGATCCACATGCGCATCGCGGCGCCGCCCACCACCCATTCCTGCTTTTACGGTATCGATACGCCGACCCGCGAGGAACTGCTCGCTTCCCATCAATCGATCGAGGAAATCCGCAACTTCATTGGCGCCGATTCGCTGGGCTACCTGAGTTGGGAGGGCCTGTACTCCTTTGATGGTCATCCCTCCACCGGCGGCTTCTGCGACGCCTGCTTCACCGGCAAATATCCGGTCGAAGTTCCCGACCGCGGCCGCCAGCGCCAGTTGCCGCTGCCGTTGTTCGAAGCCGCCGCAAGTCGCGACTGAAACCGCTTTGGCTCGCTTGCCTGTGGACTGACCTTCAGGCGCCTCCTTAGCCTGGTTGCGCAGGCATGCTACATTCGCCGCAAATCAATTCTGACGGTGATGTGGCCATGAGCGATCGTATCGAAACCAACCCCGCCCTGATCGAATGGCTGCGCGATTACGAAGAGCAGCCCTGGCGCCGTTATACCAGCGGTCTGAAGGAGCGGGGCGAGTTGGTCAACGTCGCGGGAGTGATGGTGGACGCGCACGCGCTGTTTGCCACCCGCTTTCGCTGCGACAGCAAGACTTGCGCGATGGTGGATCGGCCCGCGGGCGTGGAGTCGTGCTGCGAGGAATACTTCGTCGAGGTTACGCTCGCCGAGCGCGATCGAATTACCAGCCGGGGCGCCGAGGTGGTCGAATTCCTGAGACGCAAGGATCCCGCGCGGGTCAAGCCTGACCGTGACATCTCAACTTTTTTCGACGACCGCAACACTATCGAGCTGCTCAAGGAGGACGGCCGCTGCGTCTTCTCCTATCGCGACGAGGCTGGTCAGCTCTGGTGCGGCCTGCATGCGCTGGCGCTGGAAAAGGGATTGCCGATCGAGTCGATAAAGCCTACTACATGTATTCTTTTTCCGCTGGTGGTGTTCCGCTTCGAAAATGGCGAGATGCTGCTGACCGCGACCTCGGAAGAGGTCGAGCGGATGTTTGCCAACCCCAAGGAGTCGCTCAAGCTGCCCTGCCTGCTGCAACAGGCGGGCGATCCGATGTACGTCGAATGCCGCGGCGCGATCGAGACCGCCTTTGGCAAGCCCTTTTACGAACGCCTCGCCTCAGCCGCCGAGCAGTTCCTGAAAAATTCGCCCGCGAAATAGGCCGGCGCGGACCCTCAAAGATCGCCTGCTTCCGCATCTTGCGTAGCGCCGGCCTACCGTGGCGGTTCTTTTCCTCCTCATGGCCATGATTGCCGCGCATGCAATCCATGAAAAGGCTACGCTCGTGACGCACAATCTAGCGGAGTTTCGCAGGGTGCCGGGTCTCAAGATCGAAAGCTGGCCGATCTGATACGCATGACCGTTGGGCCGATAACTTCCGCGTCCAGAAAAGTACTGCGCTTGTCGGCTAATGGCTTTTCCAACTAAAACGCTTATAGTGCCCGATAGTTGCCCCGCTTCGGTTGAGGAGCCGATTGTCCGGGGAACAAGGTGGGCTTCGATGCGCGGGGATGGCATCAGCATAGAAACGGTTACGGGACGGGACGCGATGAGCGAGTTCGCGGGGCTCCCGTTCCTGGTCTATGGCGAGCGGGAGGCCTGGTGGCCGCCCGACGTTCAGAACGAGATCGATCTGCTCTCGGGGCGCGCTGCAATCGCCGCGCATCTCGACATGATGCCGTTTATGGCGCGTCGCGGCGGCAAGCTGGCGGCGCGCGTCACCGCGGTGGTCAATTTCAGGTACAACTCGCATTGGAACGAACGGCTCGGACAGCTTATCCATTTCGAGGCGCTGGCAGGGGAGGGAGAGGCGGCGACGGCGATGTTGGAGCAAGCGTCGCAAT
>DASZGF010000100.1:0-3658 GCA_035939115.1 Binataceae bacterium (SeqCode)
GTCGCTTCCTTCCCTGCCCCCGAAACTCCCGACTTCGAATCGGAAATCACGCCCCGGCTCCGATCTACCAGGTTCGCCTGAACCAGCGGCGCCAACGCCAGGATCACCGACGTCGCATAACATCCCGGATTCGCCACGAGCATCGCGTCTGCGATCGCGTCGCCATGCATTTCCGGCAGCCCGTAAACCGCGTTCTCCATCGCCTCCTGGGCAGCCTTCCCATCGACGTCCTCGAAACCGTACACCGCCCGGTGCTCCTTTTGTCGCAGCCGCCACGCGCCGCTCAGATCGATCACCCGGACTCCCGCCCCCAACACCTCCGGCACCAGGCTCCGTGACAACTCATGCGGTGTGGCCAGAAACAACAAATCCACACCCGCCTGCTTGAGCTTCTCCATCGAGAACGGCTCCAGCGGATATCCCCCGTTCCCGCTCAACGCCGGAAACGACTCCGCCAGATCACCACCGCCTCTTCCCGACTCGCGCTTCAATAGCAACGGCTTCTGCAATTTTTCATGCTGCAGAAGAAGGCGCGTCAACTCGAAACCGGAGTAGCCGGTTGCACCGAGCACAGCGGTTTTCAGCTTGGTCCCCACTTACGCCAGCATCCCTTCAATCCGGCGTGCTAGCTGTTGCGCCGTCCTATTGTCTTGGGAAATCACCAGGATGGTGTCGTCGCCCCCGAGTGTCCCGACCACCTCCGGCCAGTCTTCTGCATCCATCGCCGCGGCAACCGGCTGCGCACTGCCAACGCTGGTTTTGAGCACGAGCAGGTTCTGCGCCAGCCGCACCTCCACCACGAACTCGCGCACCAGGCGCGACACCGACGGCAACACCGGTTCGGCCACCGCCGCGCCGTTTGCCGGCATGTAGCCGTCGTAAGTCTTTACCAGGCCCAACTCCCGGATATCCCGCGAGAGTGTCGCTTGCCCCACATCGAACCCCCGCTTCGCCAGAAATCCCTGCAACTCTTCCTGACTTTCGATGGGGCCTTTGTGAAGAAGCTCCAGAATCGTCTTTTGCCGTGCCGCTTTGCGCATGATGAATATTTATTCAGTCTGATGAATAATCATGCAGGCAAAAGTCCTTCCCTGTCAACCAGATATTTCATAACCACCCTGATTCTGGAGGGGTCTGGAAACCCCGCCGAAAATACCCGGTCATCTGTGGATTCGTTCGGCGATCCGCGGGCCCATAACGTTTCCTGATTGCCTCCATAAATAGTTTCGATTTCCGCGTCGCCCCGGCGAGCAGTTAGATTTGGGCGTGCATTCGATCCTTTCCTTCGGAGCCAGGCACTGATGCGAAATTGGCGGGTCCTCGGGTTCCTCATCGCCCTCTTTCTCGTGAGTCCGACCCTGCTGGCGCAGAACGCCTCGGCTCCCGCCGGTTCTGACAATGCCCGGCTGGCGAAGCTCGAGCAAGCCGCTGCTGACGCCAAGAGTTCCGCCGACAACGCCTGGATGCTCACCAGCTCGGCCCTTGTCCTGATGATGACCGGCCCCGGCCTCGCCCTCTTTTACGGAGGCCTCGTCCGCAAGAAAAATGTTCTCGCTACCATGGTGCAAAGCTTCGCCATGATGGCGGTCATCACGATGCTTTGGGCCATTGTCAGCTACAGTCTCGCCTTCGGATCGGGGAGCAGCTTCATCGGGGGATTCCACAATCTCTTTCTCCGCGGCGTCGGCGCCCAGCCCGATCCTGACTACGCCGCGACCATTCCGCTCCAGACCTTCATGGTCTATCAGCTGATGTTCGCCATCATCACCCCCGCGCTCATTACCGGGGCCTTCGCCGAACGCATGAAGTTCAGCGCCATGCTCTTCTTCATGGTGTTGTGGTCGCTGATCGTCTATAGCCCCATGGCGCACATGGTGTGGGGTAAGGGCGGATTGCTGAACGCCTCGCTAGGCGGCCGCTTCCCCTGTCTCGATTTCGCCGGCGGCACCATCGTCCATGTCACCTCGGGTGTATCCGCGCTCGTGTGCGCTCTCTATCTCGGCAAACGCGTGGGCTATCCGAAACAAGCGATGACCCCGCACAGTGTTGTGATCAGCTTC
Source organism: Binataceae bacterium (SeqCode) (assembly GCA_035939115.1). Lineage (GTDB taxonomy): Bacteria > Desulfobacterota > Binatia > Binatales > Binataceae > JAJPJA01. The sequence goes on from DASZGF010000100.1 coordinate 2,061, forward strand.
GTCGGCGCCTGTCTGTTGTGGGTAGGATGGTTCGGATTCAACGCGGGCAGCGCTCTCGCTGCGGGAAGCCTCGCAACCAGCGCCTTTGTCGCGACCCATTTTGGCGCCGCCGCCGCCGTGATCGGCTGGAGTGGCGCCGAGTGGATCCGCAACGGCAAACCTAGCGCTCTGGGAGCCATCTCCGGAGCGGTTGCGGGGCTGGTGGCCATCACGCCCGCTGCCGGGTTCGTCGGCCCCATGCCCGCCATCGTGATTGGCCTGATCGCTGGAGCCTTCTGCTTCTTCATGGTCGCCACCGTCAAAGCGCGCTTCGGCTACGACGACAGTCTCGACGCCTTCGGCGTCCACGGCGCCGGTGGGACTCTCGGCGCGCTGCTGACCGGGGTTTTCGCCGTCTCCGCCGTCAATCCCATCTTCAAAGACGCCCAGGGAAATCCCCTGCCCTCAGGACTCATCGACGGCAACGCCCATCAGTTGCTGAATCAGGCTGTCGGCGTCATCATCGCGTGGGTGCTCGCCATCGTGGGAACGCTCATCATCCTCAAGATCGTCGATGTCACCATCGGCCTGCGCGTCACCGAGGACGAGGAAGTCCAGGGCCTCGACCTGACCCAACATGGCGAGGAAGGCTACTCCTGGGAGGTCACCGCATGATGGGTTGCTTCGCCATCGATTTCGCGCACTGCCAACGGAGTCTCGCACAACGCCCATGATCAAAATCGAAGCCATCATCCAAACCTCCAAGCTGGAAGCGGTCAAAGACGCTCTTCACGAAATCGGCGTGGAAGGCATGACCGTCCTCGAGGTGCGCGGCCACGGCCGGCAGAAAGGCCACACCGAGTTCTATCGCGGCCGCGAGTACACCGTCGATCTCATCCCCAAGATGAAGCTCGAAACCGTCCTGCCCGACGCGATCGTCGAGAAGGCCGTGCAGGCCATCGTCACCGCCGCCCGCACCGGCAAAATCGGCGACGGCAAGATTTTTCTCTCGAAAGTGGATGAAGCCATCCGCATTCGCAACGACGAGCGCGGCGAAGGCGCGCTCTAGAATTGAATGGAGAACAGCCCGCGGAACCGCCTCCCCCGATCCGTACCATGCCCGGCAGGCAGCCAGAAATCCTGGGATGGAGTATGTCGACAGCCTCACTGAGCAGCGAGTTGCGGGATCTGTACACGGAAGAATCGGCCCGAATCCAGCAGCAATTTGCTGCCACCGGCGACGGGCGTGCCGCCCTCCAGCAACGTACCCGCCTGGTGGAGTCCATCGTCCAAAAACTCTGGCTGCAAATCATCTCTCCTGAGGAGCACGGCCCTTCCGGCTTCGCTCTGGTGGCGCTGGGCGGATTCGGCCGCGGCTGGCTGTTTCCGCACTCCGATGTCGATATTCTGTTTCTTCACGCCAACGGTGACGCCGAGCCGACCTACAAGGATTCCATCCGGCGCTTTTCGCAGGAACTCTGGGACCTGCGCATGAAGGTCAGCCCCACAACCCGCACCCTGACCGAGTGCGACCGCTTCGATCCCACGAACGTCGAGTTCACCGTCTCCCTGCTCGATTGCCGCTACCTGCTCGGCGACCGCGAGCTCTTCAACCGGCT
>DASZGF010000101.1:0-43278 GCA_035939115.1 Binataceae bacterium (SeqCode)
CGGACGCCTCAATCACCTCGTGGCCTCCATGGTTCAGATTGGAGGTCAGGATCCGCCGCAGGTGCGGCTCGTCATCTACGATCAATATCTTGCCCATGGTGGTTCCCGTCCGCGCTATTTAGTCGAACAGGATGCGCGGGAATTTCGATCGAAAAGCATACCAGTTGCGGCTCGTTGATTCTCAGTACGATGTCGCCGCCATGCGCGCGGACGATATTGCGGGCGATTGCGAGACCCAGCCCGTTTCCTCCCTGTTTGGTGGTAAATAGCGGCTCAAAAATTCGATCGACAGTGTCCCCTGGGATCGGACCGGCTGGATCGATCACATCGATCCGTATCGCGGCGGCGCTGCCGTTTCGTTGAGCCTTGAGGCTGACCGCGTCACCGGGGTGGCATGCGTCCACTGCGTTCAGAACCAGGTTCAAGAGCGCCTGCTGGACCTGCCCTGCGTCGAAGTCGCCTTCCAGGTCAGGGTCCGCGTTCACATCGATTGCGACGCCTTCATTGGCCGCGTGAGCTCGCGCGACGCTGGCGACGTACTTGAGCATGTCGGCGACGTTGGCATGGTCGATTTGCGGAGCGCGCGGACGAGCATAAACCATGAAATCAGTAGTAAGCCGCTCAAGACGTGCGGCTTCCTTGGATGCGATTGCGAACATTTCATTGCGTTCTGCTTCGTCCTGGCCGGCGCGCGCGGCAGTCGCCAGCGAACTGGCAATCATTGCGACCGGATTTCGGATTTCGTGTGCGATTGCTCTGGACAGTCGACCCACCGCCGCCAGCTTTTCTTCGGAGAGCAACTGCTGGCGGGTCCGTTCAAGTTCCTCGCGGCTGCGCACGAATTGCGCCTCGCGCTCACGGAGGTTGTTGACCAGGAGCCATACCAGAACGCCCATTATTGTATAAATCACGGACATTGCGCCGGCTTCGATGTACTCGCCAAATACCAACCCATACGCGCCGAGGAAACTGATGAAGTCCGCCAGCACCACTACCGCGATAGTGCCAGCAAGCCCAAGCCTGAATGCAGCTTCGAGCACCGGTAGCAGCATAAGAGCGTAGTACCCTGTGTCACCCTTTATGGTGATGAAGGTAAGCACAAACGCGAGTGCTGAGTTGAATCCGAGCGCCCAGAACGTAAAGATCCTCCGCTTTGCTGGCGACGGTGCGGTCCACCAGTTCAACCATGCAAGGTGGGCCGCTTGTCCCACCAAGCCAAAGGCGAGAACCCATACGACGCCGGCTGCGGGCCTGCCGCGAACGAATCTGGCGAACGCCTGTAATACAAAGAGCGCACCGATTAGAAACAGATTAAGGAGTGCAAAAAGACGTTCTTGACGGTGAAAAGACTAGGAGTCGCTTGACACGACATCGGAATTGCCAAGGCCGATTGTCCGCGCCAGGGTACTGAGCGGCCAGTATCCCAGAGCGCGCTTATATCCAGCGATTGTGGCCACCGTGCAGATTAGCGCCCCCCGTTTCTTTAGGCCGATCCTTCATCGAGTCAAGGTCTCGCGCCGGATGCTGCGGGAGATAGCCGTGTCCGACGCCAGAGTTCATGAATTTCCATTTTCGTTGTTACCAACAATCCATTCCATATCTCCGGCTATCGGGTTGCCGGCGCTGGGCGAGACGAATTCGTGCGTGGAGCATTGCAGGTATGCGCGGGAACTACCAGTTACAAGCTACGCCTTCCCGATTTGGGAGCCGAGTGCTGGCCGATGTGAGCAGCGAATACCTGAAAGTAAGCGTCTTGCCGACATCGTAATTCACTGACCCGCCTTCGATGTCTCAAACCACTTTCCGTTCCGTGACTTCCGACATTAACCCGGGCCAATTGGATCGACTAAACAGTAAACAGTATTTTGCGCTCGCCTAATCCTTAGCAGGGTGCTGAAAGTGAACATCATCGCAACTGCCTGAAAGCTAGTGTCTCCGCACCCTGTTAGGATGCTCAACCGAACGCCGCCCGGTTTAAGCGTGGATCATCCATCGACAATCCTCCGCCAGGTTCGCCGACACAAGCAGATCGCATGCCGCCGGCATTGAACATCGCCGGATTCAACTTACGCTAACAAATAGAGCCTTCGCTACTGCGACACGGCCCAGGCTGCTCGCGCTGTCCGAAATTTCGGACAGCAACGTTCAAATTTTCGGACAGAACTACGATTGCCAGTCGACGCAGTATGGCAAAGGGATGAACTTCGATGCCATTTAGTCTGGCGATCGATGGCAAGGCATTTGCGTCTTCTGAAATATGAATACCAAAGCTGGAACCCCGTCTATCTTTTAACGGACTGGCAGATGAGCGCCGAGTAAATCGCGGTTTAGCGTGGTCATAGGGCATTGGAATTTTGATTTTAGGCTTATCGATCGCGGGAGCCTGCCCGGTAAAGTATTGTTCGACATTCTTCGAGAAAAGCTCGACCGCTCGAAGAATAGTGCGCAATTTCCATTTGAAGAGTGAAGAATGAAGATCGCAGGAGCAGCGGGCGCGTTTCCACGGCACCGCTATCATCAATATGTAATTACCGAGGCTTTGCGGGCCTATTGGGGTGAGAAGCTCCAGCGGCCTGAGCTTCTCACGCGCTTGCATTCGCGCGCCGGTGTTGACTATCGCTACCTTGCCTACTCAATTCCGGATTATGAACGCTTCGATACGTGGGGTAAGTCCAGCAACGCCTGGATGGAGACCGCTGAGCAGCTCGGCGAAAAAGCAATAGACGGCGCGTTGGAGCGGGCTGGTTTGACCCGCCGCGACCTTGACGCCCTCTTTGTCGTTTCGATAACCGGAGTGGCAAGTCCGTCACTGGACGCGCGTCTGATCAACCGGATGAAACTGCGGCCTGATATCAAGCGGACGCCAATCTTTGGCCTGGGCTGCGTCGGTGGAGCGGCGGGCCTCACCCGTGCGGCTGACTACGTGAGGGCCTACCCGACCCAGGCCGCGGCGCTGCTGGCGGTCGAGGTTTGTTCGCTGACGCTGCAGCGCGACGACGTGTCGACACAAAATCAAATCTCGGCAGGTCTGTTTGGTGATGGGGCAGCGGCAGTGATTGTCGTTGGCGCGCAGAGGGTGTCTGCCGGACCTGTGATTCTCGCAACGCGCTCTATCTTCTATCCCGATTCCGAAGAGATCATGGGTTGGGACATTTCTGAAAAGGGCTTCCGAGTGGTTCTCTCTCCCAAACTGCCGGAGCTTGTCCAGCAGCGCTTGGGCGCGGATCTAGATTCTTTTCTAGCCGAGTTCGGTCTTAGCCGCGGCGATATCGGCAACTGGGTTATCCATACCGGCGGCCCGAAGATTTTGGAGGCGGTAGAGGTCGCGCTGGGGCTTTCCCACCGCGACCTCAAGCTATCGTCGGACAGTTTGCGCCGACACGGCAACATATCGTAGGCGTCCGTATTACTCGTCCTGGAAGAGACGATGACGTCATGTCGGCCTAAGCCCGGTACGCTCGGTCTACTTGCCGCAATGGGACCGGGATTTTGCAGCGAATTGATTCTTATTCGGTGGTAAGTGGATGACACTGGACCCTGTCGTCGTGATTGGCGGAGCCCGTCGGACTTGCCGCTGCGGTCGACGCTCGGCAGCGTGGCCTCGAGGTCGGCTTGGAAACTGGGGCCCGCTTCACAGATGGAAACTTGGTATAGATAGTCATGAGGATCCCATCAGTAGGCCTGTCCCTGCCGCCACTCGCCTTGACCCTGATTGCGCTGTTATGTCCGCTCGCGATGGCGTTTGGCCCCATACCAGAGGGGAAAGTGGCCGTGCTGGAACTCGATCCGGCCAGGACTGCAATCGCTTTCTCGCTAACCGGCTGGCCTCATGACACTCATGGGACGTTCAGACTAAAGCGCGGCTTCATTCGGGTCTCCCCGGCAACCGGCAAAATGGACGGAATTATCATCGTCGATGCATCCAGCGGCAACAGTGGAGAGACTTTGCGCGACGCAAAGATGACATCCAGCGTCCTCGAGGCCCCGCGCTTTCCCGAGATCAGCTTCGCTCCGCAACAAGTCGAGAGCCATGGCGACCCGGAGGGAGAATTTCCGGTCAAGGTCCGCGGCCTGCTCTCGCTGCACGGCGCCCAGCATGACTTCACGGTAGACGCCGTGGTCAGCCGCGCAACAAATGACACGACGATTCGCTGCAGCTTTGTGATTCCATATGTCGAATGGGGTCTGGAGGATCCAAGCATCCTGATGTTCAAGGTTTCCAAGGAGGTCCGTGTGGACCTGACAACGAACGCGCGTTTGAGCTGGATGGGGCCGTAAGCACTGGGAGAACGGCGATGGATTTCAGCCAGATCATTTACAATAACACCGATGGCTTGGCGACTGTAACTTTCAGAAGTCCCGATCGTCTAAACATCGAGAGGGAAGTCGATAGTGTCGTCCGTCCGCCGCATAAAACAACAGAAGCAAGCCATCATCCGTCGATATACTCAAGCCAACAATGCTAAAGGATTGACGCAAGTTCTGACAACGTTGGCATTCCTTGTGCTACTCTGGTGGGGCGCTCTATTGAGTTCCGATGTTTCCTATTGGCTCACCGTCGTCGCGGTTTTGCTAATCAGCTTGTTCACTGTGCGCGCCTTCGCGCTGATGCACGAGTGCGGCCATGGCAGCCTGTTTCGCAGTCAGCGGCTCAATCGCGCGTTCGGTTTTCTCCTTGGCGTCATCTCGGGCATGCCTCAGTACGTGTGGTCGAAGCATCATAATTATCATCATGCCCACAACGGCAATTGGGAGAAATACCGCGGACTTTACACCACGCTGTCGGTAGAAGAATATGCGGCGATGACCGACGCGCAGCAGCGCATGTACAGGCTTAAATGCAGCGTCGCATCAGCTCCTTTTGCCGGCCTTATATATGTGATTTTAAACCCGCGCTTTACCTGGCTCAAAGGCAGTATCGGCCTTGTTAGCCATATTGTTAAAGGGAAAGTTGCGCAGCCCAACCTATCGATAAAGGTGCACGCCGCCAGTTTTGAAACCCGCTATTGGCGATCGGACAAAGAGTACTGGCACATGTTCTGGAACAATATCGTCCTGCTCAGCGTATGGCTGCTGATGTGCTGGCAATTCGGTACCGTGCTGTTTTTCACAATCTATTTAATTAGTGGTTCGCTTGCCGGCGGCGCGGGCGTTGTCTTGTTTACCGTCCAGCATAATTTCCGGCACTCCTACGCGAGCGATGGCAAATTCTGGGACTTCGACGCCGGCGCGATCGAGGGTTCGAGCTTTCTGATTTTGCCGGGATGGTTAAACTGGTTTACCGCCAATATTGGCTATCACCACATTCACCATCTGTCCGCCAAAATCCCGAATTATTGTTTGGTCAGGTGCCACAACGAATATCGGCATCTCTTTTCGGGTGTGACGCGCGTGAAGTTATTTCAGGTTCCCCAGGCCTTGAAATACATTCTCTGGGACACGCGCGCACAGCGAATCATTTCGGTATCGGAGTATCGCCAGCAGCTGAATCAAGCGCATGCTTAATTGGGGCATTCAAGCGTTTCCTTCTTCCTGGACTGGGTAGTGAAAGAATAATGCCGGGGAATGGTGGCAGGCGGCCCGAACGTGGCGCCTTGTCCAGGGAACCTGGCGGACGCCTCTTTCGCGACTCTTATGCCGGGTTACACCGCAGCCAGTTTGGTTTAGCCGGGGTTTGCAGCCCGGTCCGTCGTCGATGCTGAATTCCGGGGCCGCGCCTGGAACGGATCATGCCGGGAGGCCGGATGAAAATTCAGCCTTGAACCCACGTGGCGTTTAACTTACCTTAAAGGAAAATGATTAAATAGGCTTGGGCTTCGGACAAGAGCTCCGATATCGTCGAAAAAAAGAGCTGACAAGAAGTCTACAGTTTGTTATTTAAACGGCTAACAACAGTTCGCCTCTCGATCTAAAGGAGAGAAAAAATGTCGAACCATTTTACCGGGCTAAACCTCGGCCCGCCGCTGGGCGACCAAAGACTCGACCTGTGCGACCTCTACGCATTCCAGGCGCCCGCGGATCCCTCGCGGACCGTGATAATCCTCAATGCAAATCCGACCGCGGACGCACTCCATCCTGACGCCATCTACCGCCTCAACATCGACAACGACGGTGATTGTCTGACCGACATCGCGGTCACTTACGTGTTCTCGACGCCGCAAAACGGCAAGCAGACCGTAAACGTATTCGTGGCAAAAGGCGCGGAGTCCCGCTCGGTCGAACCGGTTGGGCAAAAGATAATCGCCGACGCCGAGGTCTCCTTCGGCGCCAAACCCAACATCGTCAAGTCCGGCGCCTGCACGTTCTTCGCCGGCGCTCGCAGCGACGCTTTCTTTTTTGACTTCGACGGGATCAAGAATCTGTTCGATACCAAGGGCGGCAGAAACTTCACTGCGCCTCACCTGGGCGGCAAGTCTCCATGGACCGGCGTGGATTCAAACACGCAAGCCAATATTTTCTCGACGGTGATCGAGCTGCCGACCAGTGAGCTGGGGGCCAGGCCTGAGATCCGTATCTGGGGACGATGCAGCGTGCGGCGCGACGGCAAGCTGCTCCATGTCGATCGCGCGGGGCACCCCAGTGTCAGCAGCTTCTTCAACACCGACGAGACCAAGGAGGAATACAACGCCAGCGAACCGGTTAACGATCGCAAACGCTGGCTCGATCAGTTCGTCCACCTGATGGGGCATACGGGCAACTACACGCGCGAAGAAGCAGTCGCCGCGATTGATAAGGACCGCGTCCTGCCCGACATGCTGCACTTCAATCCTTCCCTGCCCGCCAAGTACCCCAACGGCCGCTCCTTCACTGACGATGTGATCGATCACCGTCTCGCGTTCCTCTCCAAGGGCGAGATTCCCCCCGACGGCCTTAAGCCGCACACCGACATTCTCAAGGAGTTCCCGTACATCGGCACGCCGCATCCGAAAAAGGCTTAGCCGCGCAACTCAAAGGGTTGCCGGGCGGTAGCCAGCAGGCTCCCGCCGTCTGCCCTCACTCTTATCTTTCCCTCTGGGGGAGATGAGAGTGAGGCGCGATGACGAGTCAGTCCGCTCTCCTGCCCAGGGAGCAATTTGAAAAGTGTCTTACAGGCTGCGCTCGCGGCTGGCGGATGAGGTTTTGATTTTCGGCAGCACTTTGTTGGCGAACAAATCGATCGATCGCATTATCTGGTCGTGAGGCGTGGTGAAGAGCTGTGAGAACAGCATGACCTCATCAACCCCGGCGTCTTCCAGGAACTGCAGGGAATCGATGCAGCGGGCGGGGTCGCCGATGCAGGCGCCGCCGAACTTGACCACGTCCTCGATCGGAACCTGGTCGATCTGTGCGAAGGTTTTTACAAAGTTGTCAATGATCGTCTTGTAGCTTGCGGGGGGCTTGCCGTCGATCCAGGGGGCGAACAAGTTGCGGGTCTGATGGGTGTACATCTTCATGTTGGCGCCCTGGATATCGAGCGCTTCGCGGTCATTGGGCGAACACAGGGCCATACGCAGGACCGAGAAATGGTTGTTGACGAACTTTCCGATCGGCTTGGCGCTGCGAATCTTTTCTCGATACATCCTCACGTATTCGTTGGAGTTCGCCTCACTGATGCCGAACCCGAGCACACCCAGGCCGTTCTCAGCGGCAAATTCAACCGTTGAAGCCTGGGTGCAGGCGACTGACATGGGAGGGTGGGGCTTTTGCACCGGTTTGGGAATAACCGCCCGCTCCGGCACTTGGATCAGCTTGCCGTCCCATTTGAACTTGTCCTGCGTCCACATCCCGGGAAGCATCGCCAGAGCTTCCTCCCACTGCGGACGGGTCAGGTCCGGATCGACATGGAAAGCCGACAATTCAGATTCGCAGATCGCTCTGCCGCCGCCGAATTCCACCCGCCCGTTGGACAGGTTGTCCAGCACCGCGATACGTTCCGCGACCCGCAATGGATGATTGATATTAAAGGGCAGCAGCACAATCCCATGCCCGAGCCGGATGCGATTGGTCTTGGCCGCGAGGAACGCGAGAAATTCCTCAGGCGCCGGGCTGTAGGAAAACCGCTCCAGGAAATGATGTTCCGTGAACCACACCGCGCGGTAGCCCAAACTGTCGGCGAGCTGCACTTGCTCGATGGTTTCCCGATAAATTCGCTGGACCGACTCAGGACTCGGATCCGAAGTTTCCAACTCATAAAAAACGCTTAGTTCCAAGGCAATTTACCTCTTCTTCCGGCGAGCGTCGCTCAAGGCCTAAACGGGACTTCCGGCGCAGCGGACCTCGGCAGCCAAGGCTGATGGGATAACCCGCCGATATCGCATTCGTCAAGCAATTTTTTACTAATTCCCGTCAATGTCTAGCAAGCCGAGTGAACCATGACGCACAGTAACGTACTGCCCTCGCGATGATTTCAGGCGCAAGGCGCAAATGGTGATCACGGCTTCGGCCCGGGCGAGGTCGCTCAGACGACATCGGTCGGGGCGTCGGCGGTCAAAATCTTCTGGCAATGCCTCAGACCTCCAGCGGCGAATCGATGTCATGGCAGATAAACGACGCGCCGCCGCCGGTCAGAAGCCAGGCTGGAGCCAGGGCTTGGTCGCGACGTTGTTCCGCACCTCCTGGATGTAAGAAAGCGCCGCGCTGTCATACCAGTTGCCGCTGAACCAGGCCCCGATACAGCCCCACATGCGTGTCGTGCCCGTCGCGCTGGTGTAGCTGGGATAGCCGGCAGCCGGCGTCTGCGACGCGAAATACGTGACGCTGCCGTCCATGCAGGCGCGCTGGTAAGCCAGCTTATAGTCGGCCGCGAAACCGGTGTAATTGTATGACAGGCACCCTGGATCGGTGACGAAGCGGATATCTCCGCCATGGAGCGAAACCGGATTGCAGGTGCCGAAATAATCGGCGGACTTTATCTGCAGGATGCCGAGACTGACACCGTTGCCGATATCGCCCAGATCGTACTGATGCCAATGCGATTCGGTCACCGCATTGGCGCGAGTGATGTCAGGGTCGAATCCCCACTTGTACGCCGCCCACTGCAGAATTTCGTCGGTGGTGCCGGTGTAATTGCCGTCGGCCTTGAGCAGCAGGCTATTACCGTGAGCGTTTAACAACCTTAGAGCCCCCACCGCGCCCAGTTCACCCGCATTAGGAGTCCGGTGATTGGGAACATAGTTGCCCGGCCGCGGCTCGAAGCCGGGATTAAGTACAACCATGGCCGCCGCCGCGGCGTCCGAAAGTGGATATGCGCCTGTGCGCGGTGTCGGGGTGGCTTTCGGGCGCGAGCTCCTGGTCGCTCGGGGCGTGGGAGTTGCCCCGCGGCGTGTCGCAGTCGGCTTCGGCGAAGGGGTCGGCCTGGTTGAGACCCCATTCCTGACCGCAATTCCAATCCGGCTCGACGCGATCGCCGCGTTGCTGGAATTGTAGCCCGTCACAGAGACGGTGTGGCGTCCATTGGCGACCGAGGCGGAGTTCCAGGCCACCGAATACGGCCGTAAAGCGGTGGGCGGATTGGCCGCCACCCACTTGCCGTCGACGAACAGGTTAATCCAGCTTACGCTGCTGGTCTCCCTGGTGGCGACATGCACCATGCCGGCCACGGTCGCGCCGTTGGTGGGCGAAATGATGCTGAGCAATGACGAAGAAATTGGGGTCGGGGTCGGAGTTGGCGTGGGTCCGACCGCACCGCAAGGATCGTTGGTGGTGCTGGTAAACGGCACAAAGGGTGGGTTGAGCGCCTCCACAAACATCGGCCCCGCCACCGCTCCCGCCGGCATTGTGAAGGTGAATTTCGTGGAAGTCAGCACCTCCAACGGAATTTTCGGCAAACCGCCAGGATCGAGGCCGCCCATATTCTCCCCACGCGCGGTGAAAAAGTTAATCACGGTGAGCTTCGAAAAACCCGTCCCGCTAACCGTGAAGGTGCTGCCGCTCTTACTCACGCCCAGGATGTTGATGGGTGCGCCGATCGGTACCGACACCGCGTTGCTCCTGTGCCGGAACGACTTGCCGGCGCCGGCATTGCTCACCGCGATCGAACCCGGTCCGGTGGGCGTTGAACCGGGAAGGGTAAACGTGACTGAGGTGCGCGTGAGGTTCGGGTTGCCCGGAGCGAGGAATGTCGTCCGCAGCTTGCCGCCTGGACAGGCGCAGAATACGTCCACCCCGACGCCATCGACGACGTCGAAGCCGCTACCATTGAGAGTAACGGACCGGCCCGGTGACAGCGTGGTGGCGACGTTGGCGATGGCGAACCCGGGATCCGTGCTGGATGGGTCCAAGCCCTTGCCGTTAATCGCCGTGATGCTGGGCAGGCCGGCGGCCGCCGATCCCCACAGCAGGGCGTACCCGAGGTTGGATTTGACGAAGCCTTTGTCCTTGTTGACCACCTGCACCGACACGAATCCTTGACCCTGGCTGACGGTGGCGGGGATCGGCACGACCAGTTGCGTCGCGTTGCTCCCGGCGCCGGGCTTAAGCGGTCCCGCGTTGAGGGGTCCGGCCGACGTGCTGACGAAGAAGTTTACCAACGAACCTCTTGTGAAATTCCTGCCTTTGATCGTGAAGCTGGCGCCGACCAGCGCCGGGTTGCTGACGCTGGTAATTGCGGGATGGTCTGGCAAAGGCGTTGGCGTAGATACCGGCGTATGCGGAGGCGGGGTGCCGGCATGGCAAAGCGCCGCGTTCGGCACCGCGAGAGCAGACCCGGTCAATAGCAAATCCATGACGAACAGGCAGGTCATCGCAAGTTGGAAGACCGGACTCGATTCCGGAGACCGGCGTCGGTCGTCGTTAACGCGACGCCGCTTCGCAGTTGGCGCGCCGTTGCTGGCGCCCCAACCCAACGGCAGAGGCTCCAGAAATCGGCTGGAATATCGGTTAGTTGTGGAAAATTTTGAACGAGGGGATCCGAAAAAACCAATCGTCTTCATGCGCTCGTTCCTGTTACCTGACGGGCCGCGAGCACGATCACTATTGAGCTTGCCAGCCTGGACTGTGTCCGCCGTGCTCGGGCGAGTTTTAAAAAACCCCGTGCGGGTGCGCCAACACCGGCACCGGGGAACTTCAGACTACTTTATTTATATATATCCCCTGGATTACTGAAATATTCATGCATGGTCGCTGTTACAATCCAAAGTCATCTAAATACCACCTGTATCATCCCATTCCATCTAAAGCAGTGCGTCCTTGGCACACGAAGACCCCGTATGCTGACTTTCAGTCCTTGATTTTTTGAGGCCTACACCAATGTCATCGCAAGAGAGCGATGATTTTGGAGACGTGGTGCACCTGAGAAGGCTAGCAAGCGGCCAGTCCCCTGGATGCTAAATAAAATTAAACGGTCACAAACTAAATACAGTTTTGTTCATCTACTGACAAAAGACCGGTGAAAATAACCATACGTACTGACAAAACCTTATATACAGTCCAGGTGACACTGATCAAGTACAATTTCCAGACTCCGGACCTTTTTGAGCAAATCTGTATGGCCTTGCGTGTAATATTTGCACGACCCAGACCGCCACCGTGTCCAACTCCCCTGAGGGCAGGAATAAATTTTGGCGTAAACGATATAGCTCGGATACTTTTAATATGATTTGCATGCAATTAGACAAATCGCGAACAGCAGGCGATTAGCCGACCGGACAGGGTGGATCGGTTTCTTTTTTACAGGCCGACCGCGAATTCGATAGCATTCATAGAAACAAAAGGTTTAATGGAAAAAGTAGCTCTGGCAGAAGATTATTCAGGCGAATAGTAATTCAGTTTCGGAAAGCTATTTAAGTTAATTTTCGCTGCAGAGACCAAATGGAAGCGCATGATGCGGTTCCATGCATTCGATTACGCGCCATGGTACGTTTGCGCGGTGGTCTTCGTCATCGTACTCGAACTGAATGACATGCGGCACTCACCGATACTTGCCCATGTCCCGTCGTGCTTTTTGCCCGCTGCCTGTCAACCCCTGATGGTTGTTGGATTGAGTTTGCCCGCGCGGACTTTGCCGGTATGTTTAGGCGTCAGAACCAACGCAAAGGATTCGACGAAGATGCCGGAACTCAAGCAAAAGGTCGCGATAATTACCGGGGGCGGTCAGGGCATCGGCAAACAGATCGCGCTCGCCTTCGCACATGCCGGCGCGAAACTGGCGTTGGCGCAACGTTCGAGCGGACCGCTTGAGGCCACTTGCGTCGAAATCAAAGGATTGGGCGGCGAGGCTGTTGGAATCAGCGCGAACATCTCCGCCGAAGCCGATTGCACCCGTCTGGCGCAAGAGACAGTGAAGAAGTACGGACGGATCGACATCCTGGTCAATAACGCGGGCCTGTTTGGCGTCACCAAGGCGACCACCGATATGTCCCTGGCCGAGTGGAATGAGGTGGTCGAGAGCAACCTGACCGGCACCTGGCTGATGACACGCGCGGTGCTGCCGGTGATGGTCAAGCAGCAGTCGGGCAACATCATCAACATCGGATCGACCGCCGGACGGCGCGGCTACACGCTGCGGGCCCATTATTCAGCCGCCAAGTGGGCGATCATCGGGCTGACCCAGACCTGGGCTGTGGAATGGGGCAAAGCGGGCATCCGGGTCAATTGCGTGTGTCCCGGAGCGGTGCAGGGCGAACGCATCGAGCGCGCGATCAAGGCCCGCATGGAGACCCTGGGAACCACCTATGAACGGGCCAAACAGGGATTGACCGCCGGCAGTCCAATGGGACGGATGGTCAGCGAGGAGGAAGTGGCGCGCGCGGTCTTATTTGTGGCCAGCGATCTCTCGGCCGGGATGACCGGCCAGTCGATCAACGTCGATGTCGGCGCCGTGATGAATTAAAATCAGCGGCGCCACCGCCGGAAATATCCAGCGATGCACCCCTCGGGACTCGATCATTGGCAGATGGCGGCCACCTTTTCAGGCGTGTCGATTGTGTCCCGGAAGGGATCGTGCGGCTTGCGTGATGCCATGTAAACACCGGTAAATGCATGATTATTGGTACCAGAGTCTAGACTCTGGAAGCCGATGAGAAGTTGCTTCCTTTCGACCTGAATTACCTTCTGCCTTTCCATATCGTGCAAGGTTTGCCACAGGATAGTGTTATTGCGTATACTGACGCAGTTTGTCGGTAAGCGCTATGATCTCGGCCGCGAGTAGGGGGAGTAATGGAGAGCAGATCCTGCAAACGGGTGTTGTTTGATCAAGGTCGGCCCAGGACTGGATTCGGTAATGTCGTCGAGAGCAATCAGCGGCCAGGTTATCCACGCCACCCATACGGCTGATTTGCTGCATCGAGCCGGGCATTACCTTCAATGCGGACTCCCGACGCTGGGTTTGGCCGCCTGCTTGGGGTTGCTGGTTTGCAGCTTCTGCGCTGCCGGTGCCGCCCAAGCTGGAGACGGCGTATCTCAAGTTCCAGCGTTGCAAAATCAAGGCGGACCCTCAGGCTCAGCCGCTCAAGGCGGTTCCAATACGCCGCCCGCCACGCACAGCGACGATTCAGCAGGTCTCCTTGGGACGCCGCCGGGCTTGGACACCGCCGCCTGGGACGCAGCCTCCTCGCAGCAAGAAGACCGCCAGGAAGACAGCAAGGGGGACATTCCCCGGTATCTGGAGCACCCCGGCTGTCCAGCTTCACAATTTCAATTCGATTACTACCAGGACTCGGCCCACAACAGCATATTCACGCTTACTTCGCTCACCAATGTGTCGGTTGGCGGCGCGACGTTTACGCTGCGCCGGGAAAAAGTATCGGCCCGCGGCCCGCAAGGAGAAGAGGGCTCAGAAGCTACGGTCGTGTCGGGTTATGGAAAGCCCTGGAAATGGTTGCTGGTCGGTGGCGCCATCGGCGTAATTGGCACCGAGGACGGCTCCAGCAGCCTGGCCGGGTCGCTCACCTCCTCTGTGACGATGGGAAGCATGTCGATTACGCTTGGCGCGGCGCGGGGCCTGCTTGAGGCCAACGCCCAGACCATCCGCAATCACGTAATGCAGAATGACCTCAACCTGAGCATCTGGAAGGACGTAACGGAGCAGCTTGGCGCCGACGTGGAATTCCATCACAGAATCTTCAGTGACGGCAACGACGAGAACGATTTTGCCTTAGTGCCTCAATATTGGATCAAAATCGGTAAGACCAATCTGGTCCTGGATTGGAGCTTCGAATACGCTGACTTCGCCCAACCCACCACGCTGGGCTACTACGCACCGCAGGGCTTGTTATCGAACCAGCCGGCAGTAAGCTGGAAATTCGACCACGCAGGGTACTACGGTCTGCTCAAGGTCGGTGTGGGGCGGATGTTCCACCTATACCAGTCTCAGTGGATGCCGTCTTTTGCCGGTACCGGTGTTGCAGCCTTTGGAAGGCGGTTGAGCGAACGGTCGGCAGTGGAATGGTATCTGACTGCCGGCCGCGACTCGTTGGGGATACCGTCCGCCTGGAACTCGATGAATACCGGCTTCAAACTAAACTATTCTTTCTGAAGCCCCAAGCCTATTCACCGCAGCACTCTCGAAGGTGGATAAAGCGATCGCATACTCTAGTTGGTCGTCTGGCAAATCCCGTCGAGCATCTGCTCGGTATAAACTGTTTCCAGATAAGGATCCTTAAGATGCCGGGCTTCTGACATCTGGCTCAGGAAGGTTCGTCCGCCGCTTGATACGACCTTAGGATCGATTTGATAAACCGGATCGGCCAAAGCTTCTTCCAAAGTAATGAAACGGACACCGTCGATGCGCATTGCTTTGAGGACATCCTGGAGAGCTAGAGAGTTCAAGGTGCTGAGATGCAGTAGGAGTATCTGTTTGATGTCGCGGCCGAAAATCAGTTGGGCCAGCTTTTGCGATCGCCTTAGATGGCGCCGTGCGGCGTCAAGCACATGCAGCCTAAGCCATTGGACCGCGTTGGTGTTATGTTCCCCGATGCAGCGCAGGTAGGCGTCGTCCCATGCCCAATCCTGATAGTCAATCGTTACTTCAGCAATCCGGTACCCGTTGCGCAACAGGTAATCGCGCACGGCTTCGCGCTTTTCCAGATTATCGCCCTCCTCAAGGTACGGGTACCTGAAGAAACGGCGCTTTTGAAGCGGGGCTGCAGCCGGATCTACCGAGTTTAAGAACTGGTCATCGCGTTCAATGTCGGCAATATATTCCGCGGCCGAAACCGTCGAAAGACCAAGATGACTATAGGTGTGATTGCCCAGGGGATAGCCTTCTTCAAGCCAGTCCTTCAAGGCCGCGATACTGCCGGGAAATTTGACGGCTTCGATGCCGATCGCGAAGCCGTAGGACTCCCTTACATCATTTACTTTTAGCGCCCGCGCGATGTTACGCTCAATCGCCATCATGCGTTCCCGATTAAGATGGGGAGCGTCAAAAGGCAGATCATCGACCGTGACCGCGACCTGCATCGGCGCAATGGCCTGCGCCGGATCAAGAGGATCGGGCGCCGGCGCGGCGCCGATCTCAAGATCGCGTACCAGGCGTGTTGCGATCAGCCGGTCCGAAACGGGCGAGAAATGCTGGTCGGGCAGATGGTAGCCCGGCGTCGCGGCGTCAAACATGTCCGTGAGATCCAGATAAGACAGACCGTGGGCACGCAAATATGGTATGAGGCGGCGCGAAATCAGCGGCTCGCCGGTTCGCGCCGGCGCCAGGACCACATAAAAACCGCTAACGTTAAGCTGGCGCTTCAACTGGCGCTGACATTGGGCCAACACTCGCGCGGTCAGGTCGAGGTCACCCTCGGTCACAGCACGCGGAAAGCTCAGGCCAAAGTAAGCGGCGACATTGGAACAGCTGACCAGATAATAGAAGAGCGTCATCAACGGGCGGCTATGCACGAAATCGCCGCGCCGCACCAACTGATTATTGCCATCGATTTCATAGCGCGAAAAATGCCGGCCCCAACCCGCAGACACCAGGCTTCCGCCGCGAACCCGATCGATCAAAGGGGGGATAAAGACGAACAGGGCGAGCCCCTGAGGCTCCGCAACCTCCATGCGCAGGTTGCGAGACTTGACCAGGTCGAGCGCTTGCGCCGGTCCATAGCCACTTAGCGCGTAGTTGTAAGGATGATACCGGGGTGCGAGTTGCGCTACCTGGTACGGCAGCGTTTCGGACTGGTTCACCCCCTCGCCGAAGGTGTTGGAGTCGCCGAAAAAGAGCAGAAAATTGCTTCGACCGTCGGCGGCGTATGGCAGCGTCAGCCGCCGTCCGAAGCCGTCAATTACATAACTGGCGGACATGACCTGCCGCGTGCCAAGCCGCTTCACATGAACTGCTCTGTTATTCGGAGCAAGTCCGTAGCCGATAGCCGAATCGGACCTGTAGTAAGTATCTTGCATCAGGGAGCGCGGCTCGCCCTCTACTACCGGACGCAGCAGCCTCCCGAAGATCAGCTCCGTGATGATCCAGAGGACGAGGAACACGATGCAATTTGCCCGCAGGGTCGGCGGCAGCAATGCCAGCGCCAGTTCCAGCAGCCCTAGTCCCAGCGGCACCGTTACCAGCAAATGGAAGTAAAGGCGTTCGTCGTGCAGGCTGTCGAGGTTTACGTAAGCCACGCCTAGCGCCGCGATACTCACAGCCAACACCGCCGCCTGTCCCGCGGCCAGCACCAGCAGCGCGCGGCGAAAGCGCGTCGAAGTGCGCACAGCGCTGCTTGCGCAAATCCGCAAAGCCGCCGCTGCGAGCGCCGCGGAGGCGCCGGCAAGCAACGCGGCTCCGGCATTTTGGCCCTTGATTGCCAGCACAAAGACGGGGGCGACAGCGGAAAAGATCACTGTCGACGCGGCCGCCACGTCCAGCCTCAAGCCGGGCGCTGACGTGAGTTCATCGAAGGCTGGCGATGCTGCCATTGGCGGAGGGCAACCTCCCATATGTGCATGGCAGACTGAAGAAGAGTTTTCCTTGCCTTGCTTTCTCAGGCTCACTTTCCCGGAGCGGCAGACGATTAGAGAAAGGAACCATGTCTAATGCAGAGCTTTCAACCCGCTGGCTAGCGCCAGCACGTTAATCAACTACCACGAAATCGAGGCTGCCGGCGAGCGGCCGGTCGACTGTTGCCGCGGGCTCAACATCCGATGGAACCCAATCAGGCGTCGTCACGTCGGACAACGCATCGCGTAAGCGGCACAGACCAATGTCCTCTGCGACCTCGCGCAATCCGATGTAGGATCCAACGGCATAGGCAAGCAGGGCGCCATTAATAAAGGCAAAACTGGCATGCAACCATCTTCTTGCAAGAAGGTCGAACACACTGCTCATGATGCAATAAAGAACGATCGCCAGCTCGGCCAAAACGTAAAAGCGCGGCGCCGTGGTCCGCCCCTGCACCTTGGGAGTTCGAGCGAATGACGACCTCTGTCCCGTGCAAGCCTGATGCAGCGACTTGGCCACGCCTCCGAGGTTGACCGGTATCAGCAGCAGATTAAGCGCGTATACCCGTGGCAAGTCCAGCCATGAATAGCCGCTGGCCACGAGGTCGCGCCCATAAAGCACGAAATAGGGAAGCGCCGTCAGCGGCAGCCACCAGCCGTTCATGCTGTGATCGAAGGGATGGATCATCAGTATCAGCATGCCCAGGCTGATGCCGGCCAGTGAGGTCAGGTAGTGAAAGCGCATAAAGCATTCACCTGATTTTTGAACGCGCCTTCCCGGTCCGCTTAGGTATCTCATCAACTTAGGCAGAATCAGCAATCCGCCGTTGGCCCAGCGCCGGCGCTGGATCAGCAGGGCGCCGAAGTCCGGCGGCGTGGCGCTGTATGCGACCCGCTCGGGATAATTATAAAGGCGCCAGCCGCGGAGGATCAGGTCGATGCTGGATTCGGTGTCTTCGATTACGGTGCGATCCTGGATGTACTTGGCCACCGCTTTGCCGTTCTCGTCTTCGACCACGCGAATGTCATCCAGCGCGGCGCGGCGCAGCAGCGCATTGGCCCCGACCCAGTAGGTGGCGCCCATCCAGGTGTAGCCCTGATGGAGGATGTGTTGCACGTCGGTAGTGGCGCCCGCGACGCGTTCGATCATGCACGATGTCCCGGGTACGGCGCTGTAAGGGGTTTGCACCACCGCCACGCGCTGGTTTTCCTCGCGTTCCATCACATGGATCAGCCGCAGCGCGTAGTCGCTCAGCAGCAGGCTGTCGGCGTCAAGCGTAATCAAGTAATCGGCCGCCGGGACACTCAACTCGGCCAACTCGGACTCGCATCGTTGCAGGTGGGCGCCGTCGGGACGCGAGACCGGTCTGAAATGCCCACCCATCAGATCGATATAACTGTTGAGATTCATGGCCTTGTTGGAAGCCTGGGACAGGTTGGCGAAGGTCTTGCGTTCAAAGCTCGAAATCTCAACCGAGAATAGCGCCGCCAGCCGGCGATATTCGCGCAGCAGTTCCGCGTGCGAAAGGCGCGCCGCCGCCTTGCGCGCCCGGCGCAACAGTTGACCCGAGCGTTCACGATGGGCGCGCGCGGGGCCCAGGAGAACGCTCTCAACGAAGAGTTTGTCGGTATGGTCCCGCATCGGCGAACTTGCAGCGATCTGTTCAATCCAAATCGCGGCTTCCAGGTAGAGCTTGCCAAGCTTTTCGCGTCTCATGCGCGCGATCGATACGACCGCCGTGCCGGCGCTCCTCGTACGCTTGCATCGCCCCTTGGAACTTGCGCGGGCCCGCGCAGCATGCTTTCAATTTTACCCGGCAAACGCCGCGTCCGCTCCAACTGCTCGGCGTCCTCCGGGCTCTGCGGATTGGGTGGATCGTCGATCAGCAGCACCACCCGCCGCGTCGGATACTCGATCAGGGCCGCCGAAAGCAGGGTCTGGCGCACCACCCGCTCCTCTTCCTTGTAAGAAGGCACGAGGACGGCCAGGCTGGGGGCGCGATCACGGTCGTAAATAGCCTCGATTTCATCGCGGGATGCCGCGCAATGACGGCTCTGGCGTCGCCAGTGTCCCAAACGCGAGAAGTGATAAACCAGGTTGCCGTAGATGATGAAATAAACGATCAGGATGAAGCAGATTTGCTCAGCAACCGGCTTCAGGTACCCCGCCCGCAAGCGTTCGATCAGGACGGATTGCACGTCCCGCGAGAGCATCAGGAATGCGGCAAAGGTCGCCATCAGGCCGATGAGTGTATAGACCACCTCCCGCCGCGGCCACGTGGTGGCGTTGCCCGCATAGCTCTCGTCCGTTCGAGCCGCGATTTGCAAGCGACTTTCCTGAGCATCCGCCGTTAAAACTTCGTTTTGGTCCGAAGCTGCCGTCATCGTGTTCCGGTAGTTAGGATTCATGGTTAAGTTCATTCGGTGGACAGCTTTTCCAATCCAGTTTCACTAGCCCTCTTGTTTACACTCTGTTGAAAAAAACACCATAATGATAACAGTTGTTGCAATTCGGGCAAGTCTTGGACAAAAGGGCTAGCGCTGATAAAATTAAGCGCTGCCCAATAAAGTTTGTTGCTATGGCTTGTTGAAGAGACTGTAGCAGCAGACCGTCTTGCCGCGATTATCGCTTGACGAGCGGAAGCCTACCTGATTGCGCAACGCTCAGTCTATCTTGCGGGTTCCATAATAAGGCAGCATCGTACCTTCACCGGGCTTTTTATCCGTGTTTTCCTGCCTTTTCTTGCCGCCCGAAACCGCGCTGTACATCGCCAACGTGCCCGGTTCGATTACTTCGGCGTCGGTCACAACGTTGAGGCAGGCAACGCGTCCGCAGGTAAGCCCCCGTTTCATCGCCGGGGCTATATCCGCCGCACGCTCGACCAATTCGCCGAAGGCGCCAAGCCCCGCGGCGGCGCGCTCGTAATGGACCATCCCCAGTTCCGTGGCCACGTGCCGTCCCTTACCCCAGGAGAGTTCCTGCCCGTGCTTGGACATCCCCCACTGCCGGTCATTGTTGATCACCACCGTGATGGGAAGGTTGTGTCTGACGGCGGTATGAAACTCCGAGAAGTTCAGTCCCGCTGAGCCGTCGCCCAGGATACAGAAGACCTGCCGGTCGGGATGCGCCACTTTGGCTGCCAGCGCGAAGGGCAGTCCGGTGCCAAGGCACCCGAGATAGCCGTGGGTCATGAAACTGCCGGGGATGCTCGCCTTCCACGCGTTGCCCATCCAGGCAGCCGTTTCGCCGCCGTCGGCGACCACGATCGCGTCGCGGTCCAGCGCCTGAGTGATTTCGCGCGTCAGGCGCACCGGATGGATCGGACCTTCATCGTTTTTGAGCACTTCGTCCCAGCGATGGAACTGGGCGGTGCGGATTGCGCTTAGCCGCTCCAGCCATTCCTGATGCGGATCGAATTTGGCCGCGCCTATGGCACCGATCGCCTGGCGCAGGAACTCTCCACAGTCGGCCACCACGCCCAGTTCGATATTGCGTCCGCGGCCAATCTCCTCGGCTTCGATATCGACCTGGATGACCCGCGCGTCAGGCGGAATCATGCTGTTGCGGCCGCCGGTGAAAAGTCCGATGCGGGTGCCAAGCAGGATCACGAGGTCGGCGCTGGGCGCTTCGCGGCGCTTGTGCGCTCCCGGATGGATCGCGCCGAAGCCGCCGAAACATAGCGGATGGTCCTCGGGAATCGAGCCACGCGCCTTGTGGTTGGCCATCACCGGGGTGTGAGTGAGTTCGGCGAACCGCGTCAGTTCCCTGGCCGCTTGCGCGAACCAGACCCCGCCGCCGGCCAGGATCGCGGGCCGCTTCGCCTCGGCCAGCCATTTCAACGCCCGAGCCAGCGCGTCGCGGCCAGGGCCCGGTGCCGATTTGGGCCGGTAATGCTCCGGGAACCGGACGTTTTCCTCTTCGACCCTGGCAAACAGAACGTCGATAGGAATTTCCAAAAAGACCGGTCCCGGGCGTCCCGAAACCGCGTGGCGGAATGCGGTCGCTACGAATTCTGGTATGCGCGCCGTCTGGCCAACGGAGTAGGCCCATTTGGTGATCGGGCGCATCAGGCCCATCTGATCGATACCGCCCTGCAGCGGCAACAGCTCGTCGTCCAGCAGCGGACTGCGCCCGCCGATCAGCACCATCGGGATCGAGTCCATATAAGCGTTGGCCACGCCCGTCACCGCGTCGGTTACGCCCGGACCGGCGGTGACTATCGCCACGCCGGGCCGCCCCGTGGTCCGCGCCCAGCCGTCGGCCATGTGCGCGGCCGCCTGCTCATGGCGGGTGTCGATCACGCGCAGGTTGTGCTTGAGGCAGGCATCGAAAATGGCGTCCAGATGGCCGCCGTGCAGGGTGAAAACCTGGCCCACGCCTTCGCGCTCCAGCGCCCGAACCAGCATCTCACCGCCATGTATTTTTGCCATTGCCTGGACTCCTAATTTGCTGTTGCGCGATGGAATTGAGCCGTGGCCGGTCCGCCCTACTGGCGGCTGAACTCGGTATGCCACGACTCTTTTATCCAGAGATCGCCGTCGCAATCGATGCTATGGGCATTATTGCAGCGTTGAACGGTTGACGCCTCGACCAGCAGCTTGTCGTTGGGAAGATGGGTGCAGTGAAAATCCGTGGTCGACGTGATAATCCCGGTCGGACCGGGGAAAATGCTGAGGATCTTCATGTGCAGCGGCGTGCTGCTTGACGTCCTCAGAATGACGAAATTGTCGCCCGAGAACAGCACTTCGGTATGACCGTTCTCAACTCCGACATTCGATACCACCCATTCCGAAACCACCGGGTATTCCGCAGTGGTTGAAAAGGTGACTTGCGGCGTCGTGCTCGAATAGCGGAAGCACAGCACGTAGGTGGAGGGTGAAATCCCCTTCACGATCGGGCCGCGGCCGAAGGTCCACGCCTCGGGCTGCGTGACCGTGGCCTCCCAGCATCCCTCGAAACTCTTGGGAAAGGGCGGTTGCGGCGCGGTGGCGGTGGAAGTGGCGCTGGCCTCCGGCGCCGCGGGAATCTCCAGCATGCTGGACCCGGGCTTGCGAAGCGATGCCAATTCCTTGACCGAAGAGCCCGGCGCCAGGGGCCTGGGACCCGCGTGCCTGCCCCATTGTGACGACAATTCCCGCCCCAGGTTCCTGCTGCCGTGTCTGTGCCCGGCGTGTTTGCCCTGATGAACCATGAACCCCAGCGTGGCTTCCGGGGAGGGCACCCCCTGGTTTAAGGGAATCGGCAACCATCCCTGACGGAATGCCGCATAGCCCAGCGCGGCGAAGACCGCAAAGACGAGGAACAGCCGCAGATGCGCCATACCGCTCGATTAGCATGACTTCCCCCGCCACGGCCAGAAGCACGACGGCCATCGTTGGCATTGGCGGGTAGCGCCAGCTTGACAAACCGATATAACGCGTGCTTTGGGCTACGGGTGTCGTCAATCGCCATCAAGCCGCCGTGGCGCCTCGGCTTTTTCGTAACATCGATCGGCTGGATAATTCTGACCGCCGCGCTGGCTATTGGAGCCGACGGATTGGGCGGATTTGTCGAACACCTCACCGACCTGGAACCGCGCGTGCAGCAGGGGGTTACCGATCCGCGCGTAGCCGGCGACGTGATCAACGAGCTTGACGCCGACGAAGGCACCTTCGCGCACTTCACCACGGTTTCCGGCGAGAGCCGCGCGGAGCTGATTGAAGCGTACAACTTGCTCGATCGGATGCTCGGCCGGATGTACGAGACCTATCACAAAAAGCACGACGAATGTCTCACCGCGATCGGCAACGGCGCGGTCGATTGCGATTACAGCATGCTCGAACAGCTCGAACTGCGCGCGCTCTATCCGCTGTCGTGGCTGCGCTTTCACGGCTCGATACTTTTCAATTCGCCCGAGGTCCGCCGCCGGATGCTCAAGCAGGCCGCCGCTGGATTCACGCAGAGCGCCCTGGTTATCGTCTCGCCCGAACTGATCCGCGAAAACCTGTTGGGACGCGGCTACTGCGAGCGCGACATGGGGCAGTTCGACCGTTCCCATTACACCAAAGCGATCGCCGACTTCAGGGAGGTCATGAGGGCCGGCGCGGGCACCGCCCAATATCGCGCCGCGCAGCAGGGACTGGCGACCACCTACGCGGCGATGGGCGAGGTCAGCAAGGCGGCCGCCCTCAGCTCGCACCTGGCACAGACCACCACCGTCGTCGAGATGCAGGGGGCGCAGACGTTCCGCTTGCAGGAACTGTTCAAGGCCGAGGCCACCGACCCCACGCACCGCGCGCAATTCCATCGCGAGGCCGTGGAGCTGCTGCGCAACTCCTACGGCAACCGCAAGGAATGGTCGATGGCCCTGGCCTCCGTGGTGCACGATGTGGCGAATCCCGAGGCTGAATTCGGCGCCTCCAAGGATCCCTTCGAGCTATACCTGCTGGCCGAGGTGCTGGCCTCCACGCACCATCAACTGGCGGCCGCCAAGTATTATCTGGCAGCCGCCCGCGGCGGCCAGTATCCGCAGGGCTATAAGTATGCGATCGACATTTATTACTCCCAAGGCAGGCTCGATCTGATCGACGCGCCGTTGCAGGAGCTTGCAAACCAGCGCCACAACACGATGGCGGACTGGGCGGCATACATGCGCTTTAAGATCGCGCGCACTCGGTGGGAACGCTCCGGCATGAGCGACCCGCGCCTTAACGATCAATGGATCGCGCGGGCCCGCGACTATGTCGACCAGTACCCGCGCGGCAAGTACGCCTACGAGCCTCGCTTCAGGCTGGCCGAATTGCTCCAGCGCCAGGGCAAGTACGCCGACGCAGCGGCCCAGTATGACCGGGTAAAAGGCGGCGACTCATTCTATGATTTCTCCGCGACCTTCAAGGCCGCTGAATGCCGCTACCTGGAACTGGGCGGGGCCGCCGGTAAGGCCGGCAAGCCCGGCGCGATGGCGGCAGCCTCGAAGAATGAATTGACCGCGGCGGTAATCGCGGGGCTCAGAAGCACGGTCATGAGCGGACCGGCGATTGAAAAGCGCACGCCCGCGGAGCGCCAGTTCGTGCATACGGCTCGCGGGCGTGCAACATACATGCTGGCCACGATGCTCGAAGCCCAGCCGCGCAAAAACTACGCGGAGATTGCCGAACTGCTCGACGGCTTCGACAGCGCTTATCCGCAGATGAACGCGAATTTCGACGATGTTACGCGCTGGCGGCTGGAGGCGCTCGAACGCACCGGCCAGTACGCGCAGGCGGAGGTGGAAATTACGCGGCTACTCGCGCCTGGGCGCCGCCCCGCCCCCTCGGGCGACTATATCAAGACGCTGGGGCTGGAGTTGTGGAAGCGGACCAAGGCCCGTACGGAGCTTGGTGACAAGGCCGGCGCGCTTGCCGACGCCCGGCTGACTGCGCTTTTGTATCAATACTTCGAAAAGCAGGTGGCCGGCGTAAAAATGAACGCGAAAAGTCTGAC
Source organism: Binataceae bacterium (SeqCode) (assembly GCA_035939115.1). Taxonomy (GTDB): domain Bacteria; phylum Desulfobacterota; class Binatia; order Binatales; family Binataceae; genus JAJPJA01. Next base: position 24,311 of record DASZGF010000101.1, read on the forward strand.
CGGCACGCTGTCGATCCTGGGCCAGGCCTACGTGATGATGAACGACAGCGCGCGCGCCAAGGTAATTTTCGAGCAAGTGGTCGCGGCTTCGCCCGCCTCGCCCGACGCCAACGCCGGGCTGGCGCGCCTGGCGCAGGCCCAAAACGATTATCGCCAGGCTTCCGATCTCTGGACCCGGGTCGAGTCCGAGGCTGCCGAATCCGATGACCTTTGGTACGAAGCGCGCTATAACCTGGCATTAATCTACGCAGCGGACGGCAACCTCAAAGCCGCCTGCGGCAAACTGGCCGAGACCCGCAGTGAGCATCCGAGCCTGGGCAGCCAGCAGATGAAAGTGCGATGGGACGGGTTGCAGCGCAGACTATGTCTGCATCAGGGGATTATCGGCGAGGATAGCGGGCACGCCGGACAGGAAGCGGCACGATGAAGAGCATCTTGCGCGACTAAACGCGGGAACAACCGGGCGCCACGGGCCCGGAGAACCGAGGAGTGGTAACCATCAATGCAACAGCAGTTCAGCATCATCGCGATGATCCAGCAGGGGTACTACGCAACCTACCCTCTGATCGCCATATCGGTCATCTGTATCGCCGTCATCCTGGAGCGCTTGTGGGCGCTGGGCGGCCTGCGCGCGCGCACCACGCGGGCCGCGGCGCAGTTGGTTGATCCGCTGCGCAAGGGCGATTTCGACCAGGCGCTGGCGAAAACCAAGGCGCGCAAACGTCCTTTCGAGCGGGTCTTCTATGCCCTTATCTCGGCGGCGCCCAGTCATGATCGCCACAAGCTGATGGAAATCGACGAGGAGCAGCGCTTTGAAGAGCTGCTCGAACTCAAGCGCTATATCTGGGTGCTGGCCACTTCGGGTGCCTCCGCCCCGTTCATCGGGCTGTTCGGCACCGTGGTGGGTATCCTGACCGCGTTTCAGTCGATGGCAGTGATGGGAACCGGCGGTTTTTCGGTGGTGGCGGCGGGCATTTCCGAGGCGCTGATTTCCACCGCGCTGGGACTGGCGGTCGCGATCATCGCGGTCATCTTCTATAACTACTTCTCGGTGCGCATCGACAACCTCAACGCCGTGATGCACGTCAGCTCAAACCACCTGATCAATGCGGCGCTGGAAGGACGGCAGAGCAATGGCAGTTAGCGCCCCTTCCTCCGGCGGCGGCGGCGGTAGTGGCGGGGTTTTCTGGCAGATCAACATCACTCCGCTGACCGACATATTCCTGGTGCTGCTGATCATCTTCATGATCACGGCTTCGATTTCGGTTGAATCCGCGGCGCATGTTGGCCTGCCGCTAGCCCAAGACACTTCCCCAGAAAAACGCGGCGTGGTGGTAACGTACACTGCCGATCACGAAATATTCGTGAACTCCAAGGACATCCCCGCCTCCGAACTGGAAGGCGCGCTGCGCGAGGCGTTGGGCCGCATCGACCCGAAGATCGTAATCTTCCAGGGCGACCGCAAGGTGCTGCTGGGCGATATGGTGAGAATCCTGAAAGTGGCCAACGCTGCCGGCGCCGACCAGATCGCGATCGCGGCAAAGCGGGCCTCGGTGGAGGAGATCGAACGCTCCCTGCGTTAGCGCGGGTCGCGATCTTTGAACAAGGCCATGGCAATCCCCAGCAGCAACGACACCGGAATCTTCGGCGAAATCAATATAACGCCGCTGACTGATATCTTTTTGGTTCTGCTCATCATCTTCATGGTGGGGGCGGCGGTGGCAGTCGAGTCCGCGGCCCATGTTGGATTACCGCAGGGCAAGGCGGCCCCCACCAACCAGCCGCCGGAAAATGTGATCGTCGAGTTGACCAGCGAGCGGCGCATCCTGGTCGATCAGCACGAGGTGGGCCTCAACGATCTCGAACCAGTCCTGCATCACGCGATGGAGAAATCGCATGAAAAGATTGTCATCTTCAAGGGCGACCCCAAGGTTATTCTGGGCGACATGGTGATAGTTCTCGATATCGCAAAACGCGCGGGCGCCCAGCAGCTTGGGGTTGCCGTGTCGGAGGCCCAGGCGTCCGACACCACGCCCGTCGATGTACCCAAGGCGACCCCCTGATGTGGCAGCGGATAGGGTTATGAGGCTGCAGAAAATTGGAGTATTCAGGTCAGGTACGGTTTTATGCTGACCGCTAAGTTGAGCAACCTTTCCACGACCGCCATGGTGGGGCTGGCGGTCTCAGTTGTCGTCCTGGCACTGCTGATCTTCCTGGCGTTCCGCGCACTACGGCGGCCCATTGCATTCGAGCGCGGACGCGACGCCTGGCGCAGCATCAAGGAAGGACTGATTTTCCTGATCGGACCCTTCCCAATCTCAATTGCAATCCATGTTGCGGTGTTGCTGTTTCTGATCCACGAAGTCACCGTGGCGGTCGCGCCCAAGTACATCAATATCCACCTGGAATCGGGCGGCGGCGGCAGGGGCGGCGCCAGCCCCGACGTAAAACTGCCGCCGATGCCTGACATCGCAACGCCGGATACCGCCGTCACCGGGCTCTCCTTTCCCGTCCCTAAAATCGCCACCCAGCGCACCGTCACCACCACTTACACCAATGAGTATGTGCGGGCGGTGAATCGCGGCTCTTACGGCTCGGGATTCGGTGGCGGCTTCGGCGGCGGATACGGCACCGGATATGGACGCGGTATCGGCACCGGCTTCGGCGGATTTATCGGCGAACTGCGCAAAAAGGGACTCGACGTCGTACTGGTGATCGACGGCACCGGGTCGATGCGTTTCGTGATGGACGATGTCAAGGCCAAGATGCAAAAGCTGGTGCTCGCGATCCATCGGCTGGTACCGGTCGCGCGCATCGGAATTGTCCAATTCGGCGGGCGGGGCGAAGCCGATCAGATTCAGCCCTTCACGACCTCCTCGGAGCAGTTGCAGACGTTCCTGAGTAAGATCAATGCGGAGAACGGCAGTTTCGATTGGCGCGAGGACACGCTAAAGGCGGTCAAGACCGCGGTTGATGACATGCAATGGCGGCCCGACGCCAAGAAGGTTATCGTGCTGGTCGGCGATACGCCGCCGTGGGACGAAGATTTCGCCCCCATTATGAACCTGATCATAAAGTTCCGCGGCGCCAACGGCACCTTCAATACGGTTGACGTCACGCAGGAGGAACACGAACTGTTCGTGCGCGAGGCGCTCAACCAAAAAACCATCACACCGTTGCCGGATTTCTATTTGCTGACTCAGCGCGCCTACCAAGATATGGCGCGGGTGGGGGGCGGCGAATGGCGCAGCCTGACCAAGGACAACGCGATCAACCAGCAGGTGCTGATGCTGGCCTTCGGCCGGCAGTGGCAATCGCAAATCGCCGCCTTTCAAACCGACGTGGCAAGCACCGCCGTCCGCTGAGCCCACCCTCACCCTAACGCTCTCCCTGGTCAGGGAGAGGGCATTAAAAGCACCGAGGCTTGTGGTTTTACCTCGCCCGCGCCTGTGGACTGGTCCGCAGGCGCAAGCCGGAGAGGCCGCGGAGCGATTCGCCAACAAATCGCTCCGCGGGTGAGGGCGCATGTGTGCGTCGAGCAATCGCTTTTCGCATCCGACAGAGGCTTTCGGACTGAGTAATCGGGCGCGAACCGGCCGCGCCTTCGGGGCAACTGCCGCGACTACACCACGCGGCCCAGTACGATTCCCGCAAAGACCGCTGCCATCCCCGCCGTTACACTGCCCACCAGGTTGATTCCCGCCAGCAGCAGTTCGCCTCTTTCTATCAGCGCCATCGATTCAAACGTGAAGGTGGAAAAGGTCGTGTAGGCGCCCACGAAGCCGATCGAAAAGAGCAGCCGCGCGGTGGGATTAACCCACGGGCGCTGTTCGATAAAAGCCAGAAAAAAACCCAGGATGAAACTTCCGGTGATATTGATGATAAACGTCCCGTAGGGAAACACGGTGCCGAAGCGCTGCGCGGCCCAGCCGCTCACCAGATAACGCGCGTTGGCCCCGAAGAAGCCGCCGAGCCCCACCCACAGCATCGCTATCACAGCCCCGCTTCCTCCTCCCCGCTGGCCAACAGCGCCGCCAGCATTTCGCTGCGCCCGACGATTCCAACCAGCACGCCATCGGAATTCACCACCGGCAGCCGCTTGATACGCTTTTCGGCGGAAAGCGCCAGAGCGCTTTCCACCGGCATGTCTTCATGAACCGTCACGACTTCAGGCGTCATCAATTCCGCCGCGGTGCGCGCCCTAACCTGGGCGATATGTTTGCGTGCAACCGCGCTGACCTTGTCGATCGGCACGTGCGAAACCAGTAGTTCCATCAGGCCCGGCCAGGTTTCCCGGCTCACGCGCGAGATTAAATCACTATCCGCGATGATCCCAACCACATGCCGCGAGCCGTCGATCACCACCACGCGCTTGTGCGAGGAGCCGACCAGCAAACCGAATAACTGTTCGATGGTCGCTGATTGCTCGACTGTCGGAACATCCGTGGTCATGACGTCAGCGACAGTCGCGTGCGCGCCTCGAAGGCGGGCTCCGGAATGCCATTCGGCCAGCCGCACGGCCGCAATCGTATTGAGCACGTCCAGCCTGCCGAGGATGCCAATCAGCCGGCCGTCGCCGTCCACCACCGGCAGGCGTTTGAGACGGCGCGCCACCATCATCTTGGCGGCAGCGCCCAGCGACGCGTCGGCGGTGGTGGTTACCACCTGCGTGGTCATGACCTCACGCACCTTATGATCGGCACTTTTGAGATCGTGATGAAGTTCGCGCACGAACTCGGGATCGGTTGCGCGCTTCAGACTCAGCGTCACGCGCACGCCTCCCCTGGTGAGCAGGTCGCTGTCGCTGACCATTCCGATTACTTTGCGGTTTTCGTCCACCACCGGAAGAGCGGTAAAGTCGCGGTCCAGCAACAGTTCCACCACCTTGATGATCGGGCTGTCCGGCCCCACGCTGATGGGATCGGAGCGCATTACCTCGCTCACTTTGACGTCGGGCATGCCTTCTTTGAAGGGCATTCCGGAATGGACCACCTCGACGTCCTGCAACGTCATCAGCGCATGGGGCGCCATTTCCTTCAGCGGGCCGAGCAAGCGCTCCATCCGAGCCGGGCGATCAATCACCGTGATTACGATGGGAAGATCGGACGACAAACGCAGGATCGACGTGGTGTGGATCACGCTGGTAGCGCCAAACCCCGCGATGCCGCGGGTAACGGTGGCGCCGCCGCAGCCCTCCCGCCGCAGCATCTCCAGGATCGCGGCGTAAGCCGACTGATGGTGCCAGGTGTCGGATTCGCCGACATAAATAGTTAACTGTTGGGCCTTGCCGGTAAACATTGCCGAGCAACCTGCTTCGAAGCTTGCCCGCCCGTCCCTCGCGCGCTGTTTGGAGATTGTTACGCTAAAAGATCGAAAGCAAGAGCCTACGCAAGGAGACGCGGCCGCTACACCGGAAATGCTCAGAATGTGCTTAGAAACAACCCGTGCGGTTATGATGTGGCGCGGCTGCGTAGCCAGGCGTACCAGTATTCCAGGCCGGCGCCGCGTGTGGCTGAAAGCTGGAAGAACTTCAGCCTCGGGTTGACCCGATGCGCGTACTCCAGGCAGCGTTCGACATCGAACTCCAGATGCGGCAGCAGGTCCACTTTGCTTAGAATCATCGCGTCCGCCGCGCGAAACATGTGGGGGTATTTGAGCGGCTTGTCCTCGCCTTCCGTCACCGACATGATCACCACCCGTGTGCCCTCGCCCAGATCGAACAGCGCGGGACACACCAGATTGCCGACGTTTTCGATAATCACGACGGATCGGAGCGGCGGTTCCAACTCGCGCAGCGCGCGGTTCAGCATTTCGGCGTCCAGATGGCATCCCGTGCCGGTGTTGACCTGAACGACCTTGCCGCCGGCGGCGCGGATGCGCTCCGCGTCGCGCAGCGTTTCCTGGTCGCCCTCGATTACCGACAGCGCCATCTCGCCGCCAAGATCGCGAATCGTCCGCTCCAGCAGCGTCGTTTTGCCGGCGCCCGGCGAACTCATCAGATTGACCGCAAAGATTTCCCGCCCTTCAAACCATCCGCGGTTGCGCTCGGCAAGCCGGTGGTTCTTTGCCAGGATGTCCTGCTCCAGGCGGATCGTGCGATGCTCGGCTTCGTGCGCAAGCGCGTGGGGGTGTTCATGAGCGCCCGCGCCATGGTGATGGTCGTGGTCATGGTCGTGCGCATGCGGATGCTCGTGATCGTGCTCATGGGCGTGCGACACCTCCCGAGCGGGCATTGCCGTCTTGTCGGGATTTGTAAAGACAGGTTTGGCGCCCTCGGAGCATCCGCAAGTGCTACACATCGGCTAACTCCACTTCGCGAATTTTCAGTTCCTGGCCGGCAATAAGTTCGAGATCCGCGCTGCCGCATCGGCACAGCGCCAAAAGATCATCCACACCGAAGCAGGCGCCGCACTCGCGGCATCGCGCGCACCCCGCGGTCTGGATGATTTCAAGCCGCGCTCCCTCAAGCGTGGTGCCTTGGGCGCATACGTCGAAACAGAAGCGCACCGAATCGCACACCACTCCTGAAAGCCGTCCTATCTCAAGCGCGACCCGCGTGACCTTCGCGTCACCCAGCCGCTCGCTAATCTGGTCCACGACGCCTTGCGTGATCGCCAGTTCGTGCATCGCCGATGCCAGGCGCGGAGCAAACTGCAAAACACAGCTCCGGCGCCTTCAATAAATATATCCTAACCGAAATCCGCACCGCCGCATTGCGAGCGGCCCCGACCTGACTAAGTCCGGCCCCGGGCCGCGGACATCCCCTGCTCAAACAATTGCAGCAGCAGGTCCGCGCCGGTGGAAGCCAGGCTTGGCCCCTGGAACGCTTGCGAAACAGCCGACCACAACCCCTGTAGATTGCCATTCCTCGCGGCGGCTTCCTCGGGACGCTCCGAACCTGACTCCTCTTCCGCGCCCATCAGACCCGTAACGAATTGCCCGACACCCGTCGCACCCTGCTGCATCAAGCTCTCCAGAGTTGATCTTGCAGTTGCGGAGAGGCCTTGGAACTCTTCCGACTCCCTGATCGTCTGCCACGCTTCGGCGAGTTCATTGAGTCCATTCGGCCCAGCCTTGGTACCGAGATAAAAGCCGACGGCGAAGCCCAGCAAAGTGCCCATTACGCGATCCTCCTTTGCGCTTCCTATTCCTCCACGATCGTTTCAAAACCTGCAAGCGGCTCGCTGGCCGCCAGTCGCTCATAACCGTTGGCGAGCGGCGTCTCGGGCGGCGGCAATCGCAGCCTGGCCGAAAGCGATACCGCCGTCGTTGGCGGGCACTCGCGAATGCGTGAGCACCCGGAATCCCCGCATCTGAAGCCGCTGCGATGTGCGCTCGAGCAGCAAGGCGTTCTGGAACACACCGCCGCTTAGCGCGACGGTGTTCAGATCATGTTCGCCGCCGATGATATCGCAAACGGTGACAATCGCCTGGACCATCCCGTTGTGGAAACGGGCGGACACGATCCCGGGCGGCGTGCCGGCGCGGACATCATCGACCAAAGCGCGCACCAGGTCCGCGCCGCTGATTCGAATCGCCTCCGAGCGGACGATACCGGCGCGGTAACCACCGCGTTCGGTGATATCCGCCATCTGCTCGAACTCGACTGCCGCCTGGCCTTCGTAGTTGACCTGGTCTCTCAATCCGGCGATCGCCGCGGCGGCGTCAAACAACCGTCCCGCGCTGGAAGTCATCGGCGAGTTCACCCTCGCGCGCATCGCGGCGGCAACGGCGCTCCAACGGCTGCGATTGCGTTTGAACACCTCCAGGCCGGCCGGCAGTTCATCTCCATAGAGCAAGTCGAGATACGCCAGCGCCATCCGCCACGGTTGCCGGATTGCGGCGGCGCCGCCCGGCATCGGAACCGGCTCGAAATAACCCGCGCGTTGAAACCCGCACAAATCAGCAACCAGGAATTCGCCGCCCCAGATGGTCGAGTCGGCGCCGTAACCGAGCCCATCGAAGGCGACGCCGATCGCCGGTCTCTGCTCTCCGTTGTCGGCCAGGCAGGCCGCGATATGCGCATGATGGTGCTGGACGGCCATTAGCTCGACCCCGCGCAGGTCCATCGCGTACTTGGTCGACAGGTATTCGGGATGGAGATCATGGACCACAATTTGCGGGCTCAGCTCGAACAGGCGGCGGAAGTGTTCGATCCCTTCAGTAAAGGCGCGCAGGCTTTGATAGTTTTCGAGGTCTCCAACATGGTGCGAGACAAAGGCGCTGCGATCGCGCGCCAGACAGAAGGTGTTTTTCAATTCACCGCCGCAACTCAGTATCGGGCGGCGCGTAGCTAACGGCAGCGTCAGCGGCGCGGGCGCATAGCCGCGGGAGCGACGGATCGGCATCTCGCGCCCGGAAAAGACGCGCACCACCGAATCATCGGTGCGGATATGAATGGGACGATCGTGGGTCAGGAAAAAATCCGCGATGGCGCCCAGGCGCTCCATCGCGTCATCGTCGCGATAGGCGATCGGCTCGTCGGAGACGTTGCCGCTGGTCAGCACTATCGGCGCGCCCAAGGCGTCGCACAGAAGATGGTGCAGGGGCGTGTAGGGAAGCATCACACCGAGGAAACGATTGCCGGGAGCCACGGCGCCCGCTAGCGGCGCCTGCGGACGGCGGCGAACCAGCACGATGGGCCGGCGCGCGCAGCTTAACGCCCGCTCTTCGGCATCGTCGATGAAAGCCAGCCGTCGCGCCACGCGGATATCGGCAGCCATCACGGCGAACGGCTTATCCTCGCGATGCTTGCGCGCGCGCAGTGTGCTTACTGCCGCTTCATTGGCCGCCGCGGCCGCGAAATGGTAACCGCCCAGACCTTTGATGGCGAGGATATAACCGGCCGCAAGCAGGAGCACGGCTATATCGATCGGTTCTCCTAGCGGCTCTTCGCCGCTCCGATCGATCAGGCGCAGACGCGGTCCGCAATCGGGACATGAGATCGGCTGTGCATGGAAGCGGCGATCGCCCGGGTCATGGTATTCCCGCGCGCACAGCGCACACATGGCAAAGCCCGCCATCGTGGTGAAGGGACGGTCGTAGGGAGTTTCGCGGATGATAGTGAAACGGGGACCGCAGTTCGTGCAGTTGGTGAATGGATAACGATAGCGGCGGTCCGATGGATCGAAGATCTCATGCAGGCAGTCGGCGCAGGTGGCAGTATCAGGCGCGATCAGTGTCTGGCTCGATCCTTCGGAACGGCTATCGACGATCGTGAATTCGCCCTCGCCCAGCGCCGCAATCCGCGTGGTGGACAAGCGATCGACTGACGCCAGGACGGGCGCGTCGCTTTGCAGACCGGCGATAAATTCGGCGACCGTTGGTGGATCGCCTTCAACTTCGATGATCACGCCGCGCTGATCATTGGCGACATAACCGCCGAGACCCAGGCGCTTGGCCAAGGCGTAAACGAACGGGCGAAAGCCAACTCCTTGCACAATGCCCTCGACTCGGATTAGCGTCCGAATAGAGGGAGTTGCGCCGGGAATTATGATAGAATCAGCCTGATTCATCGGGCTCGCATAATCGGCGCATTGCTTGAAGCACGCAGCGCCGTATCACATCGAGGTCTAGCCATGTGCCTGGGTATCGTCGGCCAAGTCGTCGCGCTCTCTGAAGAACATCCCGAACTGGCCACCGTGGACGTCGCCGGCGCTCCGCGCGACATCAACATCATGATGCTGGCGGAGGACGGACTTGCGTGCGGCGACTGGATTCTGATCCACGCCGGCTTCGCGATGGAAAAGATCGACGAAGCGACCGCCCGCGAGCAGATGGCAGAACTGCGCGAATACACCGGCGGCCCGCCGGAAATCGATGATGCGGAGGAGCAATGAGGGGCAGCAGGACGCAACGCGGTGCCGCCAAGCACGCCCGCTGCAAAGAAATCCGCCGGAGCCGAGGGTGAAGTTCCTCGTGATTTGGCAAATCGAGATTTCGCTGTTGTCGCGCGAGATCCTGAAGTCGGTGGCCAGGATGCCGGACTACGCGGGGCCGTTGGAGAAACAGGGCAAGATCCTCGCCCGTTATCACATCCCCGGCTCACACGGGGGCGCGTGGATCTACGACGTCGGCTCCAACGAGGAGCTTGATATGCTGCTCGCGCGCTCGCCGGTGTACAACTACTCCCGCTACCAGGTGTATCCACTGGCCGACATGACGCCGCCGGGGTTTGTTCCGCCCCAGTAGCGACCCTCACCCTAACCCTCTCCCTGGTCAGGGAGAGGGCAGAAAAAGACACGATCACTCTATTTGTGATTCTCCCCACCCTATTTGTGATCCTCCGCGCCCAGACAGTGACAAAATTTCTGATTAACGCGCCGCCAATAGAATTTCCCTCTCCCTGAGATCTTTTGGTCGCCTCTCTCTGAGATCTTTTCTTCCTCTGACCTATTACTGCGCCCTCTCCCTGACCAGGGAGAGGGTTAGGGTGAGGGTCTTTTCCGATCAGTAAAGCCATCCCTCGCCTCACTCTAACAAATCCGCGGCAGCGCCTCGCCGAACGGCAGGTCCAGGACGCGCTCGCCCCCAACTGGGGTTTTCAGGATTACGAAGCCCGGATGGTTTTCCGTCACCCGGCCGATGCGCGCGGCGTCGCGCCCTAGCGGATGGCTGCGCAGCGCCTCCAACACCCGAGCGCTGTGATCCTCGGGCACGAACGCGACCAGCTTGCCTTCGTTGGCTACCAGCAGTGGATCGAGCCCGAGAATTTCGCACGCTCCACGCACGGTATCGCGTATCGGGATCGACGTTTCGTCCACCTCGATCCCCAAATGTTGACGCGAGGCGAACTCGACCAGCGTGGCCGCAAGTCCTCCGCGCGTCGGATCACGCATCGCGTGTATTCCCGGATGCGCGCGCAGGGCCGCCGCAGCCAGCTCGTGCAGCGGCGCGGTGTCGCTCAGCAACTCGCCTTCGAACTCCAATCCTTCCCGCTGCGATAGGATCGCGATGCCATGGTCGCCGATCGTGCCCGACAGGAGAATCGCGTCGCCGGGCCTGATACGGGAGGACGAAAGCTCGATTCCCGCGGGAACCACGCCGATGCCCGAGGTATTGATGAAAATCTTGTCGCCGCTGCCCTTGCCGACAACCTTGGTATCGCCGGTTACGATGCGCACGCCGGCGCGCTCGGCAGCGCGGCGCGCGGATTCCACCACGCGCTCCAGATCGGCCAGCGGCAATCCTTCCTCGAGGATAAAGGCGAGCGAGAGATATAGCGGTTTCGCGCCGCCCATCGCGAGGTCGTTGACCGTGCCGTTGACGGCAAGCTCGCCGATATTGCCGCCGCGGAAAAAAATCGGCGTGATCACGTATGAATCGGTGGTGAACGCCAGGCGCGCGCCGCCCACGGAAAGTACCGCCTGATCGTCAAGCAACTCCAGTTCGGGATTGCGAAACGCCGGCAGGATCAGGTTTTCGATTAGCTGCGCGCTGAGCTTGCCGCCGCTGCCATGGCCCATCAGCACCTCGCCGACCTGGTTAATTGGCAACGGGCATTGACTGAAAGGCGTTTCCTCAGATGACATCGTCCGCTCCCATCTCAACGTGCAACAGGTCCCACAGCAGATGGAGCAGCGCGGTGTGGGTTTCCTGGATGCGGTGAATCGACCACGATTTCACGGTAAAGCAGTAATCGCACAGCGCCGGCATCTGCCCGCCGTCGCGCCCGGCGAAGCCTACCGTCAGCAGGCCCTTGTCGCGCGCACGCCGCAACGCCCGATTGACGTTGGCCGAGGCGCCCGAGGTCGAGATGCCCAGCGCAATGTCTTCGGGCCGCGCGAGCAGTTCGAGCTGGTCGATAAACACATAGGAGAAATCCTTGTCGTTGCCGATCGCGGTCAGCGTGGCCGCGTCGATAGTGAGTGCAAAGGCCGGCAGCGCCTTGCGCTTTTCGATAATCGGATGCTGGAACTCCACTGCAATGTGCTGCGCGTCGCAGGCCGAGCCGCCGTTGCCCATCGCGATCAACCTGCCGCCACGCGTGAAACGATCGGCCATCTCGCCAACGCATCGTTCCAGTGCATCGACGTTTTCAGCGAAAAACCCCACCATCAGATCGGCGCTCTCGCGCGCCTTGCGGAGGATCGCCTCTCTCATTTGCCGGCGGCTGCTGCGGACTTGGCCGGCGCCGCCGAGCCGTTGGTGTCGAGGTAGCGTCCATACTGGTAGTAGGCGGCGCAGGCCCCTTCAGCCGACACCATCGTCGCGCCCAGCGGGTTTTGCGGCGTGCATTGCTTGCCGAATGCCGGACAGTCGCAGGGTTTTTTGAGGCCGCGCAGGATCAGCCCGCTGATGCATTCGGGCGGCTCGCAGGTATCGATTTCATCGACTTCGAAAATCTTTTCCGCGTCGTGGTCGCGGTATTCGTAGGCAATCTTGTAACCCGACTTGGGAATCGATCCGACGCCGCGCCATTTTCGGTCCCCGATCTCGAACACCTCGAAGATCAGATCGCGCGCCGCCCGGTTGCCCTCGCGCGTGACCGCGCGTACGTACTGATTTTCGACTTCGGCGCGGCCCTCTTCGAGCTGACGCACCGCCATCAGGATCCCTTCCAAAATGTCGAGCGGCTCGAATCCGGTGATAACGATCGGGACGCGATAGCGCTCGCTCAGCGATTCGTACTCGCGGTAACCCATCACCGCGCACACGTGGCCGGGCCCCAGGAAGGCCTGCACGCGATTACCCGGCGCCTGCAGGATCGCCGCTATCGACGGCGGCACCAGCACGTGCGACACCAGCATCGAGAAGTTCCTGACGCCCAGCCGCTTGGCCTGATGCAGCGCCATCGCGTTGGCGGGCGCCGTGGTCTCAAAGCCGATGCCGAAGAAGACCACCTTACGGCCGGGATTTTCGCGCGCGATCCGCACCGCGTCCAGCGGCGAGTAAACCACCCGGACGTCCGCGCCGCGGCCCTTGAGCGTGAGCAGGTCGCCGCGCGAGCCGGGCACCCGCAGCATGTCGCCAAATGACGTGAAGATCACGCAGGGACGCTGCGCGATGGCGTGCGCGCGATCGATCATCTCCAGCGAGGTCACGCACACCGGGCATCCGGGACCATGGACCAGTTCGACCGCCTGCGGGATCATGCGGTCGATCCCGTAGCGGACGATCGAATGGGTCTGGCCACCGCAGACCTCCATCAGCACCCATGGCCGGGTCACCACTTCGCCGATCTTGCGAGTCAGCGCGGCGGCGATTTCGCTGCTACGGTATTCGTCGAGGTATTTCACGGCTGTCCTCCGATGCCGGAGCGTCGGCGGTCAATTCCGCGGTCTGGCCCAACTCTTCGAGCACCCGATAGGCGCGCGCCGCCTCCTCCGGATCGATCTTGGAGATCGCGAAACCGACGTGGACCACCACGAACTCGCCGAGCATCGCCTCGGGTACGTACTGCAAACAGACCTCGCGCGTGATACCGGCAAAGCGCACTTTGCCGACGCGCAGTCCCTTGTCGTCGCGAATCTCGAGGATCTCACCGGGGATACCCAGACACATCGAACTCTCCTTGGGTGCGGCGCTTCAGTTCTGTTTTTTCGGCCACGATGCGTCCGCGCACCTTTAAATCGGGATACACTTTCAACATCAGGATGCGGGGCGGAGTCAGGCCGAAATCACGAATGTCGAAAACCTTCCCGCCCTCGACCTCGAATTTGCCGTCGTCAAGGACGCGCAGGCTCACCTCGCCCTCTACGGAACGCAACGTTCATCCGGGTGCTCTGGTAGGTCCTCCGAATGAACCGCTGCAAAGCGCGGTGCCGATGTTGCGCATTGAGCAGGTTTCACACCTGCGGCTCACGGTTCCAGTACCGGAGGCCGATGTAGGCACGATTGCGGAGGGCACCAAGGTCAAATTCCAGGTGAAAGCATGGCCGGGGCGCGATTTCGCGGGCACCATCAGCCGCGTCTCCCATTGGGTTGACACCAAGACGCGAACGATGGCCGTCGAAGCCGACGTGGAGCAAAACCACTCCGCTCTTGATCCCGGGATGTTCGTGGAAGTGGTGTGGCCGCTGCGCCGCGCTTCTCCGTCGCTCTTTGTGCCGGCCTCGGCGGTGGTCGATACGGCTGAGGCGACCTTCGTCGAGTGTGTTCGCCAAGGCAAAGTTGAGCGCGTGCCCGTGCGTCGCGGCTCGACCATGGGCTCTCTCGTTGAGGTCTTCGGCTCGCTCAACGCGGGAGATTCGGTGGTTGTGCGTGGCTCAGAGGATCTTGCCAACGGCACACACGTTATTCCCCGCCATTCGCAATCATAGCGAATGCGACCAAATAGTTTCTGCTTACGGACGGTTTCAAATTCATATGCCTTCAATTCCTTCAGAAAAATTTATGAGACGGTTGTTTCTTATGGTCCTTGCCGCGATGCTCGCGTTCGGTGGTGACACCTACGCGGAGAGTCCCGGCCAGAGCTCCAGCCTGCTGACCCAAGTCCAGACGATTCCGCTGGACGGCGTCGAGGGCCGGTTCGATCACTTTGGGCTGAATGCGAAGAGCAAACGGCTCTTCGTCGCCGCTCTCGGAAACGACACTGTAGAGTACGCGTCATCAGCCACAACTTCGGCTACGGTGTCGCCGATGATATGGACTCCCTGCTCGCAGAATACGTGAGAGGATGACCCGGATTCGTGGCGGCACGGCGCCCAACTGCGACTCAACGCAGGCTTGCCGAAAGCTCACCGTTTTGTACCGTTCCGGCTCGGGTTAGAACGTTCCGATGCCGGACGGATATATGACAAGCGTATTCCTGCTAAGACCTGCGCCGCCGTTGAAATGTTTTCAGCGTTTCAAACCATGCGATGCTCACTGCTCCCGCGCCGACACACACCCCGATGCCGCTGGGATAAAGCGTGCTGAAATGGAAGAGCGCCTGGAGAAACGGTATATACAAGACGAGAGCAAGACAGACGAACGCACAGCCTACAACCCACCACATGGCACGATTCGGCGCGCGCGAAATTCCGAGGATGTTGCGCGACCAGGATCGATTCGCGATGATCAACGCAACGTTGACCATCACGAGCGCCGTGAAGGTCAAAGTCCGGGCGTCTGCCTCGTCATGTCCCCGGTGAAGTGCGACCGCAAAGATCATCAACAAAATCACCAGGACGCCAAGGCCCTGCAGAAGACTCATGGTTACCATTTGCCGGTTGAAGAGGCGCTCTATCGAAGAACGGGGCGGTCGCTGCATGATATCCGCCTCTTCTTCCTCGGCCTCGAAAACAATCGAGCAAGCGGGATCAATGATGAGTTGGAGGAAGGCGACATGTACGGGCTCCAAAATAAAGGGCCAACGAAACAAAACGGCACAGAGCGAAAGCCCGGCGATGGGCACGTGGATGGCGAAGATGTACGCCATCGCCTTTTTCAGATTGTCGAAAATCCGGCGTCCCAGCCGGACGGCCTGAACGATGGACGAGAAATCGTCATCCAGCAGGACCAGGTCCGCGGCCTCGCGAGCCACATCCGTTCCACGTTGGCCCATGGCAATGCCGACATGCGCAGCCTTCAGTGCAGGGGAGTCATTCACTCCGTCGCCAGTCATCGCGACGATCTCACCGTTGGCCTTCAGCGCATTGACCAATTGAAGCTTCTGCTCAGGCACCGCGCGGGCGAAGACGCTTGCCCGCCTGACGCGATCGCAAAGCGTCCGATCATCCATGGCCGTGACCTCAGGACCGGTTATTGCCATATCTGCGCTTTCGAGTCCGATCTGGCGCGCAATGCTCATCGCGGTACCGGGGTAGTCGCCGGTGATCATGATCACGCGTATGCCAGCCGCCTGGCACTCTTTAATTGCGGCTGGAACAGTTTGCCGTACAGGATCGGCAAGGGCGATCAGCCCCAGAAACTCAAACTCGAAATCGTGTGGTTGATCTGGAAGAGGATGACCGGAAAATGGAGCCTTGGCGACGCCGAGGACGCGCAGCCCTTCGGCAGCCATTCGAGCGACGCTCTCGTTGAGATGCGCTGCTTCTTTTTCCGGCAAATGGCAGAGATCCGCGACCGATTCTGGCGCTCCCTTTGTAGCAATGACAAATTGTGCGCTATCGGGCGAAACCCACACCTCGGATATTGCGAGAAGCCTCTTGGCAAGCGGATACTCGCGAACGACCTTCCAACTGGCATGCAAGTGCTCCGTGCCTCGTAGCGCTTCATCACCGAGTTCGCGTATCGCACGGTCCATAAGATCGAAAGGGTCGGGCTGGCTGGCAAGCATGGCGAATTCTGCAAGCTGGTGAAACTGCTCGTGTAGTGCGCCGACTGGCTGTTTGCTGAGGTCGCATGTCTCACCCCCGGCATAGAGCCTGGTCACCGACATCCGGTTCGTCGTTAGGGTTCCGGTCTTATCAACGCACAAGGCGGTGGCTGCGCCGAGCATCTCTATAGCGGGCATGCGGCGCGTGAGCACACGATTTCGCGACAACCGCCATGCTCCCAGGGCGAGGAATACGGTAAGAACCATGGGCAGTTCCTCTGGCAAGATTGCCATCGCGAGGGTGAGGGCGGCGAGAAAACCCCGCAACCAGTCACCGCGGGTTACGCCATAGAAAACGACGAGCAAACCGCAAAGTGCAAGTCCCACCAGCGCAAGCACCCGCACCATGCGGCGCGTGTCCCGCTGTAGCAGCGTGGGTTCTTGTTCTACCTCGCGCAGCGATTTTCCGATCTTGCCGAGCTCGGTTTGGGCCCCCGTCGCCCTGGCTAGTGCTAGCCCGGTGCCTCGAACTACCAGCGTCCCGGAGAAGACGAATGGAAGATCGTCCCCGCCCGGCCGCGCCATCCCTGTGTCATGCGACCCTGCTTGCTTCCGAACGGGCACAGATTCTCCTGTCAACAATGATTCATCGGTCGCCAGATTGACGGCGGAGAGCAGGATGCCATCCGCAGCAATGCGGTCGCCTTCCGACAAAACGAGGATGTCGCCGGGAACAACGTCGCGACCTGGAATTCTCTTGCGGTTTCCACTGCGAACGACCAACGCGCGCGGGCTCGATAAATCCCGCAGCGCCTCCAATGCTCGTTCGGTCTTGCGCTCCTGATAGAGCGTGATCGCGATGACCATTACGACGAAAATCAGCAGGACGATCGCTTCTTGTACGTCGCCCAGGAACAGGTAGGTGCCGCCGCAGGCGAGCAGCAACAAGAGCATCGGCTCTCGTAACACTTCGAGGGCAATTCTGATAAAAGAGCGCGGCCTGGAGGACGAAAGTTCGTTGAAACCGTAGCGCGCGATTCTGGCAACCGCCTCAACCTCGGAGAGCCCCGTTAGATGTTCCTCTGACTTGAAATCGGCGACAACCTCCTGGATATCAGCCATTCCTTACCTCTTGCCCACTGACACCGCGCCACATACATGAGCTCCCTGAGCCCTGCTGGCGCGCGCCAACCACGGGGGACTGGAACCAAAAACTATGCCACACTTACCCGGAAGAGTCGCACTGAATATTTGCTGAATACGAATAAGCCCGAGGTCCCAACCACGGGCAATGAATCTGGAAAAAGATCAACAAAGGAGCGAATCAATGAATTGTATGGGAAAAAACGACGGTTGAGCGGGTGGCCCTGTGTGTCCGGGCCCATTGCCGTTAATGTGCCCGAAGACCGCAAGGGCGCTCTCAATCTAAGTGTTGCGCCCCATAAAATAAGATCCCGAACGCCCAAACTTTGTTGAGAATGGAATCGGGGTAGAGAATCCGTGCAAGGAACGGTTCTTGAGTTTTTTTGCTTATAATAACGTCAGCCGACGGATCCATGCGATGAAATAGCATGAAACGCAGTACCTGATGTAGCGATCGTTACGAAGCGTATAAACTGGCTATACAACCTGAGACTGGTCTCGCTTCCGCTGTACTAATTAATCCGGATCGGGACAGTCACGTTTTTATTATTAATTGACAACCTCCAACTCGCGAAGATATACGACACGTCTGTGCGTTAGTTTCAGACGCACATAACGCGGCAGCCCTTGGCCGATTTCGCCCGCTAATGAGAAGGTGAGATTGTCGGTTATGCGGCAAAAAGGTCGAGCTCCTCCATAGTAGGCAGACGCCGTTCCTGGACGCTGGTGACGAACCTCAGGACCCCATCCTCTGTTCGTCAAGCAGGTTGTGAAAGGGGGTTTTCATGGCTGCACCAGGAGGGAAGAGTCATGCGTCGAGGGCTATTTCTCCCGCTAACATTGGCCTGCGCAACGTTTTGTGCGGCACTTGGAGCCGTTCTCGTGTTTTCGTCCACCGAAGCGCGAGCGCAGAGCCCGCGCAGCTCCGTCGAGCATAGCCAGGTTCCCCAACCAGCCGTCACACCGATTTACAACCCTTATCCGCCTGGGATTCTCCCGTCCGATATTAGTTCAGAGATAGCGAGAGTCCTGCGGGAGGTGGCTTTCATCGAAACGGAAGCGATTGCACAGTGGCACGCGATACCGCCGCCGACTCTGACCGGTAACCCGCCAATACTTCAGAACAGCGGAGTTGCCTTGGTAGAGGTCCTCGGCAAGCTTATGAATTTCGACAAAAACATCTCGCCCTTCAAAAATGAAGCTTGCGCGTCTTGCCACATGCCGTACGCCGGCTTTAGCGGACCGATCCCCTCGGTGAATCTGACGATGATCGCGTATCCGGGATCGGCTCACTTTCGAGCCGGCAAGCGGACAGCGCAGAGATACACGTATTCGAGCTACTTCCCTCCGCTCCAGTACAACGCGACCCAGGGGGCCTTCTTTGGCGGAAATTTCTGGGATTCCCGCGCAACCGGATATTTGCTTAGAAGTACCGACGCCGAGCAGTCGCAGTTTCCTCCTGTCGATCCTCTTGAAATGGGCAACCCGGACACTGCCTGCATCACGTACAAGCTTTCACTGGCTGTGTACAGACCTCTCTTTGAAGAGGTATGGGGGCAGGGCTCGTTCGCGATTACTTTCCCAGCCAGCACTGAGAAGATATGCGACACACCCAATGGGGCAG
>DASZGF010000102.1:0-24839 GCA_035939115.1 Binataceae bacterium (SeqCode)
ACACGACGACATGGTTGACGCGCTGACGCAGGCTTTGAATTACCTGCGCGGCAATCAGACCTGGTCGGCGGCTGACGGCGGCTACCAAACCGTCCAGCGCAGCGTCTGGGTGGCGCCCAGCCGCCGGCCGATGAGCGTCGCCGAGCAGGACCGGTTAGATGATAGCCAGGCCGACATCGACCGCATGCGGCGCCGGTCCGGCTGGGCGAGTCGATGGGGTCTCCGGGGGCATTGTTGGTAGTGGAAGAGCGTGCGTCGCATCATCGGCCCGACCAACTATCTTGCGGCCTGCCGCCGTTTTTACGCCGCTCTGATCCGGCGAGGCGTTGATGATTTTTGCGCGGTCGCATGGCGATGATGTCCCCGCTGGCGACGGGCGACGTGTGATGACCGCAGCCGAGCGGGCCGAACTGCGCGACGAAGTGACGCGATGGTTGTTTTTTGACCCTGACACCGGGCCCGCAAGCCTGGCCTTTGCCTGCGTCTGTCTGGGCCTGCACGCCGGTGCGTTGCGAGAGCGGCTGTGGCGCAAGTTCGGCAGCGACATCAAGGCGCGCAGTGTGCCGGGAATGGTCGAGCTTCCAGCCCGGATTTCCAGGCGCTGCCAGCGCTCAAGCCGGACTACGGCGATCCGGTTGGATCCAACGCTGCAAAAGCGTATCCGCCAGGAAGGCTAGGCGAAACGAACCGCCGCCTCATCAGTTCACTAACGCGGCGGAGTCTCCATTGGTCCCTCATACCAAGGAGGCAGAGGCCTTTTTCCGGATAAACGTCTTTAGGAAGTTTAAGGGTCTTACCGAAAAACAGTGTAAATGCGTCAAATGCGTCGAGCAGGTCCCCGCCGGCCCGTCAAGCTCGGTACCGAACTCAAACCCCGTCGATCGCCAGTTCGCCCCACGCAGCCAGCGGCTTTGCGCGATCGCGCTTTCACCTGGGCGAAAGGCGGGGGGCGAGACCGGGGGCTGGGTTGCGGATCCGAGCGGCGCTGCATCCGCAATCGAATCTTTACAGTGGATCGTGGCGTGACTTCGGGGATAGCGGCGATCAGCGTGCCGTAACCAACGCCGCGTTGCGCTCCAATGCCTCCCGCACCGGATCCAAGTCCAACCGCGCGTAGATCGCCGTGGTGGCGGGTTGACTGTGATTCAGAGCCTTGCCTATCAAGGGCAGGCTGTAGCCAGCGCTGGCCAGCCAAGAACCCAGCGTTCGTCTCAGGTCATGGATTCGGGCGTCCGTCAGATTCGCGCGCCTTCGAATTCGCTGCCATGCCTTGGCCGGTTCAACCAAGTGGCCGCAAGCACCGGGGCCCGGGAACACAAATTCTCCCTGCCCGCGGCTGGGAAGCGATTGTAGTAGCTCGATAGCTGGTCCGGGTAGGGGCAGTAGATGAGACCGACCGGCCTTGGTCTCGGGCAGTCGTAGCGTGCGGGCTTCCAAGTCGACATTCTCCCAGCGGACCGAAAGCAGTTCCGCGCGGCGGGTCCCCAACATAAGGGCAAGCGGAAAATATGCCTTCCAGTAGGGGTTGGGCTCGTCCAGCAGGGCGTCGTTCAGGCGCCGGACTTCCTCGGGCGACAGGAAGCGTTCCCGCTTTTCTTCCTTGAAGAGTTTGATACGGATTGCCGGATTGTCGCCCTTCAACAAATTCCAGTCGCGCGCCAGATTCAACATCGTGCGCAGCAGTGCCAGCAGGCGGTTGGCGGCGTAATGTCCGTGGTCGCGGCCGACCCTGGCGTGCAACTCCACAACTTCGTCGCGGGTGATCGTGGACAGCCGGCGTGTGTACCACGTCGACGGCAAGTAGCGTCCCAGCACCTTGCGGTCCTGCCAGGCGGTCCGCTTGTGGGGCTCCGCGTGGCGTTGCATGTACGCGTCGACCAAGTTCTGAAGAGTGGCTTCGTGCTTGGCGTCGGTTTTTGCTTCCGCCGGGTCGGCGCCCGCGGCTACCTGGCCCAGCAGTTTGCGCGCAGCAGCCCTAGCGTCCGCCAGGGACATTGCGGGAAACCTGCCCAGCACTATGCGGCGCCGCCGCCCGTTCAACCGATAGCGGATAAACCACGCCTTGCCGCTTGGGCTCAGCCTCAAACCGAAGCCGGACACCTTGGCGTCCCAGTGGTCCGTGCGTCCGCTTACCGGAACCTTCAACGCGTCCACTTTAGACGCGGTCAATGTTGTGGGGTCCATGTGGGGTCCAGAATAGCCGAGATACCCTGAAACGTCCAGCATCTCGGGGAACATCAAAAACCCTCGCGCCATTGGTAATTGGGTGCCTTTGGCTGTTTCAATGTGTTTCAGGAAAGTATAGGGAATGGTGATTCGTAATCAGCAGGTCGTCGGTTCGAATCCGACGGGTGGCTCCAAAAAAGCTAATAAAAGTACTAGGTTTTCGCTGAACTCAGCAGGTTGACTGAACGGCTATATGTCTATGTAGGCGCTGTGTAGGCAGCGGAAATAGTACCACGCTGTATTTGCAGTGGGCAGCTGCCTCCTTCCGTCGGCTTTACAGGCCCGTTCTTCAATCCAACCAGGGAGCAAAAAAGGGGCGAGAACGAAGATAAGAGTCGGGACGACGATAACAATTGAAACCGCAATTCGGCCTCCGACTAAGCATCCGAATTGAGAGCCGCCAGAATCCCTCGCCAGCGAGTTTTAGGTATCAAGTGCCGGCTCGAACTTTCAGCGCCAGAAAGGTCGGAGTCCTTTTCTTCCGCCGCCCGCCTATTTGGGAGCGAGACGGATTTATCGCATCTGTCGAACTTTTCCTGGAGTCAACCGCAGTCATAGCTTGATTCCGGCGCGTTGGGTTTGTTGCTGCCGCCTCGCCTGCTGCTGTGGTATGCGCTCGCGCGGCGTTATGATTTGCGGCTCCGGCCTGAGTTGCGGATGTGGGGACGCAACGCCCATCACACTATCAAGCGCCAGCGATTTCTCCGAGTTGCGGGTGGCGACTCGCGCCAGTGCCGCGCGGTCATCGGTGTAGATTCTGGCATCCAGCCGAGCGCGGCTTAGGGACACATAGAACTGCTTGCGGTTGACCAACTCGGCGCTGCGGGTCGTATCGATGTTCACGATAACGCGATCGACGGTTGCGCCCTGCGCGCTGTGCGAAGTCGAAACGTAGCCATGATCGATGTGCGCCAGTTTGTGTAAGGCCAATGTTAACTCCCGGCCCTGATCGGTCTGTAGACGAGCTGCGCTGCTGGCAGGGTCGAGACCGACGATGGTGGCGAACTCGCCATTGGCGATATGGAAATCCCGGTCAGGCCCTCGAAACTGGATGCGCTCGCCTTCCCCAAGCTTGCGCCGTTCTTCGCGGAAGAGATCGACCGCCACAAGCCGCGCCGGATTGTAAGCGACGGCACGATCCTCAGTAGTGCGCACAACGATACGGTTACCGTCGTGGTCGACCCTCTCAACCCGGGCGTAGCTGTCCTTCTTAAGCCCCAGGCGCTGGCTGCCCCGCCGAAAGCGAACGATGTCACCGGGAACGTAGCTCTGCGCGCGACGACGCTGGATACGCGTGAGATCGCGTCCGACCAAAATCGTGTGTTCCTGGCCGCCGCTGATTTCTCCATGGGCCACCAAGAGGTCGCGGATGGTCGTGTTGAGCGCGCGTCGCTCATCGTTGGCCGGGCTGACTACGAGTGTCCGCTGTCCCGCTTGATGCGCCGCACGATATTCGCGCGCGATGGCCTGATAACGCTCTTCGAAGCCAGCGATCTGGAGGATGCGGCCCTGACGTCCGAGCTCCGCGATTGCCTTACCCACCTCGCCGGTAGCCGCAAGAGCGACAGCGGCGCGCAGTTCGGGATCGCGCTGGCGGCGGATTATGTCGAGGCGGGCAGTCATCATCCCGGCGTCGATCAGCTGCTTAAACGGCGCGCCGGCCTCGATGGCGTGGTGCTGGAGGCGGTCGCCGACCAACAGTATCCGATTCACTCGGCCACCTCGCGCCTGCTGTAGCAGCCGATTGACGTGACGCACGAGCAGCAAGCTCGATTCGTCGATAATCCAGAACTCCTTGCGCGAGGGATCGGGCACGGGGTTTTCGATCAGGCTGGCGACGGTCCTGGCTGGAAGCCCGGCCTCGTTAAGCGCCTTTACGCTGCCGGTGGTGGGACCGAAGCCGCGCACCGTGTAACCCTGTTCTTCGGCCAGCTCGCGGATGACCGCGACCGTGGTGGTTTTGGTTGTACCCGCCCGGCCCTCGATAGCTGTGAGCCAGTCGTTTGCGCCAAGGGTCATTTCGACCACGCGCGCCTGGTCGGGAAGCAACCCCCGCGCTGCGGCCCATGCGCTCACTCGCACCGGCTCTACAATGGACTCCGCTGCACCCCGCCCGACGCGCATCAACTCAATGTTATCCCGCTCCAGCGCGATCATCTCGCAGGTAGTGTAAGCGCCCTGTGGACTGCGGTAGCTCTTCGCGATCGCAATCAGTGGTCCGTTTTCTTCGTCAAGCGCCGTTTGACGGCGTACCTGGTTCAGTATGATCTTTCCCATTGAATGTTGCAGCGCCACCGTCTCGAGTGCCCGGCGGTCGATTACCGCCTCCCGCTCGGTGTTGTGCGCGGTTGCATAGCGCAGCGCCTGTTCAGCTGTTGCTTGCGGATCGACGACGTTTAGCGGACCTTGCGTATGCGCTTGGCCAGCGACGACATCGGCACGGATGCCATAGGCGGCGGCCCGCTTGCACCACTCCGCCCTGAGGGTCTCTTCATCGCGGACGTCTTTGGCGCCCCTAGTTTGGTGGGCGGCAATTTGCGCCGCCGCCGCGCCGCTCATTCCCAGGTCGGCCAGCTGTTGCTCGATATCTTCGCGCCGGCGCGAAAATACCATCACCTGCTCGCGGCTGTAGCCTTCGAGCTCCCAGCGCCCGTCCGCGCCCGTGAGGTTGATGCGGTAGCCCAGTTCCTGGACCTCACGGGCGAGCTCCGCGCGGTAGACTGCGGTGGCGAACGATTGGGAACGGTAGATCTCGACCGGATCCAGTGAGCGCCACACCCCGTCCGACCTCTGCGTAAGGTTCATAACCACGACGTGGGTGTGCAGATGTGGATCAGGGCCATAGCCATCAGCGGCAGTGGCCGCGGGACGCGCCGCGATATGATCGAAGCAAGCCGCGGCGATATTCGCTGTGACGACCCATTCGGTGCCATGGTGCCGGCGGGCCAATCCGTACTCTTCCAACTCGCGCAACGCCCGCTCAACCGCCCGGCGATGGGATTCGATGAGGCGCCGGTCGCCACCGACAAGCGCCTGGACGCTCAGTGACTTGGGGGCATTGAACGTCGCGTCCCAGCCGGCGCGCCGTTCGCTCTTGCCGTGCGCGTAATTAACCAAGACGTGCCCGTCGTACGGATCGATTCCGCGCAACAGCGACGCGAAGTCCTCATGCCGCACCTCCCTTGGAAGCCCGAGGTTTTCCGGCGCCCGACCAAACCATCGGCCCGTCACCCGTTGGCGCTCACTGTAATAGTCGTCATGGCTATATTTTTCTTCGTAGTAGGTCTCCGCCTGCCCCAGACTCAAGCCGCCTTTTGACATCACCAGCATGAATTACATCCGCCGCCCGTCGTACAGTGCCCTATTCACCGCCCTCGCCCCTGCTGATACAGGCTTGGCGCCGATGCAATCGTTTCGCGCCGTCCCCTCGCTCGTTGTGGCGCCGTTCTCAGTTTTCCCGCCGCTCTCGATCTGACTGGTTGCAACCTGCCCGAGGTCGGTGCGCTGGATGAAATCGCGCTGCCGTTTGATCGGCTGCAAGTAGCGGAATTTGACCTTCGCCCGGTCGTGGCCGGCGACGCAGAGATAGCCGGTCAGCGCTTCGAGTTTCTGGATCTCGCCGGCCGACACCGCCGGCTCGGTAGTCCGGCGGGGTTGCAGGCTAAAGCCATCGCGCAATTCGCGTGGGCCGGTGGTGGCGCCGATCTGATCGCGGCTGACTTCGCGCGCACCGATCTGGCGGCTGCACCACTCGGCGGTCTCCGGCTCGTCGGTGCGCATGATGAGCTTGGTACTGGGGCACGAGAGCAGCGTTGTGGCTTCGTCGCGGCCATAAATCGCGCGCAACTGCGACATTGCCTGGAAGCCGATCACCACACACAGCCCGCGCTTGCGGCCGCGCGCGAGCAGGCTTTCGATCTGGCGCTGGCGATGCAGCACCGGTAGCTCGTCGGCAATGATCCAGATGCGATCGCGCGCGCTGCGGTTGAGTTCTGTGCTCAAGAGCCGATGGACGATCGAATCGAGCCATAGGCCGAGCAGCGGCAAGACTGCCGCTCGCGTGGCCTCTTCGCTTGTCAGAAAGACCCAACCCTCCCGCGTCTCTGCCCACTCACGGGCGCTCCAGTCCCGGCGGGCATCGTGTGGCAGATAGCGAAAAGGATTTACCGCGTTTGCTACCGTTGCGACGATTCCCGCACCCTGCTCGTGTGCGCCGGGATCGATTAGCGCCTCGGCCGGCGTGGCCTTGAGCCTTTCCCTGAGCTGCTCTCGCGGCAGGTTGAGCAGCCCCGGCAGCACCGCCGGCTCTTGCGGGCTCGCCACCTGGAGCAGACTCACATAGAGGGTGCGGCTGGAGCGCCGAAAGAACGGCGTCGAACCGACATCGGCATGACGCGGCGGATCGGGAAACAGCGACTCCGCTTGCGTCTCGGCGTCGGCCTCGCGGTACTCCGGGCGCAGCTCCATCCACGGCGTCCAGCGCGGGCAGCGCGCATCGAAGGGGTTGAGCAGCACATCGCCGCGCTCGGGGCGGTAGAACTCGCTCACGTACTCGCGGTCTGAGTCCAGCACGATGGCGATCTCTCCGTGCGCCTCGATCTGGCGGACCAGCGACCGGATGAAATTCGACTTGCCAGCTCCGCTCTTGCCCTCTGTCGCGAAATGTTCAGTTTCGAGCGCTCGCGGTATACGCACCCCGGCGACATCGATGCCGTCACCTCGTAGCCGTGAATTCAGCCGTCTCGGTGTGATGATTGCGATCCCGCGGATGTGATTGCCTTCTTTGTTCGTGCGTGGCCCGAACACAAACGCTGTACCCCCGGCCAGCAGTGCGGTTGGAATCAGCCCCCACGGTGCGTAATGCCAGAACCAATCCGGGAAGGAATGATAGTAAATCTTTTGGCTCAGAAAGTCGTAGATGTTCGCGATCGGATAGCGCGCGCCCCGGTAAGGCAGCGTCAGGAAGTACAGGGGAATGACTCTGCCTAGCACCCACGATAGCAACCAGCGCCCGAAAAACTGGTGCGCGATCGCTCCAAAGTAATAGCCCGTCCAGTACCAAACCAGCGCGATCGTCGACGCCAGCCAGATGCCCACTGCACATAGCAGCGTGCGCACGAACATCTGCATACTCATCTGGAACGAGGTGACACCGGCACGCCACCGGATTGCCGCTTCACCAGCCACGCGCATCGCCGTTCTCTCCTGCATTCTTCATGGCCGCCACCAGCTCGGACGTGTACGCCTTGGCGTCGCGCGCCGCAGCTCGCGACAGCTCTTCCAGGTTGTCTCCCGGCAGCGTATTGCTGGCGAAGTGCATGAGCGCCGAACGGGTCTTGGTAATCTCGTAAATAAGTTGTTGGAACTGTCTCTCTTCCCCGCCCTTACCCAGCAAGTAAACCCAGCTGCCATCATCCGCCTGGGGCTGTTGGCCGTACCGAGCCGGATCCGTCCGATTGGGCGCGGCCCTTTTGAACCGCTCCGTGACAATCTCGCGCACTACCTCGGTTGTAGTTACGCCTCGCCGCTGCGCTTCGGCTTCAAGCGCTTCGGCTATTTGCGGTGTGAATCTGACGGTAATGGGCCGCGCCATTTCTGTTGCACGCGTGAAATCGCCCGATTTCATCGTGTTTTCAGTCACTTTCTCTACCTCAAATCGTGTTTCCGATTTCGTTGAAAGCATCGTGATTTCAAGAGCTATCCACGAAATACCTTCATTGGATAATGAGTGACGTGTCATAACTCCGACACGTGCGCAGCACGTCAACGGACCCTACGTCACTCCACCACCTCCGGCAAATCGACTCTGCTCACTTGGGCCGCTCCTCTTAAGGTGGGTAACCGACACAGGCCCGGCACGAACCGGTGACAACTCAGCATCGCCAGCTGTCACGCAGCCGTGCCGGGCCTCGGTCATGTAGCCTTGCATGAGCGCTGATCGATCCATGCTTATCTCATCCACCTGGCAACAAACGCGAATGCACCACGGGCAACATCCAAGCCGTTGCGGCGCCGAATCCAGCCGCAACAAGCAACCAGCGATACCTCGCGCCTGGCTCGCCCCAATCAGCTTGGGTGTACGTGGCGCCCGTGCCGAGGAAGGCGACGAGCACGAACGCATGGACCAAGGAACCGCTCGCATAGTGCTGAAGCATTGTCAGCAAACGGTCCGAAGGCAGCGTCGGCGGCGCATCCGTTGACGTCGCGAAAATCACCGCGATCATTGCGATGATTAGGCCCGCCCCGTGCTCGAAACTGCGCGTCATGATACTGGCTCCTTGCCGTTGGCGTGCGCTGCGGAGGAAGCACTGGTGATCTTGGCTGGGCTCGCGATCGTGCCGTGCGTGCGCCGCCAATCCCTGAATTCCCGATCCGAATCCAGGAATGCTCGCAGCATCTCCGGCATCAGCGCCGTGGTGCTCACCTGGTCATGATGCGTGTCCTGATAGTAGCGGGCGTACGCTTCAAGTTCGGTGTTGAGTTCGCCGGCCAGTCTGATCCGAAGTTGGACGGTTGGTAACGGTTTGCCAATTCTCCCAAGTTTCATTTTGAGAATTCTCCTTTATCGAGTTGTATCTCCGGTCCCTCAGAAGACCGCCGGCGAGTACGGGAACAGATAGGCCATGACCTGCAGCATTGCGGCGGCGCTGGCGGCGCCAACGCCGAAGCTCAGAACCTGCCTGACGCTGACAACCTCCTCGGGAATGAGCGCATAGAGAACGCCGAGCCCCGCCAGCGTCGAGACAACCAATGCGTGAGCTTGCGTGCTGCTCAGGGCTGCCACAAGGGGCCTTAGCGGCCACGCATCGTACACGCAGATAAATTCCCTCCGGCGGGCGGCGACGCATGCCCACGACTTTTTCGACGCAAGCAACATCGCCGCAGTGCCTACTCCAGTCAGCCGCCACCGCAGAATGTGCGTCCTTCTGTCAGCAATGCGTTTCATCGTCCAGCCTCCTTCCTGCTTAAATTCCTGTCGCTCATGACTTAGAACAGCACCGGAGAGTAAGGAAAAAGGTAGCCGATGACCTGGATCGCACCGAGCGCCGCGGCGCCGCCCAGGCCGGCCGCCGCCAGCCGGTTGACACCCTGGCCATGGCCACCACCGCAGGCGTAGAGGATGCCCGAGCCGACGAAGGCCGAGGTCACCAGCGCGTGCGCTACCGGCCCGCTCAGATCGGTCTGGATAGTGTTGAGCGTCGTGTCCCAGGGCATGGTGCCGCCGCCCACGGTAGTCGCCCAGGAGAGCGACGGCAGTAGCAGGGTCAGCGACGCTCCAGAAAGGGCTGTCGCGAACCGCCGCAGCTTACGGTTGAGCTTGCGAGTAGTACGTTTCATTTCCACATGTCCTCCTTCACTTCAGTTGTTGCTTAGCCCGCAACCGGCTCCACTCGATGCCCGGTCGTGGGGTCGTAACCATTGATGGTGGCGATCTCGGTAATGCGCCGACCCGCCGGTGTCATGGCGATGGTGACGATCAAGTCGATCGCCTCGCTGATGAGGCGCGGCTGGGATGGAACACCGGCTTCCTGTACCAAGCTGTCCAGCCGCAGCAGGGCGGCGCTGGCGCCGTTTGCGTGCAAGGTGGTGATCCCGCCGGGATGACCCGTTAGCCACGCCTTGAGCAGCCCCAGCGCCTCGCCGCCGCGCACTTCTCCGATGACGATGCGGTCGGGCTTAAGCCGCATGGTGGTCCGCACCAGGCGGGTCAGGTCGTACTGCGCCGTGGTGCGCAGATATACGGTATAGGCGTGGCTGCGGCGGCGCAGTTCGCTCAGTTCTTCGAGGATCACCAGCCGCTCGTCTGGTTCGATCTCCGCCAGTAGCGTGTTGGTGAGGGTGGTTTTGCCCGAGGCGGTCGCGCCGACGATCAGCAGGTTCCTGCGCTGTCGTACCGCTGCTCGGAGTATTCGTGCCTGGCCCCCGGTCATGACGCCATGCGCGGCGTAATCCTCAAGCCGGTAGCCAGAGGCCGACGGTACGCGTATCGATATGGTCGGCGCTGGCGCCATCGGCGGCAGGATGCCGGTGAAGCGCGCCCCCGCGATCCGGAGCTCGGCCTCGATTGCCGGATGGTGCTCATTCGCAACCTGCCCGTGAATGGCAGCGACCGTGCATATGAGCGTTTCCGCTTGCAGATCCGACATAGCACCGATTACATGCTTACCCCGATAGGTCTCGACTACCACGCTGCCGTCGGGGTCGCGCATCACCTCGATGGTGTTTGGATCTTCGAGCGGCCCGAGCATCGGACCGAGCGCCCGCCGCAGCTGGGCATCGACCCGCTCCCTGACGGTTGGATTGATTATGTGAAGACTCATTACTCTCCCAGGTGAGAATTGGTGTTGCGCGCCACTTGATTGATGAAAACGGAACCGGCCCGTAGTAGCGCGCATCCCAACTGCGGGCGTCGTTGAAGCCAAACAGCCAACACTCTCTCGGCCCGACCTGATGCGCGCCAAACGCGACATGGCTGAGCGCGCGGCCCCGGCTGTCGCGCATAGCTGTTGCGCTCTTGGCGAAGCGCTGACCGTTGACGACCACGAACCCCGGCTCGATCTCGACCGTGTCGCCCGGTAGGCCCAGCGCCAGTTTGCCTACCGGCGGTGTATGGTCCGGGCATCCGGTGATCGGTGAGCGTTCGAGGTAACCACGCGCCAGCGCGAAGCGGGCGATTGCCGGAGGCAGACAGGCGCCCACCAGCTCGCCCCGCGAGGGCGCTGCGTTAAGCGGTGCAAAGCGGTAGACGCCCGCGGGGGCCGCGCTGTCGCTCAACGCGAGCCTGAGACCGAAGCGCCAGAACACCAATCCCACCGCCGCCATAGCAACAAGAAAGCTGGCGCAGAAAAGCGCCAGCCTATGCAGCCGCCGGTTCATTCCTGGTAGGGTCCTGGCAGGGTTAGATCGGTCGTGACTTCGATATTGAAGAGATACCCAGGCCGGATATTGATGGTTGGCGGAATATTCACGCCGCGCTCAAGATTGCTCTGCGCCACTTGCCCAAGCTGCTGGCTTGCGGCCGAACCGCCCATCAGCCCAATCATTTCGGTGGAATTCATGCCGGAACCCGAGGGGCCATATGGCATGCCGAAGCCGTAGTTGCCGCCGTATGTGCCCATTTGCCCCACCATCTGGCCCGCGTCGATGAGACTGATGACCGCCGCGGTGCCGAATTGTTTCAGGTAATGGTTATCGACCTGATCGGCGAGCCCTCCATAGCCAGCCAAATCCGTGGCCGGGACCGAAGGCAAATCGATCGAGGCCGTATTGGGCAATACCAGCCGTTTCCAATTGATCGAAATCCGGCTTTGTCCGTAGCGTGTGTCGGTCGAATAGTCGCCGATCACGCGCGAACCCTGAGGAATGAGTGCGTAACGCCCGCTCGCGGTATCGAAGACATTCTGCGCCACCTGGGCCAGCACCTGAGCAGGCGCCTCGCTATTGATTCCTGTGATCAAGACAGCGGGTATTACCGTACCCGCCATTACGGTGTAGGGAGGAGTCGGCGGATGGTAGTGGGCAGGGGCGCTGTTATAAGGGCCCGCCTCCTGTGCGCCGATGTTAGCTTGTGCGTTGATGCGCGGCGTTCCGCTCTGGCGCGACACTTCGAGCGTGTCGCCGGAGTGAGCACTGCCGATTGTGATCGGCGCCTGCAGCGCGGTCAGATAAGAGCGCTGGCGCCATTCAGTCAGAGGGCTCGGCGGCCTAATCGCGGGCTGGTTCATCTGCTGCTGCGCGGGAAGCTCCGTGACTGGGGTGGTGGTCCTGGCGGGCGTTTGCGCTGACGGTGCGGCGGCCGGAGTGCTTGCCATGATCCGGCTTTCGGGCGATGGCCAGTTGGCTCCCGATGCCTCGGTCGTGGCGGCATGCGGTGCAGGTGGCGTCTCCTCGACCCGGTTGCGGCTAAGCGCATAGGTAAGGATGAAGACGCCGATCATCGCAGTCGCGATCGTGGCGCTGAAGACGCGCCCGCTCATGCGTCCACCGCCGCTCGGATCGGGTACGGCTATCGGGGGCGGAGTAGTCCGCGTCGCCATCCCGCTCGCATTCCGGTGCGCTCCTTCGTTGACAAATTGGCCGTCCATGGCAACACCTCACCGCCCAAGCAGGTTGTGGTTTACGCTCCTTGCCCCTCGCGCGGGCCGCCGGTGTACGTGATGGTCACGCGATCCTGCGCCCTGCCAACTCCGGCCAGCAACACCGCCTGATCGAACAGGCGGTCGACCACGAAGTAGTTTCCGGCGATCCGGTAGTTGGCCAGGCCGTTGCCGGCGGGTCCGGCGATGAGCAGCACCGGCGCTTCGCTAGCCTTCATGCTCGCAGCCATCTGGATATAGGTGTGGGCTCCATCGTCGAAACAACGAATCGGCCGCCAGCCAACGTTATCAGGACCGCTCACTGAGTAGTTGAGGTTGAGCTTCTTGTATTCGAGCTCGGCGATCAGGCTCGTGCGCTGCGATGTCGGCGCTGGAGCGGCCGCGATCGCTTGCGCTTGCTCGCTCGCCGCCAGTAACTCCTTAGGAAAGTAAAATCCCACCGCCTGGGTGAAGTTGTCGGTGCGCCTGGCTATCAGATTGAGCCGATAGGTCCTCTGGTTGGTCATAATCACGAGGTTGGTTTTAAGCGGCGCGTCTTTAGGTTTGATCAGCACATGCGGAAGCGGTTGCTGTGCATTCCCGCTGCCCGTCACTTCGATCAGCCACCTCTCGCTATCCCCAGTCGCCACGTCTGTGACTGTCTCACCGCGTTCCAACGTCAGATCAGTTACATGAAGCGGGGCGCAGATTAGCGTTAGTGGCTTCCCGGTAAGCTCGTATGGATAGAGGAATCGGTCGCCCGGTATGACAGGCGCCTCTCCTCGCTGCTGGTAGTCGCGCACGGCCGCCCGCACTGCTGAAGATTCAAGGCTTAACGGATCAACCGGTGCCGGTGGTTTCGGAACAGCGTTGGCCTCCTCCGTTACTTGTGTCGCGAGCTGAAGCGGCGGGATTGGCCGTTGCCGCTGCGCGCAGTCGGTAATAACCAGTGCACACGCCGCCGCGAAACATCCAATTACCTTTCTCTTCATTGGCGTTGCTCCGTCCATGAGATCTCCTGCACCGTGAATCCCAGAGGGTTTTGTGGCGCTCCGCCGTCGAGTTCGGCCAGCGGCGCCAGCGTTACCGTAAGTTCGGCCTGCCAGTGCGTCTGCGGCCCCGGATCGCCAGAAAGCTTCCAGCTCTGCTCGGTCCAGCTCAGCTGCCAGGTGCTGATGTTGCCGGCGCTCGATCCCAGGGCCACCCCCTCACGCCGCGCCGCATCGAAGCGGGCCTGCGTGCTGCCAGGCGTTTCTCTCAGGATCGAGTCGATCGCAACCGTGACCCGCTCATGCCTCGCGAGCTCGTAGGGGTCGTGGGCTTGATCGTCGTCGTTGTACCAGTGAGTGATGTAGCGGGCGGCAGGATCGACCGCGCGCGCTTTCACGCGGTCGATCGCCGCCGCCTCGGCCAGTGGATCGCCAATCACGCTGCGGGCGTCACGGATAAACCCGGCGATTTCATAGCGGATGATCCGGTCCTGTTCGGCAAACGGCTCAGCCT
Organism: Binataceae bacterium (SeqCode); assembly: GCA_035939115.1. Taxonomy (GTDB): domain Bacteria; phylum Desulfobacterota; class Binatia; order Binatales; family Binataceae; genus JAJPJA01. The sequence goes on from DASZGF010000102.1 coordinate 13,806, forward strand.
CCAGCAAGGCGGTGGGCGAAGCTAGCGCCCAGCCCTGGCGATCGACTGTAACTACGTATGGAACCAGGCGGCTGCGCGTGGAGAGGTAGACCAGACCGGCCACAGCAATGAGGGCGGTCGCGCTCGCGGCAGCAAAGGCGAGTTGCCAGTTGCGTAAGGCAAGCGTCAGCCGTCCGTACTCGTCGATAAACAATTCGCGCGGTTCGTACTCACTGCCCCTGGGTGCTGTTGCCATTGCCGTTTCCCTCGCCGACAACTCTGAATTGACTGGCATCGAGTGTTACGTGCGTCTTGTGCTTCCCGGATGACCCGGAAGGCGGTGGCAGGCTGGCGCTTCCAGCGCCGCTGGGACCGGTCAGCGGCGGACCCGACGGGTGGTTCGGCCCGCCATTTGCTGCGGAGCTGCTGGGCGGCGGATAGTTGGGAGTCGGTCCGGGATCGGTCTGCTGCACTGCTTCGCGGGCAGCGCTCGCCCGCGTAGTGCGGGCCCGGCTGGGGTTGATGGTCGCCACGTACTTGGCGGCCCTAAGCCCCATCTGCACGCCGCTCGCGATGGTTCCTGCCAGCCACGTTGCCTCGAAGGCTTGTGCCAGCCCGAAGCTAACGGAATCACCCGCCAACGAGGACGCCATGTAGGGCACGCCCAAAACCGTAATGAGAAGCATCACCGCGTTGGCAATGAGGTAGAAGAGCATGTCGGGTGTGACAGCAGGGACGGATTGCACTGCCGCGAGCCAGCCGTTGGCGAGCTTCATACCCACTCCGAGCGTTAGAATAAGGAACATGATCCTGATGCCCAGCGAGATGACCTTGCTGAGTACTCGCTGGAAGATCGCGCCGCTTATACTGGAACCGCCCAAAGCGATCAGCACGACACCGCCACCAGTGACTGTGTACATCTCAATAAACGTGAGCAGATACCAAGCGGCGACGATGGTGAAAGCGATGACAATGATTATCGCTGCAAGTATCGGCAGAATGATCGCATTGGCCGCGTCGCCCTTCAGAATCCCGAGCCATATCGAGGAAGACGCGAGGCTCTGAAATATCTTTGCAGCCATCTGGAGACCCACGCCCAAGATTCCCGGGGCGCTAAGGTTCGGAACTCCGATCGCCCGCTCGCCGAGCTGTTGGAAGCTGCTAAAAACAACCGAGAAGATCGAAACGGCGTTGGTGAGGAGCCAATAAATGAGCCCGATTGCCATGCCTCGCCGGCAGAGCTGTTCCAAGATCTCATAGCCGCTGCGCGCGGCGAGTGACCATAGGCATGCCGTATAGATCAACTCGATCGCGAACAGTGCCATCAGAAGATGCTGGGCGTACGGTGTGAGTGTTGCCACGGCGTCCGCAGCGGCACTCTGATAATTGCCAGCAACTTGACTGAAGGTATCAAGCCCAGGTGGTACCATTTGTTTCTTCCTCCTTTAGTGTTTATGCGGCGAAATCAATCCCGCCGGCGGCGGGGGTCCGCCAGCCGGCGTTGACCAAGGCGCGCCTAGCCAATTCTTCAACGCGGACACAGCCGGTACTGACTGAAGGGTTTCGCAGTTTTCGAAGGTCTTGTGTTCCGGCTGGTTGCAATAAGCCACCGCCCGCCCCCAAAGGGGTGTATTGCGCTTCTCTTGGTCGCTCCAGAAATCAAGGCCGAAGTTGCTTTGCCCGAGGTTTTGCGGCGACTTAAGTGCGCTCATCGCCTGGTCGTCGATGCTCGGTGATCTGTTGCACGCTATAATGCTAATGAGGACGCTGCACGAGGCGATCACAAACCAAATTATCCGGGTTTCCATAAACTCCTCATCGAGAAGGAATGAGACCAGCGGAGGGAGCCGGTCCGTCCGTCGGAATTGACCAGGGCACGCCGAGCAACTGCTGTAGCGCCGCTGTGCTCTGCGCCTGCCGGCTTACCTGGTTCGCATTGGTGACGCCGAATGCGGTGGTGAGATTCATCATCAGTTGCCGCAGCATTTGCATCTGCTGCGTCTGCAGCAGGGCGATCTGGTTGCCGACCTGGATCGCCTGCAATCGCCCCGTGGCGGCGCTGTTGGCGGTGGCGAGTTGTTGAAGCTCAGCATTCTCGGCGGCGAAGTTCTGCGCCTGCCCCTGCAGCGAATTTAGGCTTCCGCTGAGCGTGGCGAGCGTCGCGTTCATGCCCTGGCCCGCAGCCTGCGCGGTCTGCGCGGGCACGCCCGGCGGCGCGCTATAGCCGGGGAACAATTGCGAAAACGCTGTAGACAGATTGGTCAGCGCGTAGGAAAGGCCTTGCTCGGTGGCGATGACACTGCCGAGGTTATTGAGGAGGTTGGTGTTTGGCTGCCACACGCCGCCAGTATACGGCACGGTATTGATCACCATGTTCTCAAGTTGCTGTGCGGCGGTCGTAAGCGTCTGAGTTTCGGTTTGGAGCTGTCGCAGCTGGCGCGCGAACATCGACGGATCGAAGACCGTCACCGGCCCACCCCCGAATTGGGCGAGTGCGGGAGTCAGCGAAGCCATCGAGATCGCCAGAATCAGCGAAACCGAAGAGACTAATCGGCGCATATGTCCACCTCCTTTGCGGCCCCATGCGTGGGCATCACCACGGCAGCGGCACGGGCAAGGCCCATCTTTGAAACCAACTGCTCCCAATACGCGGCCCACTCGCTGAGTCCGCGCCGCCGCAGCCATTCTGCCGGCCATCGATCCCCGTACTCACCATGTAGCTGACGTGCGGCGGCGATGTGCTGGCGCGAAGCCGCACCAACAAAAGCGAGCGCGGCCGGGGTTAGTGCGAGACTGAACAGCCGCCGTCCCAGGGGTGAGACATAATAGTAGTGGCGCTTGGGCGTAGCCGTCGCGATGAGATCGATCTGGCTCGGCGAAAGTCCAAACTTTTGATACAGCTCAGCGGTCTGCGGGTTGCGGGCTTCCGGATTGGGCAGATAAATCTTGGTCGGGCACGACTCCAGGATCACGTCACGAATCGGCGAATTGGCAACGTCGGCCAGTCCCTGGGTGGCCAGCACCAGCGCCGCGTTCTTCTTGCGGCAGGTCCTTAGCCACTCCTCCAGCTTCCCGGCAAAGCGCGTATTGGCAAGCATGATCCAGAGCTCATCGGCGGCGATCCTCGTCGGCCTGCCGTCCAGCCGCTGATCGATTCGATGAAACAAATACGTAAGCACCGGAATAAGCACGGATTCGCCTTGCGCCATCAAGTGCTCGATCTCAAAGGTGATGAACGGGGAATCGCCCAGACCGTCGCGGTCCGCGTCGAGGTAACGGCCCAGCGGGCCTTCGTGCGAAGAGAAGGCGAGCCCGTCGCGTACCGTCTGGTCCTGCACCGTGTACCTGAAGTTGCTGATGGTGCGCTCTTCTACCGGCGCCTCGCCCAGCAGTTCGAGCGCGCGCCAGATTGCCTGGTCGCGCTCCGGCAGGCACCCGATGCCACGCAGCGCCAGCAGATACTCACTGATCCACGGGTGCGCCCACGCTCGTTCCTCGGGCCGATCGATATTGCGCAAGGGTTGGAAGCAGGTCTCGTCGCTGCCCAGGTCGTAGTGCAACCCGCCCGCCGCCAAGGTCAGGACATACATGCCGAAGCCACAGTCGAAGTTGAACGTCTGGGAGCCTGGAATGCGATGCTGCATCGCTGTCGTATAGGCCAGCAGTGTGGTCTTGCCCGAGCCAGTCGGACCCAAGATGATCACCAGGCCGCGATCGTCGACTTGTTCGCAATAGCGAAACGCGGCCCCACCCCTGGTAAGGCCCACCAGCATCACCGGACTGTTCGCCGGGTAGTAAGGCGACGGGTTATACTCCGGCCCGGACCACGGCACGTCGAGGCAGGCCATGTGGGCGAAGTTAAGCGTGTTGATCGGCGGACGGCGCGGATTGAAAAAACCGTTGGCGCCAAGCGAGCCCAGGAATCCGTCGCTCGCGTTAAGCGTCTCCTCGCGTACACCGAAACCCAAGTGTCGCAAATAGCGGAAGATCATCCGGACGGTCGATTCGAGCCGGGCGTCGTCATCGTCTGTGACCACCACGCCCGCGCTGTAGTAAACTGGCCGAAAGTCCCCGTGTTCGTTCTCCACCCGCGCCGCCGCGACGTCGTTCATCATCTCCAGCGCGAACGGATTCTCGCGCGCCGTGCCGCCGAGGACGCGGTGGATCGCCTCCAAAGGCCCGTGCAGCTTGTTGGCCCAGCTCCGCCCGTAGCTCGCCAGCGCCCGGTCGGCGGTCGCCGGGTCGAGATGGACGAGCCGCACGTATACCCGATAGCTCGCCGGCAGGTTGCCCAGCCCCGCCAGCATCAACGGGTGCGACTCGGGCGGGTAGTCGCTGATCGCAATTACCCGGATATGACGGCCGTCTATGGTCGGCCGGTAGCCGTGGATAAACTCGTGGCCGAAGACGTTGTCGAGCAGGCGTCCGCGGGGTGGCGCCACACGTCTTTGATGAATGCCGTCGATGCATTCGTCGAGATGTGCCACCAATTCATCATCGGAGAGTATCTCGGCGCCCATCCATGCCGACAAAGCCTCGATTATCTCGTTTATCTGCCGGCGGAATTCGTCGTAAGCTTGGACCAACCCCGGCGTTTCCTGCGTGCCGCCTAAAAGCCAGTCTTTCCAGCGCTGCTTGCCCGCCCTCGGCAGTTGATAGACCGGCAACAGCACCGCTTCGTGCTCGTAGTTGGCGCTTTCGTCGAGAAAGCGTCGCCGCTGCGCCTCGTCGATCAGCGCCATAGTGGGGCGCGTGAACCCATCACCGGTGGGCCAGCCAATCGCCGGCCGCGAGATCACATTGAGCCAGGTCCCCCAGCCATCACCCAGACGCGAGAACAACTGCGCCAGGTATTCGCACAGGTGAGCTTTGGTCTCGACGCTTTCTGACTCCATGTCGGGGGGCGCCAGACGCAGACCGCACATAAAGCCCGGGTACTTCGTCTGGATGATCCCAGGCCCGACCAGCGCCCGGTACGGCAACATTGTCACGAAACCCTGCGACCGGGGGTGCGCCCCGCGTCTGAAATTGCCTTCACGGTAAAGTGGCATCCTTCAATAGCCTCTATAAGGTGAAACCGGTGGACGGACCTCGGCCTTCGCGGCATCGGGGTCGGAGAACTGCCGATAGTTCGGCTGATAGCTGCGGTGGCGCAGGTAGACGGCGAAGAATTGCGGGTCGTGCTTGGCCATCCAGCGCAGCGCCATATGCACCGCGCTGCCCAGGAATAGCGCGAACAGCAGATTGGACCAGTGGAAGCCCGGTCCCAGTGCAAGTCCGATGGTGGCGGTGCCGTTAATGATTGCCGGCCCCCGCTCGGCTCCGCCGAGCAGCACCGGCCTGGTCAATGAACGATGTATCGGCGCCCCATGCATGCACGCCACCTCTCACGCTAATCACAGGACAATTCAGATTGAACCCAACACCCAAATGGCTTCTGTCCGCGACTGCTGTCTTGAAATTTTGCCTCCAGAGCACCTCACGCGAAGGCAACATCCAGCAGCACCGGCCCCATTCAGCACCAGATGGAGTACACGCAGCTCACTCCCACAGCCTCCACTTTCTTCGATATCATCGCACGACTCGCATCGGCGCTTTGAACGCTTGTGGACGGCATTGAATCCGGCCTACGCCGGTGCTGCTGAAACTAAAAACACTTCTCAGTGGATGAGGGCGATGATAGCGGGCGTAGGCGGCCTGTCAAGTGCCTTAATACGTCGTTTGCCATGCCAGCATTCGCGGGTGCGGCAGTGGGATGGGCACCTGTGGGCTGGGTCGTAGACTGACGCAACTCATCGTAGTGGAAAAAAATCTAAGTTTTTTGTCGACGCTTGCGCAGTTCGCGCCGAAACGCACGGTAGGCAGCAGCCGCGCGCTCATCCGAGACCGACCTGCTTCGGATATCAAGCGGGATCCGTCCCGCGCGAAAATAGAGCACGTCGAGATCAAGCCGCAGCACCCTTGCCAGCTGCTGTATGATGTAATCCGGTGGCGCCCCGCGCCGCTCATGCTCGATGTCGTTTAGATACTGAACCGACAGCGGCTTGCCGTCGTCCTGCTTTATCCGGGCGGCGATTTCCTTTTGGGTCAGCTCAAGCTCTTTGCGGCGCCGGGAGATAAGCTTTCCGAATGTGGTCATAACGGCGGCTGTTGTAGCATGAGGACCTGATCTGATGTGCTGAAGTCAAAAGTGCAACACCGCTTTTCCTAGAGGGATCTAGTTAGGTTGCCCGTCAGCCCGCGACCAAGATCAACCCGAGGGTTGAAGCGGCGCGATTTAGCGCGCCGTCGAAGCACGCAAATGCGACCTGCGACTGGGTCTCACGGTGCAGGCGGCCTGCGGTCGCCAAGTGAATCGCGTCGTAAGCACGAAGCCTGAATTGCTCGGCAAGGTCGCCCGCTCGGCGCACGGTCTCAGGGTCAGCCGGCATTTTGATGAAGCCCTTCCAATCGGATTCGAAGTCGGACTTGCTCCTGTCAAAGCCCGCGGCGTCGATCTGCCGCATGCGATATTTGCGGGCCAGGGCCGCGCGGGTTTCAGCATAAGCGAGCAGACTGCTCGCGATCTGTTTTGCCTCGGCTACGGCCCGTCGGGTCTCGGCGCTCCCGAGTTCGGAAGCGTACAATTTCACCGCCGCCGAGGTGTCGAGATAGAGGATCATCGGCGATGTTCGAGGACGATCTCAGCCAGCGTCTTTTCGCCCTTACGAATGCGAATCGGGTGCTTGGAACCCCGCGGCTTGGGGCCGGTGGGAAGGACGATTCCGGGAATCGCCGCAAGGCGGCGACTCACTTCAGCAGGGCTCGGTTCCTGTTCCTCCGGTTGCGGTGCCGCGCGCACCAGCCGGGCGATCGGGCGACCGCGTGAGGTCACGGTCACCTCCTCGCCCGCCGCCGCGCGCTTGAGGTAGCGGGAAAGCTTTCCCTTCAACTCGCGCACTGAGGCATTCATGAGGCCACATCCTATCGGATGTGCCCACTTAGATGCAACATACGGTCTCGCTAGTTAGTCGATCTACCGAAGGTCTGACGGCTTATGGTGACCAGTTGGCCGGCCTTTCGACGGAACGCCTCGTGCACTTTCTTACGCTGCTGGGCTCGAGATGTAAAAATCGTCGGGGAGGATCCGCTCACGCATGCCACCAAGGCTATTTGAGTGTCGTCGCAAACCTCTCAGTGTGAGCAAGCAGCGCGCTCACGTTTAGATGCCAGCGTCCCAGGCCAGGTTCGCGCCCGAACGGGCAAATCGACTTACCCAAATGACAAAGCAAGAACCGTGAGGATCGCTAAAGTATTTAGTCCTCGCTTCGGCAGCTGGCTTGCGAAGGAGCGAACGCTTCAGAATAACGCCGAAAAAATCCGCACGTCGGCGCAGCTCTGAGGTCAAGCCCAGCTGTTATTATAGTGAGTCTGGCTTAGAACCATTGAGTTCGCCACGAAGCGCCTCGTACGCAGCAACAATGCGCTCCTGATCGACACTATCCTTCGGTCCGATGTCATTTGGCAGCCGCCTCACATAAAAATAAAGTACGTCGTGGGGCATCTTGAGTAACTCCGCCATCTGGTCGATCAAATAGTCCGGGGGTTTGCCTCGATCGTATTCGAGATAATTGAGATAGGTTGCCAAAAGCGGCTTGCCATCCCGGTTCCTTATCATCGCCGCCATTTCCTTTTGCTTTATGCCGAGTTCCTTGCGGCGGCGCACCAGAAGCTGTCCGAGTGTTGGGATGTTCTTAAAATCCGCGACCTTTTGGAGGCGTCCCCCCGCCGGCCGCATGCATTGTCTCACAGTGATCCTTCGGTATTGGCTGACAGCACCAAATCATCCTCCTCCAGCGCCGCATTGGTCCTGGGCGGAGGCGTCCCTAGAAACTGCACTCGAGTCGCCACGATCTCCGTACGCCGTTGTTTGTGTGCACCAGCTCTGCTCTCAAACTCCCGCGTGCGCAGCCGCCCTTCGACATAGACTTGACGGCCCTTCTTGAGGAATTCGCTGCAACTGAGCGCGAGCTTGCCAATAACGACAACCCGATGCCATTCGGTGCGTTCGTGCCGTTTGCTGTCGTTGTCGACGTAGGGCTCATAGGTGGCAACCGCAAAGTTCCCGACCGGCAGGCCGTTCGGCGTGTATCGCATCTCGGGGTCTCGCCCCAGACGACCGATAACCATGACCTTATTCAATGACATCTCTCATTCTCCTCTCGCTCCGAGTTTGTGCTTACGAGCCAAGTACCGAGGCCCTGCATCTTAGTCCCGCGCATCACTGTTCGGCTTCCGGGCCGCATCTTCCCTGGGGCCTTGCCGCTGTCCCTTCATCAGCGCGACAAAGCAGGACCAATGGAAAATGGCCGTGGCCGCCAAAAGCCGAGCTTTAATGTAATTCTGGTTGCTCTTCACCTTTAGCCCGCATCGGACACAGTTCGCCTGCATCATGATCAGACCCCTTGGGTGTCGTTACTGGTGCCGAACAGGCGCGTTGGCTTTATGCCGGTGCAGCAACATCGTTATCAAGCAGTGCCAATGCCGCTCGGCATCCGCTGAGAACTTCCGGCTTAGGAAGCTGAAACGTGAATCATCACCGAGGAACGTTGTCCTGATCATCGCACACAAGAGTGTCCACTGCCTGCGCATCGAGCCACGTCTGAAGGTCGCGCGGACGATAGCGTACGCAGCGTTGCGAATATCTGATGAAGCGGGGACCGGTGCGACGTTGACGCCAGCTTTCAAGGGTTCGGGGCTGGACATGTAGAAAGCGGGCTGCTTCGGCCTGATTGAGGACACCTGCGGCTGCGATTGCGCCGTTTGAAACGGCTTCCTTTTCGTCCGAACGAGTCGAATTAGCAGGTTGTTGCGTTTCTGACCTCATGGTGGCTGCTCCTTCACGAACGCGGCTGAGTGGGTGCGTCTGCACATCGGCAGAAAGATAGTCGCAGCGCTGTCGTCCGCCGATTAGTCGAGTGGAGCTGCGAACGACGCGCCGTCTGCACCACTATCAGCTAGTGTGATAGCAGAACGGATATCGGCAGGCAAGCGGAAGTTGAGAGGGCTTTCGCGTTTACGCTGCGAGATAGCCGAGTTGAGAGAGCCGGACGCGCGCGGCGTCCACGGAAACCTCAAACGCTTCGCCCACCAGTTGTTCGAGGTCGGTCGCCTCGCGCGAGTCGCTCGGAAGCTGCCGCATTTCGCGTCCCCTGAAATACGCCGCCACCGTCAAATGCAGTCGGCTCTTCGGCATCAGCAGCGCCGCAGCTGCATAACTGGCCTGCCACTCCATCCAATCGAAGCCGCTCTCCAGGGTCAGCACGTTGTTTCCATGGCACCGGCGAATCTCTTCCCGATCGATCCATCGGCGCTGCCAGGCTGGAGCGTGCAGCCGAACGTGCCCGTATTCGTGGGCGAGCACATGCCTTAGGCGATGCACGCGGCTGTTATCCTCGAACAAGTGACGCGCGATACACACCGCGGGCCTGCAGCCGGTAAGAAAATAGGTGACACCCTCGACACCATCTCCTTCATTGCTCAAGTCCGCGTAGAGATGGAGAGAGGCGGCGTGCTTTTCGATCATTTTGATCAGCGCGCCGGTTGGGAGGCGCGTCGTGTGTTGGCCGTAAAGCCTTTCGGTAAATTGCGTTACTACGCGCTTACAGCGGCGATCGAGTGCTTCCTGAAAGAAATACGGGCGCTTGCGAAAGCGCCCGGTCCGGTCGGCAATCCAAATCATCATCGCTTTTTGCCTTTTCCTTTAAGCTCGCGCCTGAAGGCCCGATAGGCGGCTACAGCCTGCTCTTCCGACACTTTGCTGGTGTCGAGATCGATCGGCATCTGTTTCGCCAGGAAATAAAGCAGGTCAACATCCAGATCGAGTTCCCGGGCGAATTGCTCGAGCAGGTACCCACGCGGCGGATGTCGCAGGTTGTGCTCGATATCGTTGAGATAGGGGCCCGAAATCGGTCTGCCCTCCTCGGTCTTGATGCGCGCCGCGAGTTGACGCTGGGTGAGATTGGCCTTTTTTCGTGCTTCCGCTATCACTTCGCCAAAGGTCCTCATCTGGTCGCGAAACCGCCGTCCAATGGCATGGCTGTCCTCCAAGGTGTCAGAATAACGCACGTAATGAAGAAATCCAGCTTCCATGCCAGCTTTTGTGGGGGCGGCAGATGATTGGTTTCCGATGGGCAAACCGCACGGTCTGAGAGGACTCCAGCATAAACGACGTCTGTCCTCCGTAAAAATTACGGAGTGACTTGAAACGCGCTAAATTGCGACCAATTTGAAGGGAGGAGACCCAAAAACCAGAGGACGTCGGTCTATGATGAAATCCTGCCTGCTTTGGCTGAATCTCTTTGCCGATTTGCTTCGCTTCTTGGTTCTCAGTTTACGATCTGAAAGCGCGCTTGCGGCCGAGAATCTCTTGTGCGCAAACAGCTCGCGTTCTACAAGGAACGCAGAATCAGGCCCCGCCGGACCTCCCATCCAGCACGCTTGACCCTCTTATGGCTCAGCCGCTGGTTCAATTGGCGCAGCGCACTCACTGTGGTGACGCCCAAAACCTTCATTGGTTGGCACCGCAAGGACTTCCAGCTTTTCTGGCGCAGGAAATGCCAATCTGGCCGGCCGCGGATTCCGCCCGAGCTCCAACGTCTGATCCGCAAGATGGCTGGCGAGAACCCCTCATGGGGCGAGGAGCGAATTGCCAACGAGTTGCTGCTCAAACTCGGCCTGCGCGTGTCGCCGCGCACCATCCGAAAGTATCTGCCAGAGTCGCCGGCCGCGCCAGCCGGTAACCCTCACCGCGATCAGCGTTGGTCAACCTTCCTCAAGAATCACGCTGATGTCATCATCGCCTGTGACTTCTGCGTTGTAGCGAGCGCCACTTTTCGAGTCCTTTACGTGCTTGTGGTCATGGAACATGCTTCCCGCCGAATTATTCACCTCAACGTGACTGCCCATCCGACCGCAGCCTGGACCCTCCAACAGCTGCGTGAAGCCATTCCCTCAGACCACAGGTACCGGTTTATCCTTCATGACCGCGACGCGATCTTCTCCACCGGATTCGAT
>DASZGF010000103.1:0-1686 GCA_035939115.1 Binataceae bacterium (SeqCode)
CTGACTTGTCACGATATTACTATAAATTTGACTGCTATACTTGGGAGAACGGCGCATGTACCGCGAGCATTGCATTTTAATGATCTACTAAAAGCGGTACCCCAAGCAAATCAACGCGGTTAACCAAAGGTTTCTTTCACGAAGAAAGGCGGCGCCGAGGACCGGTCCGCAGCTGTTACTTGCGGCTATTGCCGCCGACTAAACTGTGGTATCTCCCGGAGGACGCGATGGTAGTTGAGGTTAGCCGCCGGTTCGGCGGTAAGCCCCATAATTGTCACAAGGGACCGAAGCGGCGTGACCGTACGGATCGCGCAACACGGTGCCAGCCCCACCCCCAGCCTTCGCGGACCAGATCGATCGACGGTGCGGCCCCAAGTTCGACCGCGATCAGCTTGACTGGGACTGCGATCGGAGCCGCCTGGACCGACACCGCACCCAGCGCTGACAAGCCCGAGGTCGACGATCACTTGTCGGGCGGCGTCGCGGCGCGTACCCGCACGTCGTCATCGGGCAGGAATTCCACGCCGATATCCTCGAAGGTGCGCTGGAGAGCGCCGATGGTGGCTGCATCCGGCCGCTGCCGCTCCATTTCGAAGCTATCAATCACGTTGGCGGGGACCGAGGCGGCGCTCGCCAACTTACTGAGAGACCAGCTGAGCAACGTGCGGGCAGAGCGGCATTGAGCGGCGGTGATCATGGCTCCAAAATTCCTGGCCTGGCAAATCTGGGAGGTGATTTCGCCACATTTACCAAACAGGCGCCACATGAGAATGTTGCCCCCAGGAACGGGCCGGACCATCCCCACCGTTTCCTGCTGCCGAGCGACCGGCATCAACCTAGATATTCTGAGCCCGTTCGCGCGAATGCTATCCGCTCACGCTGCGGCAAGCCGACAGGCGCGCGGCATCCTCGGGACTGTTCGATGCGCAGGCCGGCCGGGCCGTCGCAAGGTCTCATTCCCTACACTTGAAGGGATAGACGGCCGGTTTGACCATGTCCGCGCCGTGTTCGGAGGACGATGCAATTCCAGAGGCAAATTTTTCCGAGAATTGCGGAACCTTCGACACTTACAGTTGTATGTCTGATCTCCAGTGCCTCGTTCATCATGCGCCGCTGGTCGCCGGGGTTCCTCGACTTGCAGCTGTGGAGTTGGCGTCATGACAGCGATCCGGATACTCGAGTGCTGCTGGCCCAATGGTAATACAAATACGACAATGACCGATCGAAGAAAGAAACCGGCAGTCAGGGTGGACGTGCTCCTCCATCTTGTCTTCTTCGGGCTGATTGGTGCCGTGACGATTATCCTATTCAGTGTCGCCGCTGTGTCGCTCCTCGGAATTGGGCGGGAGCCGCCCACAGACTCCCGCACTGGCCACAATGTCCTTTCATACACCGGTGCGAATGCCGCGTCAGTCCCGCCAGAAACCTCTTTAGTGAAGGTCCTGCCGGCGTTCCCGCAACAAGGTACGCCGACCTCTGAGACGTCAGGGCCATCGGGAGCAGAACCGGCTCATGAACGGCCATCACCTGACGGCGACGCGAGCGCCACAACACCGGAGACCGCCGATGCCGCGGGTGTCTCCGCCATCGAAACGCGCTCTACCGAGGTCATTGGGTCGGAAAATGCCGCTGCTGGACCCCTGCTGGCCGCGGACGCTAACGTCATACCAGATGCTTCTCGAAGCG
>DASZGF010000104.1:0-1994 GCA_035939115.1 Binataceae bacterium (SeqCode)
ATGCCATTACGCTCCGCCTGATTCATCTCGCCGATCATCACCGGCAGGCGCTTCTGGTGTGGATAGAGCAGCGCGACCACCTTGTTTTTCGCCATCAGGTTCGCCAATTGAACCCTCAGGTCATCGATCTTGACGCGGCGGTCCCGGTAGTCCGGCTCGTTCAGGCCATTCTCGTAGCTTTCCGCCGAAGCGAGGAACTTCTCAAGCGACGCCTTGTGGTATTGGCCCGACGCGATGAGTTCGGCAAGCGAGTGCACGGGAGGGTCAGGCTGGGTTTTCAGGTAGTTGTTGAGCTGGAATTTGTATTCGTACTTTTGCACATCGAGGTCCGAGTTCAGCTTGCCCGTATCAAAAGCCGGGTCGTCGATGTCTACCAGAATTGCGCCCTGCTGCTTGAGCACTTCGAGGGCATTGGCCATGACGCGGTTGACCTCCTGGTGGTCGGGGCCGCCTCCGAACAGGGTACGCAGCACCCCAATGCGCGCACCCTTCAGGCCGTTGCGGTCGAGCGAGGCGGTATAGGTCGCGGGAATCCTGCCGATGCCGAGCGCCGTCACGGGATCATCGGGATCGTAGCCGGCCATCACATCGAGCATGACGGCGGCGTCGGCTACGGTTCGCGCCAGAGGCCCGGCGGCGTCCTGCGTAAACGAAACGGGGATGACGCCGGCGCGGCTGATCAGCCCGCGCGTGGGACGAATGCCGACCAGGCTATTGGCGGAGGACGGCGAGCGAATCGAGTTCACGGTGTCAGAGCCCGTGCCCACGGTCGCGAAGTTGGCCGCCAAGGCCGCCCCGGTGCCGCCGGAAGAACCACCCGGGGTCCGCGACAGCTCATAGGGATTTTTGGTCTGGCCTCCCAGCGAACTCGAGGTTAGCCCAGCCAGCGCCAGCTCATGCAGGTTTGTTTTCCCGAGAATCAGGGCTCCGTTTTGACGGAGCCGCGCCACCGTGAAGGCATCTTTCGCTGGCTGCATGCCCTTGAGTGCCAGCGATGCGCCGGTGGTCGGCATATCGGCGGTGTCGAAGTTGTCCTTCAACACCACCGGAATGCACTGCAGCGGCTTGAGCTTAGTGCCGCGTTTGAGCTGTTTGTCCATGGCATCGGCCTGCTCCAGCACCTTGGGGTTTACGTAGAGCATGGCATTGAGGGTGGGCCCGTGCTGGTCGTATGCCATGATGCGGTCCAGGTACTGCTGTACCAGGCTGTGGCAAGTCAGCTTGCCGCTCCGCAGGCTGCGATGAATTTCGCTGATGGAAGCTTCCATGAGCTGAAATTGCTGTCCGGCGGCGCTGGCGACCATAAGCATCACCTCAACCGCCAGAACGAAACACTTCGCTTCATGAGGCACGCCTTCCCTCCTATAAGTTCACTGATCATTGAACATTTAAGTTAAATCATGGTAGCGCGGACGAGTCGGGTTCCAAGACGCGGTACCATTCCCAGCCTCCCTTGACTCAACTTGCCGGCGGGTTTGACAGCGATGTGCCCGTCACGGGAATATGGCCCGCTGCAAAATTCAGCGAACGAGGCCCCAAATGCGGACGCGGATCTTCCTGCTTGCCTGTGTGCTCACAGTTGCAGCGGTGGCGCAGAACTCTTCCACGAAATCTCCCATGCAGTTGCCCTGGTCGCAGCAGATCGCGGTGCGCGAGCAATGGCTGGCGAAGCGTCACGAGATGATCCTGCCCATGATGCGGCAGTACGGCATCGACATGTGGATCGTGGTGAACGAAGAGTTCCACGACGATCCCCTGACGCAGTACATCGCGCCCCCGCGGCCCTACGCCGGCAATCGCGATTTTTTCGTATTCGTCGACACTGGCGAGAAAGGCCTGCGCAAAATCGCGATCAGCGGATACTCGGAAGAGAACGTCAAGCAGTTCTTCGAATCGCCTGACGATCCGCGCCCCGCCGACAAAGCGCTCCCCGAACTCTACGCGCAGTACAAGCCGCAGAAGATCGCGCTCAGCTATGGCGCCCGCCGCGGCGT
>DASZGF010000105.1:0-1544 GCA_035939115.1 Binataceae bacterium (SeqCode)
TGCGCTCACGGGTGGGAGCACCCCTCACAAGTGTGCGCACTTATTGAGTAGCCGTATGACTACGGTGATCGCGCCTTTACTGTTGATCCCAGACATGCCCCATGCAAACAGAATCACGCCGGGGGGATTTCAGGGGCCCCGGTGACTAAACCAGCGCCGCCGGGCGATTATACTCCGCTCAGGCGGCGTTGTGCATTGTCGGCGGCCTAATCGAATATGCATCGCACCGGGTAGACGCGACTCACTTTGTCTCGCCCTGCTACCTGATGCCGCGCTTCTCATTCCGTGTCCGAACCGGCAAATTCTGGAACGCCTGCACTGAGACAGCTTTTGAGAGCAACGCGGCCGCGCGAGAAGAAGCAATGGCGATTTATGCCGACCTGGCCCGCGATATTTTCGGCGGGCTGGATGTCGATTGTGAGTGGCGGATGGAAGTCGCGGACGAAACCGGGAAGTCAATTTTCCGGCTCAGGTTGTTGGCGGAATCGCCGGGCGAAGAGCGCGCACAATGACTGATGCTGGGGTCGACCGTCGCCGGCCGGATGCGGTGATACTTCAAGAGTTGATGAGTCCAAAACTCTGCTAAGTGCTGGCGCGCCATGGCTGATGAAGATGGCACTATTGCTGCGCCGTGGCGCTATGATGCAGCGGCCCGCTACGCGCTCCAATCGGCTAATCTGCGACGTCCTGCGATCCCGCGCTATGCCTCACAGACGGCTGTCTTTCCGATTTGGGGTGTGGTCTGGCTATCCTCCGATAGCGACCCTCTCGATCAATCCCCGGATTGTCGTAATGGGCCAGGCTCGGAAATGCCTGACTGAGCGAACCTGATCTGCTTTTCATCTGCTCGGCAAGATATTCCGCGTCTTCGCCTACTCCGTGTAAATGCGCGGACTTGTACTTATGGAGCCACGGCAGCCCCAGGAAATATACGCCAGGCAGGCTCGTGATTCCGCGCTTGTGCATGGGTACTCGCGCAGCCCCTGTCCCGTTGTCAAAGATCGGGAGATCAATCCAATCGAAGTCGTACCGAAACCCGTTGGCCCAAATGATGGTGGAGATGTTAGCCGCGCCGATCTCGAGGGTCAGGACAGGATTGGCCACTTCTTTCGGGTCGGGCAGGACCTGGGGTAGTTCGTCCGAAGGAGATAGTTCGAGACGGTTGCGGGCGGCGTACTCATCAGCTCGCCGCAGGAAATCAGCCAATGACGCGTCGCCGCTCTCCAGATTTCCACGCAGATCAGCTGCTATGGCTAGTTCGTTGTCATTGCCACTGATCACGCGGCCAAGCAGGACCACGCCATCCTTTGCAAGCTGGCGCAAATCCACGTCGTGTCCGCCGGCAGCGCCCGTCAACAGTCTTGAGGTTGGTTGATCTGGGCGCTGTTCGACGGTCGCGTCGGCCTCACCCAATGCCTGTTGCCACCAGGTAAGGTCCCGTCCGCGATAACGGCGCGGCGCGCGTCGATGACGGCTCACCGACAAATACACCTGGCGGCCCGCGAGGCAGAGCTCTTCTGCGATTTGACAGCCCGAATTGCCCG
>DASZGF010000106.1:0-80197 GCA_035939115.1 Binataceae bacterium (SeqCode)
GCCGGTCATCACCGCGACCGGAACCGACACGAAACCCGCAAACACTATGATCGCGACGACCCGCGAAAAGATCTTGAGCGTCCTGGTATTCCGGGCGGTACTCCAGCCGAGCGTCTGCAATATGCTCCAGATCCCATGGTCTGTTGCAACAGGCCACACCGAGAATCCGGCGACCACGTTCTCGTACACGTGCAGGTCTTTGAACTGTCCCGGCCTGAACCCGACCGCGCCCAGGGTGAAGTGCGCAATATGAAAGACGATGAAAATGGCGAGAAGCAACCCCGCCCCAGCGCATTGTGCGCGCGGCGAATGAGGTTTCGACATCTTTTCGGTTTCGGTAGCCTACCGGCCGCGCCTTCCAGTTCATCCGCGTCAGTTGAAGGGCGGCGATGATGTGCAACGTCACGCTGGTCAGGAGCACGATCCGCACTATCCAGAGCGCGTCACCGTAGCCAAGTTCCGGCTCGCCCACCGTGCGCAAAAATCGCGAGTATGCGTTGATCTCGCCGGGGCCGGCGAAAATCTTTAAATTCCCGAGCATGTGGGCAATCACGAAGCCGACAAGAACGACGCCGGTGACCGCCATGACGACTTTCTTGCCGATCGCGGTATCCCACAAGAGCGCTAGCCTGTTGGGCTCGAATGTCGCTCCTTGCCTGGTCTGAGCAACCGACTTACGTTCCGCAACAAGCATTGCCATCTGATACTCCCCTCTCGATGCGTGAATACGCGTTTCACAAATTGTGAGGCGCGCTTGAGCACGGGCGCGTGCCGGGACGGAAACGTCGTTTTGAGCAGCCCCACTACGCTGGCCGGGATTCAGTGCTCAGTTGAGTATGCGTTGCAGCCTTACCCGTTTGTGGGTACATAGGGATTGACCATCTTCGCTGGATCGACGACTCGGTCGAACACCTCCTCTGTCACGAAGCCGAGCTTCAGCGCGGCGGCCTTCAGCGTAAGGTCATTATCCATCGCTTGTGTGCAATTTTTGACGCCTTGTCGTAGCCAATGACCGGCGAGAGCGCCGTCACCAGCATCAGCGAGCGGTCAACATACTCCTTGATCTTCTTTAGATTCGGCCTCGTTCCCTCGAACAGGAACTTGCGGAAGTTTGTGCAACCATCGGTCATGATGGTGATTGAGTGGGTAAGGTTAAAAATCATCAGAGGCTTGTAGACGTTCATCTCGAGGAAACCGCCGGCGCCGCCGAAGCCCACCGCCACGTCGTTGGCCATCACCTGCACGGCGATCATCGTCAGCGCCTCGGCCTGGGTCGGGTTAACCTTGCCCGGCATGATCGAGGAGCCGGGCTCGTTCTCGGGGATCTGCAACTCTTCAAAGCCGGCGCGCGGGCCGCAGGACATCAGGCGGATGTCATTGCCGATCTTGTAGAGCGACCCCGCCAGAGTACGGAACGTGCCGGACAGATGCACCAGCGCATCATGCGCCCCCTGCACCGTGAACTTGTTTGGCGCGCTGACGAACGGCAATCCGCTAAGCCTCGCGATCTCCGCCACCGCCGCTGCGGCGAAGCCGGGGGCTGCGTTGATGCCGGTGCCCACTGCTGTACCGCCGAGCGCCAGCCGGCACACGCCCTTCAGCGCGTCCTCGATCCGTTCGATGTTGTCGCTGAGCATCCCGGCGTAGCCGGACCATTCCTGCCCCATCGTGATCGGCGTGGCGTCCTGCATGTGGGTACGGCCGATCTTTACGATGTCCTTCCATTCCTCGGCCTTCACCGCGATAGCGTCGCGCAAGCTGGTGATCGCCGGCAGCAACCGGCCTGTCACGTTCACGGCAGCGGCGATATTCATCGCCGAGGGGAACGAGTCGTTGGACTGCGACATGTTCACATGGTCGTTCGGGTGCACCGGCGACTTGCTGCCCAGCGCGGTGCCCGCGAGTTGGCAGCAGCGGTTGGAAATCACCTCGTTGACGTTCATGTTGAACTGGGTGCCGCTGCCGGTCATCCAGACATGCAGCGGGAACATGTCGTGGTGCTGCCCGGCCAGGATCTCGTCGCAGGCCTGCACGATCAGCCCATGAACTGAGCCGTCCAGCCGGCCGCCAGCCTGATTGGCGTTGGCCGCAGCCTTCTTGAGCATCGCGTAGGCGGTGATCATCTCCCGCGGAATCAGGTCATGGCCGATGCTGAAGTGCTCCAGCGACCGCTGCGTCTGGGCTCCCCACAACTTGTCAGCGGGCACCTCGACCACACCCAGGCTGTCGGTTTCTTTCCGAACTTCGGTCATAAAGTTCGCCCCGGTGCTGTTTTACTCGGATCTAAGCCGGCCTCAAGTTATAAAAAAAATAACTAAACCTATCGCGCACGCCAAGGCAAATTTTTAATTGGCACACGACCATGGAACCCGCCGTAACCCGATTTAAGAGGCGTGAAAATGACTTCACAAACGTCTGACAAACGACCGCACAATGGAATGGGTGTGCCACACTGGCCGCACGTGATATGAGCAGTGGAAGCGCGGTTCTCAAGGATTCCATCAGGAGCCAGCATGGCGTGTGTCAATCGTCGGGCGTGATCCGATCCTGAGGACGCCAGCTGATCAGATCAGGCGGACGTTGCGTTCGATCGTCTTAATCACGGAATCCATCTTCCCATTCAATACCTGTTTGGCGAAGCTGAGTGTGAAGCTCTCGGCCACGTGGAACGGAATATGCGCCGGCAACGACAGTGCGTAGGGATCGACCACCACATCCACCACTACCGGACCATCCTTATACGCGAGCGCCGCGGCGAGCCCTTCTCTTACGTCGCCCGGCTCTTCGATACGGATGCCCTTCGCGCCCATTGCTTCGGCAACTTTGGCGAAATTCGGGTTCTTGAAGTCGGTGCCGAATGGGACAATGCCGGCTTCCTGCTGCTCGATTTTGACGAAGTCGAGCGATTCATTGTTGAGGATGATCTGTACTACCGGCGTCTTCCGCTGCACCTGCGTCAGCAGGTCGCCGAGGCCGAGCATGGTGAATCCG
The DNA here is from genome assembly GCA_035939115.1 of Binataceae bacterium (SeqCode). Taxonomy (GTDB): domain Bacteria; phylum Desulfobacterota; class Binatia; order Binatales; family Binataceae; genus JAJPJA01. The sequence goes on from DASZGF010000106.1 coordinate 2,992, forward strand.
CCGTCGCCGCACAGCGCGATGGTCTGGCGGCCGGGGTATGCGAGTTGGGCACCGAATGCGTTGGGAGCGGCATTGGCCATCGACGCCCATGAAAACGAGCCGAAAAGCCGCCGGTTGGTCCCGCCCTTGACATGCCGCGCAAGCCAAATGCAGGCCGTACCCGTGTCCGCGAAAAACAGCGCGTCATCGGAAGCCAGCTCGCTCAATGTCGCGGCCAGCAATTCCGGACGTATCGGTTTAATTCCCGGTCCTTTCTCGACGTAATGCTGCAGAAGTTCGTGGAACGAGCTGGTTTCGGCGACATGCCTTTCCAGAAAAGTGCGGTCGGTCTTTTCGCGGACGTTGGGGAGCAGCGCGGCGACGGTCGCCTTGACATCGCCGACCAGCGCCAAGTTAACGGCAGTCCGCCGTCCGATGTGCTTAGGGTCCCTGTCGATTTGGACTTTCTTGACCTTGTCGCCGGGAAGAAATTCCGAAAACGGAAAGTCGGTGCCGAGCAGCAGCAACAAATCGGCGGCGTGTATGGCCTTGTATGCTCCGCCGTAGCCCAGAAGGCCAGTCATCCCAACGGCATTGGGATTGTCATGCTCCAGCCATTTCTTGCCGCGAAAAGAAAATCCAACGGGAGCCTTCAGTGTGGCCGCGAGCTGGAGCACCTCGGAGCGCGCATCGCGGCATCCGTCACCGCCGAAAATCGCCACCTTGTTGGCGCCTTCGATCATTTCAGCCAGCTTGTCGAGATCCGAGTCGGCTGGGCGCACCACGGGTAGAGCGGGAGTTGTGAAGACGTGAGCAGAATGGTCCGGCGCCTTGGCCGCTGCAATGTCGCCAGGCAGCGAGATCAGCGTCGGTCCCTTGTCGACAACGGCGGTCATAATCGCGGTTGTGACCAGGCCCCGCACCTGTTCAGGGTTGACGACTCGCCCGACGTAGAGACAAGCGGTGTCGAAAAATTTGTACGGGTTCAGCTCTTCGAGCGCGTCAGTATCGATGAGCTTGGTCTCGACATCGCCGGCGATGGCGATGATCGCGGCTCCCTCCTTACGCGCATCCATCAGTCCGTTGAAGAGATGCGTTACGCCCGGGCCGGCCGTTCCGCAAACCGCAACGGGGTTTCCGCTCAGGTAGGAGTCAGCGACCGCGGCGAAGACACCATATTCCTCGTTGCGAACGTTGATAAATTCGATCTCGCCGTTGCGCCGGAGAGCGTCGATCACCGGATTAAGCGCATCTCCCACGATGCCGTAGCAGCGTTTGACGCCGGCCTTCGCCAGCATCTCCCATAGGACGTCAGCAACTCTTCGTTCCATAGACCCTCCGGTATAACTCCCGCTCGCTCGGTTTCTTCTGCAATGTGATCGAATCCCCCCTTTTCATAAGGATCCACTATCTCCGTTTCTCCCCTTTAAAAGGCCAATCACCATACCACAACCCCGTCCACGATTTTCTTGAATCCAAAGCATCGATTCCGCCGATTCTCCCCGCTCGAGACGCGCCAATTCAAGGGCGTGAATACGACACCCGTGAGGCGTGAAAAGTGGCTGCTCCAGATGGCGCACTCGATTTTGCAGGTGTAGATTTGGTGGGTCGAATTGTGCGGAATTGGCGTAATCCGTCCAGACGGTCCGGGAAACCTGATGCCACACGAGACTCGGAGCACTCCCCTTCCCTCAACCGGTTCCGGCGATCCGGCATCAGGTTCCCGTTCTTCAGAAAATGGGGTTTTTCGCAGAGAGGGCGAGTATTGGACGGTCGGCTACGGCGGAAAAGCCTTTCGTCTAAAGGACTCTAAGGGACTCGGGTTCCTCGCCCATCTGCTGCGCCATCCCGCGGCCGAATTCCACGTGCTCGATCTAGCAGGGGGAATAGCAGGCGGGCATAAGGAAGACGAAGCCGGCCAGTCGGTGCTGGGCTTGCCTCGCGGGGAAGAGGATCTCGAAAAGATCGGGATCCACATCACGAGTCTGGGCGATGCGGGCGAGATGCTCGACGAGCAGGCCAAGGCCGCGTATCGACGCCGGCTCTCCGAGCTGCGCGAACAATTGGAAGAAGCCAAGGCGCTGGCAAACGTCGAGCGCGCCGAGCAGGCGGAACAGGAGATCGATGCACTGACGACGGAACTCTCGCGCGCCGTCGGACTGGGTGGACGTGATCGCCGGGCCCGGTCAGCTTCGGAACGGGCCCGGCAGACCATCGGCAAGTCGATCAAGTCGGTACTGGAAAGGATCGCGCAGAACGACGCCACCCTGGGAGGCATCCTCAACCGCTGCATCAGGACCGGCACCTTCTGCTCATATCAGCCCGATCCGAATCTTCGAATTGCGTGGGAATTTGCCGCGACCGGTATAGAATCCACCGGGCAACCATCCTCCAGCAGCGAGCCGGCTCCCGCACGCGATCATAGCGCCGATAGCTCGCCGGCGGTGCTGGGGATCAGTCCGTTTTTGCTTGCGGAACGAACGGCCTTTGTGGGCCGGGAAACCGAACGTGGTGTGATCCGCGCGGCTATCGATCGTGCACTAGATGGCCACGGTTCGTTGGTCATGCTCGGAGGCGGCCCGGGTGTGGGCAAGACGCGCCTGGCTATGGAGATGGCGGAGTACGCGTACTCGCTCAATGGGTTCCGAGCTCTTGTCGGACGCTGCTACGAAAGAGACGAGCCTTTCCCATTTCTCCCCTTCGTCGAGATCATTGAAAGCCGTCTGGCTCAGGCGGCGAGCCTGGATGATTTCCGCCGGCAGATGGGGGACAACGCGGCCGAACTAGCCCAACTGGCCCCGAGTCTCAGGCGAGTGTTTGCGGACATTCCGCAGCCAATGGAGCTGCCCCCGGCCCAGAGGCGCCGCTTTGTTTTCCAAAGCGTTTCGGATACGCTCGGGCGGTGGGCTCAAATATGTCCCCAATTGCTCATCCTTGATGATCTTCATTGGGCCGACGAATCCACGCTGGCGCTCCTGACTCATCTGGCCAATCGTCTCGCTCAGCTTCCACTCGTAATCATTGGGACCTACCGTGATTCGGAGACCAATCCGGCGTTGGTCAGAACCCTGGAAGAGCTGATTCGGCAGGGTATCCGCCCACTAAAGCTGGGTGGTCTATCGAAGGATGCTGTCGCGCGGATGTTATATGGGCTAAACCAGCAGCAACCTCCGGAGAGTCTGGTGAGCCTCATCTTTGAGGAAAGCCAGGGGAATCCATTCTTTGTGGAGGAGGTTTACCGGCATTTGATCGAGGACGGTAAAGTCCTTGATGCGGCCGGCCAGTTCCGCACTGACATCAAGATCGATGAGGTCGACGTTCCGGAAAACGTCCGGCTGATCATCGGGCGGCGCCTGGCGCGGCTCCGCGAGAATGAAAAGCGGGTGCTGGCAGCCGCCGCAGTGATCGGGCGCAGTTTCAGCTTTCAACTTCTGACGGCGACCAGCCAGATCGACGTTGACGAACTTTTCACCGTCATCGAGAAGGCGCAGCAGATGGGAATAGTCGTCCCCAGCTCCGAGGGACCCGAGCAGCCGTTCACCTTCGCCCATGAACTGGTGCGTCAGACCTTACTTGCCGGCATCTCGGCCCCGCGCCGGCAAAAAATGCATGCCGGCATCGCCGATGGTATCGAGCGGCTCTATCCACGCGTTGTCAACGAACGCGCGGGAGAGATCGCGGAACACCTCCTCAAGGCTGCATCATTCGCTGACGACCGCCGACTGGTCCATTATCTGACGCTCGCAGGAAAGAACGCTCTTGAGGCCGCGGCATTCGAGGAAGCGCAGCGCAATTTCCAGTCCGTCCTGAAGCATCAGCGCACCGTTGACCCAAGAGGAAGGGCGGAGCTGTTGGCGTACGTCGCGACGGCCGAGCGAGGTCTTGAACGATGGGACGCGGCACTTGCCAATCTGGGTGAAGCGCTGGAAATTTACCTGCGTCTCGGAGATCGCGAGATGATCGGCAGGAGCTTTACGGAGTCGGCCGATGCCTTGATTTTTGCCGGCCGCATCCAGCAAGGAATCGAAATGGCTCGTCGCGGGTTGGCTTACCTTGAGGGCGATGTCACCGTTGACCGCGTTCGCCTTCTGGCCAGCCTTGGCCATGCCTATGCGGCGGTCACAAGCCATGAACTGGCCGACGAAGCAATGCGGGAAGCGTTGGACCTGGCATCCCGCCTCTCCGATGCGAAGCTTATGGCGAGTGTGCTCGGCAATCGATCCATAGTCAATTTCAACTTCTTTCGGTTGCCGGAGGCCGCCGAAGACGGGTTCCGCAGCGAACAACTGGGCGGATCAGAATCCCCTCCCTGGCAGCGCGCCCTCCAGTTGCGAGTTTTGCATCAGACACTAATGTTTCTTGGACGCCCGGCGGAAGCGGCGAGAATCGCGGATGAACTTGAACCCTTGGCAAGGAGGCTCGGCCAAATCCACTCCGTTGCACTGTGCATCCTAATCGGAGCCTGGGCAGAATGCGGTACTTCGGCCGACCTCGCCAAATTCGAAACCGTCCTCCGGCAGGTGACGGAATTCAACCAGGACGCGCGCTATGTGTTCTGGGAAGTTCTCTCCGAGGTACAAATGAGCCTGGTAAATTTCTTCCGCGGAAATTGGGGGAGCGCTCTGTTGCATGCGCAAGCCTCGTCCCGCCATGAACCAGGCATCTCTATGGGCGGACTCGGCGTCGGAACACTTTTTCGACAGCTGGCTTACGCTGGCGACCGCGCCGGCGCATTCGCGCTCCTTGACGAGAAGCGCGCGTGGCTGCCTCTAAGCGGCCAACCCAACACCAGAGGTTCATGGTGGATGCTTGGGTCTGTGATTGAGGGCCTTGTCATCCTTGGCGAGTATGCGCAAGCTGCACAGCTTTACCCTCTGGGTCGTGAGTTGATCGACATTGGAGCGGTAGTGCTTTGGCCGATCTTCCGCTTTACGCAAACGATAGCGGGTATCGCCGCGGCAGCGGCACGTCAGTGGGAAGCCGCTGAAGATCACTTTCAGATGGCTATGCGGCAAGCTGAATCCTTTCCCCATGTGCTTGAACAGACGGACATCCAGCGCTTTCATGCGATGATGCTAATCAATCGAGCCGGGCCTGGTGATCATGAAAAGGCGCGAAGATTAGTAACCGAAGCGCTCGCCAGTTACACCCATATCGGCATGCCTCGCCATATTGAGATCGCGCGGACGCTGCTGGACCAAGCCGCCAGTCCGTTACAGTAGGTCCAGGAGCGGCTCCGCCACTCTGCCGCATCCGTCTGAACAAGAGGCGAAAAAGTCCAACGCAATCGCGCGTTGGGACGCATCAATACGGAAGCCGAACGTGAATATGAGGTGACGGTTCCAGACTGGCCGTGAAAAGGCAGTAAATTCGTGTCTTAAGGTTGGCACAGGTGGTACGCTGTGTACCGATGCGCTTACAGGAGTCTGGCCCGCACGCACGAATGGCCTGGAGGCAATCTTGCCAAATCAGACGCCCAACGCTCGATCAGCCTCGGCTGGTGCCGGCGGCACCCCGCCAAGCCTCACGGCCGTCCAAAAGGCGCTGTTCCGCAAAGAAGGCGAGTATTGGACGGTCGGTTTGGGCGGAAGAGCATTTCGTCTGAAAGACGTCAAGGGACTCGCCTATCTAGCCCACCTGCTCCGTTATCCTGGAACTGAATTCCATGCACTCGACCTGATCGGGGGAATAGCGAGCCGGAGCGCGGATGATGAAACAGATCAGTCGATTCAGGGCTTGCCTCGCGGAGATGAAGATCTCGAAAAGGCTGGCATCCACATCGCCAATTTGGGTGACGCCGGCGAGTTGCTCGACGATCAGGCCAAGGCGAGTTATCGGCGCCGGCTTTCCGAGTTGCGCGAAGAATTGGAAGAAGCAAAGCAGCTCGGTAGGGTTGAGCGTGCCGAGCAGGTCGAGGGGGAGATTGAAGCGCTAACCAGGGAACTGTCGCGAGCAGTGGGGCTGGGTGGACGTAATCGCCGCGCGGCGTCCGCGTCGGAACGAGCCCGGCAGAGCATCAACAAGTCCATCAAGGCAGTTCTGGAAAAGATCACGGAGAGCGACGCCACCCTGGGGGGCATCCTGTCCCGCTGCATCAGAACCGGCACCTTCTGCTCATTTCAGCCTGATCCGGATCTTCGAATCGCGTGGGAATTTGCCGCAACCAGTATCGAATCGACCGGGCAGCCACCGTCCGGCAGCGAGCCGACTCCAACAAGCAATGACAGCACCAAAGCTTCTTCGGCGGTGCTTGGCGTTTATCCGTTTTCGCTCGCAGAACGAACGGCCTTTGTGGGCCGGGAAACTGAACGCGGTGTGATTCGCGCGGCTATCGATCGTGCGCTAGGCGGCCACGGCTCGTTGGTCATGCTCGGGGGCGGCTCCGGTGTGGGCAAGACCCGTCTGGCAATGGAGATGGCGGAGTATGCGTCGCAACTTGGCTTCCGATGCTCCGTCGGGCGCTGCTACGAAAGAGAGGAACCCTTTCCCTATCTACCCTTCGTAGAGATCCTTGAAAGCAATCTGGCTCAGGCGGCCAGTCTGGAGGATTTCCGTCGGCAGATGGGGGACAACGCTTCCGAACTGGCTCAACTGGCCCCGAGCCTCAGGCGCGTGTTTCCAGATATCCCGCAGCCAATGAATCTGCCCCCCGCCCAGAGGCGCCGCTATATGTTCCAAAGTATTTCAGATGCGCTCTGGCGATGGGCTCGAAAATGTCCCCAAGTCCTTATCCTTGATGATCTTCAGTGGGCCGACGAATCCACGCTAGCGCTTCTGATTCATCTGGCCAGTCGTGTGGAAAAGCTTCCACTCGTAATCATTGGGACCTACCGCGATTCGGAGAACAATCCGGCGCTGGTCAGAACCCTGGAAGAGCTGATTCGGCTGCATATCCGTCCAGTTAAGCTGGGTGGTCTATCAAAAGATGCTGTCGCGCGGATGTTATATGTGCTGATCCAGCAGCAACCTCCGGAGAGTCTGGTGAGCCTCATCTTTGAGGAAAGCCAAGGCAATCCGTTCTTTGTCGAGGAGGTGTACCGGCATCTGATCGAGGACGGGAAAGTCCTTGATGCGGCCGGCCAATTCCGCACTGACATTAAAATCGACGAGATCGACGTTCCAGAAAACGTGCGGTTGATCATCGGACGCCGTCTGGAGCGGCTCGACGAGAATGAAACGCGAGTGCTGGCAGCCGCCGCGGTCATCGGGCGCAGTTTCAGCTTTCAACTTCTGACCGCGACGAGTCAGATCGACGTCGACGAACTTTTCACCGCCATCGAGAAGGCGCAGCAGATGGGAATAATCGTCCCCAGCTCCGAGGGACCCGAGCAGCCCTTCACCTTCGCCCATGAACTGGTGCGTCAGACCTTACTTGCCGGCATCTCGGCCCCGCGCCGGCAAAAACTGCATGCCAGCGTCGCCGATGGTATCGAGCGGCTCTATCCAAGCGCCGTCAACGAGCGCTCCGGAGAGCTCGCTGACCACCTCCTCAAGGCGGCATCATTCGCCGACGACCGGAGACTGGTCCATTATCTGACGCTCGCGGGACAGAACGCACTTAAGGCTGCGGCATTTGAAGAAGCGCGGCGGAATTTCCGGTCCGCCCTATCGCATGAAGGGGCCGTTGAAGCACGAGAAAGGGCTGACTTGTTGGCGAACCTTGCGATGGCCGAACGTGGTCTTGATCTATGGGACATGGTAGTGGCCAATCTCCATGAAGCGCTCGAGATTTACTTCGATCTCGGGAATCGAAAGACAATCGTGAGGACCGTTAACGAGTTGACCGAAGCCCTTTTTTGGGCTGGTCGGTTCCAGGAAGCAACCGAAACAGCACAGCGCGGACTTACTTACCTTCCGGCGGATGTTAGCGCTGACCGGGCGCGTCTTTTCGCTACGCTCGGGCAGGCCCGCGCCGCCGCCGGAGAGTATGAGCCGGCGAGCGAGGCGCTCCGCGAAGCTCTGAGCATCGCCTCACAGCTCTCAAATTCGAAGCTTGAAGCCGGATTGCTCAGTGCACAGTGCATAGTCAATTTCCATTTCTTTCGCTTGAAAGAGGCGGCTGCAGACGGTTTCCGCACCGAACAACTGGGTGGATCGGACCTGCCTCCCTGGCCGCGCGCCCTACAGTTGCTTTCCCTGCATCTGGCATTGCTGGATCTTGGGCGCCTGGAAGAGGCGGTGACAATCGCGGACGAGCTTGAACCCCTGGCGAGAAAGATAGGGCACTCTCTCTCGGTCGCGTGGTGCCTTAGCACGCGAGCCTGGATAGAATTTGGTAAAGTACCGGACTTGGCCAGGCTGGAAGCCGGCTTTGAGCGAGTGCGTAAACCTGACCAGGAGGGATCGTTTGCCCACCTGGAAGTTCTGTCCGAGGTGCAACTAAGTCTGGTGGCTTTCTTTCGCGGAAACTGGACGAGCGCTCTGTTGCATGCCCAAGCCTCGCGCCGCCCCGAGCCGGGGAGGTCTATGGAGGGGTTCGGCGTTGGAGCGCATTCTCTACAGATGGCTTATGCTGGCGATCGCGACGGCGCGCTGGCAATCCTTGATGAAAAGCGCGCGCTTCTGCCTCGTAGCGGCCAACCGAACAGCTTAGGTTCGTGGTGGATGCTCGCTCTGGTAATGGAGGGCCTCGTCATGCTCGGCGAGCAATCGCGAGCCGCGCAGCTTTACCCTCTCGCTCGTGAGTTGATCGGCACTGGAGCGGTCGTGCTTTGGCCGATCTTCCGCTTCACGCATACAGTCGCAGCTATTGCGGCGGCAGCGGCGCATGAGTGGGAGACCGCTGAAGATCATTTTCAGATCGCGCTGCAGCAGGCCGAGTCCTTTCCCAACCGCCTCGAACAGGCGGAGATTCGCCGCTTCCACGCGATGATGCTAATCAATCGCGCGCGGCCTGGTGATCGTGAAAAGGCGCAAACCCTACTTCGTGAAGCGCTGGAGAGTTACACCTCTATCGGAATGCCACGCCATATCGAAATCACGCAGGTTCTACTCGGCTAGACAGGGAACGAGTCGCTGGACGACTGACCAGTCGCAGTACGTTTTCGGTGAGTATATCGCTATCCTAATTGAAGATTCCCTTCGCTATGATGACAACTGCGATTGAATCAGGAGGCGGCAAAAATGCGTCTGGCGGGTAAAGCAGGAGTTGTAATCGGCGCGAGCCGCGGCATGGGCAAGCAGATGGCGCTGCGCCTGGCCATGGAAGGAGCTGACGTCGCGGTCGCCGCGAGGACCGACGGCCCGGGCCAGTCGCCGGAACCCGGAACCATCCATCAGACCGCGGAGGAGATCCGCGCAATGGGCCGCCGTGCCGTTCCGATCAGAGTTGACCTGGCGATTGGCGAAGACGTTGACGCGATGTGCCGCGAGGCCATCAAAGCCCTGGGCCGCGTCGATATCCTGATTCACAGTATCCAGCACCGCGGCGCCGGTTACCTGAGCCTGTTCGAAGAGACGACCATCGAGCAACTCGACCTGCAGGTGGCGGTCAACCTGATGTCTGCGGTGCGAGCGTGCAAAATTATCGTGCCGCAGATGAAATCCCAGGGCGGCGGTATCATCATTCTCGTGACTTCGGCGGCCGGTGAACTGGACGCCGCGAACATGCCGGGCATGCCTGGTAAGGCATCAACGGGACTGGGCTATCCGATGACCAAGGCGGCACAGATTCGTTTCATGATGTCGCTGGCCAAGGAAGTCCGCCCGGACAACATCGCGGTCATCGGTCTGGATCCCGGGTTTGTTTTCAGCGAGCACGTCGAGGTCGGCAGAGTCGGTCACAGGTACCAGGGCTGGGACAGCCGCCTGGCGCTACCGATGGACGTCCCGGCCGAGACCGCTCGCTACCTGTGCACCTGCGCCGATCCGATGTGGTACTCGGCAAAGAACGTACGCGCCGCGGACTTCGTGCAAGAGCATTACCTATGGTCCCCGGCCAGATAGCTTAATTGATCCGAATCGTGAAAGGAGCCGCGACCTCTTGTAGGCGCGGATTTGTTCATCCGTCATCGAGCGGCAACGCTGCGATTTGCTCGATTAGCCGCATCAGAAATCGCAATCGATCGCAAAACAAATCGATCGACCTGGCGACGTTCTCCTCGGTCAGGTAATCCCAACCAAGGTTGGCGCCCCAAAAGACCTCGTATGTCAGTTGGAAAACGCGCAGGTTCCGCTCCGGAATTGCCGCCTTTACGCCATAGCGCAACTGACCGAGCCGGGAGCCGAAGTCGACCGACACCGCCAGCGGTCTGTTTTCCAGCGAGCCACTGTAGACCATCTCGCCGCCGGCGACCTTGGTCCTCTTGGCCGACAGCAGTTCAGTCAGCGCCCCTTTCACCAATTTGCGCAGCAACGGGGCCTTCGCCGGCTGGACGCGGCGGAGATCGGGGTCCGATACGAGTTCTTTTGGCGGGTCGTCGCGCGGCTGCCAGCCCAGTGTGGACCGCATTTTTGCCATGGCGTCGAGGCTTTGCCGATCGTTGAGCATCATCCGCGCCATCTTGAGATCGCAGTAGCGAAGCCCATAGCCGAACGCCGGAGACTGCATGGCGGCCCAAAATTTCGTATAGGCTGGATCATTGGTTCGCAGTCTTTCGTGCTCGGCTGAGATTTGTTGGATTGGGAAGAATTGCATGGCGCCGAGGCGAGCCATCACTTCAAGCAGAGGACCGCGCTCAGCCGGCGTTAGTGAAGCAAAATGGTCCAGGAACTTTATCGCTCCGGTGCTTGGGATCCGGCTGAGGTTCGGGAAACCGGCATGGACTTCCTCGCCAAGCTTGGTAAGCAGGAGCGCGGCGATCGCGGAAAGCAAATCCATCGTTGGGTTAAACCGAAACCTCGGTGTGCTCGTCACTAATCTAACTCATCACGCTTAGGATTCTTTTGACGAGCATCAATTACCCTCACCCCAACCCTCTCCCTGGTCAGGGAGAAGGCGTAAAAATTCCGTGGCACAGGCTTCCAGCCTGTGATTTGTCTGGGAATCTACGTCCGCGGCAACCACTCTAATTCAACTCGATTAGATTGGATGTCTAGTCATGTAGGGATGTTTTCTCGTGCCCAACATGGGTCAACTTAAAAATGCGGGGCGTGAGGACGCATGCCTCGAGCATAAATGCTTCGTCCTCAACTCAGGTTTTGGACTGGACGTCGCGCGTCAGCATCAGAACGTCGAAGCGGCCGCGCTCCACGCTCCATCCCGGCGGGACCGTTACGGTGGTGTCGGGCTCCTCGATTATGATTGGCCCGATTCGGCGGCCGACGATTTCCTCGCGGCTTAGAACCTGAGTATCGACGCTGCCGTGTTTGCGGCCGAAGTAGGCGTGCCGCGTGACGGTGCTTTTCGCGCGTGGCGAGGTTTGCGCTACGCCGGCTGCGGCGACCACGTCGGCGAACGACAGATGGCCCGAGGCGCTTTTGGCGCGCAGGCGCAGATTGACCAGGTGGAGGTCGCCCTCGCCTTCAAAGCCGAATTCGCGCCGATGGGCCTCGCGGAAGTCGCGTTGCAGCGCGCCCAGATCATTGGCAGCGTCGGGCGGGAACGGCAGCGTCAGCTCATCGCGCATGAAGCCGACACGCAAATCCACCGAGCGCTCGAAGATCATGTCGCTTACGGGAATCTTCTGTTCGGCGAACTCCCGGCGTGCCTGCTCCTCCAATTCGCGGTAGATCCGCACCACTTCGGGCGCGCTGATTTCGGTCACCTGACGCTCGATGCTGCGGATATAATCCAGGCGCGAATTGGCCAGCAGCAAGCCGAGCGCGCTGAACAATCCGGGATAGGGCGGAATCGCCACGCGGCCGATGCCGACGCTTTCGCACAAGGCGGCGGCGTGAATCGGTCCGGCGCCGCCGAACGCGATCAGAGTCATCGCGCGGATGTCGTGTCCGCGTTCGGTGGAAACCGCGCGCAAGGCCCGCATCATGGCGGCGTTTGCCACCTCGACGATTCCAGACGCGGCGGCCATCAGGTCCAGGCCGAGCGGGCCGGCGATGTATTGTTGGATCGAGAAGGCCGCGGCCTGCCGATCGATGCGCAAGGTGCCGTCGGCGATGCGCTCCGGGTTCATGTAGCCCAGGACCACGTTGGCATCGGTCACCGTAGGCTGTGTGCCGCCGCGTCCGTAACATGCGGGACCCGGCTCGGCGCCCGCGCTGATCGGTCCGGCGCGCAGCGCACCGGCATTGTCGATCCACGCGATACTGCCACCGCCGGCGCCGACCTCCACGATATCCAGCGTTGGCGCGCGCAGCGCATGGCCGGTGCCCCGCACCGCCACCGCCGCGACGCCACCGCCAACCTCGCCGCCGGCCTTTTCCAGCGGCTGCCCGTCCTGGATCAGGCAGGCCTTGGCCGTGGTCCCGCCCATGTCGAAGGACAGAACGCTGCCCAGCCCCAGCTCGCCCGCGATCCTCGCAGCCGCCAGTACGCCCGCCGCTGGCCCCGATTCCACCATGAACATCGGCCGCTGGCGCGCCATCTCCGAGGTCATGGTTCCGCCGTTGGACTGCATGATCAGCAAGCGCCTACTGTAGGGCGCCAGGTGCTTCTCGAGCTGGTCGAGGTAGCGATTGACCACCGGCACCAGCGAAGCGTTGATCACGGTCGTGCTGGTGCGCTCGTACTCGCGGCATTCCGGATGCACCTGCGAGGAGAGGCAGACCACGGTGTGAGGCGCCGCCTGGCGCACCATCCGCCCCAGCTCCTGTTCGTGGGCCGGGTTGATGTAGGAATTGATCAGGCAGATGGCTATCGCATCGACCTTGGCCGCGATTAATGCATCGATCACTTCCTGTGCCGCGATACGGTCCAGACGATGCTCGACCGTGCCGTCGGCCAGGATGCGTTCAGGAACTTCGAAGCGCAGGCGCCGGGGAACCAGCGGCGGCAGCCGCTCCCAGTTGATGTCTTCGAGCGAGGGCGCCTTTTGATTCATCATCTCCAGCACGTCGCGGAAGCCCCTGGTGGTAATCAATCCGGTAGGCGCGGTTTTGCGTTCGATCACGGCGTTGGACGCCATGGTCGTGGCATGAACGAAATTTTCCACCGCCTCGTTCGCGTGCAGTCCCTTGATGCAGGCGACGATATCCTCGCCAACGCGATCCAGCAGCGACAGCACCTTGGCGGTGTGAATCCGCTTGTCGCGCCCCAGCGCGATGACGTCGGTGAAGGTGCCGCCGATATCAAATGCCACCCGCATCGCTATCCTCCCCGCCGCGCGCTGCCCTTCAGCTATCCGACCGTTGGCCGTTATGCCGCAGGCCCGAGGTGGCGGCCGCGTCTACCGCCATCGTGAGCGGATCGATCACGACGCCATACTCGGCGCGCGCGTTTTCCAGCGACAGCTTGTCCTCGCGCACATCCTCCAGCACGACGGCGGGGTCGCGCTGGTAAGGATCGCCATGGCCGCCCGAGCCGCACACCTGATGGTAAATGCGGTCGCCCGCCTTGACTTCCAGGTGCATATGCGATTTCCGCGGCAGTTCCATTTGCTCGCCGTCGAGCGGAGTAAACAGGTTGCACGACGGCGTTCCCTGGCTTCCTCCCGCCATTCCGACCGCGCTCTCGAACGGGCGATTGGTGCGCACCATGATTTTAGCGGGATGGAGGAAGCGATAGCTCTTGAAGATGCCGAGGGACCCGCGATGGCGTCCGGCGCCGGCGGTATCGGGCACCAGTCCGAAGCCCTCCACCACCACCGGCACTTCGCGCTCGACCAGTTCAGCGGGCACCGAAATATACGACATGCCGGCACCGTCGATACCGTCTTTGCGCGGCCGCCCGCCCCATCCGCCCCACACCAGGTCCATCGTCGTGTATTCGCTGCCGTCGGGCCGATAGCCCGACATATGAACGATGTCGCCGCCCTCCTGCGGCACCGCGACGCGATCGGGAATCGCTTCGGCGAGGGCCAGGTGAATCACCTCGGTAATCAGAAAGAACAGCGGGGCGCGCCCGCCGACCGCGGCGGGAAACTTCGGATTGGCCAGCGTACCCGGCGGCGCCACCACTTCGATCGGCTTGACGAAGCCGGCGTTGAACACCACGTCGGGCGCCAGGATTTTATGGATCGTGCTGTAAACCTGCCCCAGCGTGTTGCTGTACGGCATGTTGATAGCACCCTTGGCCTGCGGCGCCGTGCCGGTGAAGTCTACAATCAGCTTGTCGGGTGCAAAGCGCAGCGTCAGCCGGATCGGCATCGCCACGCCGTCGCTGCCGAAACCGTCGTCGCGCAGCATGATCTCGCGCATGTAGTCGCCGGGCGGCACCTCGGCAATCGCGCGGCGCGCGGCCTGCTCGCCGTAGTCGACCAGATAATCGAAGCAGGCGTTGACGTCTTCCATGCCGTATTTTTCCATCACGGCCTGAAACTCCCGGATACCGCGCCGGCAGCCGGAAAGCTTGGCGTCGATATCGCCCATCCATTCATCCGCCGCGCGAATGTTGGCCTTGAGCAACTGCACTAGTGGCTCGTTGCGGACGCCGCCGTCGTAAAGCTTCAGGTTGGACAGCCGGATTCCTTCCTCGTAGGTCTCGGTGCACTGGCTGGAGAATCCACCGGGGAAGCGGCCTCCAATATCGGTCTGATGCGAGTAGATGATCACAAAGCCGGAGACCTGCCCGCGATGAAACACCGGCATGACCAGGATCACGTCGGGCATGTGGGAAGCGCCGGAGTACGGGTCGTTGGCCAGGATGACGTCGCCGTCCTTGAACTTGCCCGCAAATTTTTCCGTGATAAACGGCATCAAATGCATGAAGACCGACGTCGCCATCGAATGCGACTGGCCCAGCCCCACGATTCGGCCCTGGTAATCGGCCAGCGAGGTGGCAAAGTCGCCCACCCGCAGCATCGAGGAGCGCGCGGTCTTGTACACCGCAATCGCCATCTCCTCGGTAATCGCCGCCATCTCGTTGCGCAGCACCTCAATCAGAATCGGATCGGCTGTTTCGGTCATGAATGATTCCTCTCTTTATACAAGAGGAGTGAGGGGAGAGGAGTGAGAAGTGAGAGGGGGAGAGAGGGAAAATGCGGAATATGATCCCTCTTTTCTCATTTCTTTCCTCTTCATCTCACTTCTCACTCCTCTCCCCTCACTCCTTCTTTTATGCCAACGAGCCGCCATCGACCGTGAACGCCCCGCCGGTGATAAAGGAGGACTCATCGCTAGCCAGAAACAGAGCCATATTCGCAATCTCTTCCGCCTTTCCCGTGCGTCTGAGCGGTGCGAAGTTGGCGGCGTGATCGACCATATCGGCGCCCATGCGGCGGCGCGCCTCGGCTAGCATCGGCGTTTCGATCGCGCCCGGGCAGATGCAATTGACGCGCACTTTAGCCGGGCCATACTCCACTGCCGCCACCTGCGTCATCGCCACCACCGCGCCCTTGGACGCGCAGTAAGCCACACCCCCTGGCATCGCCTTGAACGCCACCACCGACGCCGTATTGATGATCGAGCCGCCCCGCCCCGTCATGTGCGGAATCGCGAACTTCATGCCGAGAAAAACGCCGCGCAGGTTGATTGCGATGGTGCGGTCGAAAAGCTCGATCGAGTAATCGGCCGTGGGCGCGTGCTCGATGTCCACACCGGCGTTGTTATAGAGGATGTCGAGCTTGCCGAAGCGGCTGACCGTCGCGTCGACGGCCGCCTTGACGTCGCCCGGATCGGAGACGTCGGCGCGGCAGGCAAAGGCGCGCCCGCCCGCATCGGCGATACGCCGAGCGGTCGCTTCCGCCCTTCCTGATTGATGTCCACCACTGCCACCGCGGCGCCCTCGGCCGCGAACAGCCGGGCCGCGGCCTCGCCCATCCCCATCGCCGCGCCGCTTATCAGAGCCACTTTGTTTGCGAGTCTCATAAGAGGGTTCTTCGCACAAACAGGCGCATGGCATCAAGCGCGAGCGCAAGTGCTTCCGGCAATGGTTTTGAACTGTTCCCATTGGGTTCACCTTTGTATCGCGATCGGAGGTATGCTCGTGGCATTCAGTAATGATGGGCCGGTCCCAAAATTCCATGTAAAGAGGTTCAGATGGGCCCTCTGGCGCTGCTTGACAAGATCGAGATTCAAGTACTGGTCGATAATGCGACCGACATACTCTCAACCATTCCCGCCCATGCGGAGTCGGAATTCGCCTATCTGGAGAGACATGGGATGCGGGAGCTGTCCGGTGACTCGCTCTGCTGCGCCTGTCACGGCCTTTCCCTCCTCATCACAGCTACTCGGGGAGCGCGCCAGCACACAGTTCTTTTCGACAGCGGGCCAGAGGAATATGCGTTTGAGCGCAATTCCGGGCGGCTTGGCATTGATCTCGGCCTCGTCGAGGGCGCCGTTCTGTCCCACGGACACTGGGATCATGCCGGAGGAATGCTGAAAGCGCTTGACCTTATTCGTAGCCGCAATGGAGGCCGGTCGATCCCGTACTACGCACATCCCGGCATGTTCCGCTCGCGATCCCGTCGCTTACCTAATGGTGATTTGATGCCGATGAAGGATGTTCCGACTATTGAAGCTTTGACAACGCACGGCGCTCACGTCATCCGCACCGCGCAGCCCCAGGTCTTTCTCGACGACATGTTTTATCTTGGTGGCGAAATCCCGCGGTTGACGCCGTTCGAGCGCGGCCTACCTGCGCACTTTCAAAAAAACGCAGACGGGAATTGGATGCCCGACCCGTTTCTGATGGACGAGCGGTTTTTGATGGTGAACGTCGAAGGAAAAGGGTTGATAGTCTTTACGGCATGCTCGCATGCTGGGGTGGTGAACGTATTGAAACACGCTCGCGAGTGCGCTGCCGATGCACCGATCCATGTAGTGATGGGCGGTTTCCATCTTGCCGGCGTCAACGAGGAAATCATACCCGACACAGTTCAGGCCATGTCGGAATTCGGGCTAAGCGTCATCGCTGCCGGGCACTGCACCGGCTGGCGAGCAGTCAAGGCACTTGCCAACGCTTTCGGAGACGATGTGGTAAACCCCATGGCCGTCGGCAAGCGCTATACATTCTGAACAAGCTGCTTCGCACTGATCCGGCGGCTTCGCGATAAAGCTCACTTCGCCGACATGACTTCGATGTCGGTTACCTGCCTGACCCAACGCGCACGCCGCTTTTCACCCGGAACAATGAGCCGAAGCGGACCTTCCACCGCTCCAAGCGCTTGTCCCTGGCGGCGATCCGCCAGAAGAATCACCCGGTCGGTAAACCCGGCGTCGAATTCGGGCAGCGCAAAGACCGCCGCGTAACCATCGCGCGCTTTGACCAGCACGTACAGTCTCATTTTCGGTCCGCGCAGCTCGCTCCCCAAAGGCGCACCAGCCCGGCGCAGTAGCTCCACCACTGCAACGCCCTGGTACATCTCATTGCCGTTCTTTTCATCCGCAACGGACACGCTCCGATGAGGCAATGCCGCGATGTCGCCCGTCGTCAGCGCGAAAGGATTTTTCACCTCTCCGCCAACGCGGACGGAGTCCACGGTCGCTGGCGGAGAGGCTTGTTGAGCAGGCGAAACGCTCGCGCAGACCAGGATCGCCGTGACGACGAGGGCGGCGGCAGGCGCCCTCCGTTTCGCCCAGTCGCGGATTTCACGCTAGTCCTTCTGGACCATTACCTCGGTGGCCTTGATAACGGCCGTAACTTTGTCGCCCTTCTTGAGTTTCATCTCTTCGGCACTGTGCTTGGTGATGACCGACTCCACAATACTGTCGCCGACTTTGATCGTGATGAGAGCCGTGACCGTTCCGAGCAGGACTTCCGTGATCTCGCCTTTCAGATGGTTGCGAGCGCTAAGCGCCATATGTCTTGTCTCCTTGATGACAGAGAAGATTCACTAAAGCGATTGTAGATGCCTTGCCTTGTTACCGAAAGAGGGCAATTGATTGTGCGCGGCTCTCAGCCGCCATCTTGAAGCGCCGGTTCGGTTCCAGTCGAACGCCGCCGCGTCCGACCACAGCCTTCCAATCCGTTAGAGTTTCACAAACACCGATTTAACCTGAGTGTAGAAATCGACCGAGTACTTGCCGCCCTCTCGTCCGATTCCGGACTGCTTGTAGCCGCCAAAGGGAGAGCCCAGGTTTCCCTCTCCATAGCAGTTGACCCACACCATCCCGGCCTTGAGACTTCGTGCGACTTTGTGAGCGCGGCTGACGTCGCGCGTCCACACTCCGGCTCCGAGCCCGTAGGTGGTCTCGTTGCCCTGAAACACCGCATCGTTCTCATCATGGAAGGGGATCAGCGCAGCTACCGGACCAAAGATTTCCTCCTGCGCTATTCGCATCTTGTTGCTCACCCCGACGAACACCGTGGGCTTCGACGCTAACTTCAAGGAAACGCAACTGGCGACTCCGCGCCATCGGACAACGGGTCGAGCTCGACGTCGACATGTACGGCAGTCACCGGCACTTTCAGGGTCGGGTTTCCGGATTCACGATGGGAACCGGATCTACGCTGGCGCTATTGCCGGCCGAGAATGCGACCGGAAACTTCGTCAAGGTTGTGCAGCGGCTGCCGGTGCGAATCGAGTTGACCAACTATGATCCTGGCGTCGCTCCACTGTTTATCGGGCTTTCGGTCACTCCGTACGTGTATATCCACGAGACGCCTACCGGTCCGAACGCTGGCAAGATGCTTCAAGCCTCAGTATCCGCGACTGGTCCCGTTTCTGCGCCCGCCCCTCAATGAGTGCCGCAACGCTCCAGGTTCCGCTCGCGAGGCGATCGGTCAATCCGTGGCTGATAGCGGTTGCGGTGGTAATCCCGACCTTCATGGAGGTTCTGGATACCACCATCGCGAATGTTGCGTTGCGTTACATTGCCGGCGGCTTGTCGGCTGCCAATGTTGACAGCGAGTGGGTCATCACCACTTACCTCGCATCCAATGCGATCATCCTGCCGATTTCGGGATGGCTCGCGCTGCGGCTGGGCAGGCGAAACTATTTCCTGCTCTCGATAGCCATTTTTACGTTGGCGTCCGCTTTGTGCGGAATGGCCGGAAGCCTGGGTTTTATAATCGCATCTCGAGCGCTTCAGGGTGTGGCTGGGGGTGGTCTCCAACCCTTGAGCCAAGCCGTGCTGCTGGATGCGTTCCCGCAAGAGAAACAGGGCCAGGCGATGACGATCTTTGGGATGGCGGCACTCCTTGCGCCGGTTGTCGGGCCAACGCTCGGCGGCTATATCACCGACAACTACGGCTGGCGCTGGATCTTCTATCTGAACGTGCCGGTCGGCCTGTTGGCCTATTTGATGTGACGCGCTGGTCGAAGATCCGGAATATCTACAAGTTGAACGGGCCAAGAGTCGGAATCGACGCGAACCCTTCGATGTGCTCGGCCTCTGTCTGCTAACTGTGACCATGGTTTGCTGGGAGGTCATGCTCAGTAAGGGGCAGGAGTGGAACTGGCTCGGCGATCCGTTCTATCGCGTGCAGGCACTGTTGATCCTGTTCTTGCTCGGCTTGGGCGGCTTGATCTATCGCGAATTGCCGCTGCGCAATCCACTAGTCGCGCTCCGGACGATGGCCGACCGAAACTTTGGCACCTGCTGCGTCATTTTCTTCTGCGCTTACGGAGTACTCTACGCGAACACTATTTCTCTTCCGGCTTTGCTGCAATCACTTTTTGGCTACGACGCAACCACCTCGGGTTTGGTTCTTTCGCCGGCGGGGATATTTGCGATCGCCATGCTCGTTGTCGTGGGCGCCCTGCTGTCGCGCGGGGTCGATGCTCGATACCTGATGGCGGGCGGATTACTCATGATGGCGCTAGGGAACTACTGGATGGCACTCCTCAACCTGGATATCAGTCCGTGGCAGGTGGTCTGGCCGCGGGTGGTGCTCATTGCGGGACTTTCGATGCTATTCGCGCCACTTAACGTGCCGGCGTTTATCTATCTCCCGAAGGAAATCCGCGGCGCTGCCGTTGGATTGCTGGCTCTGCTACGCAACGAGGGCGGCAGCGTGGGGACTTCTATCGCCCAAATCATTCAGCAACGACGCGAGCAGTTTCATACCCTGCGGCTGAATGAAAGCCTCGATCCCCTGAACCCTCCGGTCAACACTCTGCTGACACGGGGCCAGGCATTTTTCCTGCAGCACAACGGCGATGCTGTATTGTCGCATCAAATGGCGTTGGGCGTTCTTGGCCAGTCGCGAGCTCAACAGGCGTCGTCAATGGTTTACTTTGACGTATTCTCATTTTCAGCTGCAGTCGCGGTTCTGATGATGGCGTTCGTTCTGCTCATGCGCCGCTCGGTAGCGGAGAAGGGAGCCCATATCGGCGGGGAGTAAGCCGGACTGCGTCAGTGCGGGGTAAGCAGCGGGTCGATGACCGGCGGCTGATCAGCGGCATCCTGCATGTGCTAAGGAGTGGCTGTCGCTGGAAGGATTGCTTTGCTTGGTTGGCCGAGCGTGGCGTCTGCGAGAAGTTGTTCTCGGAACTCGCCAAGCGTGGTCGATTGACCGCGACCCAGATGATCGATAGCACGCATGTCAAAGCACACCGTTCGGCCTCGGGCGCCAGAAAAGGGGCGAACAGAGCCAGGCGATTGGCCGCTCACGAGGCGGGGGCAATACGAAGATCCAGGCACTGGCAGATGCTCGAGGCCGTCTTCTTTCCGTCCTCCTGAGTGCCAAGCGCACGATTGTCCGCCCGCCCGGCGCCTCATCCGGCGTCTTCTCAATGTGCGTGATATCGGAGAATCCACCGCAGAGGCGCGGCAACATGAGGCCTCGCCTGCGGCGCGCGGGCCGTGCGCTCCGAATCTCAGCGGGCCTGGCGTTCGAGCTTGCGCAGGCGCTGGTCGTGGTCCTTGACCTGGACGGTCATCTTGTCGTCGAAGCGCTCGAATTTCTTGGCCAGGCCCGTCAGCGCCTTGTGTGTTGCTTTGATTTCGTTGCGCACTTCGCCGGCCAGACCTTCGGCGCCGGCGGCGACCGCGCCTTCGACTCCGTGGGTCGAGAACTCGGTCAGGCGCAGTGAAACCTCCTGCTGCAACTTGGCCGCGCGTTTTTCCAATTCCGCGCTCAACCGGTGATGGGCTTCGTCCAGGCGCTGCGCCAATTCTTCGCCCAGCGCCGAGGGCGACGCCGCCGGGGCCGAACTGATGCGGCCGATGGCGCCTTTGAGGTCCCCAAACCCGGCCAGGTCCTGGCGGATCTGGACGCGGGCGGCGCCCAGGGCTTCATTGAGCCGTACGATTTCCGCGGCCAGATCCGAGCGCGCCGCCATCAGGCGCTCGCGATTGTCGCCGATCTGATCGGACAGAAAGCGGATTTGCTTTCCCACCTCGCTGAACTGGGAAAGCATCTCCTCGTGTAAACCCTGAAGTTTGCCGCTGAAGCCTTCCGCGACCTCGACCACCAGCTCGAAGCGCGAACTGAGCTGCTCCAGCAGCATCGCCACTTTGTCCACCGCCTCTTCAGCCACGGCTTATCTCCCGCTTCCAGCTCTAGTATATTATACGCCCGAATCGGTTCCAGCGGATTGGAATATAAGAGCTGCTGTCCGAGTCCCAGGACCAGTAAATGATCATGGCGCGCCCTTCGACGTTGTTGTCGTCGACGAAACCCCAAAATCGGCTGTCATAACTGCGGTCGCGGTTGTCCCCCATCACGAACACGCTGCCTTTGGGCACCACGGCCGGCCCGTAACGGTCGCGCGGCGCGATGCTGACGCCGCTCTCGGAGGGCTCGTAATGGCCATACGGATCTTCCATTTTGCGCCCATTTAAATAGACCGATTTGCCCCGCACTTCAACCGTATCGCCGCCCACGCCGACTACCCGTTTGATGAAATCCTTGGTCGGGTCGGGCGGAAACACGAACACGACGACATCGCCCCGATGAACTGGTTCGAGCCGAAACACATACTGCCCGTACGGGATTATTCCCGACAGCGGGCGCGCGCCGAACAGCGAGTCCGGCATCCGCAGGCCGAAAATCAGCTTGTTGACAAGTATGTGGTCGCCGATCAGCAGGGTCGGCTCCATCGAGCCCGAGGGAATCTTGTAGGCCTGGACGAAGAAGGTACGGATTACCAGCGCCAGGACAATTGCGATGGCAAACGCCTCGCCATATTCGCGCACCACCGATTTCTTATTGGCTGGCGCATAAGCGGGCGCAGACGGAAATTTGTCCTGGCGAGGCATTTGCACTGGTTCAGCCATTTATTCTCCCATCTTGAGCAGCGCGAGGAAGGCCTCCTGCGGAATTTCCACCCGCCCCACCTGTTTCATCCGTTTTTTTCCTTCCTTCTGTTTCTCCAGCAACTTGCGCTTGCGCGTGATATCACCACCATAGCATTTCGCGGTGACATTTTTGCGCAACGGCTTGACGCTCTCGCGCGCGATGATCTTGGCACCAATCGAGGCCTGGATCGCCACCTCAAACATTTGGCGCGGAATCAACTGGCGCATCTTTTCGCACAACGCCCGGCCCCGTTCATAGGCATTGTCCCGATGCACGATAATCGACAGCGCGTCGACGATTTCGCCATTGATTCTCACGTCAAGTTTAACCAAAGCTTCGGGCCGAAAGTCCAGAAAGTCATAGTCCAGCGAGGCGTACCCGCGGCTGACCGACTTGAGTCGGTCGTAAAAGTCGAACACCACCTCGGCCAGAGGCAGTTCATAGCGCAGGATAACCCGTTTGTTGCCCAGGTATTTCAGGTCATGCTGGACCCCGCGCTTTTCCTCGCACAGCTTGAACAGCGCGCCCAGGAACTCCTCCGGGGTGTGGATCGACGCCATGATGAATGGCTCTTCGATCGCCTCGATCTCGTTTTCAGGCGGCAGCAGCGCGGGATTGTCGACCATTATCTGCCGCCCGTCGGTGGTGAGCACCCGGTAGGCGACGGTGGGGGCGGTTATAATTAGGTCGAGCCCGAATTCGCGCTCCAGCCGCTCCTGGGTAATCTCCATGTGGAGCAGGCCCAGAAAACCCGCGCGAAAGCCGAAGCCCAGCGCCTGTGAGGTTTCCGGTTCACAAATGAAGCTGGCGTCGTTCAGCCGCAGTTTCTCCACCGCGTCGCGCAGCGCACCGTACTGATTGGCCTCGGTCGGATAAAGCCCGGCAAACACCATCGGCTTTAGTTCCTTGAAGCCGGCCAAAGCCTGGTCCGCGGGCGCGTCGGCGTTGGTTACGGTATCACCCACCCGCAGGTCGGCGACGGTTTTGATCCCCGCCACTACGAAGCCGACCTCGCCGGGCCCGAGCGATTCGGTCGGCACCGCATGGGGAGTAAAGAAGCCCAACCGCATCACCTCGCCCGTCTTGTCCGTGCCCATCAGGCGGATTTTCATGCCGCGGCGGATTTCTCCGTCCACCACCCGCACCAGGCTGATCGCGCCTTCATAGGCGTCGTACCAGCTATCGAAGATCAGGGCTCGCAGGGGGTTGCTGCGGGTATCGGGCGGCGGCGGAAAGCGATGCACGATCGCTTCGAGAACCTCGTCGATGCCGATGCCTTCTTTGGCGCTGGTCAAAATCGCGTCGGCGGCGCTGAGTCCGATAACTTCTTCAATCTGCGCGCGGGTGCGCTCGACCTCGGCGCCGGGAAGGTCGATCTTGTTGATAACTGGCACAACCTCGAGCCCGTGGTCCAGCGCCATGTACACGTTGGCCAGGGTTTGCGCCTCTACCCCCTGGCTGGCGTCGACCACCAGCAGCGCCCCTTCGCAGGCGGCCAGGCTGCGCGAGACTTCATAGGCGAAATCGACGTGGCCGGGGGTATCGATCAGGTTAAGGATGTAGGTCTGCCCGTCGGACGCGAGGTAGGAAAGCCGCACGGCGCGCGCCTTGATCGTGATGCCGCGCTCGCGCTCCAGGTCCATCGAGTCCAGAAACTGTTCGCGGCTTTCCCGCGCCGAGAGCGCGCCGGTGCGCTCCAGCAATCGATCGGCAAGGGTGGACTTGCCGTGATCGATATGCGCGATAATCGAGAAATTGCGCAGCAGTTCGGTGTTGGTCATCGCGCGGGACGCCGGTTCGACGCAAGCCCAGGTGCGAGTAAGTGATGCATCATTGTGACACCGAATTCCAGCGCGTACCACCGGGGGGAGCGCCGCTTTTGAAATATTCGAACGTCGCCGCCAAACCTTCACGCAAGGAGATTTTGGGCTGCCAGTGCAGCTTAAGGTCGGCACGCGCCGGCGAAATGACCGAGCGACGCTGCTCGCCCGGACGAGCGGCGGCATAAACCGGTTCTTTTCGGACTCCCGCCAGCTCAGCCAGCTCCGCGTACAGCCGATTGACGTCGGTTTCGATTCCGGTACCGATATTAAAGGCGCCGTCGACCTGATGTTCCAGCGCGGCGATATTAGCGGCGGCGACATCGCCGACGTAAACGTAGTCGCGCGTCTGACCCCCGTCGCCGTAAATCGTG
This sequence comes from Binataceae bacterium (SeqCode), assembly GCA_035939115.1. GTDB lineage: Bacteria > Desulfobacterota > Binatia > Binatales > Binataceae > JAJPJA01. The sequence goes on from DASZGF010000106.1 coordinate 27,345, forward strand.
CAGGACTCATCCCTTAACAGGCGGCCGCAGAAAATCGCCACCACCCCGGCCTCGCCATGAGGGTCCTGGCGCGGGCCATAAACGTTGGCGTAGCGCAGCGCTGTAGACCCAATTCCATATTCATTGCGATAAAAGAACAGGTAGTGCTCGGTAGCCAGCTTGGCCACCCCATAGGGACTGACCGGGTGGCACGGATGGTCTTCGTCGCAGGGTAAAACGTTCTGCTCGCCGTAAATCGCTCCACCCGAAGAGGCGAAGATCAGCCGCCGCAGCCCCTTGCCGCGCGCCGCTTCCATCAGGTTGAGCATCCCGACCAGGTTCACCCCGGCATCGAAAGCGGGATCGGCGACCGAACGCCGAACGTCCATCTGAGCCGCCAGATGGTAGATCGCCTCCGGACGCTCCTGCTCCAATACCTCGGCCACGCGCTTGGCGTCGCGCAGGTCGGCCTGATGAAAACGGGCCCGCGGGTTAAGCCGCCCGCGCTTGCCCGAGGAAAGATCGTCGAGGACCGCCACCTCGTGGGAGCGCTCCACGAGGCCGTCGACGGTATGTGAGCCGATAAAACCGGCGCCGCCGGTCACCAGAATACGCATTGAAAAACCCCCTTAAATCGGTTGGCGGCCGATTGAGTAGTAGGTGAAGTGCAACGCCTTCATCAATTCAGGATCGTACAGGTTGCGGCCGTCAAAGATGACCGGCTGCTTCAAACCGTCCTTGATCCGCTGGAAGTTGGGATGGCGGAACTCGTTCCATTCGGTAAGGATCAACAGCGCATCGGCGTCCTTAAGCGCGTCGTAATTGATCGTATGGTAGCTGACGCGGTCGCCGAAGATGAGTTGCGCGTTGGCCAGGGCTTCCGGATCGTGGGTGCGAATCTTCGCGCCCGCGGCCAGCAGCGCCTCGATCACCGTAACCGAGGGCGCCTCGCGCATGTCGTCGGTGCGCGGCTTGAACGCCAGTCCCCAGATGGCCAGAGTGCGGCCCTTCAAATCGCCGCCGAAATAATCCCGGACCCGGTCCACCAGCAGCGATTTCTGCCTTTGGTTGACCTCCTCGGCTGCTTCGAGCAGGCGGAAATCGACGTGGTAATCGCGCCCGGTCCTGATCAGCGCCTGGACGTCCTTGGGGAAGCACGATCCGCCGTAGCCGATACCGGGAAAGAGAAAGGCCGAACCGATCCGGCGGTCGGAGCTGAGCCCGCGGCGCACGTGGGTAATTTCCGCGCCAACCGCTTCGCACAGGTTGGCGATCTCGTTGATGAATGAGATGCGCAACGCGAGCATCGAATTACACGCGTACTTGGACAGTTCCGCCGAACGCCGGTCCATCACCAGGATCGGATTGTCGGTGCGCACGAAGGCCGAATGCAATTCGCGCAGGATAGCGGTCGCGCGTTCGCTCTTCGAGCCGATAACCACCCGGTCGGGCCGGGTGAAATCCTCGATCGCCGAGCCTTCCTTCAAAAACTCGGGGACCGAGCAGACATCGAAGCCGTCGCTGGCGCGGCGCGCCACGATCTCCTCGACCTTATCGCTGGTGCCCACCGGCACCGTACTCTTGACCACCACGATATGATAACCGCTGATGGCTTCGGCCACCTGCTCGGCGGCCGCGAACACCGCGCTCAGGTCGGCGGCGCCCGAGGAGTCCATCGGCGTGCCCACCGTGATAAACGTGATCATCGATTTGGCCACCGCCGGTCCGATTTCGGTTTCGAACGACAGGCGTCCATCCTTGATATTGCGCCGGACCAGTTCCGCCAGCCCGGGCTCATAAAAGGGCACGTCGCCTGCGCGCAGGCGCTCGATGCGCGCACGGTCGATATCGACGCAAATCACCTCGTTGCCGCTTTCGGCAAAACAGGTCCCAGTAACCAGACCCACGTAGCCCGCACCGATTATCGTTAAGTTCATTGTAGGTCGCTTAAAGTTCCTCTTTGACGATGTAGATGGGTTTGTTCTGGGACTCGTGGTAGGTCCGGGCCAACATCTCACCCAGCAACCCGAGACTGACAAACTGCACTCCAACCACGACCAGTAATACCGACAGCAGCAAGGCCGGCCGCGATCCGATTCGATAGCCAAGCACTATCTTTTCGAACACCAGCATCGTTGTCCAGATACCGCCCAATGTTGCCAGCACCAAACCAATTGTGCCGAAAGCCTGAATCGGCCGCGTCGAGTAGCCGGACAGGAAGAGCAGTGTAATCAGGTCCAGGAAGGTGTGAATGATGCGGCCCAGGCCGTACTTGGAGGAGCCCGTTGCGCGCGGACGGAAATTCACCTCGATTTCCGCGATGCGCGCGCCGAATTGCGCGGCGATCGCGGGAACAAACCGATGCATCTCACCATACAGGCGCAGTTGGCGGGCGAGGTCGCCCCGATAGGCCTTGAGCGTGCAGCCGTAATCGTGCAGGGCGGTACCGGTCATGCGCGAGATGAGGGCATTGGCCACCCGCGAGGGCAGCCGCCGGGTCAGTGGCGAACCCTTCCAACGGTCGCGGCGCCATCCGCTGACCAGGTCGTAGCCCTCCGCCAGCTTGGCCAGCAGCCGCGGGATGTCTGCCGGGTCGTTTTCGCCGTCGCCATCGATTGCGACCACCACGGCGCCGCGCGAGTTGTGCAGGCCGCAGGCCAGCGCCGCCGTCTGGCCGCTGTTGAGCGCCAGGCGCAGAACGCGGCAGCAGGCGTCGGCCGCCCGCAACTCCCGCAGCGCGGCCGCGGTAGCGTCGGTGCTGCCGTCGTCGATAAAGATTATCTCGTAAGACAAACCCAGCGGCTTAAGCACGCGGTCAAGCTCCCCGTGCAGCGGACGGAGGTTGTCTTGTTCGTTAAAGACCGGGACGACTACGGAGAGGTCCATCGCGGATGATTTGAATCCGTCAGCTCCAAAAAGGCCCGGTAGCGCCCTTCGACGTCGTCCCAGGTCAGCTCCAAAATGCGCTGCACCGAGAAACGCTCCACCACGTAGGACGCCATCACGCTACCATAGACGACCGCCGCGCGGCGCACGCGCTCGGTCAGGCGCCCATGGCGCGCTATATAGCCCATGAAAGCGCCGGCAAAGGTGTCGCCGGCTCCGGTTGGATCGTGCACTTCCTCCAGCGGATAGGCAGGCACCGCGAACATCCCCTCTTCACTGAATTGCAGCACCCCGTACTCGCCCCGTTTGATCAGCGCGGTCTTGGGGCCCATCTTTAGAACCGCGCGGCCCGCCTTGACCAGGTTATGCTCGCCCGAAAGCATGCGCGCCTCTTCGTCATTGAGGGTGAGGATGTCGATCCGGCGGATCAGCTTTATCAACTCCGGGCGGGAACTTTCGATCCAATAGTTCATGGTGTCGGCGGCCACCACCTTGGGGCTGGCCATCTGATCCAGCACCGCGGTCTGCAGTTCGGGAGAAATGTTGGCCAGAAACAGGTAATCGGCGCGCCGCTGATCGGGCAGCAACTCGGGAACAAAGTCAGCGAATACGTTGAGCGCCAGGTTCAGCGTGTCGCGCCGGTTCATGTCCTCGTGGTAACGCCCGTGCCAGCGGAAGGTCAGTCCATCGCGGCTCTCCAGCCCGCGCAGATCGATGTTGCGTTCGGTGAATAGCTCGCGATGCTCGGGTTTGAAATCCGAGCCTACCACCGCGACGATACTGACCGGCGCGAAAAAGCGGGCCGCCAGGGAGAAGTACGTCACCGAGCCACCCAGAGCCTCGACCGCCCGGTTGGTTTGAGTTTCGATAGTGTCGTAACCGATGCTGCCGACGACGACGATGCTCATGATGCCAAATCCGTGATTCCCGCCTGATGCCCGTGTCACTGGTTAAGGTATTTTCCGATTAGCAGATGGAGGTCGGCGGCGACCTTGCGCGGAATCATCGCGCGGTCGGTGATAATCGCATCCTTAAGCGCATGACCGCATGCGCAAGTGCGCGGCGTGCCGGCCAAAATGGGGGCCAGCTTGGCCACGGTACGCTGGGCGACGGCGACGTTTTCGCTGAGCACGCGCAGGATGCTGCCGATATCGACTTCACGCTGCTCCTGATGCCAGCAGTCGTAGTCGGTCACCAGCGCCATCACCGCGTAGCAAAGCTCCGCCTCGCGGGCCAGTCGCGCCTCCTGCATCGCGGTCATGCTGATCACATCGACTTTCCAACTGCGGTACAGAGTGGATTCGGCGCGGGTGGAGAACTGCGGCCCTTCTATACAAAGATAGACGCCGCCGTTGCGGATGCGGGCGCCGGCCTCCTGTCCCGCCGTGGTCAGCGTCGCGCTCAGGTTGGGGCACACCGGGTCGGCCAGTGATACGTGGCCCACGACGCCATTTCCGAAGAAGCTTTGCGGTCGCTTGTAGGTGCGGTCGATGAACTGGTCGGGCACCAGGAAGTCGCCAGGATGCAGGTCCTCGCGCATCGAACCGGCGGAGCTTACCGACACCAGGCGCTCGACACCCAGTTGCTTCATGCCGTAAATGTTGGCGCGGAAGTTGATCTCGGTGGGCAGTAACCGATGGCCGCGGCCGTGACGTGCCAGGAACACCACGCGGACTTCGCCCAAGTGCCCGCGATAGAAGGTGTCTGACGGCGCGCCGAAGGGGGTGTCGAGGTCGATTTGCTCGATCCTCTCCAGGCCGCTCATCGAATAGAATCCGCTGCCGCCGATTACGCCGATTACAGTTTCAGACATTAGCCGCCATGCCTTCCGCGCGCATTAGCTTACCGAAGCGGTTTGCTCGTGAATAGTGCTCATGCGGCAGTACGGGTTGGGAACGCGCGTAACTTCCTTGCTGGAAAACCGGCGTCAATGGCCGGGTCGAATCGAGGAGCCGTCCCGTCCAGGCTTTGCCCTCAGACGCCGCGAGAGGCGATGACTGTACTTAAGATAGCTGAGAGTTCGGCTGGATCCACGGGTTTTACCATGTGATTATCAAAGCCTGCCTCAAAAACCTTAACCTTATCTTCCACGCGCCCGTAGGCGGTAAGAGCGATCAAGGGTATCCGACCGTCCCTGCCCGCCGCATGTTCCCGGCCGCGCAACTCACGGGCCAGAAAATACCCATCATGGATCGGCATACCAATATCCGATACCACCGCGTCCGGACGTAGCTGATCCAGCATCGCTAGCGCCGCTTGCGCCGAGGTCGCCGCGGTCACGCGGGCGCCGAGGGATGTAAGCAGGTTTTCCAATGCCTCGCAGGCGTTCGGATCATCATCGACTACCAGAATTGAAAACCCGTCCAGGCGCGGCGCGTTGGCCGCGCCCGCCGCCGGAGCCACGGTCGGATGGCGCCGGAGTTCCGTCGAAGCGAGCGTACTGATGGGCATGGGAAGCTTCATTATAAATGTGCTGCCCTTACCAGGTCCCTCGCTGTTGGCCGAAACGGTACCGCCGTGCAAACTGACGATCTCCTTGACAATCGACAGGCCCAAACCGACTCCTAATTTGCTTTGACCCCGGTCCTCCGCCTGCCAAAAACGATAGAACACTGAGTCCAGCGAGGCGGGATCGATACCCTGCCCGGTGTCGGCGACGATTAACTCAACGTGCGAGTTCACTCGCTCCACCCGGACCTGGATCTTGCCCTCTTTGGGAGTGAACTTGACGGCGTTGGAAAGCAGGTTCCAGACCACTTGCTGAAGCCGGCCCGCATCGCCGGCGAGCGGCCCCACGCGAGAGTCGATAATCTCCTGCAACGTGATCGATTTAGCCTCCGCCGCTGCTCGCATGCTTTCGACCGCCGCCTGGACCACCTCAGCTAAATCCACTGACTGCACGTCCAGGCGCATGCGTCCGCTTTCTATGCGCGCGAGGTCGAGCAGGTCATCGACCAACTGCGTTTGGACCCTGACGGCCCGGTCTATAGCCGCCAGTCCTCGGCGTACATGGTCGTCAAGGGTCTGATCGGTAAGGAGCGTCGAGGACCAGAGCATAATCGAATTAAGCGGATTTCTGAGTTCGTGCGATATGGTCCCAAGAAAATTGTCCTTGGCCAGGCTGACTTTCTCGGCCCTGGCTTTGGCCTGCTCAGCCGTGATCATGGCCTGCTGAAATTCATCGCTGGACTGCTCAATCTGACGCCAGCCCCAATAACTGAGTAGGACGATCACGATGGCAGATAGCAGCGGAACCAGCACCAGAAGCAGCCTGTTTTGGCTCCTTTGCTGCGATTCCCTGCTGGAGCGAAGCTGATACTCAGCCGCGATGAAACCTTCCAGCGCGTCATATAACTTTTGAGTCAGGGTTTGACTCTGAGCGAAAGCTTCCGCGGCCAGTTTGCCGCGTCCTTTTGCCTGATCAGCTCCTCGCCTGTTCTGAACCAGCTGATTTGAAGTAAGCGGTCTTCCTGCTCCGGGTTGTCCGCGACCAAGGCTGCAACTTTTTCCAGATTTCTTGCGAATTCATCGCCCGCATCGCTGACCTCATCAAGAAATCGCTTATCGGGCGCATACAGGTAAGCCCGGATGGCCAACTGGATGCGCCGCATTTCAAGCTCCGCATCCTTGGTCCGCTCTATCACCTGATCGCTATGCTCAACCCAATCGACGGTCGAGATCTGGGTCTGGATGAGCCACACGACAAGGGCTGTCAGCACAGCCACCGCGAGAATAAACGGAGCCAGATACCTCGCGGTAAGTCTCCGTCTAAATTCTCGATAAGCCATCCGAGCGCTTCCCCCACTTGAGGCGTTGCGTTTTGCAATTCATCACGTTCGGAAGGCTCGGTAAATCGGGTGCGCAAAAAAGCAGAATGGCTCGACTTAAAAAGAGATCTATCCGGGCGTCGGAGCTCCTTGCAGCAGACACCTAGGGACACAAGCCCGTGGCCATGTTCCCGTGAATGTTGAAGCGTCCAAGGACAAAATTTCAAGACGACAAAATTTGTAGGCTGAGGAAAGGTTACATGGGAAGCCTCGTCTAAAGCTCGTTTTCCCGCGCAGAAAGGTGGGTTACGTCCGGCACGATGTATGCTCTCTTTTTGGGCACTGCTGTTTAAGAGCTCTGCAATGACCCCTGATACGAGCAAAATCATACTGGTCGTCGAAGACCAGGACGACGCGCGAGCGGCGCTGAGCGGATTGCTGGAGGCGAAGGGCTATACCGTGGCCTGCGCGGAAAACGGATTGGCCGCCCTCAATGAACTCAAAACCAGGAAACCCAGGCTGATTCTGTTGGACCTGGCGATGCCGGTGATGGACGGATATACCTTCATGGACCATGCTCGTCAGTGCCATCTCCTTGAAGATGTCATCGTTATCGTTACCAGTGCGCATCAACCCACAAGCATGCCCGGCGCCGCAGCCGTTGTGGGGAAGCCTATCAGACCGGAACGGCTCATGCTCTTGATACGTCAGTTTTTGGACGTTAACTGAAAGGTTAACCGGAGCCGTGTTTACAACCCTAAGACGGCTCGACTCTGCGTCCCGGCTATCTGAATCCCGAAAGCCCCCCGTAGCCGCGGCGGGCCTACTAACCCGGAACGGGCGGTTCGCGAACCGCCCCTTCATCAACATCAATTCGTGCGGCCATCATTCGAGCGGCCAGCCTTCGCCGGATTCATTGCGGCGGGGCGTGGTGCTCCACGCGCAATTGCCCGCAGGCGGCGGCGATGTCCTGTCCGCGGCTTTCCCGAATGGTAGCGGTCAAATTGGCCTTGAACAGGATGGCCTGAAAGCGTTCCACCGTTTCCCGCGAGCTGGGCGCGAAAGGTGAACCCGCAAAGTGGTTGAAGAAGATCAGATTGACCTTGGCGCGCAATGGCGCCAGCAGCCGGGCCAGGCGCGCCGCATCGGCGGGCGAATCGTTGACCCCGGCCAGCATGACGTATTCAAAGGTGATGCGCCGGCGGCCAAGGTCAAGGCGCCGGCAGGTTTCGATCAACTGCTCCAGCGGATAACGGCGGTTGATGGGCGCCAGCCGGTTGCGCAGTTCGTTGGTGGTCGCAGTCAAGGAGACCGCCAGATGCACCGGCGTCTCAACCATCAGCTTTTCGATCATGGGCACCAGCCCAACGGTGGACACGGTGACCCGGCGCGGCGAGATGCCCATCCCCCACGGCGCGGTCATTATCGTCAGCGCCCGCAGCAGACGGGGATAATTCGCCAGCGGCTCGCCCATCCCCATGAAGACATAATTGGTCAGATGCTGGCCTTCCTCCAGATGATGCGAAGCTGCGATCACCTGCCCGACTATTTCCGCAGCGCTCAGGTTACGCTCCAGGCCCATCTTCGCCGTGGCGCAGAACGCGCAATTCATCGCGCATCCGGCCTGACTGGAGATGCACAAGGTCACGCGGTCGGGCGTCGGAATGATGACGCTTTCGATCTCGCGTCGGTCCTCCAGCCGCAGCAGGAGCTTGACGGTACCGTCGCTGGAATGATTCGCGGTCGCGACCTCGAGCGGACACAAATTAAAGTTTAACTTTAGATATTGCCGAAACTCGGCGGGCAGGTTGCTCATCCCATCGAAAGACTCGACGCGCCGGCCATAAAGCCACTGCGCGATTTGCCCCGAGCGGAACCGCGCCTGACCCGCATCGACGACTACGCCTTCGAGTTCGGGCAATAGCAGCTCGCGGATGTCGCGTCGCTTCGACGCGCTGGTGCTGCCAGTACGCGAATTGGGCTCAAGCTCCATCTCCTCTAATTTAAACTAACTCCGCCCGTGGATACATCCTGGCGGTCGCGCCAGGCGCTTGACGAAACGTGGGCTTGACGCGCGCAAGCATCGCCTCTAATAGTCACGAAATTTTAAGCGGGTAAGCCCAGGGAGCGACGATGGCGAGAATCAATGTCGGGCGTGTGATAGTCGGCGGCATTATCGCCGGGGTCATCTGCTTTTTTGGGGATGGCATCGTGCACGGAGTGCTGCTCAAAGATCGATGGGCCGGGATCATGACGGCGCTGGGCAAGAGCAGCGCCGACGTCGGCCGCCAGCATCCAGGATACTTCCTTGCCTACGACCTGCTCAAAGGCGTGCTGGCAGTTTGGCTCTACGCCGCGATGCGCCCGCGCTTCGGCCCGGGCCCCGCAACCGCACTGCTCGCGGCAATCACCATCTGGCTGCTGGTCATCCCGACGCCAATCATCGGACTTCTACCGATGGAATTCTTCAGCGCCAAATTCGCCGTCCTGTGGTCCCTGTACGGCCTGGTCCCAATCATAATCGGCGCACTAATCGGCGCCTGGATCTATCGCGAAGCCGCATAAGCGCAAAAGCGAGACGGTCAAGCCGTCGTGGAGTGATCTTTCTTTCCTATGGCAAGACGAGTAAGGGATCAGCATGAGCTCTTCTACGCTTTCGACCAAGGGCCAACTTGTCATCCCGACCCGATTCCGAAGAGCTTTGAATCTGCAGCCGGGGGACAAGGTCGAGGTGACGCTTGAAGGACGAAGATTGATCCTGGAGCGCAGATCTCCCCGCGGCGCGAGACTGACGCGCGGAAGGTTCGGACGCCCGGTCCTGGTTTGCGCGCCGGCAGCCCCGCCGGCTGGCACTACGAAAACAAGGCGAGAAGTGAGAACAGAAAAGAGGAACGAGATCTAACTTCTGCTCTTACTCTCACTTCTCACTCCTCTGCCCTCACTTCTCTTCCGGTCCACAGCAGCATTTGATCGCGATCGATTTCGAAACCCACCGCGCCCACTTGGTCGGTGCGCAGGACCGTGGCTCCGTCGTGGCGATAGCGGTCCACCACCACCCCCGAGGGAAAATGGTAGCGGTTGTTGTAGCCGTCGGGTTACCGCGAACGCTGGACGGACCGCGTCGATGAATCGCGGCGTGGACGAGGTGATACTGCCGTGATGGGGCACCTTGATTACCGTGGCGCGCAGGGACTGGTCGCGATTGAGCAGCAAATTCTCGCCTAATGCTTCAAGATCGCCCGTGAACAGAAAGCCCCATCTGCCCCAGGTCAGATCCATCACCATCGAGCTGTTGTTTCGGCTTCCGGCCACACCCGGCTGCGGACTGAGGCATCGAATTGCGACGCCGCCGATCAGCCGCGGCGGCGATGCGGCATCGACGGTCTCGATTCGGGCGCCCGCATCGGCAAGCTGCTGGAGCAGTTGATGGTAGGTTATGTCAGGGCTGTCGGCGCCGGTGCGCCAGAACTCGGCGGGATGGAAGTTGCGCGTGATAAACAGGAAGCCGCCAAAATGGTCTAACTCCGGATGGCTCATCGCGAGGTAATCGACGCGCATGATTTTGCGCGACCACAGAAACGGCGCCACCACCCTCTCGCCCATGTCGGAGCCGTCTCGGAAGGCGGCGCCGGCGTCAATCAGCATCACCGCCGAGCCCGGGAATTGCACCACCGCCGCGTCACCCTGCCCCACCGACAAAAAGATGACGCGCCAGCGCCGATCAAAATAGCGCTCGCGCGTCCACCAGGCGGCGTCGAGGAACAGCGCGCAAAGCAGTAGCACCGCCAGCGCATGTCTCCATCGCGAGGCAGGTTGCGATTCGGTTTGCTCGTTGGAACCGCCGTTGCGCGATGGCCTTACAGGAGCACACAACCACAGCCCTGACAGGCCATAGACCAACGCCAGTTCGAACAGGTTCGGAGTAAAAATCCGCACCCAGGCGTCGGGCAGTCTGACAAAAAATCCGGTCATACGATTGCCCAACGAGAGCGCGCCTCCGGCAATTTGCAGCATAACGTTGGCTGCGGGCATCCAGACGAAGCTCAACGCCGCCGCGATCAGACCGAGCACCATCCCACCCAGCGCCATCACCGGGACGACCACCGCGTTGGCAATCAGACCGACCAGGGAGAACTGGTTGAAGTAAAAGGCGGTCAGCGGTGCCGTGGCGACCAGTGCGAAGAAGGAAACCGCCAGGTAACCGGCCAGGGCTCCGCCCGCCAGGTACACCGATTCGGCGGGTGTGTCCTTGATTCGTTCGCGCGCGCTCTCCCACCATGCGGCGTAGCGGCGCATCCCAAGCACGATACCAAGCACCGCCACGAAGGAGAGCTGGAAGCCGACGTCGGCACTGGAGCCGGGCATCGCGACGCATATGATCAGCGCCGCCAGCGCCAGGCTCGCCACCACCTCGCGGCTGCGATCGGCGAGCACGGCGCCCACATAGCACAGCACCATAATCAGCGCGCGCAGCGTGGAAACATGGGTTCCGGCGATCGCGGCATAAGCCGTCACGGCCGCACCCGAACCGATGGCGGCCAGCTTGTTGGCACAGCCGAGGATCATCAGCCGGGGAAAGGGCACGCAGGCCAGCCGAACCAGCAGGAAAGCTATCGAGGCCACGAAACCCAGGTGCAGCCCCGAGATGACCAGCATATGAGCCATCCCGGTCAGCGCAAAGGTGTCGCGCAGATGGCGGTCGATTGCGCCGCGGTCGCCGATGATCAGGGCGCGCATCTCGGCGCGCTGCGGATAATCCAGGCCGGCGTCGATGAAGGCGCCGATACGCCCGCGAATCGCTTCAATGGTGCTCCACAGCAGCGGGGGCTGATAACCGATTGGCTCGATTTGGTCCGGATGCGAGGCCAGCGCCGTGGCCGCCACGCCTTCGCGCGCCATGTACGACTCGTAGTCAAATTCGCCCGGGTCGCCGTAATTGCGCGGAAAGCGGATGCGGGTTTTGACGCGCAGCCGGTCACCGATCCGATAAAGGCCGGGCTGCAGGACGGTGATACGTATGCGGCCGTTGGCGGCAGCAAGGTGGGCCGCGTCGAGCCCCGCGCGTTGCACGCGCAGGGAAAGCCGGACCGTGTCCTGGACGCGTTCGGGTCCGCGATCGAGAATGCCTTCCAGGACCATCGGCTGATTTTCGGGTAACGCCCTGACCGTCGCGGCGCCGGGAGGCGGCTCATAAACCTGCGCAGCAGCGACAGCGGCGGCAGCAGCCAGCGCACCCAGCGCCAGAACTGTAGCGCACACGCGCCGTCCCATCAGGAAGGCGGCGGTGGCGCCCGCGCAAAGCACCATCGCTAACCAGATCGGCAGGCCGATTCGCAGGCTTCCGGCCGCGTCCCCCGCCACCATCGCCAAGGCAACCAGGTACAGTGTCGGGATTCCCGACGGCGCGATCGATGCCGCCATCGTCCGCGGCAACGCGTCGACGCGCCTGTTCGCAGCGGTAATGGCCGCGGAAGCTTGCATTCCCCCCTTTTTGATCAGGCCTCGCGCCGCTTATAACCTTACCGGCCCGGCGCGTGGCGTCTGATGATCGTCGGTATGGCGAATGATGTAAACCGGACAGTTCGCGGTGAACAATACCTTGCGCGCTGTGCTGCCGACCAGGAGATGGCGCAGGCGGCCCTCGCCATGGCTTGCGATCACGATGGAATCTATCCTCTTCTCGCGCGTAACGGCGAGGATTTCTGATAGCACATCGCCCTCGCGAATCAGAGTATGATGTTCAACGCCGCCCAGTTCGGCCTCATACGTCGCCATGAGCTCCCGGGCTTTGGCGCGTGCGTTGTTCACGATCGAGGCGTAGTCCCTGGCAACCGGACCATAGCGCGGCTTGAGCGGGTTACTGATGACGTGAAGTACGTAAAGGACCGCGCCCACGCGCTCGGCGATAAGCCGGGCGTAGGGCAGCGCGTGCAGCGAACTGTCGGAGAAATCGGTGGTCAGCAGGAGGTTGCGCAGGTTGACCGCGGCCAAACGCATCACGCCCAATTCTCTTTCAGGGACGGCCCCCGGTAATCATTATCATCGACGCGACCCCCGCGATTAGGGCGGCCAGCGCCTGCGTGGCCTGAATTATGTCGGCGTCGTTCAAGGCGTCGACGGCTTCGTCGAGGCGCTCGGTTTCGCTCAGCACCAGGATTTCCTCAGCGCCCGGTTCGGCCAGCGCCTTGGCCGCCTTGGAGAAAGTCAGCAGGGCCAGATGCTTGATCACGGTCGGCGTCGGGACGTCCATTTCGAGGCTGGCCCGCAGCGCGGTGTCATGCACATCCTCCGCGGTGAGCGCCTCCAGCTCCTCGAACCGATCCAGGGTGATGGCAGCCGGGCGGGAGAGGTCGGCGGAGGGCCGGAACCGGCGCAACTCCCTGACGGCGCCGGCGGCGATGGCGTCGGACAGGGCATCCATCGCGTCCGGTCCGCTTTGCGCAAGCAGCAGGTCGGCCAGTGTCTTCATGCGCCGGCTTTCGGCCGAGCGATTGCCGATGGTCTCGAAGAATCGGTCGATGTGAAGCACGAACGCCATCGTGGCTCCTTTTACGGCCGCACCAATTACGCGGCCGCTCCGAGATCCTCGGCATAGACCAGCCGGGCCTCGGCTTGAAGCAGTAGAATAACGCCCGGCGCACCTGCCAATCAAAGCCTCCAGCAGGTGTGAGCACCTCAAATTAACGCTGCCGCAATCAAGCCGCCGACGCCGCGGATATGGCATTCGCAGCCAACTTACCCATAATGGAGGGCAATGTTGACGGCCCTGATAGAGATAGCCGCCCTGGCGATCGCATTCGCCCTGGGCGTAATGCTGAGCTCCAGCGTCAAGGCAGTTCTAGGCATCGCCGAGGAAGACGTGATGGTGGAACTCGGACTGCTGCGCGCCGACGTCGGCAAAATCGTTCACGATTTTGAAGACCGCCTCAAACGCCTGGAGGGGAAAGAGGAGAAAATAGAAATGAGAAAAGATAAATGAGAGATCAAAAATCAGTGGGACAGGCGTCCCCGCCTGTCGATGACGCGCGAGCGTTTTTTTGCTCGCGCTACCGAATATTGGCTGAGTACTCTGTGGGCGGCGGTTTTCCAGCGCAGATTCACCCGACTAACTTTCTTTCTGGCATCATTACTCTCCCTGCCTGGTATCACCGCCCAGCACAGTATCATTTTCCGTCGGCACTACCTCCTCGCCCTCGGGTTCGGCAGCTCCCGCCAAATCGCCCGTGGCCGCTTCTTCGCGCGCGGCTTCCTCGGCCTTTTCTTCTGACTCCAGCACCGGGGTCATCGCTTCGAGGTCGCGGCGCACGGCTCCCGCCAACTCCCGGTTGATTCCTCTGACCTCTGCCAGCTCCTCGACGCTGGCCGCTCGAATCCGCTTGAGGCTGCCGAAATGGCGTAGCAGTGCGCGCGCCTTGACCGGTCCGATACCTTCGACGTCCGCCAGGATCGTGCGCAGGCGGGCGCGCCGGCGCAGTTCGCGGTTATAGGTAATCGCAAAGCGATGGGCCTCGTCGCGGATGCGCACCAGCAGGAACAGGGCGTTGGAGTTCTGCTTGAGGATGACCGGGTCCTTGCGGTTGGGAAGGAAAACCCGCTCCTCCGACTTGACCACCTGCCGGGCGCGCGGCTCGTTCAGGACATGCTGCTTGGCCAGGCCGATGGCGTCGATTTGCTCGCGCAGGCCGAGTTCGCCCAGCACCGCCATCGCCATGTTGAGCTGGCCCTTGCCGCCGTCAACCACGATCAGGTCGGGATACTCCTGCTCTTTGACCGCGCGCGTCAGGCGCCGGCTCAGCACCTCTGACATGCTGGCGAAGTCGTCCTGCCCATCCACCGTCCGAATCCGGTAGCGCCGATACAAATCCTTGCGCGGCTGCCCCTCGTCGAACACCACTTGCGACGCCACCACCATCGAGCCTTGCAAATTGGAGATGTCGTAGCATTCGATGCGTTTGGGTGTGTTGCGCAGGCGCAGCTTGGTGCGCAACTCTTCGAGCATCCGCTCGCGCGTCTTCTCGCTGTCGCGGCGCGAGGCAAAACTCTGGCGCGCGTTTTCGTTGGCCATCTGGAGCAAATGAGCCTTCTCGCCGCGCTGTGGAACCGCGACCGTAACCTTTTTGCCGCGCCGTTCCGTGAGCAGCTCGGCGCGCACATCGGCGTCCTCCAGTTCCACCGGCACCAGCACCTCATCGGGCAGGTAGCGTCCGCCCGAATAAAACTGCGTGAGCAGGTCGGCGAGCACGTCCTGGTCGGAAAACTCCAGGTCCTCGAAACTCCAGCTCTGGGTGGAGGTAAGTTTGCCCCGGCGCACCATCAGCACGATCGCCTCGATAAAGCCGCCCTCGCGGTACAGCCCGAAGACGTCCTGATCGATACCCCAATGATGGAGCACGGTCTGTTTTTCGACCGTCTTTTCGATCGCGCGCACGCGGTCGCGCAGTTTGGCCGCCTCCTCGAACTCCAGCCGCTCGGCGTAGTCTTTCATCCGCTCGCGCATGGTCTTGAGCAGTTCGAGGTCGCGCCCCTCCAGCAGCATGATCGCGGCCTCCAGATGGCGCTGATACTCGTCGCGGTCCACCGGCAGGACGCATGGGCCCAGGCAACGCTTGATCTGGTACTCCAGACAAGGCCGCGCGCGATTGCGGAACACCGCGTCGGAGCAGGTGCGCAGGGGAAACACCTTGCGGATTACGTCGATGGTCTCGCGCAAACCGTCGGCGGAACCGAATGGCCCGAAGTAGCGGCCGCCGTCCTTGACGATTTTGCGGGTCACCATGATCCGCGGCCAGGCATGCTTGGTGACCTTGGCGCTCAGGTAGGATTTGTCGTCCTTCAGCCGGATGTTGTAGCGCGGCCGATACTGCTTGATCAGGTTGTTCTCAAGGATCAGCGCTTCCTTTTCGCTGGCCGTTACAAGGGTCTCGAAGTCCTTGACCCGGCTCATCAGGAAACGCACCTGGAAGCGCGCATCGCCGCCGTCGCGGAAATAAGCCCGCACCCGCGGCCGCAGCGATTTGGCCTTGCCGACGTAAAGCACCTTGCCGGCCTTGTCGCGCAGCAGGTAAACCCCGGATTCGGGCGGTATCTGGTCGAGCTTGCGCTGGATTTCGTCGTCGCTCTGCGCGGCTAGCTGGCCCGCTTCGCCCTCCGGGCCTGGAGCGGCATCGGCGGCGTAGGTGACGAGGGAATCGTAGGTCCTGCCCACCGGCTCGGAGCGCGTGCTATCGGGGGGAACCTGCCGGTCGGGCGCGCCGGAACGATCGGAATCCGCAGCGGAACCCTGCGCCCCGCCATCTTCGGCCGAATTGACTTCCCCGATCGGCAAATCCTTATCTTCGATCGTCACCAAGCGGATTATACACTATTGATCAGTTAGTCCGACGGTGCTGCGAATGCCGGTTTTGCGCGGCCGCGGACGGCCATCTCAGGAGGGAGAGACATGCCACTGGATCCTCAAATCAAGGCGATCATCGACCAGGCCGCGTCCTCCGGGGCGCCGCCGCTCAGCAGCCTGAAACCCGGACAAGCTCGAGCCGCCTTCCGCGCCTTATTTAAGAATTTTGGCGGAACCCCAGCCGCGGTCGCGAAGGCCGACGACCGCGCCA
Source organism: Binataceae bacterium (SeqCode) (assembly GCA_035939115.1). GTDB lineage: Bacteria > Desulfobacterota > Binatia > Binatales > Binataceae > JAJPJA01. The sequence goes on from DASZGF010000106.1 coordinate 43,582, forward strand.
TCCCAGGGCCAGCGGGAGAGATTGGATTGCGTATCTATACGCCCGCAGGCAAGGGACCCTTTCCCGCTTTGATGTTCTTTCACGGCGGCGGGTGGGTGGTCGGCGATTTGGACACCCATGACCCGCTCTGCCGCGCGCTGACCAATGAGGCCCGCTGCATTACCGTCGCGGTCGATTACCGGCTGGCTCCCGAAAATAAGTTTCCAGCCGCCGCCGAGGATTGTTATGCCGCCTCGCAATGGGTGGCAGGCAACGCCGCCGCAATCGGCGCCAGTCATGCACGGTTGGCGGTTAGCGGCGACAGCGCCGGCGGCAACCTGAGCGCAGCGGTCAGCCTGATGGCGCGCGATCGCAAAGACCTGCAGGTGGGCTATCAGTTGCTGATGTACCCGGCGTTGGACGCCGCGCTGCAAACAAAATCGATGGCTGAATGTGCCGAGGGTTACCTGCTGACCCGCGATGACATGGTGTGGTTTTGGGGTCACTATCTCAGGGGAGATCAGGATCGCTCCAACCCCTACGCCTGTCCGTCTGCGGCCAGAGATCTGAGCGGTCTGCCGCCGGCGATGATCATCACGGCGGAATTCGATCCTCTGCGCGACGAAGGCGAGGCCTACGCGCAGCGCCTGGAAGAGGCCCATGTGCCCGTGGTTCTCAAGCGCTACGAAGGAATGACGCACGGCTTCATGAGCATGGCATCGATCGTTGACAAGGGGCGCAAGGCAATCGAGGAGGCGGCGTCGCATCTAAAGGCGGCCTTCGGCGGCTAGCCAACGTTTGTGCTTAGCGGGAAAACGTGGGGCGGGTTCTTTGAAGTGTATCAGTCACCCTCACCCTAACCTTCTCTCCCACGACTAAATGTGGGAGAGGGGACCAGAAATGAAGCGCCCATTTTGCTCTTCACTCTCCATGACTGACGCCGAGGTGAATAGGCCTGTGGCGCACACCGCTCACATCAGAATCCGGCCCAATTCTGTGCCCACTCCCTGACCAGGGAGAGGGTTCGGGTGAGGGTAACTGCGCTTTTCAGCAACGGCAGCCCGCGCCGATGCCGCTACAAGAAGCTTACTCAGGATCGTCAGGGATCAGCTTGAGCCGAGCCTGGCGGGCGCTGACTGGTCGGGAGCCTGGCGGCGCCGCGCCCTGTTTGCCGCCCTTGCCGCGGCCCCTTCCGCCCTTGGGCCGGGCTCCCGACATGCCACCGTTGGGTGACGTTCGCATTGGGGGACCGCCCTTTGACTCGACTCCCAGCGCGCGCAGCTCCAGCCGCTTGATCTGATCGCGCAACTCGGCAGCGCGCTCGTATTCCAGCTCGTCCGCCGCCTGCGCCATCTCGCGGCGCAAGGTGCTGATGCGCTCGGACAACTCGTGTGGCGGGACGTATTCCTCGGCCTCATCCGGCGTAATCTCCGGCACCACGGCCCATTCCGGCGAGTACATCTCGACCAGCGAGGCGTCGATCGCCTTGACGATCGTAGTTGGCGTGATGCCGTGCTCCTGGTTGTACTCCAGTTGCTTGGCGCGGCGGCGGTTGGTTTCGTCGATCGCCTTGCGCATCGATTCGGTAACCTGGTCGGCGTACATGGTCACCGTGCCCCTGACGTTGCGCGCGGCACGCCCGATGGTCTGAATCAGCGAACGCTCCGAGCGCAGGAAGCCTTCCTTGTCGGCGTCCAGAATTGCGACCAGCGAGACTTCGGGTAGGTCCAGTCCCTCGCGCAGCAGGTTGATGCCGACCAGGACGTCGAAATCGCCCTTGCGCAGGCTCCGAATAATCTCCACCCGTTCGATCGTGTCGATATCGGAATGCAGGTAGCGTACGCGCACGCCGAGGTCCTGGTAGTAATCGGTCAGGTCCTCGGCCATCTTTTTTGTCAAACAGGTGACCAGGACGCGCTCGTTGCGCTCAACCCGCCGCCGGATTTCCTCCAGCAGGTCGTCCACCTGGCTGCCGGCCTTGCGCACGTCTATTTCGGGATCGACCAGCCCGGTGGGCCGGATCAATTGCTCCACCACCAGCCCTTCGGACTTGCCCAATTCGTAGCTGGCCGGAGTCGCCGAAACGTAGATCACCTGATTGGTGAAAGACTCGAACTCCTCGAAGTTGAGCGGCCGGTTGTCCAACGCCGAAGGCAGGCGAAAGCCAAAATCCACCAGGGTCTGCTTGCGCGAGCGGTCGCCCCGGTACATGCCGCCGATTTGCGGCACGGTGATGTGGCTTTCGTCGATGAAGAGCAGGTAGTTCTTGGGAAAATAATCGAGCAGCACGGGCGGCGGCTGGCCCGGGCTGCGGCCGGTCAGATGACGCGAGTAGTTCTCGATTCCGGGACACACTCCCATCTCGGAGAGCAGCTCCAGGTCGTACATCGTGCGCTGCTCGAGGCGCTGCGCCTCCAGCAGCTTGTTTTGCACGCGGAACTCCTCCAGGCGATCGCGCAACTCCTGGCGGATGTCGTGGACCGCGACTTCCATCCGATCCGACGTCGTCACGTAATGCGACGCGGGATAGATGGCGACGCTGGCCAGCCGCCGAATCACCTGCCCGCGCAGCGGATCTATTTCGTAAAGCCCCTCGATCTCATCGCCGAAGAACTCCACCCGCACCGCGCGGCTTTCTTCGTAAGCCGGGAATACTTCGACCGTGTCGCCGCGCACACGGAAGGTGCCCCGATGGAAGTCGTAGTCGTTGCGCTGATACTGGATATCCACAAGCTTGCGCAGCACCCGGTCGCGTTCGATGTGCTGTCCCTCCTCGAGAAAGGCCAGCATCTCAAAGTAAACCTCGGGTTCGCCTAGGCCGTAGATACAGGAAACGGAGGCCACGATCAGAACGTCATTGCGTTCCAGCAGCGCCTTGGTCGCGGAATGGCGCAGCTTGTCGATCTCGTCGTTGATGCTGGAATCCTTCTCGATGTAGGTGTCGGTGGAGGGGACGTAGGCTTCGGGCTGGTAATAGTCGTAATACGAAACGAAATAGCGCACCGCATTTTCGGGAAACAGTCCTTTAAACTCGTTGTAGAGCTGCGCCGCCAGCGTCTTATTGGGGGCGATTACCAGGGTCGGCCGGTTAAGACGCGCCACCACGTTGGCCATCGTGAAGGTCTTGCCTGAGCCGGTGACACCAAGCAGAACCTGGCTGGGAACACCCTCGCTCAGGTTGCGGGTGATGGCTTCGATTGCCGCAGGTTGATCGCCCTGCGGATGGTAATTGGAGACCAGCTTGAACGATCCTTCTTTGCCGCGCGCCAGAGACAACATCGTAATTTTAATCGTAGCATTGCGGCGCACGGCGCTAAATCGGGGCCGGGCGAGGGCGGGGAATTATCCACAGGTCCATTTCCATAAAGATTTCAGGGGTGTTAAAAGCCTTGGCATTTGCCTCAAGGTTAGGCTATGTATTTGCCCGATATGCGACTGACCGATCGCTCTGGCAGCAGACAAAAGGGGGATTTCAGATGGTGCTCGCCCCCGGAATCCGAGGGGGCCGCTTTGAATTATTTGATAAATCGTGCTAATTCGCGGGCCCAGGGACTTGAAAAATCTTAGATTTTTTGTATTTAAGATGCGGCGCTTTGCTTGAAAGGAAACGAACTGTCAGTAGAATTGCCCGGAAGTATTCGAGGGCATTGGGTGGGAGCCTGGCTAACAGGAACCAGATGGAGGAGGTTAATGGGCACTAAACACCGATTGTTTGTCAAAACTGCTGCGCTGGCCGCGGTTGTGTTTCTGATGGCCGGATGCGTGCAAATCTCAACCTGGGAGGACTCGCTGCAGCAGCCGCGTGAATGGGACGGTTGCGCTATCGGCGGGGCCTTGGCCGGAGCCTTAATAGGCGGCATCAGCTCCTATTTCGTGGCCGACCAGACCGGCCATGGGACCGATCGCAGCAACGTCAAAGCGGTTTACATCCCGATCTTCACGATTCTCGGTGGTGGCCTTGGCGCCGTAGCAGGACACTACATCTGTGATCCAATAATTCCACCGCCGCCGCCGGCTCCGGTTGTGGCCGAAGCTCCGCCGCCTCCTCCGCCGCCGCCTCCTCCCGCACCGCAGGAGCGGATCGTTCTGCGCGGCGTGCATTTCGATTTCAACCGCTACAACATCCGGCCTGATGCGGCGCCGATCCTGGACGAGGCCGCCGACATCCTCAGCAAGCATCCTGACGTCACGGTCGATGTTAACGGATACTGCGACATTATCGGCAGCTACCGTTACAACATAAGGTTGTCCGATCGCCGGGCCGCGGCGGTCGCCCGTTACCTCGAAGGCAAGGGAATTTCCCGCAGCCGCCTGGTCACTCACGGCTACGGCAAGACTCACTTTGTCGCGAGCAACCGGACCGCCGAGGGGCGCGCGCAGAACCGGAGAGTCGAACTGGTACCAGTCGGCTCCTGATGACCGCAACCCCGGGGCCGCAGTTCCGTCGGAGCTGCGGCCCCTTACTCACCCGCCTCTCGACCTTGCTCCCGATCACCTTGGGTGATATTTGTCGTTGGGTTTGGTTATTTTTACGCGGAGGAGTGGTGGAAAAATGTCCACGTTGCCTGGGCTTATGTTGCGTTTAACCGCGGTGTTTATTCTAGCCGTTGCACTTGCGACGCTGTCTCCGAGGGCCGCTCGCGCCCAGTCCACGGATTCGGCGGATTCGGTGACATCCGACAACGGGAGCAGCGCCGCCGGCCAAACGGATGATGCCGACGAGAAATCGGCCCCTCCCGCGGCAGCCACTTCAACGGACTCCGGGTCGGCGGCAAAACCTGATTCATCGGCCAAGTCCGATTCGCCGCCATCCAACCAGTACGCCAGTCATGCGGCGCTCAAGACTTTTGATACCCCGCCGCCTTCCGGTGACCCGAAATTTGATCACGCCGCGCTGGCATTTCCTGACTTCTGCAGAGATTGGCAGCGCAAGCTCCACGACCGGGAACTCAACAATCTGGAGAATATAAGCTGGAAGGATCAGAACGGTTGGAAGACCGCCACCTATGTGTCCTACAGCCCGGTCAAAACCTGTAATTGCAAGCGCTCCACCGGCGGCGTGCCGATCGGCGAGCTGACCTATCAGGAGACGGAGTTGTACCTGTCGGGCCGGACGGTCGAAGAAGCCCGCCACGCGACGCCCAAGCCGGTTGGGATTACCAACACCACGGAAATCTTTCGTTGGGACAGAACCAAGTGGGATGACGGCCAGTAGTCGGCCGTATCAAGATCCGATATCTCTTAAAAGCCGCGTCCAGTTCCGATCCGAGCCGCGCGCGTGTGCAACCTGACCGCTCCCTTACGGTCGCGGCTCTGATTTTTTCGCCCGCACACAAACGCAAGTTACACTGCGGCGGTCCGACCTACTGCAGCTCCTTGCTGCCGTAGCCCAGGATGCGGCGGGCGATGATTAGCAGGTTGATCTGCTGGGTGCCTTCGAAGATGTCATTGATTTTTGCGTCTCGCATCCATTTTTCAAGCAGATGGGTCCGCGAGTAGCCCAGTGGTCCCAGCAGTTCAACCGCCTTCTGCGTAATTTGCGTTACGGCTAGTCCCGCCTTGGCTTTGGCCATCGAGGCTTCCAGGTTGTTGGGCTGCCCGTTATCCAGCAACCAGGCGGCGCGCCAGGCCAGCAGTCGCGCCGCCTTGAGCTGAATTTCCATCTCCATGAAGTCGCGCTCGACGGCGCTCAGGCGTTGAGGGGACAAACCGTAGCGGATTTCCACGTTGTGCTGCTTCAGGAAGTCGCGCACGTAATCCAGGGCGGCGCGGCCCACTCCGATCGCCATCGCCGCAACAATCGGCCGGGTGGCGTCAAAGGTTGCCATCACATCCTTAAATCCGCCCTCAGGCTTGACCTCGGGGCTGCCCAGCACATTGTCCAGCGGCACTTTGCAGTCCTCGAAAATCAAAGCTGCCGTATCGGAAACCCTGATACCGAGCTTGTTTTCGACCCGCACCACCGTCATCCCGGGCGTGTGATGCTCGACGACGAATGGCTTAATCCCTGCCCGTCCGGCGCTTTTGTCCACGGTGGCCCACACCACGACGAAGCCCTCGGACGATTCCGCCGCCAGCTTGCCGCTGGTGCAAAAAATCTTGGTGCCGTTGAGCACCCAATGGTCGCCCTCGCGGCGCGCCGTGGTGGTGATTGCGGCGCTGTCCGAGCCGCATCCGGGCTCAGTGATCGCCATTGCCGCCCATTTCGGCTTGCCTTCACCAAAGCGTTTTAAAAAGCGCTGTTTCTGCTCCGGCGTTCCGGCCGCCATCACCGCCGCGCCGCCCAGTCCGGGATTGGGAATCTGCAGGAACAGGCCCACGTCACCCCAGCTCAACTCCTCCGCCGCCATGATTGTGAACAACGTGCGCGCTTTGCGCGCGCTGGCGCCTTTGTCCGGACCGATATCGAGTCCGCTTTGGCGACTGCCCTCCCACATCGTCTGGTAAAACTGGAGCGGACGGGCGTGTTCGTTTTCGTCGTATTCGCGCGAAATGGGCCGCATAATCTGCTGCGCCACCACGCGATAGGTGTCCAGCCGCTGTTGCAAATCGGAATCGATTTCAAAATCGATCATCGGCGATCTCCCGTTTCAAATCGTGGTAAGGCCCTCCAGGGCGGCAAATCCACGCGCGTTGCGCAGCCACATTTCAACCGGATGCTCCCGAATGTAGCCGTGTCCACCCAATATCTGGACGGCGTTGTCGGCAATCTTCAACGCCGCCGCCGCCGCGTAATTCTTGGTCTGATAGCTTTCCTTGAACGCATCTTCGCCCTTGTCCAGGCGGCTGGCAGCCTCCCAGACCAAAAGCCGCGACGCGTCAACCTCGATCGCCATTTCAGCGAGCATGAACGCGATTGCCTGCTTGGCGGCAATTGGCTCTCCGAAGGCGCGCCGCTGCAAGGCGTAATCGCGGGCGTATTCGAAGGCCGCGCGCGACACCCCCACCGCCATCGAAGCCAGCGCCACCTTGGCCTCGCTTATCAAGCGCGGGAAATTGATCCCGCGCTCGCCGCCGAGCCGGGCTTCGGCTCCCAGCGCGCAGTCCTTGAGCTGCAGTCCGTAAGTGGGCAGCGCCTTGAGCCCCATGTTCTTTTCGCGCTCCCCCACCGTCATCCCGGGGCAGCCGCGGGGAACCAGGAAGGCGTCAACGGCGCCGGCGGCCGGATTGGCCGACGCATAGACCATCACCAGTTCCGACTCGTGCGCCAACGGTACGTAGCATTTTTCGCCATTTAGTACATAGCCGCCGCCGCTTTTTACCGCGGTCGCGGCGATCGACAGGACGTCGAAGTCCCAGCGCGGCTCCATCAGGGCCGCCGCCGCCGGACGGAACTCGCTCGCCGCGAAGGCTGGCAGGTAACGCGCGCGCTGCTCGTCGGTGCCCATCTCCAGGATTGGATACGCGACTAGGCGCGGCGCCAGCGCATGGATCGCGATGGCAAGGTCGCCATACGCCAGGGCCTCGCCGACCACTGCGCCGCTGACCGCGGAGCGCTGGCCGCCATCGCCGCCGAATTCCTCGGGGATGACGGTGCGCACCAGGCCCAGGTCCCAGATCTTCTGCACGAGATCGGCCGGGACGCGACCCTCCTCGTCCGCGGCGCGGGCGGCCGGACGGATTTCGTCGCGGGCAAAGGCCTCGACGGTGTCCACAATCATGCGTTGTTCTTCGGTCAATTCGAAGCTGATCATTTGCGTAGGTCCTGGATTGCGCCCATCACGATCCGGCGCCTTCAGTTTCGTTCTCTTCGCTGATGCGAACGCGGGTACGTTTGTATTTTTTGTGATCAGAATGGACGCGCGAGGGTGGCGCGGGAGGTTTGCGAATCTTCTTCAGCAACCCCTTGGTACTGATCTCCTTCGATAGTTTTTTCGATTTCGGCATCGCACTATATCTGATTTTACTCTGGCAGCCCGATAAAGCTTAACTGCAGACCGGTAATCGCAGCGCCGGCGGCGCGCCGCGAAAAGAACCGGTCGCTGGAGCATCGCGTGCATATCGGCACATCGGTGATCGCACCGCTTTGAAGCCCCGCACGCGTAAGCTGTTCGCGCAGCAACCCCTTCAGGTCGATGAATGCCTTTTGTGCCCCGGCGCGCCGTACATGACGCGCCGCTTCGGGAATTTCCGCAACAAAGCGATCGGCCAGATCAAGGTCCACCTCAAAGCAACACGCGCCGATTGCGGGTCCAAGGGCGGCCTCGATACGCCCGGGGTTCGCGCCGATCGCGGCCATCGCGCTGATACCGGCGGACGCGATATCGCCAATTACTCCGCGCCATCCCGCGTGCAACGCGCCTACCACTTGAGCGGCCCCGTCGTACAGCAGAACCGGAACGCAGTCCGCGGTCAGAATCCCGAGGATCACGCCGGGCGCGGCCGACACCATGCCGTCGGCCACCGCGGTCACGCCGCGGCTTTGCGCATCAACCCGATGGACGCGGTTGCCATGCACCTGATGCACCTGAACGAACTCGGTGCCAGGCGGAAAGCAGGCTTGCAGGCGGCGCCAATTGGTCGCCACGGCGGCGGGAGCGTCGCCGGCAAGATAAGAAAAGTTCAAGGACTCGTATGGTCCCCGGCTGACTCCGCCGCGCCGGCCCAGGAATCCATGCCACACCTTGCGCCCGGGCCATGCGGTGACCACACAGTCATCCAGTGCCAGAGGGGACGCGGGCACGGAGGCCCGCGCTACTGCAGAGGGCCATGCCGCGACCGCGCAATCATCCAATGCCAGACTTGCCGAACCGGGGCCGGTTGCCTGCCCGCAAGAGCCTGACGTAAGATCTTTGATTCGGGTAGGTTGCATAGGAGACATGTATGGATGGCTATCGCTACATGATCGAGCGAAATCGGCTGATGTACAAGCTGGAAGACGACCTGGCTAAGATCCGCCACCTTCCCGAAGTCGAACGCCGCGCCAAAACGACCAGGCTCCAGGCTGAATTCGACCGCCAACTGGCGACGCTGTACGCAGGGGTCGCGGAAGAATATCCCGGCGAACGCCGCATCAAGGCCCGGCCCATTTCCGACCCTCGCTGAACCGATCGCGGCTTGGAACGTTCAATCGTCATCCGGGGGGCGCGCACCAACAACCTGCAAGACCTCGATCTCGACCTGCCGCTGGGGCGCTTTAGCGTCGTCACCGGGGTTTCAGGTTCGGGAAAGTCCAGCCTCGTCTTCGATACTGTATATGCGGAGGGGCAACGGCGCTATGTGCAAAGCCTTTCCACCTATGCGCGCCTGTTTCTGGACCGGATGCAGCGGCCCGACGTCGACACCATCTCGGACATCCCGCCGGCATTGGCGCTGCGGCAAAAAAACGCCATCAGCAACGCCCGTTCGAGCGTCGGCAGCATTACCGAAATCAACGATTACCTAAGGCTCCTGTTCGGCGCGATCGGACGCACCATCTGTCCGCAGTGCGGAGGCGAAGTGGCGCGCGACACCGTGGCGAGCGCGTGCGACCAAATTGCGGCAGCGCCCGGCGCTTACGTATTCACCACACCATTCAAAATCGGCGGCTCCCGGCCCGTGGCGCAAGCCCTCTCCTACCTAGCCACCAATGGATACCATCGCCTGTTGGTTGACGGCGAGGTGGTTGACGCAGCGGTCGCAGGCGAGCAGTGCGCCGCGGACGGGGATCTTGCGGTCGTGATCGATCGCGTGGTTGTAGGCGGCGACGAGGCCGCACCGCGGATACGCGAAGCCCTGGAAAAAGCCTTTTATTTGGGTGCGGGCCAGGCCCAGGCGATCCGCATGGAGCGCGCGGAGGGCCGCCTATGTCCGACGGCGACGCTGTTCTTTGACCGCCGCTTTAACTGCTCTCGCTGCGCGACCACCTTCCCCGAGCCCACCCCTGCCCTGCTCTCGGCCAACAGCCCGATCGGCGCCTGCCCGGAATGCCAGGGATTCGGCCGCACCGTCGAATTGGACTTGGCCAAGGTCATTCCCAACCACAACCTCTCGATCCGTCAGGGGCTGGTGGCTCCCTGGCGCACGCCGGCCTACCGCGAGATGCACGCCTGGATGATGGAATGCTCGCGCCGGCGCCGAATTCGGCTCACCGCACCCTACAAGGAGTTCACCGCCGAAGAACGCACCTGGCTGCTCGACGGCGAGCCGGGCGAGCGCCGCCGGGGCGAAGAGGATCGATGGCCGGGGATTCGCGGCTTCTTTAAATGGATGGAACGCCGCCGCTACAAAACTCACGTCAGAATCCTTCTGGCCAGATACCGCAAGTTCGTACCCTGCACGGCGTGCGCAGGCGCCAAGCTGCGCCCGGAAGCGCTCAACATCAAGATCCAGAGCCGCAATATCGCCGACCTGGGCCGGATGCCGATCGCGGCGCTGGCCCAATGGATCGAGCAGCTTTCGATGGGCCGCGAGGAGGCCGAGCGGTCGGCCGCTCTGATGCGCGAGTTGCGCAACCGCCTCGGTTATCTGACCGCGGTGGGGCTGGGCTATCTGACCCTGGATCGCGCCGCGCGCACGCTTTCCGGCGGCGAGGCCCAACGCATCCATTTGGCCAGTGCCCTGGGCAGCCGCCTGACCAGCACGCTGTATGCTCTTGATGAACCCACGGTGGGGTTGCACGCATGCGATTCGCGCCAGTTGCTGGGCGTGCTGCGCAATCTGCGCGACCTCGGCAACACCGTGATCGTGGTCGAGCACGACCCGCTGATGGTTCGCGAAGCGGACTATCTGGTGGAACTCGGACCCGGCGGTGGGCGCGACGGCGGTAACATGGTCTATGCCGGAACGCCTGCGGCAAGGCCCAAGCGCCCCGGTGACGAACCCACCGGACGGGTTTTCCTGATGCGCGCCATCGCGCGGGAGCGCCGCCTGGGCAAAAGCGACCCTGCCCTGCGTATCATCGGCGCCGCCGAGCATAACCTCAAGGATATCTCAGTCTCAATTCCGCTCGGACGGATGGTATGCATCACCGGTGTTTCCGGGTCGGGCAAATCAACCCTGGTCGAAGAAGTTCTCTACAACAATTACCTCGCGCGCAACGGCACTGCAGTCAGTGAAGTGGGCGCATGCCGGCGTATCGAGGGGCTGGATCGGCTCGAACGCATCGTTCACATGGGACAGGAGGGGCTGGCCCGTTCGACCCGCTCCAACCCTGCCACCTATATCAAGCTGTACGATTCGATCCGCAAGCTGTTTGCCGCTACGCAGGACGCGCGCCGCGCCGGAATCGAACCCAAACATTTTTCCTTCAACGTGGCCGGCGGCCGATGCGAGCGCTGCCACGGGATGGGCGTCGTAACCATCGAGATGCATTTTATGGCCGACCTGGAGGTCAAATGCGACGCCTGCGATGGGCGCCGGTTTCAGAGCCACGTGCTGGGCGTTAAATACCGCGGGCTTAACATCAAGGAGGTCCTGGCGCTGACGATCGACGAGGCGCGCGGTTTTTTCGCCCGCCAGGCCCAGATCGTCGAACGCTGCAATACCCTGTCGGCGGTCGGGCTTGGCTACCTGCAACTCGGTCAACCGACTTCAACGCTGTCGGGAGGCGAGGCCCAGCGGCTGCGGCTAAGCGCCTTCCTGCTCGAAGGAGTTGAAAAGGCCTCGCGCGCGGGCGGCGCAAGCGGCAAGCGGATGTTCATCCTCGATGAACCCACGACCGGCCTTGCCGGCAGCGATATCAGGAATCTGCTGCGGGTATTCAACCGGCTGATTGGCGAGGGTCACACGCTGCTGGTCATCGAACATAACCTGGAACTGATCGCGAACGCCGACTTCGTAATCGACCTGGGACCCGAGGGCGGCGCTGAAGGCGGGCACGTGGTGGTAAGCGGCACTCCACTGGAAGTCGCCGCGTGCGAAGCTTCCCACACCGGACGTGAACTGCGCCGGCTGTTCGGATTGCCGGTCAACGCAAGGTCGGATACAGTTCGCACGGCGCTGCGTAAGGCGGCGGGATTCTAAGAGGAACCATGGCTAGTCCACAACAGATTCGCGGCCAGGCAGGCGCGACCCACCTTCGTCCTGGCGACGTTCTCGTCGCGCTGGCTCTGCTTGGCTTGCTGCTGTTCGCCGCCTGGAAGCAGTTCCCTGTTTACGGCACCAAGAGCGGCAGTCAAAACGCGGCCTCCCAAGCCGCGCATCAGCCTTGAACAACTCCATAGTTTGGCAGTCGTGCGCAGCGAGTGCCAAGTTGCCGGCGCGTTTTTGCCGCAGGAATGACCATACCCATTGGCGCACAAGGGTTTTTGTGCATAACAAGCCTCGTTTCGTTTCACAACTTCATCTGTATCAGTATGATGGTTGACAGAACGAAAAAGCGAGGCGGGTTCTGTAATGCGGATCGAACGAACTTCTCCCGACCGGTTGAAACCCTTCTTCCTTCAACTCATTCGGCAAAGCTTTGATCAACTTCACATGGGCGATAGTGAGGTTGCCGACTACGTCGCAACGCTGCTTGCGGACTTCAGCCACAGCGACAAGTGGCTGATGCTGCGCGATGCCCAAGGCACCAGGTTGCACAGCGTGGTCGAGATGCTGGTTTCGGCGATGGGTCCCGACGGCCAATCCCGCGTGATTGGAGAGCGCGCCGTGCGCAAGTACGTGGGTGATTACACATTGTTCATGTCGGGCCTGTTCCGCAGCTTTGTGAGCAAGCGCGGCTTCCTTGACTATTATCTGCAGGAAGGAAAGCGCTCTTACCAGGCGGTGTCCAAGCTGGATGTGTCGTTATATCGCCCCGGCTTCCTGCTGTTCGAGGAACTGAGTAAAGGATTCGAAACCTACGCCGACGCGCTTGACTATATGGGCAAATGCTATTTCGCGGCGGCGCCCGGCGCCAATCCTTTCGCCGGGGTTTTCAAGCAACTCGAATCCATGGTTCGCAACGGACTCTCGTCGAACTAACCGCCCGCGCAACGGGGCGGGTGGGACGCGGAAGTCTGTCGCACCTTTGGCGGATTCCATAAAACCCACGCCGGGCGCGCAACGCCTGGACGCCTGGCTCGTGCGCCGCGGGCTGGCGGATTCGCGCCGTCAGGCGCGCGACCTGATCGCTGCCGGTCATGTGCGTGTCAACGGCCGTCGATGGCGCAAGGGGCGCAGCGTGGGCTTTGACGATGTGGTTGAACTTGACCCGCCCTCCGCCGCTCCCGCACTAACACCCGATTCCCACCTGCCGCTGGACGTCCTGTACCATGACGAAGAGATCCTGGTCGTAAACAAACCGGCACTCCTTCCCTGTCATCCGCTGCACCTCGAAGATCGTCCTACGCTGATGAACCTGGTCGCGGCGCACTTTCCGCAGGCCGCGCACGCGGGCAACAAGCCGCTGGAAGGGGGATTGGTGCATCGGCTGGATAATGGAACATCTGGAGCGATCATGGTGGCGTTGAGTGAGGCGGGATTTGTTCGGCTGCGCGCCGCACTTAAAAGCGGCCAAATCGAGCGGAGCTACGTTGCTTTGATTGCGGGCGCGCTGGAGCATCCGCTCGAACTCGACACGCCTATCGCGCATCATCCGCGAAACCGCCGCAAGATGACGGTCGTTCACGACCCGCGCGCGGCCGCCAAACTCAAGGCGCGCCCGGCAATGACCGCGGTTACGCCAATTCGCAAGGTGAACGGCTTCACGTTGGTCGAGGTGATACCACGCACCGGCAGCCGCCATCAGATTCGCGTGCACCTCGCGGACGCCGGCTGGCCGATCGCCGGGGACGACCTTTACGGCGGCCCCGCGATGGCGGCGTTGGCGCCGGGACGGTTTTTCCTTCACCTGGCGGAGCTGCGCATACCTCCGGCGGGCAAGCGGAATAGTGTGCAGATAAGCTCAGTTGATGACGGACAAGAAACGCTGATAGTCGTTGCGCCGCTGCCTGATGACCTGCAGGCGTGCGTCGAAGACCCCAGGCCCTAGCGTGTCCGAATGCTCGCTTGCCTGAGGCTGGTATCGGGTTAATAGTCATCGCCATGACCGATTCTCGCGAAGCTAAACCGGTCCGAGTAAGAGCCGCGCCGCACAAGCATGGTGGTGACTTCTGTCCGTAGCGCCGGCCTCCGTGCCGGCGATTTTGTGGCGTGGTCCGTCAGGCTGGTTCAATCCCAAGTGTCGGGTTCGGTGAGACTGGCAACCGGCAACTAATTTATAGGTTTGGCCCCGCGCCTCACCACAAAATTGCTCGAGGTAATAGGGAGCAAGAATTCCATGGATACGAAAAAAAGCTCCAGGACGCAACGTCGACGGGATCGCGCTTCTTACCGCGCGCCCTGGCGCTCCCGGATTGAGCGCGATATCGGATTGAAATCATTTTTCAGCCCGCCAGCGGTGGCGATCTTCGGCGCGTCGCTGACGCTCACCTTTATGCTGGCGATGCATGCCAAGGTGCATGCGCAGGCGATGCCGGGGACGATGACCGTGCCGGGAACGCCGGCCTATCCTCCGGCGGCTGCGCCCGCGATAGGCGCGCCGCCCGCGATGGGCGCCGCGCCCGTCGCTCCAGAGACGGTCGGCCCGCACGTTTCGTACAGCGCCAACCCGCTGCTCTCCAACCAGGCCAATCCCTCGGTCAAGCTGAAGGCGTCCCCGATCGGAAAGCAGGAATTACCCGACGTGGTGGTATCGCCGTCAGAAACCAAAACGCTGGAACACACGCCGCCTGCCCCGAATGTGGTCGTTGATCAATGGAGCCTGACGCGCGAATTGCCTGAGGAGAGTATCTTCAGTCAGGCCTACATGGAGACCAGGGATGAGAACGTACGCAGCATCAGCCTGAAGGAGTCCCTGTACCTGGCGCTTAGGAATAACCCCGGGATAGTCGCCTTCAGCCTCGACCCGGTGCTTTCATTACAGGGCGTGCGTGGGAGCTGGGCGGTGTTCGATCCCGATTTCACCAGCCAGGCCGGGGAACAGAAAACGGTGACGCCCACCACCTCCAGTCTGCAAACCGGCGGCGCCAAAGCCTTTGTGCAGAAGTCCTACGTCTGGGATTTCGCCATCAACAAGACGCTGGCGACCACCAACGGCACGCTCGGAGCGACCTTTATCAACAGCTATTCAGGGAACAATTCGGCGTTCGCAGGTGTCAATCCAGCTTACGTCCCGGGTCTGACGCTCTCCTTGAACCAGCCGCTGCTGCGCAATTTCGGCAACCAGTTTGCCACCATCAACGTGCGAATCGCCGAGTCCAGCCAGAAGCAGTCGCAGTTCAACTACGAGCAGCAACTTAACGATTTCGTGCTGAGAGTGGGTACCGATTATTGGAACGTGGTCCGTGCTGAAGAAAACCTGGAGGTGGCCAACAAGGCGTTGGCGGTGGCGCAGGACCTGGTGCGCCAAAATACCATCAGCGTCAAGGTGGGAGTGCTGGCGCCGCTGTCGCTGAAAGAGGCGCAGTCAGAGGAAGCTACCGACCTGTCCAACGTTTACCAGGCCGAGGGACAACTCGACACCGCCCGCACCGTCCTGGCCCAGGACGTGATGTATAACCCCGACCACACGTTTCTGCCGGCAAAGCTGGAACCGATCGAACGGCCTAATCCTGAGCGTATGGACGAGTATGACGAGCTGTCGCTGGAGCAGGCGATGATGTACCGGCCGGAATTGGCGTCGATGCGCGAATTGATTCGCAGCATGTTGCTCCAGGTAAAGTTTGCCGAGAATCAGACCTTGCCGCAGGTCAACCTGGGCGCTCAGTTCGGCCTGACCGGAACCGCTGGCGCGATCAACTGCAATCCGTTCTTTGGCTCCTCATCATTGGGCATCGTTTCCAACTGCATGATTCCCAATCCCGTGGGAACTCCGGTGGCGGGCATCAAATTGCCTTTCAAGGGCCTCTACCCGGAGTCACTGGACCGGCTGTGGACTTTCAGTTTTTATAACTACGCGGTCGTGTTCAACATCGAGCGGCCGTTCAACAACGACGCGGCCAAAGCCGCGCTGGCGCAGGCCAAGATCGAGTACGAGCAGCAGCGTATGCGCTATCGGGATCTGATTTCTTCGATCGTGGTTGACGTGCAATCGTCGCTGGATGGACTCAAGGCCAACTACAAGTCGGCGCAGGCCTCCAAAACCGCCACCGAGTTTGCCGCCGCGTCGCTGCACGATGAGCGCGAGCGCTTCCGCGTCGGAATGGCGACTACCCACGAACTGTTGCAGTTCATCGACAGCCTGGTGGCGGCCGAGGGCAACGAGGTCAACGCCGACGTGAACTTCGAGATTTCAAAACTCGCGGTAAAGCACTCCGAGGGCACGCTGCTGCGCGCCTACAACATCCAGTTCGTGCCGACCAACCCCGACGTGCGCCCCTGGTACGGCCGGTTCTAGGAGATTCAACCCCCGCCCTCTTCCCTTTTTTCAGGAAGGAGGACGGGGCCAGGTCTTCTGCGGTTTGCGCTTAAATCGCGCCGGATTGACGCAGGCGGTCGATGTCCTCCCAGCTGTAGCCCAGGATTTCGGTGAGCACCGTTTCGGTGTGCTCGCCGTGCTCGGGCGCGCGTCCGAGTGGATTGGCGGGAGTCTCGCTCAGCTTCACCGTTGCGCCCAGCAGTTTCATCTTGCCGTGGATCTCGTGGTCGTAGTCGACGATGTAATCGTTGGCGATAACCTGCGGGTCGTTTTCCAGATCGGCGATCGAATTGACCACGGTAAAGATAAAGTCACCGCCCTCGTGCAGGATCTTCATCCATTCCTCACGCGTCTTGGTGAGGAAGGTCTCGTCGAAGATTTTGATCAGTTCCCTGGAGTTCTTGCCGCGCGGACCCATCTCGGCAAAACGCGGATCCTTCGCGAGGCGCTCCAGTCCGACCGCCTTCATGAAATCGTCCCAAACCTTGTCCCCCTGGATCATACCCAGGCAGATCCACTTATCGTCCTTGCATTTGTAATGGTTCCACAGCGGGTTGAAGGAGCTTTCGCGCGGGTAACGCATCATCTCCTTGCCATTGATCAGCCGCGAGGAGATGTTCAGCCCCATCAGCGACATCATCGATCCCAGGTGTGACGCGTCCACCGACTGTCCAACACCGGTGCGCTCGCGCGCCAGCAGGGCGGCCAGGATTCCGTGCGACAGCATAATAGCGCCCATCTGATCCGCCAGTCCGCCCACGATGTAGGTGGGCGGCATGTCGCGCGGGCCGCACGCCGCGTACAGCAGTCCCGAGCGCGACTGCCCCAGGTAGTCGAAGGACGGCTCACCGCTGTCGGGACCCTCGGGCCCGTACCCGGTGGCGCTGCCGTAAATCAGTTTCGGATTGCGCTTGCGCAGGGTTTCGTAATCCAGACCCATCCGGCCGGCCACACCCTTGCGGAAGTTCTGCACGAACACGTCGCTCTTCTCGACCAGCTTGTAAACGATCTCGCGCCCTTCGGGGCTTTTGACATTAACCGCCACGCTCTTTTTGTGCCGGTTGTTGGATTCGAGGTAGAAATTTCGCCCGCCTGACTTGGTTGTGCTACCGGCCGCCGAGGCCAGACCGCGCCCCGGGTCACCATTGTCCCGCTCCTCGATCTTGATCACTTCCGCGCCCAGATCGGCCAGTAACGCGGTCGAGTACGGACCCTGCTGCCAAATCGTCCAGTCAACTACCCTGATTCCTTCCAATGCTGCTTTCATTAGACCCTCATGGCAATTTTATTGGCGACCGTTTAGATTCTATTCCTAAATACTTGCTCTGCTCTATCCGCCGCGCTCGGCGGGCCGGAGCATGGAGCGGGATAAAGCGGGGCGATTAGCGCCCCGGTTAAACGTGGGACTTAAATCCGAAACTCGCGATCTATTTACCACAATCGGCAAAGAAGTGCTCGCTTTCCTGCTGCCCTTGCGATGCGCCGGATGCGACGCCTTGCTGCCGACGCAATCGCCGCGCCGGCTATGCCCCCCATGCCTGGCGAGCCTCCAACCCGTTAACGATCCGATTTGCCGGACCTGCGGAACGCCCCTGACCTCAGCCTCCACCATTATCGACCTGTGCGTGCGATGCGCCAAAACCCCGCCCAGCTTCGGCAAAGCACGCGCGCTCTTCTCCTACAGCGCTTCCGCGGATGCGACGGCCGACATCCTCGGCTCCGTCATTCGCCGCCACAAGTACGGGCCCAACCAGGCGCTGGGCGCGGTCTTGGCCCAGTTGCTCGAAGACCAACTGCCGATCGACGCCGAGTACGACGTCGTCATTCCCGTACCGCTGCATCGGCGCCGCCTGCTGCGCCGGGGCTTCAATCAGTCCGCCCTGCTGGCAGCGGCCGTGACTGCCCGGCTGCGATGCCGGCTTGACGTCGCGACCCTGATTCGGGTGATAGCAACTCCACCCCAGACTGCTCAAGACCTGGACAGCCGCCGGCGCAATGTCCACAAAGCGTTCGCCGTCAGGTATCCTGAGCGCGTTGCCGGGCTTAAGGTGCTGCTGATCGACGACGTGCTGACGACCGGGGCCACCGCCAACGAATGCGCCCGGGTGCTGCGAGCGGCTGGCGCCGGCAGCGTTGACGTGCTGACTATAGCAAGGGCGATATGAGCGAAAGCTTGCGCGCGGTTTGGGAGGATCGCCATCGGGAACAGCGCATCGGTGCGCCCGAGCCGTTCGCGGTCGAGATGCTGCCGCTGCTGCCCCGCGGTCTGGCCCTGGATGTGGCGGCCGGCACCGGGCGGCATTCGCTGTGGCTTGCGCGCGCCGGATTTACCGTTCATGCAATCGACTTCTCCCTGCCCGCGATGCTGAAGCTGGCCTCAGCCGCTGCGGCGGAGAACCTGCCCGTGCATCCGCTGGTAGCCGACCTGGACGTCTTTTCGCTGCCATCGGCGCATTACGACGCGATCCTCAACATATGCTTTCTGGACCGTAAGCTGATTGCGGCGCTCAAAGGCGCGCTCAAGATCGGAGGGGCGTTGCTGTTCGACACATTCCTTATCGACCAGGCCGAAATCGGCCATCCGCGCAATCCTGACTTCCTGCTGGGCCATTACGAATTGCGCGCGCTGATGGGCGGGCTTGAGATCGTCGGTTACCGGGAAGGGCTAACCGCCTATCCCAGCGGCGAGCGCGCCTGGCGCGCCGGCGCCCTGGCGATCAGGCGGGATTAATTAGGTATGGTTCGTCGATCGACATACAAGGCCTCCGGCGTGGACATCGATCTTAAAGAAAGCCTGGTGCCGCTTTTCCGCCGCCTTGCGAGTAGAACCAGTGGCGCGCACGTGCTTGGGGGTGTCGGTGGATTCGGCGCGCTGGTCGGGCTTGACAGCCATGGGATGCGGGAGCCGGTGCTGGTCGCCGGCACTGACGGCGTGGGCACCAAGCTCAAGGTTGCGGTGATGGCCCGCCGTCACGACACAGTCGGTATCGACTGCGTGGCGATGTGCGTCAATGACATCATCTGCTCCGCCGCCCGGCCGCTGTTCTTCCTCGATTACATCGGCATCGGAAAGCTTGACCGGAAAATTGCGCTCGACCTGGTCAAAGGTGTTGCCGCCGGTTGCGCGCAGGCCGGCGCCAGCCTGGTCGGCGGGGAGACCGCGCAACTGCCCGGGCTGTACGGCGAAGGCGAATATGACCTGGTCGGCTTCGCGGTCGGTGTCGTGGACCGCGAACATATCCCCGACCCGCGCAACCTGCGCCCGGGCGACGTGCTGGTCGGACTTGCCTCCAGCGGACTGCATTCAAACGGCTACTCCCTGGCGCGCCAGGTACTGCTGGAGCGCGCCGAACTCAAATTGTCGCGCCGCGTCCCGGAGCTGAAATGCGCGCTGGGCGAGGAATTACTGCGGCCCACTCGCATCTATGCCAAAATCGCCCAGGACCTGTTCCGCAAGTTCGGCCTCAAGGCGCTGGCCAACATCACCGGCGGAGGCATAATCGAAAACCTCCCGCGGGTGCTGCCGCCGTCAATGGGCGCACGGATCATAAGGGGAAGCTGGCCGGTGCCACCCATCTTCGAACTGATTGCGCGCCTGGGCGAGGTCCGGCAGAACGAGATGGACCGCACTTTCAACAATGGCATTGGAATGATCGGCATCTTCTCACCCGCCGACGTTGAACCCGCACTCGACCATTTGCATCGCAGCAAGTTGCCCGCCTATGTCATCGGAGAATTGCGCCAGGACGCTCGCGCGGTGAGTATCGGGTAGGCGGCCGCATGACAGAGAAGCGCAATGGAGATCGGCTGAAGCTGGGTGTGCTGATTTCCGGCTCCGGTACCAATCTGCAGGCGATAATTGACGCGATCGAGCGGCGTGAACTTGACGCTGAAATCCGCGTCGTGATTTCCAATCGCGCCGACGCTTATGGCCTCGAGCGCGCGCGTCAGGCCGGGCTGCGCACCCTGGTCATTGACCATCGCCGCTCCCCTTCGCGAGAGGCATTCGACCGGCAACTGGTCGCCGAACTTAACGCCGTCGAGGTAGAGTTGGTGGTGCTGGCTGGTTTTATGCGACTGCTTTCCGGCGTGATGCTCCAGGCCTTTCCCAACCGGATTATGAACATTCATCCCGCGTTGCTGCCGTCCTTTCCCGGTCTGCACGTGCAGAAAGCGGCGGTCGAATATGGGGTGCGCTTTGCGGGATGCACGGTGTTCTTCGTCACTGAGGGACTCGACGACGGACCTATCATCATTCAGGCCGTGGTCCCGGTTTACCCCGACGACAGCGAAGAGAGCCTTGCCGCGCGCATCCTGGCGCAGGAGCATCGTATCTATCCACGCGCGATCGCCCTGTTCGGGGAGAGACGCCTTGAGGTCAGCGGCCGCCGGGTGCTGGTGAAGGGAATGCAAGCTTCAAACGACGCGCCCGCGCTGATCAATCCTCCATTGGCCAAGTCAGAGTCAGATTGATGGTAGCGGGCAAATCAAAACGCGGCGCGATCGTGGTTTCGGCCTGCCTGCTGGGACGGCCCTGCCGCTTCGATGGCAAGGACAAGCTCACCCCGGAACTCGCCTTTGCGCTCGAAGGCCGCAACGTTATCGCAGTGTGCCCAGAGGAACTCGGAGGCCTTGAGACACCTCGGGCAGCCTGCCAGATAAGCGGCGGCGACGGAACAGACGTGCTCGACGGCAACGCGCGCGTGATTGACGCTGACGGTATCGATCAGACCGAAGCGTTCCTAAGCGGAGCGCGCGCGGCGATGGAACCTGCGCTGGCCGCCGGCGCGCGCGAAGCGATACTCAAGGAGCGCAGTCCCTCGTGCGGAGTGAAGCACGTTTACCACGATGGCGCGTCGGGCCCCGGCCAGGGAGTGTTTGCCGCCCTGCTCGCCCGCAACGGTATCCGCGTCATCGACGAAGTGCGCGCGATGCGGCGGAAGAAAGGGTGAACTGCGGACTCACCTCACGCGGCCCGCGGCTCTGCTGTGGAGGCTGTTTGAGTCTCTGCTTTTGCAATGGATATTCCGCCGTTTTCGAAGGGTCCTAATGCTCTGGCTGCGGATCGGGCGCCTCGGACCGAGCTGAAGGCGGGATGGATGGGTGTCTGAATCAGTGGGACAGGCGTCCCCGCCTGTCGATGATGCGCGAGCTTTTTTTTTTGCTCGCGCCACCGAATAGATGGCTGAAGGTGCAAGACTACCCATGGGTATCGCGGCCAGTACTGTGAAATTCATAAAGGCGGCGCGAGCAAAGATCTCGCGCATCATCGACAGGCGGGGACGCCTGTCCCACTATTCTTAAGTGCACGCACCGCAGCCGGCCGCACGAGTTTACCCGGGAACACATGATGGCCGCTATTGGCGCCTGGCTTTCGATTGTCGTTCCGATGCTCAATGAGCTGGACTCAATCGCGGCTACGCTTAGCGCCCTGCGCGCGGGCGCTCCGGATGCGGAGATTATCGTGGTGGACGGTGGCAGCGAGGACGACAGCCAAAGGGTAGCGCGAGCCTTGTGCGACATGTTGATCGAAGCGCCACGCGGCCGTGCCCGTCAGTTGAACGCGGGCGCCGCCCGTGCCAGCGGCAGCGTGCTGGCCTTCGTCCACGCCGATACCATCGTTCCCGCCACGTTTGCCGCCGATATCCAGACGGCGATGCGCAATCCGGCAGTCGTTGGCGGGCGCTTCGATCTTGCATTGGACGCGCCCGGCCTCCCCTACCGTCTTATCGGCTGGCTGATCAGCCTGCGGTCCCGGCTGAGCAGGACCGGCACCGGCGATCAGGCGATCTTCGTCAGGCGCGAGGTTTTTGAGCGCCTGGGCGGATTTCCTCAAATTGAAATCTGCGAGGATCTCGACTTCGCCCGCCGCCTCAAACGCGCCGGAGCGGTCGCCTGCCTGCGCAGCCGGGTTTTCACCTCGGCGCGACGCTGGCAGCGCGCGGGACTGATCCGCACCGTCGCGTGGATGTGGGCAATCCGGCTCTCCTATCTTGCCGGCGTTTCCCCGGCCCGGCTGCGGCGATGGTACGCTGACGTGCGCTAAGATCGCATAGCGCATGCGACTGACCACAGCCTTTCTGAAAACCGGCGCCCGCCGTATACTTATTGATGCGCCATCAACATGGCAAAGGAGCCTGCTCTTGGCCAAAGTCGAGGTTTATACAACCCAGTTCTGCCCCTACTGCGTCCGGGCGAAATTACTGCTCAAGCAAAAAGGCGTCGCGTTCGAAGAGATTGATGTGAGTGACGATCCCGATTTGCGCGAAAAAATGATCGACCGCGCCGGAGGCCGGCGCACGGTCCCTGAAATCTTCATCAACGGCCGCATCATCGGCGGTTTCGATGAACTGAAAGCGCTGGACGACGCCGATCAGTTGGATCCGTTGCTCGCCCAGCCCGGTTGATTGCCGTTCTGAAATAATCAGCGGCGCTGAAGGGGATTATGGACAGGGAAAAAATTTCGATCGAGGCGATTCAGGCGGCAATCCAAAGCTGCCTGGGACCCGAATTAAAAGACGTGAAAGAGCGCCTGACGCAGGTCGAAGCACGGCTTAATCGTCTGGAACAGCGGGTTGGAAGACTCGAAAGCTGGATGGACGTTCGCTTTGAAGACCAGCACCGCGAGATCTTCGCTCACTTGGGCGCTGTGCGGGCGGAAATCCGCAGGGTGGAAACCGTTACGGAATTCCGCCAGCGCCTGGCCTTCCTCGAAGCGAAGTTTGCCCAACAGGGCTAGCAGCGCCATCATTGGAAAATCCCCGCAGTTCCACACCGCTGCCGCTGGACGACGTCACAGTCGTTGAATGCGGCCAGGGAGTTGCCGCCGCTTTTGCTGCCCGGCTGTTGGGGACCTTTGGCGCCACGGTAATCAAAGTCGAGCCGCCCGAGGGTGATGTAACCCGCCGGCGCGGTCCTTTCCCGGACGACATTCCCGACCCTGACAGGAGTGGACTGTTTCTTTATCTCAATGCTGGCAAGCAGGGCGTTACGTTGGATTTGGAGGACCAGCGGGATCGGCGAGCGCTCGACGATCTCTTGGCGGGTGCGGACATCCTGATCCATAACGTGCCGCCCGCGCGGCGCGTTGCTTGCCGGCTCGAAAGCGGCGCGCTGTGCGCCAACTTCCCCGCACTTGTCGTCACCACGGTTTCCGCCTACGGCGGTTTCGGTCCGCGCGCGAATTATCATGCCTATGAACTCAATGCGGCTCATGCCAGCGGGATGGCCTCGCTAACGCCGCGATTCTCGCCTTTTCCCGATCTCCCACCGCTCAAGTTCGGCGGCCATCAGGCGGAGCTGCAGGGTGGACTGCACGCCGCTATCGCCACGCTGGGAGCCTGGTGGCATCGGCTCGAAACCGGGCGGGGACAAGCGGTCGACGTGTCAGAGCAGGAATGTATCGCGGCGATGCTCAGCCTGTCATTTCTGCCCTACGAGGGACTGCACATTACGCGCCTGGGCGGAGGAACAAATGTCGTCCCGTGGGGGGTCTTCGACTGCTGTGATGGACAGATCTTCCTCATCTGCGGCGACGACGAACAGTGGCTGCGCCTGCTCGAGTTGATGGACAATCCGCAATGGGGCCACGATCAGCTCTTCAAGGACCGCGAATCACGTTATCAGAACCAGGATGCCCTCTATGCGCTGCTCAACGATTGGACCAAAACGCAGCGCCCGCAGGAATTGTGGCGCGAGGCGCAACGGCGGCGCATCCCCGCGGCTCCGGTCAATACGATGGCCGAGGTTTACGCGGACGAGCAACTCAAGTCGCGCAACTTCTTCGTGCCTCTGCCTGGGCTCGTGAGCAATGGCGCTGCGGTGCCCGTTCCCCGCATCCCGATGAAATCGACTGCGATGCGCCCGCGTCCGGGCAATCCCGCCCCGCGCTTGGATCAGCACAACCGCCAACTCCTTGCCGGTCTGTTCCCGAAAAAACCGGCCGCTCTAATCGCGCAAAACCCTGGGACGCAGCGCTCCGGACCTCTGGCGGGGATTCGCGTGGCCGATTTCTCATGGGTATGGGCGGGACCGTACTGCGGCTTGCAGTTGGCGCATCTGGGCGCCGAGGTAATCCGGGTCGAGACCGCCAAGCGGCCCTGCCTCAACCGCTGCATCCACCCGTATGCCGACAACCAGATCGGGCTGAACCGCGCCGGGCATTATAATCAATGGAATCAGAGCAAGCTCAGCCTTGCCCTGGACATCGCCACGCCCCAGGGATCAGAGGTCGCGCGCGATCTGGTTCGCCATTGCGACGTAGTGATCGAAAACTTCACCCCCGGTGTCATGGACCGCCTGGGGCTGGGATACGCCGCTCTGAGCGCCGTCAGGTCCGATCTCGTGATGATATCTATAAGCGGCTATGGGCAGGCCGGCCCCTATAACAAGAACATGGCCTACGGAGGACTGATCGGCGCCCAGTCGGGCCTATTCACGGTAAGCAGTTACCCGGATGACAAGACACGCGAAGTTGGCATCACCTATGCCGACCCGACCGCTGGAGTGTGGGGTGCGTTCTTTGTCATGGCCGCGCTGGTGCATCGGAAAGTCACCGGCCGGGGACAGCATATCGACCTGTCGATGTACGAAGTCATGGAGGCGATGCTGGTCGAGCCGCTGTTGGAGTACGCGATCAAGGGGCGCGAGCCAGTCCTGATCGCCAATCGAGACCCGTGGATGTCGCCGCATAACTGCTACAAGGCGGCGGGTGACGCCGAGCGATGGGTGGCAATTGCGGTGGGGAGCGAAGCCGAATGGCGCGCCCTATGTACCGTAATGGGTCAGCGGTCGCTGGCCAACGACCCGCGGTTTGCTACCATAGCCGCGCGCAAGCGCAACGAGGATGAACTGGATCGGATCATCACGCAGTGGACTTCGACGCGCGACCGATGGGAGATCACCGCGATGCTCCAACGCGCCGGCGTTGCGGCAATCCCCACCTTCCTGGACTCGGACCTGCTCGACGACCCGCATCTGCGAGAGCGGGGCTACTTCGTGAAGCTTGAGCATCCCGAGGTCGGCACCCGCCCGCTGGCTGGCGTGCCCTATTCGATGTCGCTGACGCCGTGCGAGGTGCGCAAAGCGGCGCCCTGCCTGGGTGCGGACACCGAGCACGTGCTGGGCGCCCTGCTGGGCTATAGGCCCGACAAAATCGCCGAATTGCGCAAGTCCCGAGTCACGGTCTGACAATGCTCATGCTCAGTGGGGCGGGCGTCCCTGCCCGCCGGTCTTTGCACCGGTGCCTGGAATCGCGGGCAGGGACGCCCGCCCTACTGAATGGCTGTTTTCTTGGTCCGGACCCTGCTAGGTTTGCGCTTGTACACCAAAGCGGTTCATCGCCACGTTGCGGAGAACCAGTTTCTCCGCAGGAGTGGAAAACGGAGGTCGATATGGAGTCTTCCTATGATCGCGGCGCGGAGGATGTCGGCAACATCATCGCCTTGGAGCATGTCAACGTCACCGTCCCCGATCCCAACTTGGCTACCACCTTTTATGTAAGTGGACTGGGACTGACGCGCGACCCCTACATGATGACCGGCCCGCGCAACATGTGGGTCAACGTCGGCCGCAGCCAGTTCCATCTGCCGACCAACAAACCCCAGGTGCTGCGCGGCATTACCGGGCTCGTGATACCGGACCGCGCCTCGTTGCTCAAGCGGCTGGGCAAAGTGCGCAAGAATCTCGATGGTACCGCCTTCGATTTCCATGAAGACGAAACCTTCGTCGAGGCGACCTGTCCGTGGGGCAACCGTATCCGCTGCCATGAGCCCTCCTCGCGCTTCGGTTCGATCGCGCTGGGCATGCCGTACGTGGAATTCGACGTGCCGCCGGGCAGCGCCGATGGGATCGCCCGGTTTTACACCGAGATAATGGAGGTTCCCGCGACGGTTGCGGAGCACCAGGCGGGGCGCTGTGCGCGCGTATGCGCGGGAATCGGGCAAAACCTGCTGTTCCGCGAAACCGGGCGGCCGATCCCCGAGTATGACGGCCATCATGTTGCGATCTATGTCGCGGATTTCTCGGGGCCCTATCGCCGCCTGCTGGAGCGAGGACTTATCTTTGAGGAAAGCAACCGCTATCAGTATCGCTTCAAGGACATCGTCGATCCGCAAACCGGCAAGCTGCTGTTCACTATCGAGCATGAGGTGCGCAGCATGACGTCGCCGATGTTCATGCGGCCGCTGGTTAACCGCGATCCAAAGCAAAATATCATGCGCTACGACCCCGGACACGATGCCTTGATCTGGGGCATGGCGCAGGACGAATAAGGCGGGGCACGGTTCGCTCTGTCCGATCGCATTAGCTCTCAGACGTACCGTCAGATGACCCAACGCCTGCGTAACCGCTGTACACTCAGCTTCGCATCTTAAGTGGGAGGACTAATCATGGCTTTGATTCCCTTTGCCGACCAGAACAACCCGTCCCAGGCCCTGCTCGACGCGCTCAAGCGCCAGCCCCTCTTGCTCAACGTGACCCGCATGATCGCCAACTCGCAGAATGCGCAAAAGGCGCTGGGCGGCTTTGGCACCATGATCATGCGCGGCGAACTCGATCCGAAGCTGCGCGAACTGGCGATCCTGCGCACGGCGAAGGCCTGCGGGTCCAACTACGAATGGCTGCATCACGTGGTGGTCGGCAAGGGCGTGGGCGTAACCCAGGAGCAGATCGACAATATCGAGAATCCAGGCGCGAAGTGCTTTGACGAAACCGAAAGCCTGGTCGTCCGCCTGAGCGGCGAGATGGCAAAAAATGTCAAGGGCAGCCGCGAAGCGGTGCTGGCACTGAATAAAAAGCTGGGCCCGTCAGTGTTGGTGGAAATGATCATGGTATGCGGCTTTTACGGCGGTCTGGCCCGGCTGCTCGAGACCACCGAGGTCGAGCCCGACGATTTTGCCGGCAAGATCGACGTGTTCAAGGCCAGCCAGCGCACCGGCTGACGCGCGCCACAAACCCTCACCCTAACCCTCTCCCTGGTCAGGGAGAGGGCGTTAAAATGTGAGCTGTTTTTCTCACCTCGCCCGCGCCTGCGGACCAGTCCGGAGGCGCGGGACGGCTCCTCTCACCCCGGTTGGTCCGCGCGGCCGCTGCCGATAAGATTGGTGGGTGACGAGATTCGCGAGTTGTTTTCTGTTGGTTTTTGCGGAACTGGCCTTTGGCGGCATGGCTGCTATTGCGGTGCCGCCTTTCTTTAAGGTCGAGCGCGGTTTTTATAAGTCCAGCGCGGCCGTTTACCTGGGCGCGGGAATGGTCGCCGCCGTCGGCTTTGCCTTGCTGGCGATGCGGCGGCCGGAGCCGCAGGCGCCAGGGGTGATCGCGTTGTGGATTGACAGCAGCCTTTGGATCCTCTTTTGCGCGGTCGTATGCGCGTACATGTTCACGCTTTGGACCGATCTCGGGATGCTGAGGGCTCGCGCTTATCTGGCCAGCCTGGCAATCGGGCTGGTGGCAGTTGTAGCCACCGCGCTCACTCTGAAGCCCGCGGCCTTCGGTCCCCTGGCAGTCGCCGGATACGCTCTCAGCGCCATTTTCTCGTCTGCGGTATTGGGTCTGGCTAGCGGCGGGATGCTCTTTGGCCACTGGTATCTGATCGATCCGAACCTGCCCGTGGATTACCTGCGAACACTCGTACGCCTGCTGAGAATTGCGCTGGTCGCCGAGCTAATCGCCCTCTTCGCAGTCGTGGCGATAATGGGCCTGTTGGGCGGACACGCCTCCAGCCAGGCTGTTGCAACCCTGTTCGACAGTGATTCGGTACTTTTGGGGATGCGCCTGATCCTGGGCCCCGTCGCTTCGATAGTGCTGGCCTGGATGACCTGGCAAACCCTCAAGATCCCCCAGACCATGGCGGCCACCGGCCTGCTATATATTGCCGTCATGTCGGTGCTGGTCGGCGAACTGATGGGCCGCTTCATCCTTTTTCGCACCGCCCTGCCCCTTTGAGCGGAACTTTGGCTCCGCCCCGGTTAATGCTAAACATTCAGTTGGGTTATCCTACTTCGACTTTGATATGAGCAGCGACGTATTCGACGAGCACTTTCCGGACAACTTCTATCTCGGGGTGATAATCAGCCTCAATCGGGCAACACTCAGGGGCGTAGTGCGCTCGGACAGCGGGCGCGAAATGCGCTTTCAATTTCCCTATGTCGCGGTCGTGGGCGCGCCCATTGGGGGCCATGCGCCCGGGATGGATTTGCTGCACGTGGGAGACCGCGTGGGCTTTGACGTGAGCTGGAGTTCCAAAGGGCTGGTGGTCAACACCATCAAGCCGCTATCTGAGTGATTTGCGGCGGCCCTCAGGTTGGCTCAGCACGCGGGCAACCGCGTCATGCCATCCCCGCAGCAGTTCCTCGCGCTCGCGGGATGCCATCCGCGGTTTGAAAATGCGTCCCGGCCCGCGCAGCCGCACCAGCTCCGCCGGTGAGCGCCACACCCCGCAGGCCAGGCCCGCCAACCTCGCAGCGCCCAGCGCCGTCGTTTCAAGCATCGCCGCGCGACGCACGGGCCGCGACAGAATATCGGCTTGGAACTGCATCAGATAGTCGTTGGCGGCGGCGCCGCCGTCAGCTCTGAGTTCGGCGATCGCCTGCCCGCCGTCGCGTTCCATCGCACGGCAAACGTCCCAGACCTGATAGCCGATGCTGTCCAGCGCGGCGCGCGCGATATCCGCCGCCGAGGTGCCGCGGGTAATCCCGACGATCGCGCCGCGCGCGCCCGCATCCCACCAGGGCGCGCCCAGGCCGACGAACGCCGGCACTACGTAAGTACCGCTGCGCGCGGCGGCCCGCAACGCCAGTTTCATGCTGTCGGCCGCTTTGCGCACGATCCCCAGCCCGTCGCGCAGCCATTGCACCACCGCGCCGGCGACGAAGATCGCGCCCTCCAAGGCATAAGCCGGCTCACCGGCGGGCCCCAACGCGGCGGTGCTTAACAGCCGGTTCCTGGAACGCACGACCTTTGACCCGGTATGCATCAGCAGGAACGCACCGGTGCCGTAAGTGACCTTGGCCTGACCGGTATGCACCGCCCCTTGGCCAAAGAGCGCGGATTGCTGATCGCCGATCGCGGCGCCGATCGGAATCGCCCGCGGCCCTATCGTTCCCGCGGCGGCCTCGGCTAGCGGACCGCGCGACCCAACGGCTTGCGGCAGCATTTCGGGCGGGACACCGAACAGATCCAGCATCACCGGGTCCCATCTTCGCGCCCGCAGATTGAACAGCATCGTGCGGGAGGCATTGGTGAAGTCGGTGACGTGGGCGTGTCCGCGCGAGAGCCTGAAAATAAGCCAGCAATCGATCGTTCCGAAGCATAACTCGCCGCGGGCGGCGCGCCGGCGCAGGCCGCGATCGCGGTCGAGCATCCATTTGAGCTTGGAGGCGGAGAAGTAGGGGTCGACCACCAAGCCGGTACGCCTCGCAATCTCCCCTTCGTGCGGGCGCAGCCGCTGACAAATCTCGATGCTGCGCCGGCATTGCCAGACGATTGCCCGGCCGACCGGGCGGCCGGTGGCGCGCTCCCAAACCACGAAGGTCTCTCGTTGATTGGCGATTGCCATCGTGGCGATGTCGGCATCGCGGGCGCGGGCCGCCTGCAAGGCCCGCTTACTCAGCGCCAGGGCGGAGCGGAAAATTTCTTCCGGGTCATGCTCGACCCATCCCGGACGCGGAAAGAATTGACGGATCTCGCCGTAAGCCCGGCCGCGGATCTGCCCATCGGGGTCAACTACCAGCACCGTTGTTCCGGTCGTACCCTGATCGATTGCAAGCACCAATTGAGGCATCGGCGTCTCCTTGCCCTGCTAAGATAAAGTTAGGCTACGGCTGGGTCGGATCACAGCGTCCAGGCCAAATCCCGGCTTGCCTTGAGCGTCGGCCATGGCCATGATAGGCCGCAGCTTGACGGCCGGTATGCGAGTAGTGACGCGATGAGCGACGAAATCCGGAGCAAAGAGGAACTGCTCGAATATTTCCGCAGCGGTTCCAAACCGCGCGAGCAATGGCGGATCGGGACCGAATACGAAAAGGTCGCGGTTGACGCCCGCAGCGGCCGCGCCCTTCCCTTCTCCGGGCCGCGCGGGGTCGAGGCGATTCTGCGGGGCCTGGCTGACCGTTACGGCTATGAACCGGAGGATGAGGAAGGACGGGTAATCGCGCTTAAAGGACCCGCTTCCTCGATCACACTTGAACCGGGCGGCCAAATCGAATTGTCGGGCGAGCAGTGCCCCGACATCCATTGCGCCCAGCGGGAATTCTCGCGCCATGTCGCGGAACTGCTGGAAGTGACGCGCGACATGGACGTGGCGATCCTGGGGCTGGGGATGCAGCCGGCGAGCAAGCTGAACGAAATCGAACTGCTGCCCAAGGCGCGCTACCACATCATGTTTCCCTACATGGCGCGCAAGGGCCGTCTGGGCCAGCGGATGATGAAGCAGACCGCCGGCGTCCAGGCCAATCTCGACTACAGCGACGAGACCGACGCAATGCGCAAGCTCAGGGTGAGTTTCGCGCTGACGCCGCTAATTTACGCGATTTTCGGCAATTCGCCTCTTACTGACGGCGATCTGAACGGCTACCTGACCTATCGCGCCCATATTTGGACCGATACCGATCCGGACCGCTGCGGCTTCCCGCCCTTTGTATTCAATGAAAGCGCCGGCTTCGAGGACTACCTCGAGTACGCGCTGGATGTCCCGATGTATTTCCTCATCCGGGACCATCATTACATCGATTTAACGAAGTCGCCCGGTTTGACGTTTCGCCACTACATGGAGCGCGGATATCAGAATCAACGCGCCACCCTGGAGGACTGGGGCAACCACCTCACCACAATTTTCACCGAAGTCAGGCTCAAGAAGTACATCGAAATTCGCTCTGCCGACAGCCAGCCACCGGCCATGATGCTGGCTCTTCCCGCCTTGTGCAAAGGCATCCTGTATGATTCCGACTGCATGCTTGGCGCATGGGACCTGGTCAAACGCTGGAGCTACAACGAGCGGTTGAAAGTGGCCGACCTTACCAGCAAGATCGGTCTGGAGGCTCCCGCGGGCCGGCTCAAGATCAAGGATCTTGCCGTCGAGTTGATTCAGATTGCGATGGCGGGGCTTGCGCGGCAGCGGGCTTTGAACGAACGGAGCGAGGATGAAACAATCTACCTGGCCCGGCTGTTCGACCAGGTCCGCAGCGGCTACAATCATGCCAACCTGGTAGTGGCTCGATGGAAGGGGCCCTGGAACTATGAGATGAGGCGGCTGGTGGCGGGAACCTCGTACGAGGGCGAGGACATGATCTGAATGCGGCTGATTTTTTCCGAGCGATATGTGGTAGCGCTCAACTTTCTGTTGATCGCCGGATGCGCCTATTTTGCCGCGCGGTCGGTCAATGACATCATCGCCCGGCGGCTGATCGTCATCCCGCCCGCTCCCGCGGTGGTAGCGTCCTCGCGCGCGCCGCGAGATTTGCCACGCACCTCCTATGACTTCGTGGTCGAGCGCGACATCTTCAACTCGGTCAAGCAACAAGCGGCCCCGCCTCCGCAGCCGCCGCCGCCCGCGGCCGGCGCCGATCTGCATATCAAGCTGGTCGGCACTTCGCACCTGAGCTGGACCAAACCCTTCGCCGCTTTCGAGGACCAAAGCACACACGACCAGGCGATCTATCGGCAGGGTGATCAGATTCCTGACGCGGGGGAGCTGATCTCGGTGGCAAAGACCAAGGCTGTCATCAACCATAACGGTACTAATGTCACGCTGGAAATGCAGGATGACCTGGCTGATGGCGGGAGCCCTGCCCCGGACGCCATGCCGCTACCGGCGCCAATCGTGCCGGTGATGCCGCCCATGGGCCGCGACGTGCAGCGCGTGGGTCCCAACCAGTTTGTGGTCTCGCGCAGTTCGGTGAATCGCAACCTCCAGAACATGGGCCAGCTTTTTACCCAGATGCGTGCGATACCTAACATGGACAACGGCAAGACCGACGGCTTCAGACTGTCTGAAGTGGTGCCGGGCTCCCTGTTCTCCCAGATGGGACTGCGCAACGGCGACGTTGTCAACTCGATCGGCGGGCAGGACCTCAACGATCCCACACAGGCGATCGGCCTGCTGAACAGCCTGCGCCAGGCTAGTTCGCTGTCCATCACGGTGATGCGTCACGGCCGTCCCGTGGAGCTCAATTATCAAATCGAGTAAGCGCAGCCGCCGTTAACAGCGAACCTCTACAAAATTTTCCCTCCTGTTGATTGAAATCACGCATTAGCTATTGCAGCGGCAGCCGGATCGCGCCGATAATTTCACCACGCCAACTTGCATTGACCTGCATGGGGCCGCGGCGGCGGCCCAGGAAGAGCTGGAGGTGGAAGACGATGAGGCTGCCGCGTGGGCGAGCAGGTGTAGTTTCAATCCTATCTACGATTGCGGCGGCGGCGATGCTGGCCGCTCCAGGCGGCGTCATGGCGCACCGTCACGCGCAGACTCGGCCCCACAAAGCCGTATCGGAAGAGGGGGCGGAGTCCGTTGCTGCCGGTTCCAAGCTTAACGCGGTACCTTACGCCATCGCCTGCGTGATCGAGCCAAGCACCGGCCAGGTGATCTTTGAACAGGACATGCATAAACCCTGGCCACTCGCCTCGATGACCAAGATGATGCTGATGCTGATCGTCGCGGAAAAAGTCCACGATGGCAGTCTTAAGCTTACCGATCAGGTCTCCACCTCGGCGCTCGCTTCGAAAATGGGCGGGTCACAAGTGTACCTCAAGGAGGGTGAGACCTTTTCGCTCGATGACATGATGAAGGCGGTGGTGGTCCATTCGGCCAACGACGCCTCAATGGCGGTAGCCGAATACGTCGCCGGCTCGGGCGAGGCGTTCGTGCAGATGATGAACCAGCGGGCCCACGAACTGGGGATGAATGACACGCACTACTATTCGCCGCACGGACTGCCGCCGGCGCCCGGCGAGCAGGCCGATGTCAGCAGCGCCTACGATTCGGCGATGCTCGCCCGCGAGCTGGTCAAGTATCCCGACGTTTTGCGCTGGTCATCGATCGATACCTGCGGTTTTCGCAACGGCACTTTTGAATTGCGCAACACCAATCACATGGTGAGAACCTACAAAGGCTGCGACGGATTGAAGACCGGCTTCTATGCCCAGGCGGGGTTTAATGTTGCCGCCACTGCCCGGCGCGATGGCTTAAGGCTGATAGCGGTGGTGATGGGTTCGCCGCGCAAGCAGCAGAATTTTAGTGCGGCGTCGACTCTGCTCTCGCAGGGTTTCATGAACTATTATCTCTATCCGGTGGCAAAAAAGGGTGCTCCTATAGGGCAGGACGTGGCAGTCGGCGGCGGCGCGTCCTCCCGCTTCAAGCCGGTGTGGGGTGAGGACTTCAACGTCTTCATGAAGCACGGTGCGGAAAAGATCGCGATCAAAACGGCCTTCGATCTGCCGCCCAAACTACAAGCACCGATCAAGGCCGGACAGGACGTGGGCAAGGGTGTCGTGACCGTCGACGGGCGGTCGGCCGGCAGCGCTCCACTGATCGCGCCGGCGGACATTCCGCAGGGCGGAATTATTTCGCGTCTGATCGGGCGGCTGTGAGGATGCGGCTCGCCTGGCTCCGTATGTAAAAGAACGCCGGCACGGAGGCCGGCTGCTACGGGAAACGGAATCCGCTGCTGCGTAGCAGCCGGCCTCCGTGCCGGCGTCCTTTTGATAGCTGCCAGCAACCCAGCCCGCCAACTGCCTTTCGGTGCGCAGTCGCAAGTTTCCTCGCCCTGATATACCGTTAACCTCCTATGTCGTCGTCAAGTCCCGATGCGGCCGCCGCTGCGCCGCCGCCTTCCGCGCCAAAACGCACTTTCCATTTTCTTCTACGCTCCAAAGCCGCGGTCATAATCGTGGCCGCGCTCGTGACATGGGGCGTAATCATCCTGGGTCTGCATTTCGGCCAGAAACACCACGACCGTCTCGACTTCAGCATCGACCAGGCCTTTCCACCCGATAAGCCATTCGTGCCAGGCGAGATCTACGCCACCACGATGGCTGAAATAATGGACCACGAGCTCAACGGTACCTTCGGGTGGCGCCCCAACGATATCTTCCTTTGGGGACCCACCCTGATGGCGGACAACAATGCCAACCGCCAGATTGGAATCCTGATTGCCTTGCGCGAGACCTGCCGGGTGTTCAAGGATCACCTGACCAAGATTTCCTCGAATGAATATGATCCAAACCTGATACTGGCCGATTCCGATTTCCGCAACGATCCCTATCGATGGATGCTGCCGGGGGCCGAAACCAAATACCGCAGCGGAGTAAAGCATCTGCAGGCGTACGTAGCCGGACTGCATACCAATCCACCCAGCTCACGCGAACTCAACCAGCGCAATATCGAACTGGGCCGCCTGATGCAGGCCTGGAGCGACCTGTTGGGCGACGCTCATGCCAACCTTTACCGGTCGCTTACCGATACCGGGCAGCCGGTCCGTCCCTGGACGGTGGACAATTATTTCTACGAGGCTCAGGGCTACGCTCACGTGATTTACCACATGATGCTGGCGGTCAAGCGCGAGTACTACATACCCCTGCGGACCAAGCCCGTGCTGGCAACGTTGTTCGACGAAG
The DNA here is from genome assembly GCA_035939115.1 of Binataceae bacterium (SeqCode). Classification (GTDB taxonomy): domain Bacteria; phylum Desulfobacterota; class Binatia; order Binatales; family Binataceae; genus JAJPJA01. Next base: position 78,494 of record DASZGF010000106.1, read on the forward strand.
CGATCGATCCCTTGGGCAAGGCGGCGGTGATGAAGCCGCTGATTGTGCTGGACGGCTCGCCCGACGGTATCTTCGCCAATAGTCGCCGCAATCTTGACGCCTACATCAACGAGGCGCGTCAGAAGATCTATTCGATTCGCGAAGAACTGGCACAATAACTCAGCAGTGTGCCCTTTTTCGCTGACAACCTGGGCCGCGACGCGAACAGCCGCTCGCGCTCGCATTGTTTGGTCCGAGCCGCGAGCGTGAGCGAGCGATTGCGCTGAAATCTGGGCTCCAATCGTGTGCGAGCGTTGATGATGGGCCTATGCTAATCTTTTGATTGCTTTCCTCACGCGCCAAGGTAGCTTTAAGCGTACAGGTAGCCGGGCAAGGGAGAGTGGAAGATGACCGAGCACGCCGAGTTCAATAAGGCAAAGGCCCAGAAATTTCTCCAGCAGCTAATGAAGGATGTGGCGGCTTCCTTTCATTCCGCGATGACCTATATCGGCGATCGCCTGGGAATTTTCAAGGCGATGGCCGAAGGCGGCCCCGTCACCGCCGCAGAGCTGGCACAGCGCACCGGCTTGCAGGAGCGTTATCTGCGCGAATGGCTCGGCTCGATGGCGGCCGCACGATACCTTGATTACGATCCCGCAACCGCGCGCTACACCCTGCCCCCCGAGCACATCGCGCCACTGGCCGATGAGAATTCACCGGTGTTTCTGGCCAGCATGTTCGCCGGACTGCTGCCCCATCTGACCGTGGCGCCCAAGGTCGCGGAGGCCTTCCGCACCGGAGGCGGCGTCGCGCAAAGCGAGTATCCGCAGGAATTGTTCGCCGCGATGGAGCGGATGACGGCGCCGATGTACAAGCATTACCTGATCCAGCAATGGCTCCCTGCTTTGCCCGAAGTGGTGTCGAAACTCAACGACGGAGGCTCGGCGCTCGATGTTGGCTGTGGCAGCGGACTGGCGGCGATCAAGATCGCCGAAGCGTTTCCGCAGGCCAGGGTTTTCGGTTTCGATCGCCATGCCGGCTCGGTTGAGCGGGCGCGCGCCAACGCGCGGGCAGCCGGCCTGGGCGAAAAACGCATCCGCTTCGACGTCGCCGATTGCAACCAGCTGCCGCGTTCCACCTTCGACTTCATCACCACCTTCGAAGTGGTGCATGACGCTGTTGACCCGTTGGCGCTGGTGACATCGATTCGCCACGCGCTGCGGCCCGGCGGCAGCTACATGATGGCCGAAGTCAACGCGTCACCCAGGGTCGAGGACAACATCAGTCCGATGGGACGGATGCTCTATTCCGCCAGCACGCTGTACTGCATGACCACGTCGCTGGCCGAGGGCGGCGCAGGTCTGGGCGCCGCGATGGGAGAAGCCAAAGCCCGTGAACTAGCTCAAAGCGCTGGCTTCACCCACTTCCGCCGCCTGCCAATCGACCATCCGTTTGCCGCCCTGTACGAGCTAAAAGGGTAAGCAGGGCTTCGCGCGCCTCCCCCGCTGCTGCTTTGGTGTTGGGTGGTTGTGCGCTTAAAAATAATGGGACAGGCGTCCCCGCCTGTCGATGACGCGCGAGACTCTTTTGCTCGCGCCACCCTATAAAATCTTATAGCTCTGGCGGCCACGCGTACGGGTACTCTTGAACCTGAGACCAGTTTGGGTGGATTATCAAAAGAACGCCGGCACGGAGGCCGGCTGCTACGGGAAACGGAATCCACTG
>DASZGF010000107.1:0-36423 GCA_035939115.1 Binataceae bacterium (SeqCode)
CGGCCTCGATCATCGGCAGGTGCCCTACATTTCGAATGGATCTGACGCGGGCGTTCGGAATCAGGCGGGCGAAGGCTTCGGCGTATGCTATCGGAACCAGGCCGTCGGCCTCGCCGTGGACAACCAGGGTTGGAGCCTTGATGTATTGCAACCGCCGGTTAAGTCCGCGGTCGGGAATCGGCCACATGAACTTGCCCGCCGTCCCGAGGTTTTGCGCGCGAAAGATCGCCAGCGCGTCGACGTCATCGCCGCCATCGAATGCCGACGGCTCCGGCATCGGCGCCTTGCCCGGGTTATGCCATTTGGCGCTTTCCAAATCCCTGGGCGCGAGCGCGAACGGGTCGGGCAGCGGCTTGTCGTCCAGCCACAACCCGTACGCATCAACCAGGACCAGTCTGCGGACCACCTGCGGGCTCAAGGCCGCCAACTCAGCGGCGAACATTCCGCCCAGGCTATGGCCGATCACGTCAACCGGTTCATGCTTCCAGGACTCGATCATCCGCCGGTAATATAGCGCCACGTCAATGACGTCGTAGTTCTCCTCGAAGCCGCTCGATTCGCCGAAGCCCGGATGTTCGGGGGCGCGCACCTCGTGATTGCGCGACAGCCGCGTCAGGAAGGAGGCGGCGCCCGGATGCTGCTCGAATCCGTGCAAATACAACAATGGCGCGCCGATCCCGCCGCTCCATACACGGATGTCCAGGGCGCCCAGCTTTTCCCTCATCATTTTCATGAGTCGATCTTTTCCCGCCTACTTCGCTTGAGCAGCGTGTGCCGCAGGGGCGGAATCCACCCTGCCTGCCGGCTTGGGCGCGTTGGCCGCGACTAATTTCTGGCTGATCTCCGGCGTCCAGTAGTCAGGCTGATCGGCCCACAGGTCACGCAGGTAAGGGGCGACCTGGGTACCGAACATGCGCGTGTTCTCGGCCGCTGTTTCTTCGGGCAGGTTGCCCATGTGCGGCGTGGCGATAAGCTGACCAATCCGCAGGTCGGTGATCAGTTCGCGCAGGCGTTGACGAACCCGCTCGGGCGGTCCGGCGATAATATAGCCTTTCTCGTCGTATTCCCAGAAGCTCATCTCGCCGCGGCTGGCCCGTATCCGATCCTCAGGGGTCAGCTTGCTCTTGCCGATGCTCATCTGATTGGCCGACGCCTTCATCGATCTGATCGTGGTATATCCCGGTGGGTTGCCAAACGCCCCGGGCGCGGAATTGCGATGGAAGTAGCGGACCGCTTCGTAATATTTCTTCTCCGCCTCGGCCTCGGTGTTGGCCATGCATATGATCTGCGTAAACGCCATCCGATGCGGGTTCATGTTACCGCCGCGTTGGTTGATGTATTCCCAGAACCCATCCACCAGCGGCTTTGAGGAGTACAGCCCCGAGAACGACAAGTGCCCGTAGCAGTAGTCATGCTCGCAGACCATGTCCCACGTCTCCACGCTGCCGCCCCCGCCGGGCACCCAGATCGGGATTCGTTTCTGGATCGGCCGCGGCCAGATATTGACGTAGCGCAACTTGTTATACTTGCCGTTAAACGTGAACGGCTCCGGCTCGGACCAGGCGCGCAGGATTAGCTGGCGCGCCTCTTCGAAACGAGAGCGCATCTCGATCGGGGGCATCCCGTACGCAAACACCGAATCCATCGGGGTGCCCAAAACGAAACCCGCCGCCAGCCGCCCTCCCGATAGACAGTCGATATAGGCGTACTCCTCGGCGATGCGCGTCGGCGGATTGTAGAGGGCCAGTGAGTTGCCGACGATGGTGATGGCGGCGTTCTTGGTGGTCGAGGCCAGGCTCGCCGCCAACAGATTGGGCGACGGCGTCATCGCGATCACCGTCTGATGGTGCTCGTTGACGGTCAGGCCATCGAAGCCCACCTGGTCGGCAAGCTGCATCAGCCGGATGAACATCCGGTAGGTCTCACCCACCTTGACCGGATCAATCAGCCGCGACGGCGCCGTTACCCATGCTGACCGGTACCGCTCCCGGTAGTCATCAGGAAGACCTGGATAGGTCACTTCCGCGAACCAGTGGAACTTCATGCCTGAAATCCTCCCGCCGTCGGTCGGGATACTAAGGCCCGACTCAAGTCCATTGCCGGCTATTATAGGCGTTCCCGCAGCGCTGAGGACAGGCTTGACTTCCGTCACGCGCCGGTCGGCACTTCTACCGCTCGCCGCAGCTTGATCGCGCGATGGGTCAGGAGCCCTTCTTCTTCGCCATCGCGGCGGTGAGCGCCACCGCAGCCTCCGCGGTCAGCAGGATAAAAGTGAACGTCTCCTGAAGGTAGAGGCGGACTGCGGTGTCGCTGTGACTCAAGTAGCCGATAGAAACGTCTTGGCCGATGTGCAGGTTGAAGTCGCCCCCGCGGGTGGTAAGGACAAAGGCTCCCGAAATCGCCGGGGCCCAGATAATCTCGTCCTTGACCAGGCGCTGAACGTGCTCCAGAACCGGGTATCCGTGGTCGCTGGTCTCGCTCAGAGCGGTGTACGCGTGGGCGCCCAGCAGAACCGAGTAGGGCCCGTTGACGCCGACCATGCGCAGTTGAGTCAAAGCTTCGGCGATCGCGTCGGGGTAGTGAATCACGTCGGCGGGAAGCGTCATCAGCGGGTTGCTGGTGCCCTGCCTGATGCCTTCGATGCCGGCGGCGGCGTAGCCTTCGAAGATTGCGCGGTCCTCGGAAAAAGCGATTTGCCGGGCGGCGTCCTTGACCGCCTGCCAGTCCGAATCCATGGCGCCCCGCTCCACGTCGTCGATCGCCTGGCGATCCAGTTCGAATGGAACCCGCAACTCAACCAGCGGCTTGACTTCGCGCTGGCGGGCGATGATGCCGTCTCCCGGCGCATCGATAGTGTGCAGATGCCCGGTGCCAACGGCGGAGAACTGAGTACCGCTCGGCCCATCTACGTCCACCACCCGCCGTCCGGCGAAGTAGCGCTTAAGCGTGCGCGACGCCTCCTCCTCGATCTGTGCCCAGGCCAAATCTGAGATCGGGGCAAGCTCGCGATGCAGGTTATTCATGACGGCTTTCTCCTTTCAGGGAGCCGATGCCGAGGGAACCATCGCGCACCGACGGGGTGGATGGTGAGGATTCGGCCGCGGACGCGGCGCTGGTTGGAGCAGTTGTCTGGACCGGGTCGGATGCCAGGCTCTCCAGGAGCGTGGCTGAGGGGACGAAAAAAAGCGTCCCGGTGACGGCGCGGCTGAAGTCCAGTATGCGGTCGTAGTTCCCCGGCGGACGGCCGACGAACATGTTGATCAGCATTTGCTCGATCGGGTGCGGCGAACGCGCGTAGCCGATGAAATAGGTGCCAAACTCGCTCTGCCCCGCCTGGCCGAAGGCCATGTTGGCGCGCAGGATTTTGATTTCCTTGCCGTCCTCCACGATTGTGGTCAGTGCATTGTGTGCGCTGGTCTGCTTGACGGCGTCGTCGAGTTCCACGTCGGACAGCTTGGTGCGGCCGATGATGCGTTCCTGGGTCTCTGTGGGCAGCGCATTCCATCCAGCCAGATCGTGGAGGTACTTCTGCACGATCACATAACTGCCGCCGGCGAACCCCGGGTCCTCCGCGCCAATGATGGTGGCGTCAAGCGCCTCCTGACCGGTGGGATTCTCCGTCCCGTCGACAAAACCCAGCAGATCGCGCGCGTCGAAGTAACGAAAGCCGTGCACCTCGTCCACCGCCGCAACTGCATCGCCGAGTTGCGCCATAATCAAGGCCGCCAGCTCGAAGCAGAGATCAAATCGTTCGGCGCGGATATGGAAAATCACATCGCCCGGGGTCGAGACGGCGTGGCGCCCGTCGGCGCGGATCTCGCGCATCGGGTGCAGCTCCGCCGGACGCGGCTGTCCAAACAAGCGGTCCCAGGCCTCGGAGCCAAATCCCATCACACAGGAAAGGTTCCCCTCGCCGTCGCGGAAACCTACCGCTCGCAGCAGGGCACCGAGATCCGCACACATCGATTTTACCGCCGCGCGGCTGTCAGCCCCCGGGTTCACCGTCACGATCAGGAAAATCGCGGCGCGCGTCAGCGGTGCAGCCACCGGCTGCGGGGTGGCGGTGGTCATGGCAGCGGATTCCATCGCGTAGCATCCTGGCGCGCCAGGACCGGCCGCGCTTGATTACGCGGGCCCGGGTTCTAACGCGCGTCTAATTCCCCGGTGTGCAACAAAAACGGTCTTTCGCGTTTGACCCTGCACCATAATGACTGTCGCGGTTCACAGTCAAGATGTTTTTTGCAACGGCCAAAGAGTCTCCGGCATCAATACCGGCGAAGGCGCAGCGGCGAGCCACAATCTGCACGCGACCCGCTTTATTTTGCGGGCGTCGTTGTTTACGCTGCAAAGGTTCGGCGCGGAGGCCATCAAGTGATTAAGGATCAGATATTAAGCGCATACACGGTTCTGGACTTCACCCAGGCGGTGGCGGGACCTACTGCTACCCTGCTGATGGCCGAGATGGGCGCCAATGTGATCAAAATCGAAATTGCGCCGCGCGGCGATCTGACCCGCACCTTTCCCTATTTCAAGGACGGCCGCAGCGGATGCTTTGTCCAATATAATCGCGGCAAGCAAAGCCTGTGCGTCGCGCTTAAGTCGCCCGCGGGGCTGCAAGTCGTCAAGGACCTGATCAAAGGGGCGGACGTGGTGGTGGAAAACTTCACTCCCGGCGTGATGGACCGGTTGGGACTGAGCTACGAGACGGTCAGCGCGATCAATCCGAAAATCGTGATGTGCTCGATCTCCAGCTTCGGCCAGACCGGACCGCTGGCGTACAAGTCGGGATTCGACACGATCGGCGCCGCATATTCCGGAGTTCTGTCGAGAATAGGCGAACCGCAAGGACCGCCGCCGATGTTGCAATCGGCGTTCGGTGACGTTGGCGCGGGTGTCTATGCGCTGGCCGCGATCGGCTACGCCCTTCTGCATCGGGAGCGCACTGGCGTCGGCCAGCATCTGGAAACCACGCTGATTGATACCTACTTCAACTACCACGAAACCGCGATCGAGGCGTTCAGCGCCAGCCACGGCGCGCTCAAGACGCAGCGCACCGGGCGTTTTGCTCCGCTCCATTCCGCCACCGGCATGTTCAAGGCCAGGAGCGGATACATCATGTTCTGCGCCGCCCCGCCGCATCATTTCGAAGCGCTATGCCAGGCGATGGGCCGGCCGGAACTGCTCGCCGATCCGCGCTTTGCCGACAACGAAAAGCGCGTCGCCAACGGCGCCGCGCTGACCGAGGCTATCGAGCAGTGGTTTGGCTCCCTGCCCAGCGACGAGGAGGCGCTGCGAATCCTGGAGCAACATCATATTCCCGCCGGACCGATTTTATCCGTCGAGGAAGCCATGGCGAGCCCGCATCTGCGCCAGCGCGGGACGGTGCGGACAATCAGCGATCCGGTACTGGGCGAGTTCAATGTCCCGGGCTTTCCGATGAAGTTCTCCCAAACCCCAGCGGTGGAAGATCTGCCCGCCCCATTTCTCGGCCAGCATAATGCCGAGGTCCTGACCACGCGCCTGAGCTACACACCAGAGCAGGTCAGAACGCTCGAAGCACAAGGGATTCTGTTTCGAGAGCCGGTAAGCTGATCGCCGACGCGCACATGGCGGGCAGCGACGCCCGCCCTACTTAAGAACGGATGGGTTTCAACCAGGCGCGGCGGATGTGCTAAGCAAAGTCCTAAAGGGTCGGTTCCGCCCGAGACCAGGAGGAGTTCGAGCCATGCATGATCTCGTGATCCGCAACGGCAACGTGATGGACGGGACCGGAAGAACGGCTTTCGCCGGCGATATCGCGATCGACGGCGGGGTAATCTCCGCTCTAGGCGGTAAAGCGGGTGCCGGCCGGCGGGAAATCGACGCCGCCGGCATGCTGGTCACGCCGGGATGGGTCGATATCCACACCCATTACGACGGACAAGTGACCTGGGATCCGTACCTGACACCGTCGAGCTGGCACGGCGTCACCACCGTCGTGATGGGCAACTGCGGAGTCGGTTTTGCCCCCGTCCAGCCCGGCAAGGAGGAATTCCTCATTGAGCTGATGGAGGGGGTCGAGGACATTCCGGGCACTGCGCTGGCGGCCGGAATCCCATGGCAGTGGGAATCCTTCGCGCAATATATGGACGCCTTGAGCGGGATGAAACGCGCCATCGACGTCGCGGCACAAATCCCTCACGGCGCCGTGCGCGCATACGTGATGGGCGAGCGAGGGGCGCACAACGAAGAATCTACGCCCGATGATATCAAGAAAATGGGCGCGATCGTGCGAGAGGCGCTGCGGGCGGGCGCAATGGGAGTCACCTCGTCACGCACCTTGTTGCATCGGGCCAAGAATGGCGAGCACGTCCCCGGCACTTTTGCCAGCGAGGCCGAAATGCTCGAGTTGGGGCGCGCATTGGGCGCCGCCGGGCACGGCGTGATGGAACTGGCAACCGATATGGTCGGATGCGATACCAACCTTGAGTGGATGGCCCGGGTTTCGATCGAGACCGGCCGCCCGATAACGATTTTGGCTACCTCGGCTGCGCCTGAGCCGCAGGATTTCAATCGCGTGTTGGATCTTGTCAGATCATGGAAAAAGCGGGGCGCGCGCATAGTGCCGCAAGTCTCTGCACGGCCCGGATGCGTTCTGATGGGACTGGAGACCACGATTCACCCCTTGAGCACCCATCGCGCTTACCGCACGCTGGTGGGACGGCTGCCACTGGCCGAGCGCGTGGCGCGGATGCGCGATCCCGAGGTCAGAGCTCAGATACTCAACGACGCCGTGGGCATCAAGGATCCGCTGGGACGCCATTATCTGACCCTGTTCGACTCGATCTTCACGCTGGGCGATCCGCCCAACTACGAGCCGACGCGCGAAATGAGCATTGGCGCGCGTGCGCGGCGCGAGGGCCGCACGCCGCAAGAGCTCATCTACGACTCCTTGCTGCAACGCGACGGCCACGAACTGCTCTACGTGCCGCTGGGCGATTACGGGGCCTTCAACCTCGAGCGAAATCGCCGGCTGCTGCTTGATCCCGACACTCGGCTGGGCGTGAGCGACGGCGGAGCCCACTGCGGCATGATTTGCGATGCCAGCGTTCCCACCTTCATGCTCTCCTATTGGGTGCGCGACCGCGAGCGCGGGCCACGTCTGACGTTGGAGCAGGTGGTAAGATTCCAGACCAGGGAGACGGCGGAGCTTTACGGCTTTACCGATCGCGGCGTGCTGGCCCCCGGAATGAAAGCCGACGTCAATGTGATCGACTTCGACGGCTTGCACCTGTACGCGCCGGAAATCGTGCACGACTTCCCGGCCGGCGCGCGCCGGCTGATCCAGAAGGTGGACGGCTACAAGTACACCGTAGTTAGCGGCGAGATTATCTATGAGAACGGAGTTCCAACCGGAGCCTTGCCGGGTAAATTAGTACGGGGCGGCCAGGTAGGGCGCGCAACTTCCTGAGTCGAGCGCCGCAGGGCGAAATCCTGCTGGCTCCAGCGTAGATTGCGTTGTGGGTTTCAGAGCAGCCGGCAACCGATTAGCGCAAAACCCGACCCTGCAACTGATCGTCCAACGGCGGCGCACCGAGCGCCGCCATTGGACGACGACGTTACCCATCGCACAGTCTGCATTTCAAATTTAGCCCAAAAAATCAGTTGGACTTCTCTGCATCCATAATGATTGCATTGTCGGTCCGTATTGATCGGTCGCAAATCACCCTCACCCTGTCAGGGATTGGAGAATAAAAATGTGCGGACGTTTTCTCACCTGCGGATTAGCCCGCAGCCGGACGGGCGGTTCACGAACCGCCCCTACGCCAAAACCCGGCAGCTGCGCGTCTTTGTAGGGGCGCGTCCTTGTAGGGGCGCTTCGTGAAGCGCCCGTGCAGCGTGATGCGGCGACAAACTCTGAGCAATACTTTCGCGTCTTTCAAGTGCTGTTTTTGGGTTTAGCAGCGATGATCGTTCCGTACGTTTGGGCGGGCCGGGTAATTTGTCACACAAAACGGTCGAGACGGGTGGCATCGCGCTTGCTTAAGGACTTGCATGGTCGGAATTGGACTGCGGAGTGCAGCGGAGATGCCTCGAAATGATTGGCTTTTTTTCGTTTTTAGGCCGGTTACTGAAGCCGTGACCAAGTCCAATTTATCCCCCATGTAGAATTTCCCGATCGTTCGATGGAGGCAGCATTGTACGCACAGACCCAAGGTGACGCGATACAATTTGAGGGCGGTGAAATACACGGCTGTGGTCCGAGTGATACGCTGATTTCCGCGCCACCAATGATTGAAGCAGCTCCCAATAAGCCTGGTACGAACGCTTTGCCGTCGAACGACCCGCAGAAGTTACTCGACTCCTATTTCCATAAGGAGGCTCCTTTCTGGCGGGAAATATACAATCGCACTGGCGTTTTGGAACTTGTCCACCAGGAATGCCTGCGGGTCATCCTTGATTTCGAGGCAAAGATCGCTCAGCCAAACGCAACTCTCGCGCTTGACATAGGATGCGGCGCCGGCCTGGCGTCAATCGCGCTGGCCAAGCGCGGCTATACCGTACACGCCGTGGACTCGGTCCTTGAAATGGTGGAATTGACGCGCACCGGCGTGGCCAGCGAGGGCTTGGGGCCGCGGGTCAAATGCGCGCGCGGCGACATCCGCCGTCTGGCGTTCGCCGACGAGACCTTCGACTTGGTCATTGCCGCCGGCGTCCTCCCGTGGCTGCAGTCAACTGAACCGGCCCTTAAGGAAATGTGCCGCGTCGTTAAAACTGGCGGACGCCTAATCTTCAGCACCGATAACCGCTGGGGACTTTGTTGGTTCCTCGATCCCTTCACCAATCCCTTCTTAAAACCGGTCAAGGACCGGATACGCAGCGCGGTTGAGCGCTGGCGCCCCGGTACGCCGCGTGCTCGCGTACAGATGACGTCGGTTCGAGAATGCCACCGGCTTCTCCAGGCCAACGGCCTGAGGAAGTTGGAAGAAACTACGTTAGGGTTCGGGCCCTTCAGCCTTTTTAGGCGCGACGTGTTGCCGCGCACTACCGGCCTCAGGTTGTACCGGCTGCTTCAAACGCTCGCTGATCGTGGGTACCCGCTGCTGCGCTGGGCCGGTGTTCAGTACGTAGTCGCGGCGGAAAAATCCGCATCATTTCCTCGCACGGCATAAAGTGGCTTTGAGAGAAGCGACCGTGCCACTGCTCTATCCGCAGAGATGGAAGGTATTTCCTGATTTCTGATCAATCCGAGCCCGAGCGTGAGCGAGCGGTTTGCGTGCAGTTTTGGTGATCTACCGCTCCCTGACGTTCGCGGCTCGGATTTTTGTTCTATACAGAGTCGCAACAAAGATCCGAGAACCGGCAGGTGCTAGGGTGAGATCTCCTTCCCTTGAACAGCTCCGGCTTCGCCGCCAGCCGGGTGAACGCTGGCGACGGTCGGGAGCGGGACCGCCGTCCTTGCGTCCGCACCAATCAGTGAATCAATCGCGTCGAAGTACCGCTTGCTCTGATGCTTCCAACTGAGCGTGTCGGCCATCTCCCAGGCCCGCGAGCGCGGCGCCGCGCTCGCGGTTGGCCTTCAGTTCCGTTATCGCCGCCGCCAGCTCCGCCGGATTGCCCGGCTCGAAAAAGCGAATCGCGTCATCTCCGAAGTAGTGCTCGACGGTGCGCAGACGCGCGGAGATAATGGGGATGCCCAGCGTTGCATATTCGAGCAGCTTGACCGGCAGCATCAGGTGGGTCGCGGCGCTCGGCTGATTCGGCACCAAGCCGACGTCGGCCTGTGCGAGCAATTCGGGAAGTTCCTCGATTGGCACCGGCGGCAGAAACGACACGCGGTCCCGCAGTTTCATCGCCGCAACCTGTGCCTGGGCCTGGGACAGGTGATCACCCTTGCCGATCACCAGCAGGCGCACACCTGCACCCTTGTCGCCCAGCAGGTCGAGCGCCTTAAACGCGACGTCGAGCCCCAGTCTGCGTGTGACCGTGCCATGACAGACCAATGTGAAGCCGCCTCCACCGTTGCGGCGATTGGGCGCCCGGGAGAATATCTTCGAATCGGGCGAGTTCAGCACTACCCTAATCTTCTGGGACGGAATTCCCGCGCCCTCAAGACGGGTTCGATGGAGGTCATGGACCGCCAGCACGCGGTCCGCCAACCACGCGCTCGAGCGCTCTTCTAGCATCAGCAAGCGCGCGCCCAGCGCACCTTTTGTGCCGCCAAACTTGTCGCTATACAGCTCGGGCATGGTATCGTGCACGTCCAGAATCACGCGGCTGCCCAGGAGCTTCAGCGGCAGGGCGCACAGCACCACCGCATCCGGAATCGAGCAGACGATCACGACGTCGTAACGCTGCGGCCGGCTCAAGCGCAAGGCGGTGGCCGCCGCGCGGGTAAAGAAGCGTACGTAGCTGCCCGCATAGGCGATGCGGCTGGCGCCGTGGCAACGCGGCATCTCGATGCCGATCGTGGTAACACCATTGCCCGAACGTAACTGCGGATCGGCCAGGCAGATTACATCAATATGATCTCCCCGGTCGGCCAGCGCTTCAGCGTGGCGTTTCACCCGTCCGTCACGGACGTAATTGGAATAGGCTATGATCAGGACTCGGATCATGAATTCCTTCTTATGGTCAGTGCGTTAAAACTTTGTCGATGAACGGGCGCCATGAATTATCCGAGATACCGGTACGCGACCCGACCGGCTATTTTTGTCGCAAACACTGGCATCCGGCTCAAAATCGCGGCCAGGATTGCGCGCCCGCCGGTCAAAACCTCGGCGCTTACGTGTCTTGGGGCCCGCGGATAATATGATGTAGGCAACGGACTGAGGGTGGCGCCCAGCTCCGCCTTGAATCGCATCAAGCCCTGATTGCGAGTGTCGGCGCGGCCCAAGTCCATTGATCGCGCACGCGGAGCAAACTCCTCGATCGCATTCCAGAATAGCAAATGGTTTGCGTTGGAGCGATGATTTAATCGCCGCGCGCCCCACTTGTAATGGATCACGTCGCCATCACCCAGGAACACCGCGCTGGCCACGTCTTCACCGTTGTCACTCGCCATCCAAACCTCGAAGTTGCCGTCCGCGGCGAATATTTCCCGGGCCAGTTCGAAGAAACGCCAGGGCTGCGCCGGCAGCCCCAGCCGCCGGCGGCTTTCAACCTGCATCGCGTAAAACCGTTCGAGCAGATCGATGCCGCTGCCGTGATCGATCTTGGTTGTCTCCCGTGATGCGCGCCGTAGATTGCGGCGGAAATTAACTGCCAGCCCCTTCTCGATGCGCGCCAGCGGCCGATCGAGGCTTAACCGCCAATTCGCAAAGCAGTCCACTGTTTCCCATCCCGCAACGCCGCCGATCCCGCGAACCTCGTAGCTGCGGCGCGAGGGAGCCTGGGCTACCAATGCGTCGAGCAATTGCTGATCCGCACCAGGCTCCTCCGTCAAAGGTGGACAGGTGTCGGAGAACGACAGCGACGTAAAGCGCCTCGATAGCGGAGCGCGGGCAAACACACACCCGGCGACAACCCTGCCGCTGCGTTGGAGCGTGGCTAGCCACAGAGACAAACCGTAAGCGCGGACCAGAAGCTGCGTCCATGAATCGCGATGGTAGAGCGTCGCGTCGGGGACGTCGTTCAGGAGTTCGTTCCATGATGCGCGGCCCTCGCCAAAGGGCTGCAAGCGTAATTGTGATGTACTATCAATGTCGGTGTCGCCTCGTGTGTCCGCCTCAGCGGCCATTATCATAGAGTTGCTCCCGCACTCGCATTATGAACTGTTGCGTTGCTTAAAAACTGCTAAACCGCGCAGTTTGCGTAAGCAATAGCGATGCCATCCAAAGAGCCGCATAGACGCAATATCTATCTAACTGTTGAGCTCTGCGGTTGCGCAGCCTTCATGCAAGAATTGCATAAATTACCAGAGAGTCTCGGAACAATTTACCTATATTGATCGCACTTGGTCTCCGGGCGACAAGCTTGAAACCCGCTTGAACGCTTCAGTTTACGCGCCGCAGCCTGGTGGCATAACGGTTGCTTGTCATCGCGACTGACTGCAAAGGGCCACAAATGCTCGATTGTGGTGGGAACCGGAAGACGATGTGTGTGGAAATCCAAGCCGACGGCAGTGGAGCGCAATCATCTGACACTATCCGCTCGGCGTGGTGTGTCGCTGTAGTTGTGCAATCGCGGGGCGCTCGGATGGACGTCCCACCTTGGTTTCTTTTTTCGTCGCCTTTAGACGCGGGATACTCCGGTAACGGCGCAGAGGCTTCGATTCGAGTGCGCGGGAGATCGCTATGTCTGCGCGAGTTTCGATACTGAAGAATCATTCAATTCTCACAACCGCTGACCAGTTATCTTTTGGATCGAGACTCAATCGGAACATTTGCTACGCTTTTTTGACATCCTATCCCAAAATCTCTTCGGTATCGGGCTGCGCAACGGCTCTAGCCGCCATCCTGAATCTGGCAGCCTTGCGCCACGTCGCAGCGACAAACCTTCGCGCGGATTTGCACCAACCAGCAGTCAATGAATTCGCCCGCCACAGCGGTATCGCGTAGGGCTCGGAGGAACTGCATTTATGTATCTTACAGGAAAGCATCACACGGCCGATTTTCTCGGCCTGATTGGGGTTCCCCCGATCCCGCCCTCAACCAGTCCTTTCGATCCTGGCTATGATCAGATCACGCTGGAAGGTCATTTGCAACAAAGCGGCCATCTCATGTCGATACTGAAGATTTCGATGGCTTGCTGGCTGATCGCGAACGAAAGCGTCATCCGCCGCAAGATAGCCTCCGCCAAAACCCACCGGGTGCCCACCGTGACCGGAGGCGGTCCGTTCGAGATTGCCGTCGCCCAAGGCCAACTGAAGGCCTACCTGGACCTTTGCGCCGACTTCGGCGTCACCCGGATTGAATGTGGCGAGGGCTTCACGGAGATGGCGGTGCCGGCCTCCGAGGTGGTGGCGATGGCCCGCCAACGGGGTCTGGAGGTCCAGTTCGAACTGGGCAAAAAACACGACGGCGCTTTTGAAAACCGTATCATCAGCGAATTGATAGACCAGGGACGCCGATGGCTGGACGCAGGCGCAGTCGAGCTGGTGGTGGAGGCGCGGGAGTCCGCCAAAGGAGTCGGGCTGTTCGACCTCGAGGGCAATTTCAATGGCGCATTCGCCGATCGCTTCGCCCAGGCTTTTGGTCTGCGCGAGATCACGTTCGAAGCTCCCAACAAGCCCAGCCAGTTTGCACTATTGGATCATTTTGGCCGCGACGTTCGGCTTTCCAATGTCAGGTTGGAGGAACTCCTGCGGGTCGAAATCTATCGGCGCGGCCTGCATTCAGATGCTTTCGGGAGGGACAATTTGAGACCCCACACGCGCGCGCAAAAGGCGGCCTAGATGCCCAATACAGTTGTCATAGATTCGTTTCCTGAAAATGCCGCCCGTTACCGGCGCGGCTATGCTGTGGTCGCCGTGGACGTGGTGCGGGCCACCACCACCGCCATCACCGCCGCGGCCGCGGGACGCCGCTGCTTTCCGGTACCCACGATGAACGCGGCGCTGCAACTCGCCGGCCAGCTTAAGGATCCCCTGATGGCGGGCGAACAGCGCGGCATCAAGCCGCCCGGCTTCCATCTCAATAACAGCCCGGCGCAGTTGGCCGGGCGCACCGATACCGAGCGGCCGCTCATTTTATTGTCATCTTCGGGCACGCGGCTATGCCATGAAGCGGCACAGTGCGACGCGGCGTTTCTCGCCTGCCTGCGCAACTACATTTTCGCGGCACGCCATCTTGCGGCACGCTTTAGCGCCGTCGCCTTGATCGGAGCCGGCAGCCACGACGAATTCCGCGAGGAGGACCAGATGTGCTGCGCCTGGATCGCCGAGTGCCTGTTGGATCTGGGCTATCTGGCCGCCGACCCAAACACTGTCGAAATCGTCAGACGCTGGAGCAACAAGCCGGCGCATGCCTGGATCGGCAACAAGAGCGCGAGCTACCTGAGGAGCAGCGGTCAGCTCGCCGACCTTGAGTTCATCCTCGAACATGTTGCGGACCTCGACGTTCCATTCGTTTTGAGAAATGGAGAGGTCCTCGCCGACGAACCATCGGTCAAGACCGAAATGCGGGAGAGTGCCGGAAATGGTGTCTATGACGCTTGAGGATTCGTCTACTCCGGTGGTCGTACTGGTGGGCCATCATCATGTTGGCATTGGGATAGCGCGCAGCCTGGGACGGCTGGGGGTGCCGGTCTATGGCGTGGACAGCGATCGATTTTCTCCCATCTTCTTTTCCAAATACTGCCGCGGAAAATTTATCTGGGACCTACATACCGCGCCGGTGCAGGACTCAATCGCTTTCCTGACCGACATCAGCCGGAAAATAGGACGCCGTGCGCTGCTGATTCCGACCAGTGATATCGGCGCGATGTTCGTGGACGAGCAAGCCGGGCGGCTCGCCGCCAACTACATTTTTCCCGATCGCGATGCCGCTTTAGGACGTTCGCTTTGCAATAAGCGGGAGATGTACTACCTGGCGAAAAAATGGAACATCGACGTTCCGCAGACCGCCTTTCCCCATTCCCGCGAAGACGTACTTGAATACCTTAAGACCGCGCGCTTCCCCATTTTGCTGAAACCAATCTACAACATGGTTCCCGGGCTTAAGCCCTGGAGGATGATGACCGTCAACACCGAGCGCGAGCTGCTCGATCATTACGATGCGGTAGAAGATCCGGCCACGCCCAACGTAATGCTGCAGGAATATATTCCGGGCGGCGACGAGATGACGTGGACTTTCAATGGTTACTTCGATCGGAATGGAAACTGCCCGGTGGTGTTTACGGGCAGGAAATTGCGGAATTTCCCGCCCTATTTCGGTCAAGCCTCCCTGGCCATCTGCGCGAAAAATGACCATGTCGAAAAAACCACGCTCGGATTCATGAAGGGCATCGGTTACAGGGGACCGCTTGACCTCGGCTACCGCTACGATGCCCGCGACGGCAAGTACAAGGTCAACGATATAAATCCCCGCATCGGTGCGATGTTCCGGCTCTTCGTCGGCGACAATGGGATGGACGTGGTACGCGCTCTTTATCAGGACATGACCGGGCAGCCGGTCATTCCCGCCTGCGCTCCGGAGGGCCGCAAGTGGATTGTGGAGGACGTCGATTTTCTCTCGTCCTTTCGCTATTGGCGCGACGGCAAGTTTACCCTCAAGCAATGGATGAACTCGTTTCGGGGAGTGCGGGAAATGACCTTTCTTGCCGCTGACGACCCCCTGCCCTTTGCAGGCGCGTGCATGATGGACACCATGCGGGCGCTCCGCGACGCGAAGGGACGCAGACAAAAACCCGAACCGGGTCCAGGCCAGCCCGTGCGATCGGCGAAGGAAGCGCCCGCCGTCGCCGCCATTTCTGGTCGCGTGTCGGAGAGTCAACCTACGCAATGAAAGTCTCCGCAGCCAGAATTTACCTGATAAGAATCGGCAGCCTCCATCCGGTGCTGGTCGAGTTGCTCACCGACGAAGGTCTGGTCGGCGTCGGTGAGGCGGCCGTTGCTTACGGCGCCGGTGGCACTGCCGCCGCGGGCATGGTTAAGGATTTGGTCGAAACCATGGTCTTGGCCCGGGATCCTTTCCGGATCGAAGAGCTGTGGACTGAGATGTACGACCATTCGTTTTGGGCCAAAGGCGGTGGAACCATTGTTTTCGCCGGCATCAGCGCGATCGAACAGGCGCTGTGGGATATCAAGGGCAAAGCGCTGGGAGTGCCGGTCTACGAGATGCTCGGAGGCAGGATGCGGGATCAGGTCCGCGTTTACGCCAATGGCTGGTCCTACAAATGCCTCACGCCCAATGATTACGCGCGGGCCGCGGAACGCCCGATCAACGATGGCTACACGGCGTTGAAATGTTACCCGCTGGCGGTCCCGAACCACAACGGCGGCATCAGGCACGTCTCACGGCGTTGCGTCGATCGGGCCTTCGCCGACCTCGCCTTCGAGAAGGTCAAGGCACTGCGCCAGGCCTTCGGCCCCGACGTCGAAATCATGGCCGACCTGAGCGGCGGCCTCACTACTGACGAAAGCATTCGATTGTGCCGGCGGCTGGAGGAATTGCAGCTCATGTTCGTCGAGGAACCGGTCGATCCATTCGACGTCGGCGCCCTGAAGAAACTGTCCGAGCACGTCGCCATTCCAGTGGCGCTGGGCGAGCGGATTTATACCCGCTATGGCTTCCGCCCGATCGTCGAATCTCACGCGGCCGATATCCTTCAGCCTGACATCGGCAACACCGGCGGCATCATGGAGGCGAAAAAGATCGCGGCGATGGCGGAAACCCACAACATGCGGATCCAACCGCACATCTGTGCCAGTCCGGTTTCCACCGCCGCGGCTCTCCAGCTCGACGCGTGCATAGCAAATTTCATGATCCAGGAACTCTATCCTTATCGTTCCGCCGAGCACTTTCAGATCGTGGATCACGCGCCGGAACTCGGCGTCAAGCACGGCACCATGCCCATCCCGGACAGACCCGGCTTGGGAGTGAACCTGGTCCAGGAACTTGTCCGGCCGTTCCTGTGGGCGCAATGTGCCCTTTGAGGGTCTGTTCGGATGCAGCACCACTATTTTGCAGGCATTGAACGCAACTTGCGTTGACCTTTTGTGAACGGAACCGGGCTCCCGGGAGTTGAGTAAGAGATGAAGCTACCGATAAAACTTAATGAAGCTGGCTGGCCGTCGCGCTTCGCGCGCCTCACATTCGCATTTCACGATCCGCGGCCGCTGGCGAGCTCCGACTTTTCGGACCTGTCGCCGCTCGACTTTTCCCGGGCCATCTCAACCTTGCAATTCGGCGTGACCTTCAAAACCACGCGCCCGGGACGGCAGCGGCACTCCAATCGGTTTATCTCCGAAGTATACTCCGGCTCCAGACCAGTGGTTCTGGATGTGGGGGCTTCCGACGGGAGCACCTCACTTGATCTTATCGGTGCGCTCAAAAGCGATTTCGAACGGTACTTCGTTACCGATCTCAATCTTTCGACCCGCTGCGGCTATGACAGAGCGGGCGTGCTTTATTTCCTCGACCATAGCGGAAATTGCGTGCTGCGGGCCTCCAAACGATTTCTTGCCTATTCCGAGGTCAGAGGTGCGCGCTTCCCGCTGCCCTTGATTGCACGGGCGATGCTGGGCGGCTATCGCAAGGTGACTGATTGGCGCGAGGTATTGCTCGTACAACCGGAGTTGGTCAGGCTTGCGGCGCGTGATCCCCGTATTACTATCATGCGCTACGATCTCTACGCTCCATGGACCGGTCAGGCTCCGGATCTGATTAAGGTGGCTAATTTATTAAACGGAAAATATTTTAGCGATGCACAGATGGAAGAAGCACTGAAAATACAGTGTTCGAACCTGGCCCCCAATGGGCGTTTGCTGCTGGTCTCGGAGGATGATGATGTCGAGAAGTTTTCGGTGTTCCGTAAGTCCTCAGTCGGCATGGTACTCGAGCACACGCATAGCGGCGGAGCCAAAGCAGCCCATCTGGTTCCCCTTGGTTTTGACGTCAGCTTGGGCCTGAATGGCCATTTTGGTCAGGAGGTTCGCGCCTGACGCGGCTTACCGCTGCCACAGAATCTGCGCCGCCTCCAGAGGTATCGCGGCTTGCGGATGGCGCGGAATAAGCCGCGCCGTGAAGTCAGCAGCCGGGCGGTCGGCCCTGATTCGACCCGTGTAAATCCATGCCCTGGTCGCGCCCACCAGCGGCTCGCCGCGCGCGAGCCGGTGACGCGCCCCCTCGGCGCCGGCTCCAACTTCGGCGTATAGCTCCACCTCAACCGCGTCGGGGTCCAGGTCGTCAAGATACACCTGCACGCGGAAATTATGCATGCCGCCGGCGGTTTCGACATGAACATCGCCAAAACGCAGTGTGCTCCAATGCCGTTTAAGCTGCTCTTCCCAGCTCACCAACTCCCTGCCCAGGGCGCCGTGCTCGGAAGCGCGCCTGCTATAAGCCTGGGCGGCGCTAAGATAATACTTCTCGGTATACTCGCGGACGGCGCGATTGGCCGAGAAATGCGGCGTCAAATTCGCCATGCTGTCGCGCATCCTGGCCGTCCACGAGGTCGGCACGCCGCTGGGGTCGCGCTTGTAAAAGGCCGGGATCACTTCATTCTCTAACAAATTGTAGACCTGGTCCGCCTCATGGGCGTCCCAGGCCGGATCCTCGCCATGATCCTGGCCGTCGCCCAGTGCCCATCCAACCTGCGGCGAATACGCTTCGGCCCACCATCCGTCGAGTTCGGAAAGGTTGAGGCCGCCGTTGACCAGCACTTTCATCCCGCTGGTGCCGCATGCCTCCCATGGCCGGCGCGGATTGTTGATCCACAAATCAACGCCCTGGACCAGGTATTCGGCCAGCAGCATGTCGTAATCGGCCAGGAAAACCGCGTGCGACCGCACTTCCGACCGCTGCACGAAACGGATCCACTCCTGGACCATCGCCTGCCCCGCCGTGTCTTTGGGATGGGCCTTGCCGGCGACCAGAAGCTGCACCGGACGGTGCGGGTCGGTGAGAATCCGGGTCAAACGCGCGGGGTCATGCAGGAGCAGATTGGGCCGTTTGTAGGTGGCAAAGCGCCGCGCAAAGCCGATCGTCAGGCAGTTGGGGTCGAAGATATTCTGCACCCAGGTCTGATTCAGGCTGCCCCGGACCGCCAGATCGTTGGGCAGGCGCCGGCGCACATACTCGACCAAGTCGGCACGATTGGCGCAGCGCATTTTCCACAACTCGGAATCGGGCAGACCGCCGATGCGGCTGCCCAACGACTCCATCGTGCCGCGCCATCGATCCGGCCCGCCGGCCTGGGTCCAGAGGCGGTCGGCCGCCAGCGAATCCCACGTCGGAGTGTGCACACCGTTGGTTACATAGCCGATTGGCACCTCGACCCGAGGCCAGCGCGCAAACAGACCCTGGAAGATGCCGCGGCTGACCTCGCCGTGCAGCCGGCTGACGCCGTTGACCGACCCGCTGCCGCGCATAGCCAGGTACGCCATGTTGAATGGCTCGTTGGAATCGGCGGGATTCTTGCGGCCCAGCGCCAACAGGTCGTCAATCCCGATACCGAGCAGATTTTCGGCGTAATGCTTGAGGTAGCCCTGCATCATCGCGGGGGCGAACGCGTCAAAGCCGGCCGACACCGGAGTATGCGTGGTGAACAGGTTACCGGCGCGGGTAACCGCCAACGCCACTGCGAAGGGCTGGCCGCTGTCCGCCATGAAATCGCGCGCGCGCTCCAATACGGCAAAGGCGGCATGCCCCTCGTTGAGATGACACACTTCGGGTTTGATTCCCAACTCTTGCAGCAGCCGCCATCCGCCGACACCAAGGATCAACTCCTGCTGCAGGCGGAGCTCGGGTCCGCCGCCGTACAACTCGCTGGTCATGCCCCTGTGGACCGGCGAATTTGCCGGATCGTTGCTGTCGAGCAGGTAGAGCTTCACGCGCCCGACCTGCGCCTGCCAGGCGCGCAGCCACAACTTGTCGCCGGGAAGATTAATCGCCAGACGCAACCATTCGCCTTCGCTGTCGCGCACCGCCGTTATCTGCAACTGGCCGGGATCGTTATATGGATAAAGGGCGGTCTGATTGCCGTCTGCGTCGATAAACTGGCGGAAGTAGCCTTGCTGATAGAGCAGTCCGACTCCGACCACCGGCACGCCCAGATCGTTGGCGGCTTTGAGCTGATCGCCGGCCACGTTGCCCAGCCCGCCGGAGTAAATCGGCAGCGCTTCGCTCAGACCGAACTCCATACTGAAATAGGCGACACAGCCAAGCGGGGAGTTCGGATAGGTTTGCGCGAACCACAACGGTACATTCAGGCGGCTCTTGCGCTCCTCGAGCAACTTTTGGATCCCGGCCTGAAGCCGCTTGTCCTCGACTAACGTCTTGAGCTTGGTACGCGAGGCGGTTTGCAAAACCAGCCACGGATTACGCGTCAGCGCCCACAGCTCGGGTTCGAGGGTTTTCCAGATTTCGTCGGTGCCGTGGTCCCAGGTGTTGCACAGATCCAGCGCCAATTCGGCCAGATACTCAACTCCTTCGGTTTTTTGCGGCAGCGGTTCGTATTCAAACTGTGGCATCGCTTGCCGGCTCATAGACCACCTTTACCGAACATTACTACTGGAGAATGTCGGGAAGATGATCGGTTGAATTTTCACTAATCGGACTGCGCAGCGCGAAACACTTTTTTGCCGGTAGGGCAGGCCTCCGCACCCCCCGGCGGAAAGTCAGCCCTTCCCTGCCGCTGCAAACACTCCGGCGATCAGCGCTTGCGCCTCATCCTGGATCCGCCGCAAGTGCTCCGGACCGCGGAAGCTCTCGGCGTAAATCTTGTAGACCTCCTCGGTTCCAGAAGGCCGCGCGGCAAACCATCCATGGTCCGTAACGACCTTTAGTCCGCCGATCGGCGCGTTATTGCCCGGCGCCTTTGTCAGCGTGGCGCGAATCTTCTCGCCGGCCAGTTGATCGGCGCGTAGCTGGTCGGGGGAAAGTTTGCTCAGAATTTGCTTCTGCTCGGCGGTGCACGGCGCGTCGATTCGTTCGTAAACCGGCGCTCCGAATTCACCCGTTAGTTGCTCGTACAGCGCTCCCGGGTCGCGTCCGCTGCGCGCCGTTATCTCGGCCGCCAACAGTCCCAGGATCATGCCGTCCTTGTCCGTGGTCCACACCGACCCGTCCCGGCGCACAAAAGAGGCGCCGGCGCTCTCCTCGCCGCCAAAGCCCAGCGCGCCGCTGCTCAAGCCTTCGACAAACCATTTGAACCCGACCGGAACTTCAACCAGCCGCCGGCCGAGCTTTGCGGTCACGCGGTCGATAATGCTGCTGCTCACCACGGTCTTGCCCACGGCGGCATCTTTCGGCCATCCGCCGCGGTTGTGGTACAGATAATCGATCGCGGCGGCCAGGTAATGGTTGGGATTCATCAGGCCTGCCGTGCGCGTAACGATCCCGTGGCGATCGTGGTCAGTGTCGTTGGCGAATGCGATGTCAAACCGATCGCGCATCGCGACCAGCTTGGCCATCGCATAGGGCGAACTGCAGTCCATGCGGATCTTGCCGTCCCAGTCCAGAGTCATGAAACGAAAGGTCGGATCGACTCCGTCGTTCACCACCTCGAGTGCCACCTTGTAGCGCTCGGCGATCGCTCCCCAGTAATGCACGCCGGCGCCTCCCAGCGGGTCCACTCCAACCTTGAGCCCGGCGCCGCGGATCGCCTCCATGTCCACAACCTGGTCCAGCTCGCGCGCATACGAATCGATATAATCGTAGTCGTGGGTGGTTGAGGCCTTGCGCGCCTGCGCGAAGGAAACGCGCTTGATGCCGTCCAAACCCTCGGCCATCAAGCGGTTGGCCTGCTGCTCGATCCACGAGGTAACCTGCGTGTCGGCAGGACCGCCGTGGGGCGGATTGTACTTGAAACCGCCGTCGCGGGGCGGGTTGTGCGAGGGCGTGATTACAATGCCGTCGGCCAGACCGCGCTTGCGGCCGCGGTTATAGTTGACGATTTCATGTGAGATGGCCGGGGTCGGCGTGTAGCCGCGCTCGCGATCGATCATGGTCTGGACGCCACTTGCCGCCAGCACCTCCATCGCGCTGGCAAATGCCGGTTCCGACAGCGCGTGGGTGTCCATCCCGAGGAACAACGGCCCGTCGATTCCCTGCGCCTCGCGATACATGCAGATTGCCTGCGTGGTGGCCAGAATGTGCAGCTCGTTGAAGGCCACATCGAAGGCCGATCCGCGATGGCCCGAAGTACCGAACGCCACGCGCTGCTCCGGAATCGACGGGTCGGGGCGCTCAGTGTAGTAAGCGGTAACCAGCCGCGCCACGTTTACCAACATCGCCGGCTCAGCCGGCTTTCCAGCCAGGGGAGAGATGTTCATGCTATGGACCGTTTCGACAAGGATTTAGACGATATCTTCAATCTCAGGATACAGATCGAGTCGTGCGCCGTCCAAGCCGCTCGTGCGCAGAGGATGAACTTTCCTACCCGCACTTCAAATCATCACGTACTTTTCATACGGAAGAAAAGAACCGGCACGGAGGCCGGCGCTACGCAGAGGGCATTTTTCATAGCGCCGGACTCCGTGCCGGTTCTTTTCAATGCCTGCGAATCGACCGGGGCAGCCGCCAATCTCCGGCAGGCCAGTGCAATCCCCTACAGCTCCTTGTCACCGATCGAATCCTTGAGCAGGAACAGATCGGTCAAATCGTAGGTCAGACGCTCGGGGGCCAGCTCGTCGAGCGAATCCAGGTCCCATCCGCCCGGACGTGTCAGCGTCCGGATCACCTCCGGGTCCGACCATAGCCCGACGTCGTCATTGCCCACCCAGAAGGTGCGGCCATTGACGTTGGCCGCCGCGTCGGTGCATAGCCAGACCACCAGCGGCGCGATCCGCTCGGGCCCCTGCAGCGACTTGATATGACCGCGATCGCCCAGCCAGTAGCGTCCCAGCGCGTCCATCAGCGGCTGCCACTTCGACACGCGCCCGGAAAAGCGCTGCGCCCCGACCGATCCCGCGCGCGGCCGGATCGCGTTGCATCGGATTCCAAAGCGGCCCAGCTCGCGCGCGGCGGCCCGCGTCAGTCCGGCCACGCCCTCCTTGGCCGCTGAGTAGTTCGCCATCGTCGGATGGCCCAGACCGGACTCCGAGCCGGTGTTCACGATCACCCCACCATGTTGGCGCTTGAAGTGCGGAATCGCGTGTTTGATCATCAGGAATGTGTTCCTGAGATTGTTGGCCTGAACAAAGTCCCATTGCTGCTCGGTCATGTGCTCCAGCTCTTCGGGCCGCGCCAGACCGGCGTTGTTGATCAGAATATCCAGGCGGCCGAATTCGCTGACCGCGGTATTGACCAGATGCGCGGCGCCTTCGATCGTGGAACCGTTGGAAGTGTCGGCCACTGCCCGGCCGTTCGCCGCGCGAATCTCGGCCACGGTGCGATTCGCCGTGGGTTCGCGCGTTTCGCGTTCGTGGCCGATGTCATTGATCACCACGGCGGCGCCCTCGCGCGCCAGCAACAACGCCTCCTCGCGTCCGATTCCCTGTCCCGCGCCGGTTACGATCCCAACCTTGCCCGCCAAACGCTGCTTAGCCATCGTCGATCCTCCCTGATCCACTGCGCGCACGTTAAGAAGGACGCGCAACGGCTGTCAAGGCCGCGCTACAGCTTGTGTATCACGCTGACCGAGGACACCGTGGTGACAATCGTAACCGGCGCACTGGAACTGTTGGCGGGACTTTCGGTATTGACCTTTCCGGATCCGATCGGCGTTAGTGCCCCGGTGGTCTGATTGATTTTGTACTGGGCTACGGTTCCATTGGCGATATTGGCCGCATACAGAAATTTCCCCTGCAGATCGATCGCAACGCTAAGCGGCCCGTTTAGATTCGCACTTTCCTGACCAAGGAACTTCAGAGCTCCTTCGATGCCGACCGAGAATTCCGAAATGGAGTTCGAAGAGCTGTTGCCCGTGTAAAGGAAAGTGCCCTTGGGATGGAGCGCGATGCCGAATGCTTTGCCTTTGGCGGGGTAATCGGTCGGGATGCCCGTATCGCAACTGAGTCCGATGAGGCGTTCAACGACGTTTAAATGATGGACCACCTGCAGGTCATCATCGGTTACATAGACTGAAATACCGGATGACCCGATACGTACAATCGGATAGTTTTGAACGGCTACGAGTTCCGGTCCCTGACCCTCTGACGAGCCGCCCAGACTGGTCGTCGGTCCAGGATCCAGAGTACCGGTGCTGGTGATTGCATATGAAGACAAGTTGTGGTCGCCGGTATTGGCCACGTAGGCGCATGTGCTGGCGGGATTGACGGCGATGCCGAAGGGTCGGTTGCCGGTCGCCGCGGTGCCGTTGGCGGTCAGTGCCCCGGACTTCTGGTCGACCGTGTATTGCGACACCACTTGAGCCGGACCGCCATAGTTGGTCGCATAAACGTATTGGCCCAGGGGATCGAGCGCGACCGACCGCGGACCATTGACGGCCGGATATGGACCGTTATGCGCGAAGATCTGACCGGAAAAGCTGCCATCGCCAATATCGAATTCCTCCACTTCGTTCGCATCGTCGATGGTTGAGTAGAGAAACTCGTTGAACCAATGCATCGCCAGGCCAAAGACCTGAAATCCCGGCTTGACGCTTACCGATTGTATAAACGTCAACGCACCGGTGGTGGTATCGATGGAGAAGACCGAGATGGTGCCGTCACCCGCATTGGCCACGTAAGCGAATTCGCCGCTGAGCTCAGGAAGGTTATTAGTCGGTCCGCATCCGGCAGCGATGACGATGGCGGCGGCGATGGCCGCAATCAAGGGCGATCCTCGAAAAGAGCCTGCAAACGGCGGCAATGGTTTCATCGTTGCCACCTCCTTCCTTGAAACAATCTAAAGCGTAGTTCGACAACGGTCTAATGGCTATCATTTGCTTAGGCCGTGATATTTGCCGCAATTGATATTTGGTTCGCAATTGCGCCGATGTCAGAGATGCGCAATTGTCCTCTCGCGCCAAGGCGGCGCCGAGAACACGGCAGGTGCAACCGCGCTAAAATGCGGATGAACGAAGCGTCAGAAGAAATTTCGCGTATGAAGAGTCTGGCCGCCGTCGGCGACAATCGCCGCGCCAGTCACGAACGAGGCGAGGTCGGAGGCCAGAAACAGCACTACATTGGCAATCTCTTCGGGTTGGCCCAGGCGGCCGATCGGGATGGACTCTTCGGTCGCCTTGCGCGCTTCGGGCCGCCCGAGCATCGTCCGGATCGGTGGAGTCGCGGTCACTCCGGGACAGACGCAATTGCAGCGAATCCCCTCGCGCGCATACTCCAGCGCGACCACGCGGGTGAAGTTGATCACCGCCGCCTTGACCGCGTTGTACGGAGCGTTGCGATAGTCGGCCAGCACGCCGGAAATCGACGCCGTGTTCACGATCGCGCCCGCCTTCTGCTTGACCATCACCGCAATCGCCGCGCGCGTGCCGCGCATCACCGCGGTTATCCCGACGTTGAGGTGATGCTGCCAGGTTTCGTCGGCGGTATCTCCGATTGCACTGCCCGCAATGCCCTTGGGGTAGGAATAGGCGTTGTTGTGGAGAAAATCGAGCCGCCCGAATTTGGAGCAGGCCAAATCGACCGCTGACTGAAGATCGTTTGCCGCCGTGACGTCAGCTTTGATCGCTTCGGCCTTGCCGCCCAGCGCAGCAATCTCCTCAGCCACGGCGCGGGCCCGAGTGCCGCTGTAATCGGCAACGATCACACTGCCGCCACGCTGCGCAAAGCCGATTGCGGTAGCGCGTCCAATGCCCGACGCCGCCCCCGTTATAAGCCCAACTTTACCGTCGAATCGCATTAGAAGAAGGAGTGAGGGAAGAGAAGTGAGTAGTGAGAGAAGAGGAGAGAGAAATGACCGATCAGAACTCTTGCCCGAGTCTTATTTCTGCCTCTCACTTCTCAGTCCTCTCCCCTTACTCCTCTCAGTTAAGTCCATAGAATTTCTTGGCGCCGTCGCACATTATCGCGGCAAGCACATCGGGCTTCAGTCCCATCTTCCTGATCATTCCCGGGGCGTCGATGAAGCCGTCGGGATGCGGGTAGTCGGTGGCCCACAGAATATGGTCGGGTCCGATATGATCAGCCAGAAGCTTGAGGCTGGTCTCGGTCGGTTCAAATGAGATGAAGCACTGGCGGCGGAACGCGTCACTGGGCCGCGTTTTTAGTTTGGTGTCGTTAAAACCCACGTCATCGACATGGCGGTCCATGCGGTCCAGCCATCCCGTGATCCAACCCCCGCCGGCTTCGAGGAAAGCCACTCGCAGGCGTGGAAATTTGTCGCATATTCCACACATCAGGAAACTCATCGCCGCGGCCATCATCTCAAACGTATGCGTAGCGCAATGGCCGGTGGCGAATCCACGGAAGCGATCCTCGCCGAGCGTGGCCATCCCCGAGGCGGCGCCGCCATGTACCGCCATCGCGAAATCCAGCTCCTGCGCCTCTTCCCAAAGCGGATAGAGCGAGCGGTCGTGCAGCGTGCGTTTGCCGTAAGGGTTGGGGCGGATGAAACCGCTGCGGAAGCCCAACTCCTTGACCGCGTAGCGCATCTCTTCGATCGCCCCCTCAACCGAGACCATCGGCAGCATCGCGTTGCCGAAGAGGCGCTCAGGATAGGTTTTGCAGTAATCGGCCAGCCAGCGGTTATACGCCCGGCAGTCGGCCGCCCCCAGTTCCGCATCATCCTCGATGCAGGCAATGAACAACCCCAACGTGGGATAGAGAAAGGCGGCGTCGATTCCTTCCGCATCCATATCCGGGATGCGCGCGTGGGGATCGAATCCACCTTTGCGGGCGTCGATATACCTTTCGGGATAAACTTCTTTGCTCTCGCGGGCGCCATAAGCGCCCGACACGCCGATCCCGCCCGCGCTCTCGGGCATCGACAGGATCCGTCCAGGCTCGATCTGAAGGGTTTCCTTGCCGTGCTTGTTCAGCACGATCCGCGGGGCGCGGTCGCGATATTTGGGATCCAGATAATTGAGCCACAAATCAGGCGGTTCCAGCACATGACCGTCGGCGTCGATTACGTTGAGTGCGCGAGCCATACGTCTTTCTCCCCAAAGTTCAAGTTAACGCGCGATCCCGGACCGGCGCGGGTAAAGCAATCCAATTCACACTGGCAGGATTAGCCGCCGACCCCCGATTTTGCAAGGCTATCTGCGAACGTGTGATAGCCGCAGATGTCGATTGCAGGGCTTTGGCGGTGTGGTGGAAAACTCACCCGGCTTTGGCGGTGGACCGGTCAACCGGCAGGCCCGCGCCGATCCAGTCGAGCATTCCTCCGCGCATGTTGTTCACGTGCTCGAAACCCAAGCCGGTGAGAATCGCGGCAGCAGTCGTGCTGCGCATGCCGGTGCGGCAGATGACGATGACTTCGGCTTGCTTGGACTCCGCAAACTCGGCTGCGCGCGCCGACAAATCCTTTAACGGGACCAGAACGCTGCCCCCGATATGACCAAGTTCGTCGCTGAACTCGTCCTCCTCACGCACGTCGAGAATCAGCGGCGGATTGCCCGACACGACGCGCTCGCGCACCTCGGCCGGCGCAAGTTGACGCACCTGGTTTAGCTCGGCGAGGCTTGGAAACTTAACTGAGTCATCGTCAATCGCCGATTCGTTGGCCTGCAAAGCTTCCTGGATCTTGTCGGGCAGCGGCAGGTGCAGATTGTTCATCAGCTCTATGTAGTCGGCGCGCGACTTGCCGGCCAGGCGGGGATTGAGCCGTTTTTCCTCCCCGATCGTCGAACTGGTGTGGCCCCGGTAGTCATGGGCGGGAAAGACCAGCGTCGCTTCGGGCAGGGTAAATAGTTTGTTGGTGATCGAATCGTATTGCTCGCCCGGATCGCCGCCGGCGACGTCGGCGCGCCCGGTGCCGCGAATCATCAGCGTGTCGCCGGTGAACACTCGGTCGCCCGCCACGATACTGACCGAGTCCGGCATATGCCCGGGCGTATAAAGAATGCCCAGCTTCAGCGTTCCCACCTCCAACTGCTCGCCATCATCGACGTGGATGTCCACGTGCGGCGCGGGAGCCCGACGATGCATCACGACACGCGCCCCGGTCAAATCGCGCAGATCCCAGCTTGCCGTCCGATGGTCGGCGTGGGTGTGCGTGTCGATAATCAAATCCAAACTAACGCGATGGTACGCCAATACTGCAAGGTAGCGGTCGGACCGATCCTTGACCGGGTCGATCAGCACGCCCCGGCGGGTCTGCTCGCATGCAAGCAGGTAAGTCTTGCATCCCGAACGATTCAACTCGTGGAACAGCATCACAGATCTCCCCAGCGCATGCGCGGCTTCCTTCACGTTTACTTTCTCACCGCTGCGCTGATTTCACACTATTCTCCCGATCTCCGGACCGTCAAGGCGGCGCGCCGCGATCGGAGCTTCCCGGCGTCGCGCTTGCCCCTAAACGTGCGTTCTGAAATAAGTGAGGGGAACCGTCTCATATAAGGGACTCTAAACGGGCGAAGGCGCGCGTGCCGCTCGCCACCGGGAGGCTGGCCCATGCAATACGATTTGATTATTCGCAACGGCATGATCATTGACGGCTCGGGGATGGCGCGTTATCGCGCCGATGTGGGCATCGCCGGCGGACGCATCGCCACTATCGGCAAGATCCGCGACCAGGCTCCCGAAGTGATCGACGCCGAGGGTCATATCGTGACGCCGGGGCTGATCGACGCGCACACCCACATGGACGCCCAGGTCTTCTGGGACCCCATCGGCACCTGCTCATGCTGGCACGGTGTGACCTCGGTCGTGATGGGCAACTGCGGGTTCTCGCTGGCGCCCTGCGCGGAGAAGGACAAGCTGCTGGTGATGCGCAATCTGGAGCGCGCCGAGGACATCGCGCCGGAGGCAATGGAGGCCGGGATCAAGTGGACGTGGGAAACCTTCGCGCAGTACCTCGACGCCGTCGACCGCACGCCCAAGGGAATCAACTACGCCTCCTACATCGGGCATTCCGCGCTACGCACCTACGTGATGGGTGAGCGGGCGTTCACCGACGAGGCCACTCCCAACGATCTGACAGCGATGAAGCGCGAAGTGAGCGACGCCATCCGCGCGGGTGCCATCGGTTTCACCACCTCGCGCACCCGCAACCATCAAACCCCCGACCACAAGCCGGTCGCCAGCCGCCTGGCCAACTGGGAGGAAATCCGCCAACTGGTCGGTGTGATGGGCGACCTTAACGCTGGCGTATTTGAAATCGCCGGCGAGGACACCGGGCTCAACCCCGAGCGCATTCGCGAATACCTCGACCGCCTCAAGGCGCTCGCCGTGGATAGCGGCGCGCCGGTCACGTTCGGCATGTTCGCCAACCGCAAGGCGCCCGACTACTGGCGCCAATATTTCAAGCTGGCCGACGAGGTAGCACTGGCGGGCGGACGCATGTTCGTGCAGATGCTGGCCAAGATCGCCGGCGTCGTTCTGTCCTTCGAAACCCACCTGCCCTTCGACCGGATGCCGATATGGCGCGACATCCGCAAGTTGCCGCTGGCCGAACAGGAAGCGGCGCTGCGCAATCCCGAGATGCGCCGCAAGCTGGTCGCGGCCGCGCACGAAAAGCCGGAGGAGCAGACCCGCGCCGTGGGCGCGGAAGCGCGCATCATGAGCTACCGGAGCATGTACCTGATGGACCGCACCTTGCCGCCCTTCAGTTCGATCGCGCAGCTCGCGCAAGAGCAGAGCAAGGATCCGGTCGACGTGATTATCGACGCGGCGCTGGCAAAGCATCTGAAGCAGTTCTTCTTCCAGACTATCGCCAACGACGACCTCGAGCAGGTGCTCGAAATGATGCGCCATCCGCGCGCGGTCGCGACCTTCACCGACTCGGGCGCCCATGTCTCGCAACTGATGGACGCCTCGATGCATTCCTTCATGCTCAGCTACTGGGTGCGCGAACGCCAGGCGCTGACGCTGGAGGAGGCGATTCGGATGATGACCTTCGTGCCGGCCTCGCACTGGGGACTGGGCAAGCGCGGGCTGCTGCGCGAGGGATGGGCTGGCGATGTGGCGGTAATCAATCCCGACACCATCATGCCGCAATTGCCGGAGTTGGCTTATGACCTGCCGGCCGGCGCCCGCCGTCTCAAACAGAAGTCCAGCGGCTTCCTGGCCACGGTGGTCAATGGCGAAGTGCTGATGCGCAATGGCGAGCACACGGGCGCGCTCCCCGGCAAGCTGCTACGCAATCGCATGGCAGCAGAAACGAGAAAATAGAAAAGAGAAAAGAGAAATAGAAAAGACAGAAAAGAAGGCTCGGATTGTCGCTCATTTCTCTTTTCTCATTTCTCTTTTCTCGTCTTAGAGGTACCGATGCCCGCTGCTCATTTCTTCGCCGATGATCCCGCACAGGTAGGACTCGATCCGGCCAAGGTTCAGGCCTTGATGGAACGCGCCGAGCGCGAAATCAAGGAAGGAATCCTGCCCGCGTGCCAGATCGCGATCGCCCGCAATGGCAGGATTGGCGCGATGCGCAGCTTCGGGCGCGTGACGCTGGGCGGGGTGGAAAAACCCGCCACCAATGAGACGCTATTCATTATCATGTCCGCCACCAAGGCGATCGTAGTGTCGTGCGGCTGGCTTCTGATGCAGGAGGGCAAGCTCGACCTGCGCGAGCGTGTCGCCGATATCGTGCCGGAGTTCGGCACCAACGGCAAAGACATAATCACGGTCGATCAACTGCTCAGCTATACTTCCGGCTTTCCCAACGCGCCTTACGCGCAAAAGGAATGGCTGGATCGCGGCAAGCGGTTGGAACGCTTTGCCAAGTGGCGGCTGGAGTACGAGCCAGGCACCAGGTTCCATTACGCGCCGACCTCCAACATGTGGGTGCTGGCCGAGATTATCGAGCGGCGCGGCGGCCGCGACTTCCGCGAATTCGCGCGCGAGCGCGTGGCAAAGCCGCTGGGTCTGCCCGATCTGATGTTGGGAATTGCGCGCGCGCAAAGTTCGCGCGTAGCCGACGTTACCTATGTCGGGCAGCCGCCCACACAAGAGGAATACCGCAAGGCCGGACTGCCCGGAAAAATCCTCGCGGTTGAGACCGAAGTCACCGAAAGCGCGATCCTCGGCTTCAACGATCCGCTGGTCAGAGAAGCGGGCGTACCCGGCGGCGGCGGAATCATGACCGCGGGCGATCTGGCGCTGTTCTACCAGGCCCTGCTGCACGACGGCCGGGCATTCGACGGCGCGCAAATCTGGCACCCGGAAATCCTGCGCGAAGCACGCCGCGTGCGCACTAATGCCTTTATCGACCCGCGCAACGGCTTTAAGAGCAATCGCGGCCTGGTGCTGGAAATTGCCGGCGATGATGGACACGCCAACGTGCGCGGCTTTGGGCGCACCAACTCGCCGCAAGCCTTTGGACATCCGGGAGCCGCCGGCCAATTGGGATGGGCCGACCCCGCCACGGGCATCTCGCTGGCCTACCTGACCAACGGTTTTGACCGCAACGATCTTCGCGAGGGCCGCCGGATGGTGGCGATTTCCAGTCAGGCCGCCGGCTGCGCGGCATAACGGCGAATGAAGCTTCCGCCAGTGACTCCGATAGCTCGCTTGTAGCCATTAAAAGAACCGGCAGGGGGCTTGCGCTACGGAAAAAATACGCCCGGCACTTTGAGTCTGCTCTATCTTTACTCCCGTAGCGGCCTCCGTGCCGGTTCTTTTTTTCCGCACTTGATCCCCGCGCGGGTCATCGTGGATGTAAGCAATCGGCTCTTTGGTGGCCCAACCGAGCGCTCGGAAAGAGAAGTGAGAAGCAGGAGGCAATCGCACGGATTGTCTCTCTTTTCTCATTTGTCTTTTCTCATTTCTCTACCATCACGCGGCGCCCTCGCGGGCGACGGCGGCGACATTTGCCGCCTCCGGCTGAGTTGACGACGCCGGCGCGGTGGACAGGGCGACCAAGGAGGTCCATTCCTGGTATAGCGTATAGCCCAGCGCCAGCACCGTGGGGCCGATAAACAGTCCGACCAATCCGAAGGCCATCACGCCGCCGAGCAAGCCGAGCATCACCAGGATCATTGGCGTGGATACCCCGCGTCGGATCAACAGCGGCTTGATTACGTTATCGATGCTGCTGTCCATCACGCCCCAAACCACCATAAAGATGGCCCATGGGGTGGAACCCTGGCTGTACAGCCAATACGCGGCCGGCAAGGCGACCAATAACGGGCCGCCGGGGATCATCGCTACCAGAAAGGTGACCAAGCCCAAAAACGCGGCGCCCGGAACACCCGAGATCAGAAATCCGAACGCCGCCAGACCGCCCTGCACCAGCGCGGTGCCGATGACACCGTAAACCACCGCCCGCACCGTGGCGCCGGCCAGTTCCAGCAGCGCATTTCCCCGCTCGCCTCCGATTCGATAGATGCCGGCGCTGAGCTGAGCGGCCAGAGTTTCGCCGTCGCGATAAAAGAAGAACGCGATAAACAGACTCATCACAATCTGCACGATACCACTGCCCAAAAGCTTGCCGCTTTCGACCGCGAAAGTCTTAACCGTGGGCAACAGCTTGGCCAGCTCCTGAAGGCGCGCGGCGCTGCTCTCTGTAAGCGTCAGCCAATAATCGCTCAAATGGCTGCCCACCAGCGGGATGTTTGCCACCCAGACCGGCGGCGCGGGCGGTCCGGCCACGAACAGTTTGCTCGCGGCGGCGGTTAAGTCCGCCAGGTTGCTGGCCAGCGTGGAGCCGACGATAACGAATGGCGCGACGATGGTCGCGGCCAGGGCCACGGTCGCGATCAGCGCGGCCAGCCCGCGCCGTCCCCCGACCATCTGCTGCAGGCGAAGGAACAGCGGCCAGGTGGTGAAGCATAGAATCGCGGCCCACAGCGCCGCCGAGATGAACGGACGCAAAATCAGCAGACATCCCAGCGCGAGCAGCGCCACAGCGGCGCCCACCACCCATACTTGAATCCGTCCCCCGCTCCGGCCCGGGGTTGTCTGCCTTTCGCTCGCTTCCGACACTCGGATGTACCTCGCTTGTGGATGCTACCGCGCGCCGGCCGGCGCCGCGCCCTCAGACTGCGCCGCGTCCATTTGCGCCGCGCTCGATTCCGTCTCTTCGGGAGGCAACTCCTCCGGCTCGATTCCTCCAGGTATCGCCTCCTGCCAGCTCTTGTCAGGATCGTACAACGTCATTTGCTGCGCCACACTTGCCGTGTCCGGTCCGAGGTCCTTTTGCAGCACAACGCCGTCGCGGCCGACAACAAAGGTCATCACGCCGGAGGAGCGATACGTCGCGGGATAGGCCAGAAAGGCAAATCCTCTGGTCATCCGGCCATTGCGGATATAACTCCTCGCTCCACCGGAAGCGTCTTTGCCCTGTGCCGTAAGAACTCGGTAAATATAGCCGTGAAACGGTACCGGCTGGTCCCCCTGCCCTCTCCGGTAGCCCTCGGAAACCGCCGCGGCGATAAGCGGGCCAATGGGGCTTTCCGCCGCGCCCGCAGCGGCGGGCCAATACAGACCGTTGCGCTGGCCCTGGTCGCTGAGGATTTTTTGCGCGTACTGCGCAACGCCGGTACGTTCGCGCGCCTGCGCGGCGTATTCGCTCTGGGCCTCGACCAGGTTGTCCAAAACGTCGATCGTATCCAACTCGTTGGTTCCGATCCGGCGGTAGACCAACTCCTTTTCGCCCGCCGCCGTGTCGAACACCCATCCATTGTCTTTCTTGACCAATGCAATGGGCAGCGGCCAGTTCTCGGCGCCGACATAAAGAATCACCCGGCCGTCACTATCGTAGCCCAGGCGATGCATCTCGTCGTACTTGGCCACGAACCTCTTGCGCGCGTTGTCATCCGCGACCTTGTCGCCCGAGGAGAGAATTTTATCGGCGTCAGCACCGAGGATCGGGCCGGCTGCCGCCTTCGGATCGCTCGCCTTCGCCGCGGCGATCAGCGCGTCGACGGCCCCTTGAGGCGTGGGGAACGCACGCTGCGCCGAGTCCCCGGCAAACGACCTGATCGGGATTAACCAGGTGGTCACCAAAAGCGCGCCAAGGCGCAACAGCAGGCGCGCCGGCCTGGCGGCAGATACGAGCTTATCAACTGAACTCAACATAGCTCTATTCCCCGTTTGGACGGCAGCTTCGCAGGACTCGTAATCGAGCGTCCATCACCCATCTTGAAGGCTTCACCGCCGCCCCCAATCATCTGCGCCGGCCGCCGCCCCCGCCACCACGTCGTCCGCCGCCTCCGCCGAATCCTCGGCCACCGCCACCGCCCCCGAATCCTCGACCACCACCGCCGCCGCCGAATCCTTTTCCGCCGCCAAATCCACCGCCACCGCCGAAACTGTTCCTGCCACGATTGCTCGCCGCCTGGGCAAAGCCGCCCGGCTGAACACCACCAAAGGCGCCGCCGCCACGGCCTCCGCGGTTGGCGCCCGCTGCGCCGCCACCGCCATAGCCGCGCATCGGGTTGTTGGCTGGCCTGGTCGAAGGCCGCTGGGGTCTATTCGCCGCCAGATTGCCGCCGCCGAGATTGCCCGGCCTGTTACTGCCAAAGTTGCCGCCGGGCCTGTTACTTCCGACGTTGCCGGGCCTGTTACCCCCGGGATTACCGCCTAGCCTGCCACCGCCCAAATTGCCTCCGGGCCGATTCCCACCAACATTACCCCCTGGTCGGTTCGCACCTCGATTGCCGCCCGGTCTGTTGCTATTACCTGGGCGATTGGGCAGGGTCTCAGGCTTGGGAAAGTTGGGCCTCAGGTTTGGATTGTTGCCGGCGAATTGCTGCCCTCTGCCGGAGTATGGCATCGGACGAGGATTGCCGCCGGGGTAACCCGGACGATAGCCGGGAGCACCGGGCCGATATCCAGGATAAGCAGGTCTATAGCCGGGGTATCCGGGCCGATAGCCAGCGTTGCCCCACCGTCCCGCTACGATGTTAGAATTGGATACCCAGACGTTGCGGTTGTAAACCACGTTACCGCCGTACCCACCGTAGCCACCGTACCAGTTGCATCCCCAATTGTTGTTGCCATTGTTGACCAAGGAACCGAGCAGGACGCCGGCGCCGAAGCCCAATACTCCTGCGGCCAGCACGTCGGTGCCCGAATATCCCGGCGGCTGGGCGACCGGCGCGCCATATGCCGTGGTCGGATTATAGGTAGGCACATAAACCGTGTTGGGCTGGGCCGGCTGAATCACCACCACCTGTTGTTGGGCCGGTTGCTGCACGCCGCCCTGCGCCGGCGCCGTTTCGGATGGCGGCGCGGATGCGGTCTGGACCTCTACTTTTTGTTGGGGCGTGCTCTTTAGAGTCCCGGCGTCCATCGCCCGCTTGCGCATCACCTGGATTGCGGCCATGACGTCGTTGGGCTGGTTGTAGTACGCCTCACCCAGCGCCGAGGTCCACGCCAGGCTATCGCTCATGGTCTTGAGCACGGAGGGGAACTGGCAGAGCGATTTGATACTGGGATCCCACCACTGCGGATTGATCTGGGCGGCCAGCGCGTCGCCGCTCAGGTTGGGGTTCTGTTTCATGAAACGGTCCGCCTCCACCACCTGCGTCGGATAGGTCGAAGCGGCCAGGATTTGCGCGATAAGCATGTCCGGATAAAGCGCGATCGGCGCGACCAGTTCCTGCAACTGCTGCGCTGTGGCGCCGCCCGGGGCGGGTCCCGGCTGCATCGCGGCTGGATTCACAGTCGGCACCGGCGAGGGCGCCATCGTGGACGGCGGCGCCTGCACTGCCGGCGCCGCTGGCGCGGCCGTACTGGACTGCGGCGAAGGCGCCGGCGCGGACTGCTCGCCACCCCGCGAGCATCCGTCGAGAACGGGAATTCCGAAAAACAAAAGGCTTACAATCAGCGATACGGGAAGCAGGCGGTACCTGCGCTTATTCAGTAATGCCATGTCTGTTGGACCATCTGGTGAACGATATTGCGATTCGAATACCTCAAGCTTCGCCCCAAACTTACGCATTTCCACAAAGTTTCGATATAGGACGAAAGGCCTATTAAAGTGGCGCCGATCTGCGCCAGGAGACATTGGAAACCTCCTGGCCGCAATCCGTCGCTGCCGATTGGAGCGGTGGTAGACTATTTCAAGACAATTGACGCGTTGAACCGCAGCCGCACGCTGGTACGGAAGGCGTGAGAAGCGGTTATCGGGGCCCGATCATGTGCGCGAGAGGTTGGGCAGTTCTTCACTCAAAAAGGTGAATCGGGCCCCGAATGAATCGCGCGGATCGATAGAAAACCGCCGCTGTGGATCGCCAATGAGATGAAGGTTCTTCGACTTGAGATACTCCGCGGCTTTCGGCACCGATTTGACCTTGAAGTTCAATGAGTAAACCCCGCCCCCATAACTCGCCACGAAATCCGCCAGCGGCGTGCCCTTGGTCACGGGCTGCATGACCTCCAGCACGAAGTCGCCAACCCGGAACGCCGCAGCCTTGGCCCCCTCGCTCTCCAGGTTGCGTTCTCCCAGCGACTCAAATTCGAAGACTTCGCGGTAGAATTTTTTTGTCCGCTCCAGGTCCTCCGTCGCGGTCGCAACGCTGGAAAGCTTCTCGATCGCCAGCGGATGGTGGTCGCACCACCAATCGGGCGACCATTCGGGCCGCAGTCTCAGGTCATTGGGCATCTCGACCTGGCAAAACTCGTAGGGAATTCCGCAGGTCTCTTTTGGGTTGGTAAAAAAGAATACGTCCAGGTAGATGGGGTCGAAGTAAGTGGGCGTTATTCCTTTGCTCTTCATGTGCGCGTCAGCTTGATGGATATCCTTGACCTTAAGCGCAATACCCATGAAGCGAGACGCGTAAGATCGGATGACCTTGCCGACCTCCGACACCTCGTCCACCGGAGCCATC